>JBGUZU010000017.1:0-83279 GCA_045223915.1 Endomicrobiaceae bacterium | reverse complement strand
CCGAAACATTTGGCAATGAAACTTACAAGAGCAACACTTGAAAACTTGGTAGATCCTATAGTTCAAAGATGTAAAGCATCTATCGATCAGGCAATAAGCGATGCAAAACTTACAAGTGCGGATTTGACAAAAGTTATTCTCGTAGGCGGTCCTACAAGAATGCCTATAGTTCAAAAATTTGTTGAAAACTATGTAGGTAAAATTGTTGAAAGAGGAATTGACCCGATGGAGTGTGTTTCCAACGGTGCAGCAGTTCAAGCTGCAGTTTTAACCGGAGATGTAAAAGATATTCTTTTACTCGATGTTACACCTTTAACATTAGGTCTTGAAACTTTAGGAAATGTTAGAACTCCTATCATCGACAGAAATACAACAATTCCTGTAAAGAAATCTCAAGTATTTTCTACCGCACAAGATAATCAGCCGGGAGTGGAAATACATATTTTGCAAGGTGAAAGACCTATGGCAAAAGATAACGTTTCTTTGGGAAGATTTACTCTTGACGGAATACCACCTGCTCCGAGAGGAGTTCCTCAAATTGAAGTTACATTCGATATAGATGCAAGCGGTATTTTGCATGTATCTGCAAAAGATTTGGGAACAGGTAAAGAGCAGTCAATTAAGATTACTTCTTCAACAAAACTTTCTAAAGAAGATATAGACAAATATGTTAAAGAAGCAGAACAATATGCTGCAGACGATAAAAAGAAAAAAGAAGAAATCGAAGCTAAAAACGAAGCCGACAATTTAGTTTATGCAACAGAAAAGAGTTTGAAAGAACATGGTGACAAAATTTCTCAAGATGAAAGATTGAAAATCGAACAAGCTATCAACGACACAAAAGAAGCAATTAAAGGTGGCGATATAGCAAAGATTAAAGAAGCTAAAGATAAACTCTCGGATGCTTCACATAAATTAGCGGAAGAAGTTTATAAGGCAGCACAACAACAGCAACAAGCTAATGCACAAGGCACTCAATCAAATGCAGGAGCTCAGGCAAATAATAATGCCGGTGGAAATAATGACGACAATGTTGTGGATGCAGAAGTTGTAGACGACAAAAAATAACTAATCTTTTGAATTTATGCTTCGTTACACCGCACCTCATTTACTTTTCGATGTAAACTTCGGTGCGGTGTGCCTAGCCTAAAGTTCAAAATCTTTAGTTATTTGAAAAATAGGTAAGATATTTGAAAAATTAGAACTATCAACAGGCAAAAAGCCTGTTGGTAGTTTCGCAAGTTTAAAAGATAAAATTTTTAAAGCATATTAAAAAGATATATTTTAATAATTTTATTTGAAAAATTGCGAGGCAGTAAGTTGCTTAGCTTAATATAAAGAGGAAGATATGAAAAAAGATTTTTATGAGGTTTTAGGTGTTCAAAAAGGAGCATCGGCCGACGAAATAAAAAAAGCATACAGACATTTGGCAATAAAATATCATCCGGACAGAAACCCGGGAAACAAAGAAGCCGAGGAAAAGTTTAAAGAGATAAACGAAGCTTATGATGTTTTATCCAATCCGCAGAAAAAACAACAATATGACGCTTTCGGTCACGAAGGTATGAACGGTATGGGCGGAGCCGGTGCGGGCGGTTTCGGTAATATGGGAGATATGGGTGACATATTCGGTGATATTTTCGGTGATATATTCGGCGGCGGCAGGGCAGGAAGATCGTCGGGCGGAGCTCAAAGACAATACAGAAAAGGTGCAGATTTAAGATACGATTTGGATATATCTATGCTTGATGCAATGACAGGCAAAGAAGTATCTTTGGATGTTACTAAAAGAGATACATGTCAAACTTGCGGAGGTACGGGAGCAAAAGCCGGAACAGCTCCGAAAACTTGCCCTCAATGTAAAGGTAGAGGACAAGTCAGAGTAAACCAGGGATTTTTCTCTTTTACTCAAACATGTCCTAAATGTCATGGCGAGGGACAAATTATAGATAATCCTTGCCCTACTTGCAGAGGAACGGGAACAATAAGAACAAATAAAACTATAAAAGTAAGAATACCGCAAGGTGTTAACGACGGCAGTACATTAAGAGTTTCCGGTGCGGGAGATGCAGGTCCGAAAGGTGCACAACCCGGAGATTTGTATGTTGTTATACATTTAAAGAAACAGCCGGGATTTGTAAGAGAAGGTGACGATTTACATACCGAAATAAAACTTACATTCGCACAAGCATCGTTGGGAATAGAATATGATGTTCCTGTATTAGACGGAAAAGTTAAAGTTAAAATTGCTCCGGGAACACAACCCGGAACAATATTAAGAGTTAGAGATCAGGGTTTCCCTAAACTCGGCAGAAGAGGAGTAAGGGGCGATCTTTATGTTAAAGTTAATATAAATGTTCCGAAAAGTTTAAATTCCGAACAGAAAAAAGCATTATTTGAATTTGCGAAAACTATGGGCGAAGTTCCAAAAGATGCAGTTCAGAAAAACGACAGTTTCTTTAAAAAGTTTTTCAGTTAATAGTATTTTGTTATACAAAATGGTAAAATAATCAAAACCTTAAAAAGAGAGAATGATGAAAAAAATAATAAGTTTGGCAATTGCATTTGTGTTTTGCTTCGAAAGCTTTTCTTATGCAAATTATAACGGATATAAGTCGTATATAAAAGGTTTGCTCGCTTTAAAGAAAGGTAAACCGGAAGTCGCTATTTCCGAATATGAAAGAACTTTATCTTATGATTCGGATGCAACGACAGTCTATAAAGATTTGGCTCTTGTATATTTACAGCAGGGCGATATTAATAAAGCATTGGAAAGTGCAAAAAAACTTCAAGAACTTGAAAATGATAATGTAAAAACACAAATGTTTTTAGGTTCGTTCTATCTTTCAATAAATGAAATGCTTTTGGCAAAACAGTCTTGGGAAAGAGTATTGGAACTTGAACCCGAGAATGAAATGGCAACCGTTTATTTGGCCGCATATTATTACTCGGATAATAAATTAAAAGAATCAATTGATTATTGGACAAAGTTTTTGGAACAACAACCGGAATCTGCAGAAGGTTATTTTCAACTCGGATTAACACAGGAAAAACTCGGTATGCTCGATGAAGCCTTGCAATCTTATAAAAAAGTTAACGAGATAAAATCCGAAGCTCAAGAAGGATATTTGGCAAGAGCCAGAATTTACGAAAATAAAAAAGAATACAAACTTGCAATTCAAGAGTACAAAGAATATGCAAAACTTTTTTCCGGAAATGTTGCTATATTAACTTACTTGGGTAAATGTTACTTTGAAGAAAAGAAATATGCGGAAGCCGAGGAAGTTGTTTTGAAAGCAAAAGAAACGGCACCGAACAACGTAATTTTAAATTATTTGTTGGGAATGATATATGAAAAGCAAAACAAAATAGACGACGCAATAGATGTCTTCGAATATATAGTAAAATTGGAACCTACCGCATCAAATTATACAAGGTTAGGTTATTATTATGCATTAAATCAAGATTATAAATCTGCGGAAAAACAGTTTGATAAGGCATTGGAAAAAGAACCGTTAAATTCTGAAATATTATATTTAGCGGGTTTAAATTATATAGATTCAAAAAAATATGAAAAAGCTAAAAAGGTTTTAGAAGAATCTTTATATTTAAGACCTGATTTTAATGAAGCTAAATTTTATTTGGCACTTTCATATGATAAACTTAAAAATTTTAATAAAGCCGAACAGCTTTTAAAGGAAATAATAGAGATTGAACCCGACAATGTGAAGGCTTTAAATTATTTGGCTTATAGTTACACGGAAAAGACAATACACTTAGATCAAGCCGAACAAATGCTTATTAAGGTAGTAAAATTGCAACCTAATGTTCCGGCATTTTTGGATTCATTAGGATGGTTATATTATAAAAAAAGAAATTATGAATTAGCTGAAAAATATATTTTTGCTGCGGCAAATGCTCAACCTAAAGTTTTTGATAGAGACATTTATGAACATTTGGGAGATATAAGTATAGAACTTAAAAAATTATCTCAATCGTGGATGGCTTATGCCGTTGCTTATGATCTGGGATCTAAGACGGCAAAGAAAAAATTAAATTTGTTAGATAAAAAGTTTGCCCAGGAAAAAGATTTGCAACAAGAAAAATGTAAAGTCGTTGCTGAAAGAGCAATATTAAATTTTCATAGAATTGCATCTTTAAAATCAGGTTATAAGATAAATATAAAAATGAAAGGTGCATCCGTATCTTCGTATATGACTGTTTTATTTGCAAGAAAGTATGGCATGCTTTTTGAATTTCCTCCGAAACTATCTTTTCAAGGCGGAAGTGTTTATGTAAATGATGATATTGAATTTTATCCTCAGGCAATGGAAGAAAATATTCCGGAAGATTTCACATCCATGTTTGATTTTGCAAAGCTTGTTTTATCAAAAGATTTTATAAATTTATTATTGTCTTCGGATATGAAACAAAAGGGTAAGGAAGTTATTTATCAAAACAACGATTATATTATAAAAATAGATTCCGATAGCGGAATGTTCAAAGAATTTGTACAGAAAAATTCATTTAGTTTGAAATTTAATTCATATAAAGTTTTTAATAATATTTCAAAAATTCCGTCTAAAGCAACATTTACGGCGGAAAAAACGGGTTTTAAGTGTGTATGCGATTTAACAAAATCGTCCAATGTATCACTTCCGGATTTACAAAAATTTATCAGGCAGACAAACGATGATAGTGAAAGCTCCGGCCAAAATTAACTTATATCTTGAAATTATAAATAAGAGAACAGACGGATATCATAACATAGAATCTGTTATGCATACTGTTTCTTTGTTTGATATTTTGGAACTTACAAAAATTGAAGATAATAAAATAGAACTTGTTTGTGATAATGCGGATTTGTCTGATACAAAAAAAAATCTTGTTTATAAGGCTGCGGAAAAAGTTAAAGAGAAATATAATATAAGTTGCGGAGCAAAAATAAAACTTACAAAAAATATTCCCATGGGGGCCGGTTTGGGTGGCGGCTCGTCGGATGCAGCAGCAACAATTCTTGCTTTGAATAAAATATGGAATATAAATGACGATATTAAAAATTTGGAATTGCTTGGAACAACTTTAGGTGCGGATGTCCCTTTCTTTATGACGGGAGGAACGGCAAAAATTTCAGGTATAGGAGATATTGTTGAAAAAATAAATACAAAGTTCAAAGGCACTTTTGTGTTGGTAAAACCTAATTTCGGAGTTTCTACACCTTATGCTTATTCGAAGGTGAAATTCCCATTGACAAATACACATAAAATTAGTAAAATCACTACAATTCTTGAGAAAGAAGCGTTTGATTTTGAAAGTGCGAAAGATCTTTTTTTTAATAGGTTTGAAGATTTTATCTTTGATGAATATCAAGAAATAAAACAAATAAGGGAAGTTCTTGAAAATTTAGGGTGTGCGAGTTTGATGTCGGGTTCCGGAGCTACTGTTTTTGGTTTAGTTCATGATAAAGAAAATTTAGATTTTATCTTAAATGAATTAAAAAAATGTGGCTGGAATATTTGGGTTGCGAGCTCATTCGAAGTCAGCAAATAGAGCTGAACGGAGGAGTTATGAAAATAACTGAGGTTAGAATTTTCCCAAAAGCAGAAGAAAAATTAAAAGCCTATGCGGCAATTACATTCGACAGTGTTTTTGTTGTACACAATTTAAGAATTGTTAAAGGCGAAAAAGGCTTGATGGTTTGTATGCCTTCAAGGAAAAAGAATGACGGCACTTTTAAAGATATTGCTCACCCGATAACTAACGAATTTAGAAGTGAATTGGAAAAGGTTGTTTTGGATGCTTATGAAAAAAAATTAGCTGAAGCACCGGCAACCGATTCTCAAACAATATAATTTAATTCCGAGATAGTGTAATGGTAGCACAAGGGAATTTGGATCCCTTCGTCTAGGTTCGAATCCTGGTCTCGGAGTTTTACTCTTAATATTAAATAATTTAAAAACATCGTCTAAAAGATTAAAAATAAAGTTTTATAGACGGTGTTTTTTATTTTACCATTTCGGCTTATTTCGGCCTGTTTCGGTTTGATTTCAAAAGTGTTAGTCCAAAAGTAGTCCAAAATTAGTAGGGAAGCAGATTTATTGCTTCGTTTGAGTATTTAGGGCTTAAATGAAGATAAACTTGTAATATTTCAGGTTTGTTTATTCTTGCCCACCTTTGAACGACAGAGCCATCAACTCCTTTCATAATCAGGTGTGAAATAAAGGTATGTCTGCAAGTGTGGGCTGTTCCTTCTATTCCAATTCGTTTGAAATACTTGCTTATTGTTGCACTAAACGAACACAATGCCTGTTTATTGTTAAAATCTGCACCAATGACATATTTACTATCGTTTGACAAACTTTTTAAGAAAATTTTAAGGTTTTTATTCATTGGAACAATAGCAGGGTTAGGGTTTGCTCTTTTTGTCTTATGTGGGTAAATTCTAACTGAATCAGAATCAAATAAAACATCTTTCCACTCTAAAAGACAAGCTTCTTTTAATCTCAAGCCGAGATATAACATTAAATAACAAGCAATAGTTATTCTTTCACTTTCGCAATTCGTGAGAATTTTCCCTATTTCTTCTTCAGTAAAGTATTTCGTTTTAGTCATCTTTTCGGTAGGTATTTCCTTAACCAAACTTGCTTCGTTTCTTATACCTTCAAATAATTCAGTTGTTGCAAACTTCCACATACTCTTAATTGAGTGCAAATCTCGGTTTAGTGAGTTATCTTTTAACTTGTCTATTTCTTTTCTTATGCTTATGTATTTCCTTATTTTATCGGCATTTAACTCTTTAAAGTATTTTATATCAAGAGTGTTATTTATTGCCTTTATAACACGAATATCGGCTTCCGGTGCTGATTTGTTATACTTTGAATAAGCAATAAACTTATCGCAGAAATCAGTCCATAACATATTATCAAAATTGTATTTTCCGTCTGTTTTGGCTGTTGAGTGTCTTTTATCGTGGAGATAATCTTCTGCAAAGATTTTGGCTTTCAGTCGGTTTTCTTCGTGAGTATTAACCCACTTTTGCTTACCGTTTATACACGGTTTGAAATAATAGTATTTGCCACGAAGATATAATTTCATAGTGGTGGCTCGTCATAAAAATCGTTATTTTTTTCTATTTTAGAATATAAATCATTTATCATATCTTGTTTTTCTTTAAATATTTCATCTACAACTTTTACAATCTTATCTATTTTGTTTTCTAATTTAATAACATCTATAATTAAAATTATCACTAATATAAAAAGTATCCAAAACATTTTTTTTGCTCCCTAAAATATGTTATATGTTCCGACAACCTTTCCTATAATCTTTACTTCTTTCGGTGTTATTTTCTTTCCTGAAGGGTTTAAATAGTGCAATTCTATCTTTCCGTCAACAACTTTTATTCTCTTAATCGTATATCCGTTTTCGGTTTTAACCAACATATTTTTATTATTTAACGGAACATCTATTTTCTTAATTATGCAGTATGCTTGTGGTGGTATTTCAGGCAACATACTTTCACCGACACAACGGACAATAAAATCACTATCAGGGAACAGCTTTTTAGGAACTTCGGCAAAATCATCAATAACTTGTTCGTCTATCGTGCAATAGTCAGGTTTACCACAGACGACAGTAGTCAAAATCGGCAATTTCATTGTAGTTATATCGTTCAACGGTTGAACGGTTGAAGTGTCTATTTCTTCGTCAATAAGTAATTGTGCCAAAGGAACTTTTAAGACATTAGCAATTTTTTCTATTGTTTCTCTCTTTGGGTTTCGGACACCACGAAACCAACCGGAAACGACACCACGAGTAATACCTAACTCTTTGGCTAAATCCGATTGATTTATACCTTTTTCTGCCATTAAATTTTTAATCTTTAAAAGCAACTTTTTGTCCGACATTTGCACTCCCTTATTTTGCTTTTGTCGTCAATAAATTTACCTATTGACATTGTGCTACAAATGTGCTACAATTTGTATAACAAAAGTAGGACTATGAGAGAAAAACATTAAATTTTTAAGAGAGAAACAAAATGTTTAACAAAAATTTTTATCACAAAATAGAATTCGTATTTGTCAACAACAAATTCGTTTTCTCCCTAAAAGACAAGTGGTTGTTCTCTCGTAGTAGAGAATCTCTCTTAAAAGCCACTTGTCTTTTTATTATAGCCAATTTTTTGGAAAGGTGCAACAAATGACAGAAATATTAGGAATAAAAATGATAACTCAAAAAGAAGTTGGGGAACTAATCGGAACGAAAAGTCGTTCAACGATTAGTGAGTGGTTAGCAAGAGCAGAAATAGACGGAACAAGCATTAAAGGGCAAAAGTATTATTCCGTAGAACAAATCAGGGACTATTTGAGATACGGAAAGACGGAAATAAGAAAAGCAGTTGAAATCTTGAGAGAAATTTCAACTTTAAAAAGGGGGAAAAATGAATAAAAAGGAAATGTTGTTGAAGTTGGAACGACAACTTGAAATCGTTACCAAAAGAAAAAGAAATCTTGAAGCAAGAATGGTTGAAATTGACGAAAGACCTAACAATTTAATCACAAAAGACACCTACAAAGAATGGCACGAAGTTTACTGTAAAGTATCTTACCTGAATTTAAGAATTGAAACGATTAAGAGCAAAATGCAGATGTTATCCGATAAGGACATAGTAAGAGATGTTATCAGCAGTTCAAAAGGACTTTTCAACTATTTAAGGAGAGCAAACTAATGAAATTATCTAACAAAGCAAAAGATTATATCGTTTTAACAGTTATTTGTGTTTTGGTTATTTGGCTTTTAAGTGGTGCAGTTTGGTATGTAAAAAGCTTATTTGCCGAAGAATTAACGGAAGTTGAAACAATGAATAGATACTATGCCGAACAAACAATTCAAAGTGAAATGAATTATCTTGCGATGAAAGAGTATATGGACAATGTTTCGGTTGAAGAATACATTGAAACCTTTTTTAAGGGGGAATAAATGATAGACCAAAAAAAGATTTGGGAACATTTTGAACATTTAGAAGATGAAATAGATGAAATGTGTAAAGATGTTGATATGGACAAAGTATATGACGAAATATGCCAAAAGAACGGAATTACAAGAGAACAATGGGACAAAATGGAAGAATGGGAAAAATTAAGTTTAGTATGTCCAAATGGTATTTGGCACGAAGAAGAAGAACAGGAAGAAGAATAAAGGGGGAAAATATGGAAAAAACTTTATATCAAAAATTAGCAGAAATTAAGTTAGAACTTTCAATGGCACAAATTAAAAAAAGTGGAGTAAATAAATATTCAGGGTTTACTTATTATGAATTAGCAGACATTCTTCCTGCAATAATAAGGTTATGTTCAAAGTATGGTGTTTATACTTATACATCTTACGATAACGATATGGCAAAACTAACAGCAGTAAATACTAATAATCCAACAGAACAATTTTCAATAACTTCACCAATGAGAACATTTGAATTAAAAGGCAGTAATGCAATTCAGGTTTTAGGTGGAATTGAAACCTATTCAAGAAGATATTTGTATTTAGCAATGTTTGATATTGTTGAAAGTGATAGTTTTGATGCTAATGCCGGAAGTGATAAGAATATTGAAATCAAAAAAGAAGTTAAGCAAGAAAAAGCAGAGCCGAAACCGAATGTTGATAATGTTGAATTTGCAACACAAGAGCAAATAGAGATGTTAAAAGCTCTCGGATATAAAGGAGCAAAAAAACCTGAAACGATGACAACAAAAGAAGCTGATTATTATATCCAAATGGGTAGAGTAATGAAAAAAGGGGTTAAAAAATAATGGGAATAATATTTGATAATGTAAACCACAGATATTTCAAAGACGGAGATGAAAAAGTATCAGTCGGCAAGATAGTAAACTTTTATCTCAATATTGACCTTTCAAACATACCTGTTGAAACTTTGGAAAAAGCACAAAACAGGGGAACAGATATTCATTTAATGTGCGATAAGATTTTAACCGGTGAAGATTTTGAAACGATATATTCCAAAGAGTATAAAGATTTTGAGTATCTTCGCAAAAAGCACAAAATCAAAGCAAATTCTATTGAAGGAATAGTATATGCTTGGACACCACAGGGTGATTATTGTGGAACTTACGACCTTTACGATTCTAAAAGCAAAATTCTTTACGATATAAAAACATCTTACGAAAAACATATTGAAGAATGGACTTTAAAAACTAACCTTTATCGTTATGCTTTGGAACAAAACAAATCACAAGTAAAAGAGATAAAAATAATCTATTTACCGAGTGAGAAATCACCAAACAAAGCAGAAGTATTTAATTTGGAAATTCTTCCGGACAGTAAAGTAGAAGAAGTTGTAAGGGCTTATTACAGACAGGAAAGACCAACAAAAGAAATCGTAGAACTTAAATGTTTACCACAAGAGAGAATTAAACAATTAGCACTTGCTTTTGAAACTATCAAGAGAATACAAACTGAAATTGACAACATAAAAATCGCAATTAAAGAAGAAATGGAAAGCAGAAATATTTTAAATGTTCAAACACCTGAATTTAATATTGCAGTCAGGAAAGCACACACAAAGAAGATGTTTGACAGCAAGAAATTTAAAGCAGATTTTCCGGATATTTACGAAAAATATTCAAGAAATATAGAAGCAAAAAGTTCAATAAATATTGAATGGAAAAAGAATAAGGGGGAATAATGGCAGATTTTAACCAAATTATTTTAAGTGGTCGTTTAGTAGGTGATTCCGAAGTAAGAATGACAAAGTCAGGCAAGAAACTGACAATCTTTTCGTTGGCAGTAAACGATGATTACAAAGCAGGTGAAGAATGGGTAAAAAGGGCGTATTTCTTTAGTGTTCTTTACGGTGGAGAAAAGAAACTTTTTAAAGGTGATGTTGTAGTTATTGAAGGAAAGATGACACAAGAAAAGTTTGAAAAGGAAGGACAAGCAAAAACTTATTACAAAGTAATTGCATCAAAGGTTGTTCCGTTTTCAAAAGCAAAAAAAGAAGAAAAGCCGAATAGTGAGTATGTAACCGATTCAGTGGAAACAGATATTAGTTGCCCGTTTTAATAACAAAAGGAGAAAGAAATGCCATACACTTACGGAACGAGATGGAATGAAGATTTAATAAAAAGAGAATTAAGTGGACTTGTTAAAGAATTTAATCTCAAAGTTTTCCCATCAGCAAACGAAATCAACATTTTGAAAGGGAATAAAAAATTATCAAGTGCAATAAACAAAAGGGGTGGAACTCGTTATTGGGCAGAAAAAATGAATTTGCCAATAAAAAAAAGCGAAACTTCGTTCGGACAAAAATATGAAGAAATATGTTACGAACAGTTGAAAAACATAGGATATGAAGTAGGCAGAATGACAACAAGATTTCCTTATGACCTAACGGTTAATAAACATATAAAAATAGATGTTAAAGTTGCTCGTTTATATAGAAATTACAAAATTGGCAGTTTTTATACTTTTAATTTAGGAAAAAAGAATCCGACTTGTGATATTTATATTTGTTATTGTCTTAACGAAACAGCCGAAATAACCAAAGTGTATATTGTTCCTTCAAAAGTGATGTATGGTAAAAAACAGTTATCGGTTGGTGAAGTTTCAAGTATGTATGATATTTATAAAAATAATTGGGAAATAATCAAAATCTACGATGATTTTTATAAACAATTCTAAAAGGAAAAGCAAGTGGAAGAAAAGATAATAGCAGATAAACAAAGTTTAGATTCACTTTATCAGGAATTAGCAAAGAAAATAGAAGTTAGACCTGTCAAAGTAGCAATATCTTCTCTTAAAAAGAAAACAAACAAACAACTCGGTTATTATTGGGCAACGATAGTTCCGACAATAACCAAAGAGTTAAATGAAAGGGGTTTAGCTTCTGCAATGCTAACCGAAGCAGATGTAAACGAAGTATTAAATAAAAAATTTTTCAGTAAAAAAATAATCGTTGACGGTGAAATTCAGGTGTTTGCTCGTAGTAAAGCATCGGCAGATATAGATGAAATGAAAAAGTTCTTGTTTGATGTAATAAATTGGGCAACAAATTTGGGAATACATATCCCACCACCGTTAATGGAAGATGTTTTTTAAAGGAGCAACAATGAGCAAATTTAATATGACTGAATATATGAGAGTATGGAGAAAGAAAAATCGTGAAAAATGGAACGAATATGCAAGAAACAGAGTAAGAGCAGCAAAAGAGATAAAAGAAGAAGAAGAAATAGAATTAAAGTATATCAGTCAAAAAAGAACTTTTTTTATCAAAGACGGACACAAAATTTATATTCACAAAAAAGGCAAAAAATACTATTACGAGATATTTTTTAAAGATTTCAGGGAACATTATATTTCTCAATATTTTGGCTCAAGAACAAGTTTAAATAAAGATTTGATGTATGCAATATAAGGGGGAAAGATGACTAAAAAACAAGCAATTTTAAATCACTTAAAGAAATACAGAAAAATTACACCGTTGGAAGCATTAAACGAATATGGCTCAATGAGATTAGGAGCAGTAATATTTGAGTTAAGGAAAGATTATAAGATTAAAACAAATATGATAGATATTCCTACAAGATTCGGCAATTCTACCGTTGCTCAATATGTTTATGAAGGAGCAATTAAATGAGATTTTGTGATAGATGCACACAATTTGATAAACGAGTAAAGAATAATTGCAAAAAAGGATTTGAAGTTGTTATAGGTAAGACCGGAACAGGTATAAGACCTTCCAAGTGTAAGAAGAAATACAAAAAAAACAAAGAAATAGATTGGAAACAAATAGCAATAGATAATTTCCAAATGTATATTCGTTATCGTGATAATTGGACTTGTGTTGTTTGTGGGAAACATATAGAGCCGACCGAAAAAGATGCAAAGATGTTAATTCACGCAGGACATTATATTTCAAGAACAAAGGCATCATTATTATTAGACGAAAAGAATGTTCACGCTCAATGCAGAGAATGTAACGGAAAACAGAATTGGGAAGGTGTAGATACAAGATACACGAAATACTTAATAAACAAGTATGGCATAGAGATATTGGACTATTTTAACAAAAAGAAAAATGAAATCTGTAAAAGAAGTAATAGTGATTGGCAGATGATAGCAAATTATTGGGAAGCTACATTGAAAGAAATCAAAAAGGAGAAGGGATATGAAATTTAACGAAATGGAAGTTTTTGCAAATATTCATAATGAAATAGTAATTAGGCAGGTTTGTGGAATTGTCAGGATAACAATAGACCAAGCAGAATTGGTGGCAGATGAGATTAAAAGGTTAGTAAAAGAATTAAAAGAAGAAAAAGAAGGAGAAGAAGAATAAATGAAAAACAGTTTTATTCTTTACACAAATTATTTTGACATATTAAAAGACTTATCCGATTCCGATTTGGGAATAATGTTTAGAGCAATTTTATCTTATCAAACAAATGGAGAATATAACATTCCTAAACATTTGGAATTAGCCTTTAAATTCATAAAAAATCAGTTAGATATAGATGAAGTTAAATATAATGATTTTATTGAAAAACAAAGGTTAAATGGGTTAAAAGGTGGCAGACCAAAAACCCAAAAAACCCAAGCCTTTTCTAAAAAACCCAAAAAACCCAAACTAACCCAAAAAAGCCTAAATGATAATGTAAATGATAATGTTAATGTTAATGAAAATGAAAATGTTAATGTTAATGAAAATGATAATGATAAACAGATAGAGCAACCGAAACAACCGGTTGCAGTTGTTCCTAAAAAAGTTCCACAACAAAGAGTTTTTGATTATTTCGCAGATAAATACAAAGCTCTTACAGGGTTTAAATACAAGTCCAAAAGCAGTGATTTTGTTAATCTCGCAAAGTTAATCAAAGATTATGGAGAAGATAAAGTTAATCAAAAAATTGATTGGTTAGAAGTCGGTTGTGTTAATCGTGTCTTTTGGTTTGCTAAAGAGAGTGGAGTTAACAGCTTTACTATCGGAAATTTAGTTAGGAATTGGAACGAGATTCTTCCACAATACACCAAAGAGCAGTTGCAAGAAATGGAACGAAAACGACAGGAAGAAGAATCAATGAAACGAGTATTAGCAAATGTTGAAAAATTAAAATTAGAAAGGGAGAGTTGGAAAAATGAGTGAATATCCGTTAAATGAACAAAATCAATATCCGTTAATCCGGAAATGTGTTGAAAGAATGTTTGCATCAAGAACAAAGCCGATGAGTGAAAAAACGATAGAGATTTGGGTTGAAGAAATAATTACAAGAAATGTTAGTGATATTGCTATTAAAAAGGCAACAAACGAGTTTATTGAAGAAGAAGAATATAATCTTTCGTTGCCGGTAGTATTGAAGCTGATTTATAAAAATACTGCTTATGCTATTCAACACAATAAAAATTGTCCGTTTTGTGAAGGTGTAGGAACTGTAAGTGCATTAGCTTTTGATACTAACGGAAAAATAATAGATTCTGCACCGTATTTGTTGAACTGCTATTGCAACAAGAAAAAGGGCAATTTACAGATGAAATATAACAAAAACACATTTCATAAAACTTACGGTAAAGATAAATATTTTAGAGTATTTAAGAACATAAAAGAGCAGTTTGAGTATCAGGAAAAAGTTTGGGCAAATAACGATATGGACATTCTTCAATAGGGGGAATAATGGTTTGGTTTGTAAAAGTGTCTTGTCCGTTTCTAAAAGTGGAATATGAAGAAACAACTTCGCACCCTATTTGCAGAAAAGACGGAATTTATTTAGACAAGCACCACGAAAAAAAGGAAATCGGTTGTCAGGGTTGCGAGATTTTAGAGCTAACACCAACGGACAGAATATTGAAATATTACAAGATGTTTCCGGAAGAAAAGAAGAAAAGGGAGAGAAAATGAAAGACACAATAACAGTAGATTTTAGTCGTAAGGAACTGAAAGCAAATTGCAAGTTAAATTGTCCTGTTTATAAGGGGTGTAAAAGAACGGACAGAGAGTTGGTTAAGTGTCTATTGGTTGTAAGTGTAGATTATAAGATTCAGGGGGTAAAATGAAACGATATTCAATAGTAAGGGTGGACTATAAGTGTCCACAAGATTTGGAAGAAGATATAAAAAGATGTGTTGGAGAACATTGTAAAAACTGCCGATACGGAGATACCAAAGAGCAGTTGATAAGGAAGGTGGCACAGGCAATAAAAAAATCTTTAAGACAAGGATTTACTAAGGGGTATAAAGAGATAGCTACAGATGTTGTTGAATTTTTGGGGGTGGAATAATGAAAGGGTTTATTGAAGTAAATGCAATAAGGATAGATAATAAAGAAATAAAAGAATTTGTAAATATTAACAAAATCGTTAGTATCGGTTTAGAAAAATCAGGAAAAACGATAATAAATTTTGAAAATAGTTTTATGAGAGTATCGGAATCATACGAAGAAATAAAGCAGAAAATAAAAGAAGCACAGGGGGAATAATGGAAGAAATAGTAGTAATACCAAAAGATGATTTAGTTTATATTAAACCGAAATACAATAAAATGGAAAGGTATATTAAAGTGCCTGAAACATTTGAAGAACTTAAAGACCTTTGTAAAGATTTGGAAAGCAAAAATGTTTTTATAATAAATGCAGGGAATTGTATTGAATTTAATGGCTTGTATTTTTGGAAAGACGGAAGAATAAGCCACGATGCAGACCAAAGTATGTATGCAATTAAACTTGATGTAACACCTGCAAGACAATGGCAGATAATCAAATCGTTTATAGGAGAGTAAAATGGAAATAAGAACGAAGTTTAATATTAATCAGTTTGTTTGGGTAATAGACGAAAATAATGGTAAGTGGAAAGTTTTTGATAGGTTTAAAATAATCGGTGTAAGAATTGAAAAAGACAGAATAGTAGATTTTACTGACTACGAATTAGATTATGGAGATGGGAAACATTTTTTAAATTTAAACGAAAGCATTTGCTTTAAAACCAAAGAAGAAGCACAAAAGGAGTGTGATAAGAGAAATGCTAATAAAATATGATTATGAGTGGTTTGTAATGATGTTTATTTTTATAGTTTTTTGTTTATATTTGAATTGGTTATATACATTATTAGTTCTTGGAATTTTAACTCTTATACTTGGAAGTTTAATGTTTGATAAAAGTTTCAATGTAATAGAAAAAGAAATTAAGGAGTTGGAAGATGAAAAGATTTATTAAAGTAGAATCTGTTGTTTATGATATGAAAGGGAAAGATTGTGGGTTTATATCTGTTTTGATAAATGTTGCAGATATAAGCACAATAGAAGAAAGACATTATATTCTTGATGAAGAAGATGGTGTAGCAATAACGATGAAAAACAATAGAGAATTTTGTGTTCTTGAAACAATAGAAGAAATTGAGAAAAAGATTTATAAAGCAACAGAGTCAACTTTAATGATTGATAAAGACGGAAATTTAAGGGAGATACTATGATACTAAAAAGAGCAGATAGATTTATTCAGGAAGTAGAGATATTAACTAACAAATCAATTTCCGTAGATTATTTGATGAATGTGTTTGAAACGACAAGACAAACGATACTTAACGACTTGAAAGAACTACGGAATAAGGGCTATAATGTTAAAAAAGTAGATTGGGGGTATTATACCATTAAATGAAAGAAAATAAGCTAAAAAAACTAAATTATGAGCTTTTAAAACTATATGAAAAAACAATGCCGATACTAATTAGGAGTTGGAAAAATGAAAGTAAAAGAGTTGATAGAAATGTTAAAAAATTTAGATCCGGAAAAAGATATTTTATTTCAAGTTACTAATATTCCTGACTATGAATATACTTGGTTTTATGTTTCACCGAGAAAATATAACGAGATAGCAAGTGATGATAAAGTAGAAGTAATAGATACCTATTGACAATTATTTTTTTATTTTGTAGAAAATAGCCAAGAGAGTAAAAACTATGAGAGAAAAACGAAATTCGGTTTCGTTGTCTTTCATAGTTTTTTTTTATGTCAACAAACCCATTCCGTTTTTCAAAATCATAGAAAATTTTGTTTAACCGTTTTTAGTGTTTTGATATATAAAAACCAAAAGCCGAATGTTAGCAACTTGTATCTGCAAAAGTTTTATGTTTTGTAATTGCGACTACAATTTTTCAAGTAGTGTAAGAAACTGCAACTGTAAAGACAGTTAATTGCAAGTCCTATAAAATGTGAAATGTCCGGTCATAGCCAAAAAAGTGCTAAAGGCAGTAACCTTTAAAAAGTTGCACCGAGTCATTTGATAAGGTGAGAAAGAAAGATATGCTTTGAAACAAAGATTTGGCACAAGAAGTTATAAGCGGTTGGTAATAGTATATAGCAACTTTCTCTCTTCTTTGGGAAAGGAAAGAAAAAAAAGGAAAGTTATGAATATTTTTAAAGGAAGTTACAAAAGTTTAGCAGTTAGATGTGGGTTGATGAGAAAAAGAGCAATTAAAAAGAGTTTTCCGTATTTAAAAGGGAAAGCAGCCGAAATTGTTTCAGCAAACCCACAAATAAACGGTAAATGGAATGCAAAAAGATTAGTTAAAAACTTAAAAAAAGTTAAGTTATTGATTGTTGAAGAAAAAGATAAGTCAATAAATCTTGCTTTGTTAAAAGGTTATAGCAAACTTGTAACTCCGGAAACAAAATCGTTCTACAAAAGAAAAAGAACAAGTGGACACAGTAAACTTGAATTTAAAACAACTTGTTTCGTCTGCAAAGAAAAAGAAGCTTATTGCAATCACCATATTCAGTTATTAGTTAACGGTGGTGTAGATAGTGAATATAATTTAATACCGATTTGTAAGAGTTGTCATAAAGAAATTCATTCTTGGTTATTTAATTAAGGGGTTTTATGTCTTTAAATAAGAGCAGCGCAGAAAAAAGCAAAAAAAAGTTAACACCAAAACAAGAAAAATTTTGCCAAAATCTTGCAAAAGGTATGAATTATTCCGAAGCATACAAAAAAGCATATAACCCACCAAATATGAGTATGGACTCAATTTACACAGAAGCAAACAAAACAATGAAGCTCCCCCATATTTCCCAAAGAACACAAGAGTTAAGACAAAAACAAGAACAGGAATTAGTTTATACTGCCAAAGATAGTTTTCTCAATTTAGAATTTGCACAATCACAAGCATTAGAGCAGGGCAATATGGCAGCATACTTGAAAGCCGAAGAACTTAAAGGCAAGTTGTTAGGTCTTTACACAGAGAAACGAGATATAGATATTAAAGGGCAACAAACTATTTTTGTGGATAAGAAATTAGATGACTAAATTTTCGTGGACACAAACACAAGAACAAGCACTTAAATTAGTAAGAGATTATAAGTTCGTTTTGTTGTTTGGTGGAAGTCGTTCCGGTAAAACATTTGTGTTGGTGAATAAAGTTATTGCAAGAGCATTAAAAGAGCCGAAATCAAGACACGCAATATTTCGTCAACATAGGAAAGATTTAAAAGAATCTGTTTGGTTAGATACTTTTGTAAAAGCATTGGAACTGAATTTTCCAAATGCACAAGTGCAGAAAAATGAAGCAGAATTATTTGCAAAGTTTAGTAACGAAAGTGAAATTTGGTTTTCGTATTTAGACGATTCAAAAAATGCAGATGCAGTATTAGGTAAAGAGTATAACACAATATATTTAAACGAAGTAAGTGAAATAAGTTATAAGAGTTTTGAAAAAGCACAAACAAGATTATCGTTGAAGAACGGACTAAAAAACAGAATGTATTGTGATTGTAACCCACCGGGAAAATGGCATTGGGCTTACAAAGTGTTCATTGAAAAAACTAACCCAAAGACAAAAGAGAAATTATCTAATCCGGACAAGTTCGGCAGTATGTTATTAAATCCAAAAGATAACATTGCAAACTTACCTGAAGATTATTTGGAAACATTGTCTAACCTATCCGAAGATGAGAAAAACAGATTCTTGTTAGGTCTTTGGGTTGAAGGCATTTCAGGTGGCATTTACACCAAAGAAATGGCACAAGCAGAACAAGACGGAAGAATAACAGATGTTCCTTTCAACAACGATTTCTTTGTTTGGACTTTTTGGGATATAGGAATGGACGATGCAACTGCGATTTGGTTTGTTCAGTTCGTAGGTGATGAAATTCACTTGATAGATTATTATCAAAACAATAATCAATCTGCTTTGCATTATTTGGAAGTTCTTAAGAAAAAGCAACAAGAGTATGGTTACAGATACAACAAGTTAGTTCTTCCACACGATGCTAAACAAAGAGAATGGACTAACGGTAGAAGCAGAGCAGAAACATTGGAACAGCAGGGATTTAAGACGGAAGTAGTAAAAGCAAGTTCTATTGCAGACGGAATAAATGCTTGTAAGTTGATATTTGAAAAGTGTTGGTTTGATAAGGTTAAATGCGAAGAAGGGATTTCAGCTTTATCTAACTATCACAGAAAAGAAAATCCGATAGCTATGACATATTCTAACGAGCCGGAACACGATTGGACTTCGCACGGTGCAGATTCGTTTAGGTTAATGGGAGTAAGTTATAACGAAAGAATGTCGGAAACAGTGCATCAAAAACAAGATATGGAAGATTATAAAAGAAGTATTGCTTATGCAAATATTAAAAGAGCAAGTAAAACAAGTAAAGGTTTGTGGGGTTAAATGAGAATTTGTGAAAGGTGTAAAAAACTTTGTAAACAAGACGAAATGAATGTTTGTGTTGGTTTTGAAAGTATAAATCAAGAGCCGAGATATAACATTATTCTTGATTATCTTGAAGTGTTAACAGATATAAAAAAGGCAGTTTTACAAAAAGAATATAAAAATTGGTTAAAAGACAAAACAAACACGGAGCAAGAGAAAATACAAAGAGATATTATGATTTTTGATTTAATTAAAGGTTTTGTTTTGTTAGATGACGAAGATAAACAAGAGCAGTTAAACAAAATGAAAGGCAGATTACAAGAGATTAAACAATGAAAGAAAACTTGATTTATTTCGCACTATTTTTGATTTTAGCTTATGTTTTTATTCTTATGGTATTAAGAGCAGTATATTTTACTTTTGTGCTAAAAAAAGAGCCATTGCAGAGCTTAAACATAGTTCCAAAGATTAAATGGAAAACAAATAAAGGCAGTTTGCTTGAGAAAATGGAAAAAGAAGCAAAACAAGACAAAATGAGTAAGTGGGCATAAGATGAGTATATTCGGATATTATGCACGAGATAACAAAGAAGCAATTTATAAAAACAGAATATCGGCATTGAAACGGTTAATTAAACAGTATGGAGAGAGTTATCCGTTTTATCCGGTATATAAAGAAGAATTAAGTAAAGCAGAAGAAAAACTAAAACAACTAAAAGGGGGAAATTCTTGTGGAGAGTAAAGTAAAAGTATGTCCGATTTGCAGTAACACGGAAGCATTATTTGCACAAAATCCGTTAAGTAAAGAGCCGAAATTAGCACCGAAATTTGTTCCAATGGGCTGTTTAGGTGAAGTATGCAAATTTTACAACGAAGAAATGAAAGAGTGTTTTTTTATTATTCAAACGGTGGCATTATTAAACATTGCAGGAAAATATCTTGAAATGCCGAAAAAGGAGAACAAATAATGACAATAGAACAATTAGAACAAAGAATAAACGATATGCAGTTTCAAATAGACGATTTAAAAACTGTTAGAGACCCATTAAGAGCAAATCAAAGAATAGATTTACTTCAACAACAGTTATCCGTTTTCGGTGTAAAGATAGAAGAATTAGGACAAAAATTAAATTCTTATGCGAAAGACGATAAATACATTGAACTATTTACCGATGAAGAATTTAAGCTTTTGTATAACAATTCAGGGTTAGGAGCAAAAGAAGTGGCAAGTTTAATAAAAGCAAACGAAAAGTTTAAAGATTTAGATACTTCTGCACCGGCAATAAGTAAAATTGTTAACGGAACATACGGAAGCATATATTTAAGGAATTATCTTGCAAAACAATTTAGATTCGCAATTAGCAAACGAGAAAATATATAGGCAAAAGCAACTATTTTCTTTATGGAAGCAGAGCCATTTAAGAATAGAAGATATTGCAGATAAGTTGTGTATTGAATATGAAACTTGTCGCAACCAAATTTACTCTAAAAAGGGGTTGAAATTAAAAACTTGGATAAAATATTACATATTATTCACAAAATCTATAAAAGAATCCGGCCACCGAAACGATTATATAAGTTCGGAACAATAGGACTTAAAGTTCACGATGACAGAACATTAAAAGAAAAGTTTTTTGATTATATTGACGAGTTCTTTTTTAATTGGGAACAAGAGCAAAGATACAAAAGAGCATACAGAAAACAAGTTTTTCACTCTTATTTTGATTTTGGCTTGGGTAAAATGGTAACGAGCAACGAAGAAATCAAAAAAAAGGAAAAACAGGGTTATGTTTATACGACTTTTAACGAAATGGAAAGTCAGTCATCTAAAATAAGAGCAAGAATCAAAAAAGAACAAGCAGAAAAGACAAAAAAACATTTTCAGGAAGTTATCGGAAGAATAAAGTCAGGCAATTCGCACTATCAAGCCGATTTAATGAGAAAAGTAAGAGAAAATCAATAAAAGTTGCTGTAAAATAGCAACATTTTGGTAAAGATTTGTATTTTTTTATCTCGTAAAATACGAGTATGAAAAAAGATAAAGCTTTATACAAATTAGTTAGTAACCTTTGGAAAAACGGAACTTCTTGGACGGAAAAATACAAAAAGTTCTACAATTATTATGACGGTAAATTAAATCAAAATTATTTCGGTGGAGAAGAAAAAACAAGTAACAACATTATTGACGAAATCATTGAAACAAAAGTAACAGCAACATTAGATGCACCTTTCACAGTTCAAGTAGTTCCTTCAATAAGTCCTTTAAAAGATTTAACGGAAATCAAAAATCATCAAATAGTAGCAGACATATTTAACGAAGAATTGCACCATATTTTAAAAGATAACAATTTTGACGAGCTAAAAGAGCAGATTGTTAGATTTGGTGAAATTATGGGCTTTTCTGCACTTCAAACATATATCTGTGAAGAAGATGACAGAGAACAGATTAAGTTAGAGTATATTCCACCTGAAAATATCCGTTGGGATAAATCGGCAAAAAAGATAAAAGACCTTTCGTTTATAGCTTATAAACAATGTTTAGTTCCGAATGTAGTTAAAGAAAAATATTGTAAGAACGATGACGGAACATACAACGAAGAACTTTGTAAGTTGGTAGATTCAATAACGACATCACCGAACGAAGAAGGTGCAAAAGGTGGCAAAGGTAACGGTAGAGTAATAGCTTATCAAACAGAAAATAGTAGTGGTTTGGCATATAACAACGGAGCAACGGACGGTATTCAAGCCGGTAAAGTTGTTGAATTAGTTGTAATGTATCTTATTGATACTTCAGTATATTCACCGAACGAGAACGATAACATTAAAACACAGAATCTAAAAAAAGAGAGTGTATATCGTTATCCTTACGGTAGAATGATAACATTTGCATTGTCGGAAAAAGATTCACTTATTTTAGATGATAAACCTGCACCTAAAGGGTTTATGAATTTAGCAAATATTGACATCTTTAACCCTATGCAACTCAACAGAATAGAAGGCAAATCGGAAGTAGAAGATTTAATTCCTATTCAAAACAGAATCAATGGAACATTGGCAAAACAGAGCTTTTTAGTATCTCAAAATGTAAACAGTATTGTTGCACCTGACGGAATAATGGATATTGAAGATGATGAAGTTGTAAGTCAAACAATAATCAAAGTAAACAAATTAAATCCTGATGGCTCAAATCCTTTATTTACAATCAAAAATCAAATGATAGATGAAGCAGTTAAGTTGGAAGCTATCATTGAAAGATACGAAAGACAAGCTTATAAGAAGGCAAAGCTTAACGAAACAATGATAAACGGTGTTCGTCAAATAGGAACAACAAGTGCAGAACAAGTTGAGAGTTTGAACGAATCACCTATGGCATCAATAAGAATGATACAAAAAAATCTTAAAAACTTCATTGTTGATGTCGGAAACAAAATCGTTAAACTAATTCAAGAGTTTTACACGGAAGATAGATATATAGAGATTTCTACCGGATTAAATGTCAACCAAATGACAGTTAAATATGCACAGTTAGGTATGAATCAAGACGGACAACAAACTATTGTTTTATATGACGAAGCAATGAACTTGGCACAAGAGATAGTTTTAAATAACGATTGGCAATACAAGATAGAAGTTGTCGCAGGTGTAGAAATACCGAGAAGTCGCAAAGAACTTTCGTTCTTAATGGAAAAAATCTTTACTTCAGGAATATTAAACACAAATCAAGATATAGATTTGTTGGAACTTTATTTAAGAAGTTTAGATATACCTAATTACAGAGCAGTAATACAATTATTAAGACAAAAACAACAAGCACAAGCATCGCAAGATGTTCCGATAGATTTAAAATCAATATTCTTAAATCCGAACTTGAGTAAAGCATTTGCAGACATTATTAAATCACTTGAAGGATTTAGTAAAGCTAAAGGGCAAATACTTTCGGAATTAGGTTTAGATGCTTCACCTGACACATTCAATTCTGCACCGGTGCAAACGATAACAAGTAAATCATCAGCAACAGATATAGCAACAATAATTCCTTCTAAAGTGAGTGAAAATCCTGTTCAACAAGCAGAAGGTGAAGAAAATGCAGTTGCAGACAAATTATTAAAAAAGGGAGTAGCAAATGTTTAATTGTGGAGAGAAGTTTAGTTTAAAGAATTTAGTTTTAGATGTAGAGATTATCGGTGTATTTCCTGCATCGCAAACGAAAGACAGAATAACCGAATATGTTTGTTTGGTTAACGGTGAAAAGACAAAAGTAAAAGAAACATTTTTTGAAATGTTGAAAAAGGCAGAAGTTAAAGAAGAAACAAAATTTGTAGATGCAGATTTAAAAGTAAAAACAGAGCCGATTATAGTTAAAGTTCAAGAAGAAGAAAAACCTAAAAAGGAGAGAAAAAATGGAAGAAAAAGAAATGCCAAAGCTTGAAGAAATACAAGAAGAACAAGTTGAAGTTAAGCCGAACATTGAAGAAGGATTAAAAGCAATACTTGAATCTAACGACATAAACAAAATAAAAGCTATTGCCAAATCTTTGTTAGGTGAAAAAGAAGATGACGAAGAAGAAGCAGAAGATGTAACAATGGCAGATTATTTAGGGGGAAAATAATGTCTTTCGTGGATAAAGGACAATATAATTTCGGCTCACAAAGAGCATACTCAATGATGAAAGAAATAAACAGAGAATTAAGAGAAAAACAAATAAATTCGGAAGAAGAAGCAAGAAAAGTAATAGTAACACCACAAACTGCAAATAAGCAGAGTGGATTTTGCAGATAGAAAAATGGAGAGAAAAGAAAATGGATATGGAAAATCAAGAATTAGAAAACCAAAACGAAGAAGTTCAAGAGCAACAGCCACAGCAACCTGTTGATGTTGATTCTGCGAATGAAGGTGGAAAGGAAACGGAAACCGTAAATCCTGAAACCAATTTGGAAGAATGGCAAAAAGACAGTCGTTATGGCAAGATGTGGAAAAAGACAGACGACTTATACAACTCTTATAAGTCATTGGAAACAAAGTTTCAAGATGTTAACCCAAAATATACAGGGTTATTAAAAATCTTGAAAGAGAACGGATTTCAAGCAGAAACTTTAGCTGACGAGTTAAAAAAGTATGCAGATTACAGAAATCCGGAAAGCAGAATAAATCAGGTTTACAACTATGTTGAAAAATGGTTGAACAATGAAATTTATTCTCCGAGAATTTTGCAACTCTTTAACCAAATTGAAGCCGAAGAATTGCAAAGATTATATCCGAATATGTCTGCCGAACAAATAAAAAAGCAACAAGAGTTGGAAGCCAAATTGCAACAGTTGGAAACGACCGAAAGACAAAGACAAGAAGAAAAGTATATGGCAGATACGACTGCACAGATTACGAACGGTTTAACCGAGTGTGATAATTTGGCTAAAGAGTATGGCTTCAAGATGACGGACGAAGTAAAGAGTTATCTTTTGACTTATTGCAGAGATAACAACATAGAGCCGAGATATATTAAAAGTGTATTTCGTGAACTTTATGGAAAACAGTTGTTGGAAGCAAGAGATAAAAAGATACTCGCAAATTATTCAGCAAGAAAACAAAAAATTAAAGATGCCGAAATTATTTCAGGTGGTGCAGGTAAAGTTGGGAACTTTGCACCGACAGGTGATGCGAAGTCCAAACTTAAAGCAACATTTGAAAAGATTTTGGGCAAACAATAGGAGAAAATAAAATGGCTCAACAAACACAAGAACTTAATGCAGCAGTCGTTCAGTATATTGACGATAAATTATTTGATGGTTTAGAGAAATGTTTACCTTTATGGAACTACCTTTCCAAAGAAGGTAAGAAAAAACAAAAAGGTGGTATTTACATTCAGTTCCCTATAAAACTTTTGGCAAATCAATCTCAAGGTTTTATAGCAGGAACAGGTGCAACAACAAGTGCAACACCTTCTATTCAATTACAATATGGTGTTCTTCCGTGGAAATATTACAACTGCAATATTAACTTCACATTGGAAGATTACAATGTTGCTTTTGATTCTGCTTTATCAGCAGTAGATTTCTTTGCAGAAAAGATAGACGGAGCAATGGCAGATATGTATAGAGATTTGTCTGCTTCATTGTGGGGAAGTTCTTCAGGTAATGCTTTAGCATTTGAAGGTATTTCCGATATTTGTGCTGCTTCAGGAACTGCTTATGCAGGTTTACTTGATACAGATTATACCGGTGATGCTTATCTTCCTTATATGACAACAGCAACAACTGTTTCATATTCTGCAATCAACAGCTTGATAACAAATGTTCAAGCAAGAATGCAGACAGGTGCAAATGTAGGAAATGAATGCTTTGGTTTTGCAAATACATTCGTTTATGAAAAATTTAAAAATGCTGTTCAAGCACAACAGATGTTCATCAACGAAAGTGAATTTGCAAAAGCAGGTTTCAGGGGATTTATGGTTAACGGAGTAGAGTTCTATTTAGATGCTTATGTTCCGGGAACTAATGTATCAGGAACAAACGACAATTGGGCAGTAATATTCCCTAAAAAAGCAGTTAAATTCATTTACAATTTCGGTTTTGACAGTGGAAGTCCTTTTGATACAACGAAAGAAGGTTTACAACTTCCTACAAATCCTTTGAAATCAGTTCAAAAGTATTTGAGTGGAAACTTGGTTTGCTACGACAGAAGATTGTTTGCAGTAAACAAAACTTTCGGTGCTTAATCTTTTCTCTCCACAAGAAAAGAACTCTTTTGGCAGCATAGAGATTAAACAAACTGCCAACTTAAAATTCAGGAGTTAAAAAAATGTCAGAAATATTATTGATTGAACAAGCATTAAACGAAGCAAACGACATAAAATCTTCTTCTACAACTGCAAAATATGGTTTAGGACAAACCATTACAACGATTGACGAGAACAACGATGTAAGAGAATATATTTATGTTAAAGCAGGTGCAGATTTAACAGCAAAAGACACCGTTATGGTAAATCCGGGCTTTGTAGCAGTAGCACCAGCAACAAGTGCATTTGCAAAAATTACCGGTGTAGCAAATATCGGTGTAGCAGATGGTAGTTATTTCTTCCTTCAAATTAAAGGACAGACAATAGCAAAATCAGCAGGAAACACAACAAAAGACCACTATACAAAATTGATAACTGCGATTAAGACAGTTACAGATAGTTCGTCAGTAGTTGCTTCAACAAATGCAATTATTAACGAAACAAGAACAGGTGCAGGTGATGTTTCAATAACATTGTTAGGTGCAACAAGTGAAGTAGCAGCTTCCTAATATAGTTAAAAAGTGTGTGGGTGGTTTATAGCAACTTCCACCCACATACAACAGGAGAATAAAAATGGCAGAAACAACAGTAAATATAATAAGGATAGTAGGGCAATCGGACGATGCAAGAACATATAGAATTTTAACTGCCAATTCTGCAAACGAGTTACCTTCCGGTGATAGCATAAGTTTTAAATTGGTTTTTAGAGATGAAGCAGGTAACTTAATTAAGAGAACATTGAAAGATGCAGACGGAAATGCAGTTAGTTTAAATGCAGTAGATGATTATATAGTTCTTGAATATAACTTTGTTGAAATAGAAGCAACATATTCAGGCACTTTACCTGACGACCTTAAGATATATATGTTTTAGGGGGATAAATGAAAAGTTTAGTAGTAACGGAACAGAAAAAACAAATAAATGATAACGGAACAGAACTCAAATTAGCTTCTTCACAAATTAAAAAAGAATGCGAATATATAGCCACAAAAGAAATCTCGTTAAAAGCAGTTAAAGTAACCATAGACAAAGATACATTTAAATCTGCTATGGGTGGAACATTATCAAGTTCTTATTATTATTTTCAATATCTTGATAACAAATGGGATTTGTATGGTGGTGCAGAAAATGTAAACTTGGCAGATTACGGTATTACATTAGACGGAGATGTCGTTGAAGATGACAGAATATATGTTTATTGTGATACTGTTGAAAATGTGGTTACTTCAACAAGATACGACCAAACATTAATCGTTTATCGTGGAGCAAACAACGAAAAATTTAACTATATAAACATTTTTTGTGATGTTCCTAATGTTTATTTTTCAATAGGAGCAGGAACATCTTATATCAACACTATTTATAGTGGTGTTCAATATAAAACAGACAGCTTTTTTGTAAATGATTATACAGCAGCACAAATAACTGCTTATCTTTCAGGTTATTTTGACGAAACGACAATAAAAATTATCGTTGCAAAGGTGAAAAAATGAAACTATTTGAAGCATTAAGACGAATAAACTTTAAAATTGGAACATTAGACGATATTACAGGCAGAGCAATAAACAATATCGTTGAAACTCGTTACATAATTGACGAACTTAATACACAAATGTTTCAGTATGCAAATAAGACTAAAGGTGTTCAAGATACTTACTCAACGATAACAAAACTTAACGAGCCGATAATTAAAGCACCTGAAAATGCTTTAAGAAGTTGCTCTTATTTATTTGCAGAAGTTATTGTTGACGGTAAAATATTCCCTTTAGATGTTCGTGGAACAAATAATGTATTAAACAACTTTATGATTAACCCTTACAACGGTATTACAAGTTGGATAATGCCTTTCGGACAGGGTAAAACACAATATTTGGGTTTATTTCCTACAAATTCAACAAGTGCTAATGTTACCAAGCTTACTAAACAACTTTTATCCACAGATACGACAATAGAAGTGGAAAACACAAAAGGTTTTATAAGAAATTTCGGCAGAGTGCAAATAGGAACAGAAAAAATAATGTATCAATATTGCGACAATAACAAATTATACGGTTGTGTTCGTGGTATAGAAGGAACTCAGGCACAAAACTTTGACGAAAATACCGATGTAACACATTGTAATCTTATCCTCTATTATGCGAGGTTACCGAAGAAAATCGAAGTTTATGACGATAATTTTGTTTCACAAGAAACATTAAACAAAGATTTGGAAATATGCGAAGAACATATGGAAGGAATAATTAAAATCGTAGCATATAACCTTATTTTGAAATTAGATAACACAAGAGCAGCACAATATAAAATAGATAGTGAAGAACTTTTTAATCAATACGAAGCGGACATAAGAAAAGGATATTCTAACATTAGAAAAGGAGCAAATGTAAGAAGTCCATATTTTTCACAAAATGGTTATCCAAATTGGACTAACTTACAACAATAAAAAATGGGTGAAAAAGTATCAATAAATCAATTCAAAGGCATAAAAAACGACAGCAACCCTAAACAATCAGGTGCAGAATATTTTTATGATATGCTAAATTTTAGTTTTGAAAATACATCTATTTTAGGTTTAGAAAAAGTTTTATGTCCTACACAAATAATGCAAATTTCTGAAAATAAGATAGACGGTATATACGAATATAGATTTTTAGATACAAATAATATATTAAGAACAAAAATAATTGTCGTTTGTAATGGTAACATTTACGAAACTGATTTAATAAATGAGTTAAAACTTATTTATTCAGGAATAGCTAAAGGCAAATGCAGTTTTGCAACATACCAAGATAAATTGTTTATAACTAACGGAAAGGACAATATTTTCGTTTATTATGGTGCTTATGACCAAATATCTCAAATGGGCAGTCCTTTGGCTTTAAAAGGACAAAATAACGGTTTTCTAACAGGCACTTATAAATATCAAATGACCTATGTAACTAATGGTGGTGAAGAAATTGTTGGTAGTATATCAAATACTATAACCGTAAATAATCAAAGTGTATTATTAAAACTTCCGTTAGGTTATGATGGTGTAAAATCAAGAAAAATATACAGAACAAAAGATAACGGAAATACTTTTTATTTAATAAATACCATAGATGACAATACTACAATGGAAGTTTACGATAATCTTATTGACAGCTTTTTAGATGAACAAATAGGTAAAGTTAATAATGAATTGCCAAAACCTTACTTTTTACAAGTAGCAGGAAACAGATTATACGGTGGTAAAGTTGACAAATATCCTACACAATTATTTGCAACAGATATATTTGGAGAAGTATTTGATAGTGCAAACTATATAGATATTTCTAATTTTGGTAATGATAATACACCTGTTGAAGTAGTAGCAGAAGATTTTAACAAAATTGTGGTTGGAACAGGTAAAAATATATTTTTGGTTAACCCTACTGACAATTCAGTTATTTTAACAAGAGCTAATGTAGGAGTTTTAGACGGATATAGTGTTGCAAAGTGTCCTTCATTTAACAATTTTGCGGGTGGTTTGATGTTTGTTTCTACGGAATATGATGTTAGGTTAATGAGTGGAATACAAGCTTTACCTGTATCAACATCAATAGATAATGTAACAACGGTAAATTATGCACAAAATATTCAGGGAACATTACCGAACGATTTAAAAGCATACGGTAATATTGCTTCAATATTTTTTAATTATAGATATATGTTGCAAGTAGATAATATTCGTTATGTATTTGATATTAGAAATAATGCTTGGACTAAACAAAGAATAAAGACAGAAAATTATGAAAGTGAACCGATAGTATTTGCTGTAATTAATAATCTTTTAATTAACGGACAAGCAGACGGTTATTTAGAAAAAGAATATTTTGATGTTAAGTATAGAAATGAAGATTGTCCTGCATTTGTAGAAAGTGTGCAAATAAATGCACAAACAGATTTTACTTTTGTTGAAAAATTGTATTTTTGGTTTACAACGACAGAAGATAATAACTTAAAAATAGAAGTAGTTACTGATAGTAATAACAGTTATAAAAAAGAAAAAGATTTTAATATGTTAGATGGTGCATTTAACGAAGATTTTATTGAAACTGATTATACACAAAATAAATATGATATGGACTATAGAGTATATAACATTTATCAACCATGTCGTTGGTTGAAATATAAATTATCTGTTAACAAAGGAAATATTATGTTTGAAAATTTTGAGTTAGCAGGACAACAAATTTCTAATAAGGAGTAATAATATGGCAGATAATGCAAAATTGGCAGGAAATGCAATAGAAGCAGGTGGACAGGGAGCAGCTGCAGGTAGTGTTGCAGGACCATGGGGAGCAGTAATCGGTGGTGCTGTTGGTGCAGGTGGCAGTTTATTAAGTGGAATAATGGGCAGTAATGCCGAAGAAGAAGCTTATAAAAGAAGAAAAAAAGCTTACGATACTATGCTTAAAAGAGCAGATAATGCTTTAACAACAGGAGAAACAGCTTTTTTTAATGGTCTTAATCAACCGAATAGTTATTTAAATGTCATTGGACAAGATTTAAAAAATAATACTAACGATATGCTAATTACAGGTAGAAACCAAATAAATGCAGGTTTAACACAGCAGGGTATTAGAGGCGGACAAGCAGGAACTTTATTATCAAGAGCTGTTGGAAATATGACAAATCAAGCAAACCAAGATTATAACCAAATGATGTATGACGATATAAATCAAAGAAAAAATTTACAAACTGCATATAACCAAGCAAAAGCTTTAGCAGGTTTAAATGCAAGCTTACAAGAATTTAAAGGTTAAGGGGGAAAAATGGCAAATTTTAATTTATATAACAGCCCATTTGATAATTTTACTCAAAGGACTTATGTTCCACAAACACCACAAAACAGATTACAAGTTGCATATCAACAAGCTATGGCAAAAAGAACTCCTGAATGGGCAAGAACAATTTCTGACATGATGCCTTCAATAGCAGAAATGGTTGCTTACGGAACAACAAAAGGTGCTTTTAATCAGGGTAGAATAGCAGATAGTTTAGAAAGAGAAAAACAAAGAAGAATAGCATATAACCAAATGATGAGAGAAAACGAAGATAAACAAGTTAATGATTATGTTCAGTTAGCTAAAGAACAACTTGGTATAGATATGGCAGAAGATGATAAGGAATATGGTAGAAATTTAGACCAAATTAAAAGAGATGAAGAATTAGAAAAACAAAAAAGAGCTTATGAACAATATGAAGAACAACAAAGAATAGCGGAAGAACAAAGAAAATTTGATAATGATATAAAAGAAAGAGAAATGAAGTTAAAAGAAAGTGCATTAAGTTCTGAAAATTTACAAAAACAGGCTGAAGCAAAAGCTAAAGAAGAACAAGATAAAGAAAGACAGAAACAATTAGAAGGTTATGTTAAAACTGCAGAAGATATGTTTAAAAATGGACTTATAGATAACGAAACATTGTGGGCAATAAAGAAGAACCCTGAACTTGCAGAAAAATTAACTCCTAAAAAAACTTGGCTTGGTTTTTCTTCTTCACCTAAAAAAATGGAATTAGATTTAAAAGAAGATAGTGATTACCAAATTTTTAAAGATGAAAATGGAAATTTAGCAAAAGTATATAAAAATGGGAGAATAGAGGAGCTTTAATTATGGCTTTTGATATAAATACAGCACAACCTATAACAAAAAAATTTGATATTTCTACAGCAAAACCTGTTAAACAAGATATTGGTAAACTTATAGAAGGAACAGGCAGAGCAGTAGGACAGGGAACAACTTTTGGTCAGGGAAGTCATCTTGCAGGCATAGGAGAGGGTGTAGGTTCTATGCTTTATGATATAGTTCAACCTGTACGAAAAGGTATAGATAATTTATCAAAATTTAAAAACCCATTGAAATCATTAAAAGAAATAAAAAAAGCTTTTGAAAATGATTATACAGAAGAATATAAAAAAGGTAGAGAAGATTTCAAAAAAGAACAAAAGGAATTTGAAGTTTTAAACCCCAAATTAAATGCAGTTAGTGAAATGGTAGGAGCAGTTGGTTCTTTGCCTGTTGGGAGAGTAGTTGCTAAAGTTCCTAAAGTAGCAAAATTTTTAAAAAGTGCAGGAACATTAAAAAAAGGAGCAACAGCAGGTGCAACTTGGGGTGGTGCTTATGGTTTAGGTCATGGTGCTTCAAATACTGAAGGTGTTGGTTTTGACCCATTAGGTGCAAGTTTAGGTTTAGGAGTAGGAACTTTAACAGGTGGTGCAATAGGTACAGCAGTACCTTTAAGTATTATGGGAATAAAAGGTGGAATAAATCAAATATTAAAAGGCGGCAAAGTTATAGCAAACAAAATAGCACCTAAAATTAAGGGAAATGTAGAACAATATGTAGTTCCTAACGGTGTTCAAACTAAAACTTTTAGAAAATTAGCAACAAGTCCTGAAGTTCAAAAAGAAGCATTAAGAGGAGATATCGGAATGAGAGCCGAAGAACTCCAAAATAAAGCAACTGAAAAAACTTTAGGTTTCGTTCCTGAACTTTTTGAAAAAGTTAGTAAAGATTATGAAAAAATACCAAAAGATACTTTTATTAGTTTTGACAAAGCAAATACTATAAGCAAAATGTTTCAAGCAGTAAAAGATTTCCAATTTGCGACAAAATTTATGCCTAAAGAAAACATAGAAAAAGAAGTAAATAATTTAATTCAAAAAGTAGCAAAGTCAGGAAAGACAGTAAATAATGAATATGGAATATCTTTTGAAAACTTAAAAAGTGCGATGAAAACTACTTGGGAAAATAGTCAAAAGGCATTTAAAGATGGTGATAATGCAGTAGGTAAACTATATTCTGATATATACAATGTTTTAAGAGAAGCAAGAGCAACAAATTCTGAAATAGAAAAAGCAAGTCAAAGATATGCAGATATTTCAAAAGCGAAAGAAATGCTTGAAGGAGCATTAGGTGTTAAATTTGAAAAAGGTGCAAATCATCGTCAAGTAGCAACAAAACTTATACAAAATGCAAGAAATAGAGCAGGTACACAACTTGATGATACAATTACTAAAGTTAATGATATTTTAAAGAAATATCCTGATTTAGAAGGAGCTAAAGAGCTACAAAATGCTATTGATTTAGCCCAAGTAGCATATGATTTTAGACCACCTTCTGAAAGTAAGATGTTAAGCCCAATGTCATCTAAAAAAAGTATAATTGGCAAAACTTTTTCTGCAATTTTTGAAAATTCACCACAAGAGAAAGCAAAACTGCTTTCTAAAAATTTAAAAGAAGGCATAATATCACCAAAAGATGTTGTAGGACAATTTGGCCTCGTAAATGCAGGAAAATTTACAACTCCATTAAATAGATTTTTACAAAGTCAAAAACTTTATGGTAGCAAATATAACCCAATAGCTATGATTATGAGAAACAAACAGAAAAAAGATATATCAAAATATGTTGAAAATTCTCTTAAAAATATAGAAACAGACAAATTATTTGATTTAGGAATAATTGCTAATAGAAGATTAATAGATGATATAAATGGACAAGCATATAGTAATATTTTAGATAATAATTACAAACATTATTTATTTGGTAATGGCATAAGACATGGTAAAGACCATATTCAAAAAGGAGATATAACAAAAACTGATTATCAAAATATTCCTGAAATTATTACAGATTATGATAAGGTTAAATTTGAACTAAAGAAAAATAAAGACGGAAATAGAATTAAATACAATAAAAAAATGGATAATCATAACTATGAATATGTTGAAAGCATACACCCAAATAAAAGAGAATTGAGGACAAAAAGTTTTTATGATAAAAATAATAAAAAAACAAAATAAAAAACTAGAGGAGAGGCGGACTGCACTCAAAGTATTAATACTTTCGTTGCTGTGTAGGGCTCATCCTTTTTTAAGGAATTCCTCCCGCTTTCTATCCTCTAGCAATATAATTATAATACAAAATTTAAAAAAAATAAATAGTTTTATAAAGGAGCAATAAAATGATACCAAGCATAAAAGATTTTGTTTTATACATTAATAAAAAATTAACAGGCAATGATTGGAACACAAATTGGCAAAAAATAGTCAATATATTTACTTCAGGACAAGCAGATGTTAAATTTAAGTCTGTTGAAATATCGCAAGACGGTGGACTTGTAAATAACGGCTCACTTACACAAAACGGTAACTTTACTGTTGAAGGTAATGCGGAAATTACAGGCAATGTTAATATAGGCGGAACATTAACAGGTGATGGCTCGGGTTTAACAGGTGTAGTAAGTGCGGCACAAATATCTTATACACCTTTTTGTGTTAACGGTGGTTATTTAGATGCAGACGGTAAAGGTGATTTATTTAATTACAGTTCGGGAGTTTCAACATCTATACAATTTAAAGTTGATGATGGAACGACATATAAACCGATAACATTTACTAATGCTAAAGGTAAAACAGTAACATTAAATGCAATAAATTCTTACGACCTATCACAAACAGATAACGGAACATATATTGTTTACATTACGGAAAATGCAACTGCTGTAACTTTAACGGATAACGGCAGAACGATATTTCGTCAACCTTATGCACCTACGGTGGAACAAGCACCGCAACCTTCTGATATTTGGTTAGATACTTCTACGGAAGGTTTAAAATCTTATATCCGTCAATCAGGAACTTGGGTTGAAACGGATATTGTTCCGTTAGGAAAAGTTGTTGTTGCTAACCATACCATTACAAGTGCGGAAACTTTTGAATATAACTATAATTCTTACAATTTAGTAAATAACTATTCTAACCAACTAAACATGGCAACAGCATTATGTCCGGATATGTCAACGGAAGTTTCTATACTTAACACCAATGTTCAATATACCGAAAAAACAATTTGGTTAAAAGTGCAAACAACTTCTAACGATATGTCAACTGCAACAACAATAAAAATCGGTACTTCTTCCGATAATCTTAACCAAACGGTTTACAGTCAATTTTATACAGGTGCATCAATAGGTTTTGCTATTTGGGTTTTAATACCTGCAAAATCATACTTTCAATTATCTTCTACAAGTTATGTATCTGCATTAAACAAATACGAAATTTTAGGTAATACTAAAAACTTCTATACAAAGATTTAAGGAGAACAATATGAAAAAATATGCAAAAGTTATAGATGATAATACAAAATTGTGCGAAGTAGGGTTAGGAACAAATGTTGAATATTACAAGTCTTTAGGTATGACGGAACAAGATGTAGAACAAGCTTATAACGGACAATGGTATTTGGTTGGTTATGCACCTTCTAAACCTGCACCTACATTACAAGAACAATTATTAGAAATGGAACGAAATACAGGTTATACAAGAGCAATTAGAGAATTGATACTTGCCGAAAATAGTGGAGCAAGTGAGTATGTTAAAAATAAAGCACAAGAGATAGAAAATATAGCAGAACAATTAAGGGGGTAATATGAGTAAAGGAACATTAGTTAAAAGCTTAATAAAAGGTAGTGGTAGTGGAGGAGGAGCATCTCCTACGCCGCCAACTCCGACTCCGCAGGGAGAATATTTTGTTAAAGTTATTGACTATGACGGAACGGTTCTTGACGAGCAACGGTTAAATGATGGAGAAGAATATACTTTGCCTGAAAATCCTGATAGGACAGACAAAGGTCTTGTGTTTCAAGAGTGGAGTTCATCGGAAACTATCACAAACGGAAAGATAACGATAGATAAAAACAATGTTATGATTGGTGCAATATACACAACTTCAAGTGGGCAAACAGAAGCAGATATTGAATTAACTCCTGTTACAGGATTAAGTGCTTATTTTGCGATGAACGGAACAAAAGACTGGGGAGATGGAACAGTAAATTCAAGCAACTCTCATACTTACACAAATTATGGTAAATATACGATTAAATGTAATGGAACATCTTTTACAAATGGTTCAAGTAGTGGTCTTTTTGGTCAAGCGTCAGCAAGTTCAGGTTATACTTATGTTAATTGGTATGCAAAAAATGTAAGAATAGCAAATGTAACGACAATTACAGGAGTTTTATTTTCAGGTTGTATATCTTTGGAAACAATAACAATATCTAAAGAAGTAACACAAATGACAGGTAGCAATTCTTTTAATTATATGAACAAACTAAAAGCATTGATTATTCCTAAAAGTATAACTTCTATAACAGCAATTGCTTTCAATCCTTCTCTTGAAAATATTGTTATTCCAAACTCTGTTGAAACGATAACATTGTTTCAAAACGATACTTGTTTAAAAAATTTGGTCATACCTAAAAGTGTAAAATCTTGTGGTGTAAGCGTTAATGGTGTATTTTCAACGTTACCTCTTTTAGAAGAAATATTGTTGCCTAATACTATACAATCAATAGAGTCTTCAAGTTTTATGCCAAGCTGTTATTCTTTAAAAAAAGTTAAACTTCCTAACAATCCAAATATAACATCTTTTGGTGGGTATTTGTTTTATCAAAATTATTGCTTAGATAATGTTGAGATACCTAATAATATAACATCTGTTGGAGATAGAATTTTTCAAAATTGTTGGAATTTAAAAAAAGTAGTTTTATCTGAAAATTTAACATCTATACCTACTTTTGCTTTTTCAGGTTGTTCTTCTTTGCCTAATGTGAAAATTCCAAAATCGGTTACGAGTATAGAAGCACAAGCTTTTGAATATTGTAGAGCTTGTTTAGAGTATGATTTTTCTGAATTAACATCAATCCCTACATTATCCAACACAAATGCTTTTAATGGTATAAATAAACTTGCAAAAATTAAAGTTCCAACTGCATTATATTCTCAATGGATAACAGAAACAAATTGGTCAACTTATGCGGATTATATCGTAGCAGTATAAGGAGAGAAGAAATGGTAAAAATAGAAAATATAACAATAAACGGTAAAGAGTTTAAAAAGACATATTCCGATGAAGGTTACTATATTCAAAAGAAAGGAACGGAACAAGTTTATAGTGAAGCAATAGATATACCGAGTGCAAATTATGAGTATGAAGAAACAGATAAAAAGATAGAAAAACAGGAAGAGGAACAACAATGAGAAAATGGATAACCCCACAGAATATAATAGGCTTTGTATCTATAGTAAGTGCAGTACTGTTTTGGATATACACACAGAACACTCTGCCTAAAAGGGTAGATAATCACGAAGTAAGACTAACTTCGGTAGAGAGAGATTTGATAGACAGTAAGGCAAGACAAGAGTTGATGTTACAAGCGATATATGAAATGAGAGCAGATGTTAAACAACTAATGAGAGATATTAAATAGTTCTTTGTAATAGGTTTTCTTCATCAGTAAGGAAGATACCGAATAACAAGCTCTCCCCAATCAGTAAGGGGGAGGGCATTGCGATATCAAGTGATAGGGTTGATATATAAGTCGTATAGCTCTTTTAATTTGGACATAAATTATGGTTTGTCAAACTGAGATTTTCTCTGCCAGGAAAATCCCTAATTAGGTTTGTAACTAAACATTAGATTTCAAAAATTAGGTAGAGAGACCTATCATCTCTACCTAAAAGAATAAGAGGATATATGTGGTATTTGATAATGATTGGAGCGATAATATTAATCGCTTTTGTATTAAATAAAATTTTAGATTAAGGAGGGTAAGATGTTTAAGTCTTTAATTAAAGAAGTAGTGCCGAAACTTTTGGAGTTGATAGCAGTAATAATTATTGGAGCATTTGTATGTGGTTTTATTACAGGAATATTTAATTCCGAGTTTGTAGGATATTCTGCGATAGCAGTAGTGTTCTATTATTTTGGTGCAATAATAAGACCTTACATTATGGATATCGTAGGCAAACTTACAAAGAATTTGGGGAAAGATGAATAAGATTAAAAACTTTTTCATAGATATGGTTTCCGATACTTCCGGACATATTAATTCAAAAATTGTGTTAGGTGTGATATCTTTTATTGTTGCAGTAGTTATGGGCTTTTTAAAGACCGATATTCAGTATATAATTGCATTTTTAACTTTTAGTGCAAGTGCTGTTGGTTTTAGTTGCTTTGACAATAATAGTGCTTTTAAGTTCCAAAGGCAAGAAACAAAGACGGAAACAATAAATAAAGATACAAAGTTAGATATAGCAGAAACGATTAAAAATGTAAGGAGAAAAAAATGATATTTTGGACTATATCTGCTTTTATAGTTGGATATTGTATAGGTTTGTATGTGGCACAAAGATTAAATATGAGAACAGACGATATTTCCGATTTGGGAGATTGGTAAAAATAAAAGAGAGTGCCTTTTATAGCACTCTCTCAAAACGAATTACCAAAATTGGATAATCCGCAGACATAGGTATTATAGCACAAAAAGAGATAAAAGTAAATGAAATACTGTATAAATTGTTTTTATGCAAGAATAAAGTATAGAGCCGAAACAGGTTATTATTGTTGGTGTGAGAAACAGAAGAAGGAAGTTGGTTTTTATAAGAGATGTCAGGAGCATAAGTGAGTGAAATTTATAAAATCATTATCAGTTTTATTGTGTTTATTCTGTGGAGTGCAGGTTGCTTTTTCGCAGGGGTATTATATAACGGAAGAACAAATGGAACAATTAACGACAGAGATACTCAATATCAACAAGAGCAACAACAACTTGACGAGCAAATTGCAATTACAACAACAACAATATCAGGAATTACAAACGATATACGACAAGAAATATACATTAGCACAAGAGCAGTTGGAAACCTACAAGAGTTACTTGAAGAAATACGAAAGCAAAGAATTGATTTATAAATATTGTATAGTTGCAGGTTTTGTTGCAGGTCTTTTAATAGGTGTAGTTGTAGCAAAGTAACGAGTTGTCAAGTAAAACTTGACACCTTTTCGGTGCTATCAACGAAATGGTAACCATATTTCCCAAGTGGGAAAAAAGGTTATTTCAAGAAATGGTAAAAAATTGAAATGGGAGATAAGTCCTTATAGGTGGCACTCCGTAAGGTTTACCGAGTTTCAACACTTAAATAGTCTATAAGGCTCACTTATTTCAAAAAAATGGGAAAAATTGAAATAAAGAAAATTCTTATTTCAAAAAAGTAGGGAAATTTGAAATATGGGAGATATACGATAAAAACGTATGACTGAAAATGATTAAATGTATAAATTGTCAGTATTATTGCATAAACAATGGCGAAGAATATTGTGTATACTATTGTCAGTTCATAGACAGAATTATCTTACTTTCAATGTGTAAATGGTTGGAGAAAGAATAAATGACTGATTGCAAAGAGTGTGATAAAGTGATGTATAGTGTGTTCGGCGATGTAGGTTGTCCGATACTTAAAGATTGGTTGACAAGAGAAGAGAGAAAAGGCGGAAAAAGGATATTGGATAATTGCCCAAAAAATAAGGGGGAGAAATGAAACTAACATTGCAAAGATATTTATTCACAGACGATTACACAATGGGCTTACTATTCATAGACGGTGTTTATTTCTGTGATACTATTGAAGATAAATATCGTGGGCAAGATTTAAAGAAAACAAAAGTAGCAAACGAAACTTGCATTCCTTATGGTGTTTATACGGTCAAAATAACCTATTCTCCAAAATACAAGAAGAATATGCCACAAATATTAGATGTTCCTTACTTTACAGGTGTTCGTATTCATAGTGGCAATACTGCAAAAGATTCTTCCGGTTGTGTTATTGTAGGAACAAAAAGTGAAAATGGTAAAGTTCTTGAAAGCCGAAAGAATTACAATGCTTTACTTAAAAGATTAGAAACTGCAAACAATATTAAAATAGATATTTGTTAGGAGCAACTATGACAAAAAGAGAAGAAGAAAATTGTATTTTTTACTGTTATAAAGGTTATTGCAACCGAAACTATTATAGGGAAAAGAAAGCATTTGGTTGGGCTTCTGTAATTGAATATAAATGTAAAAAGAAATGCTATCTATTCAAAAAAAGAAATCTTTGGAACAAACTTATATTTTGGTTGTTCCGGTAGCATACTATATATATAATGTATATGTTTTTAAGATAATTAGTCCAAAATTAGACCAACATAGACGATAAAAAAGTCGTGGTCTCGGAGTTTTATATAAAAGAAAAGAAACATTTTTTATAAATTGTTTCTTTTTTTTATATGTATAAAAATATTGAGTTTTTAATAAAAAAAATATATAATTATTCAGTTAGTTGTTAATATATGCTTTTTGGGGTTTTTATGGCAGATTGTCTTTTTTGTAAAATTGTGGCTGGAGAAATACCTACTAACAAAGTTTATGAGGACGATAAAGTTTTGGCTTTCGGGGATATAAATCCTCAAGCTCCCGTGCATATTTTGATTATTCCGAAAAAGCATATTAAAAGTCTTGATGATGTTTCTAATGAAGATGTTGAATTGTTAGGACATATACAGCTTGTTGCAAGTAAGTTGGCAAAAGAAAATAATTTGAATGACGGATACAGACTTGTAAATAATTGTGGAGTTGACGGCGGGCAAACGGTTGCTCATATTCATTATCATTTACTTGGTGGCAGAACTTTCGGTTGGCCTCCGGGTTAGAGAATATTTAAGACGGAAAAAAAGGTGGTGTAAATTTAAATGGTTAGTGTTAAGGTAAGAGATGGCGAATCAATAGAAGAAGCTATCAGAAGATTTAAAAGAGAATGCGAAAGAAACGGAATAATGCAAGAGATTAAAAAGAGAGAATTTTATAAATCTCCTAGTGTTATAAAAAAAGAAAAACTTGCTGAAGCTAAAAGAAAAATTCGTCGCAAAATGATGAAAGACAACAATTGGTCAAGATAATCTAGTTGATAAATTTGTTGAAAAATTATTAAACAAAGGGGGATATTCGGAAGTATTGAGAATGTCCCCTTTGTTTGCATTTTTGTTAAAGGGAGGTTTATATGAAATTGAAACAAATGTACGATTTTTTCGTACAGGCAGGAATAGAAAATGACCCTCGTGGCAAAGATGAAGTCAATACAAAATTAAAAGAATTAAACGAAAAATATAATAAATTAGATAAACAGGCAAAAGAGGATTTCGATATTGATTTATTAACAAATCCTTATGCCGATTCAAGAATAATTTTCGGAACCGGAGACGAAGATATAAAAACCGTTATGGTTGGTATAGATATTGAAGCTCCGGAATTATTGATTGCAAATCAATTGAGACTTTCAGGGAAAAAAATAGATGTTGTTTTAGGTCATCATCCTAAAGGAAAAGCATTTTCGACTTTTTATCAGGTTATAGGAATGCAGGCGGAAATAAATGAAGTCCAGGGTGTTCCTATAAATGTTTCCGAAAAACTTATATGTTCAAGAGCAGACGAAGTAGGTAGAAGTGTTGCGGGAAGTAACCATCAAAGAGTTTATGATGCCGCAAGACTTTTAAATATTCCGATGATGACAGCTCATACAGTTGCAGATAATCATGTGGTGAAATATTTGCAAAGCAATATTGATGCATTAAAACCGAGATACTTGAAAGATATAATGGATTTCTTAAAAGATATTCCCGAATATAAATATGCAAAAACATTCGGTAACGGACCGACTATATTGTGCGGAAGTAAAGATTCAAAATGCGGTAAAATTTTTGTTGATATGACAGGCGGAACGGAAGGTCCCATCGAAATGATAGAGAAACTTGCTAATGCAGGTGTGGGAACAATTGTAGGTATGCATTTTAGTGAGAAACACTATAAAGAAATGGGAAAATATAAAATAAATGCCATTGTTGCAGGGCATATTTCTTCGGATAATCTCGGGGTAAATTTAATGCTCGACGGATTAGAGAAGAAATACGGGCAATTGGAATTTGTTGAATGTTCAGGATTTAGAAGATTTAGAAGATAATGTCTATACCGGATCAAGTAATAGAACAAATAAGAACGGCTTCCGATATTGTATCCGTAATCGGAGATTATGTACCGGATTTAAAAAAAGCCGGAAGAAATTTTAAATGTTGTTGCCCTTTCCATACGGAAAAGACACCATCGTTTATCGTTAGTCCGGAAAAAGGTATTTTTAGATGTTTCGGTTGCGGTGTAGCCGGTGATGTTTTTAAGTTTGTAATGCTCATTGAAAATATTTCGTGGATAGAATCTGTAAAAAAATTAGCTGAAAAAAACGGGATAACCATAAAAGAAACTTTTAATGAAAAATATTCCGTTTCCGAAAAAACTAAAATTTTTGAATTGCTGGAAATGACAGCAAAATTTTATAACAGATGCCTTTTGGAAACAAAGTCTGCTTCTTTTGCAAGAGAATATGTAAAACAAAGAGGTATGACAGATGATACTATTAAAAAATTTATGATAGGTTATGCTCCGAAAGGAAAACTACTTGAATCCGCACAAAAAAAAGGCTATGCTTATGACATACTTTCAAAAGCCGGGCTTTTTACAAAAACGGATTTTGGAAGTATTTTTGAATATATGTCCGAGAGACTTGTATTTCCTATATTGGATATACAAGGCAGGGTTGTTGCTTTTGGCGGTAGAACTTTAGCTGACAGTAAAGCAAAATATTTGAATACACCTGAAACAATAGTGTATTCAAAATCGTCTAATTTATATGGACTTTATCAGACTTTACCGGAATTAAGAAAAAGTAAGTCGATAATCGTTGTTGAAGGATATATGGATGTTGTTCTTTCTCAACAATACGGAGTATCGGGAGCGGTTGCTCCTTTGGGAACTGCATTTACCGCACAACAGGCAAAATTGATAAACAGATATGCCGATGATGTTACATTGTTGTTTGATCCCGATGATGCAGGAAGAACTGCAACTCAAAGAGCTTTGGAAATTTGTGCGGAAAACAACATATCGGTAAAGACATCATCATTGCCGGAAGGAGTTGATCCTGACGAATATTTGTTGGAAAACGGTAGAGACAGCTTTTATAAATTGTTAAGTAAAAATTCAAAATCTGCAATAGAATTTGTTACGGAAAGAGTTTTATCTCAAATAAATATTAAGATTGCGCAGAATAAGGCAAAAGCAGTTTCGTTATTGTTGGATTTTGTTGAAAAAAATAAAAATGTAATTGTGCAAAGAGAATATGTTAAGTTTATTGCACAAAAATTAGACATAGAAGAAGATGTTATTTGGCAGGAGTTTAAAAGAAAAACTGTTTTTAAAACAGCTATTCAAGAAGATAAATTTGTTGATAAAACAAAAAATAAAGCCAAAACATCCTTGGAAGAAAAATTATTAAAGTTTCTGTTGGATATTAATAACAGACAATATGTAAAAAAATTGGAAAAAGATTTTTTTAAAGATAGTAATTGTATTACCATATACAATATGCTCTTAGAAAACGAAAATATTTCAATAGCACAAATCTTGTCTAAAATAAGTGATAAAAGACAAGAACAGTGGTTTTCTGGTATAGCACTTGTAAATGAACAAATAAATGCCGGAGATGGCAAAGACGGAAATGAAGAAAAATCCGTAGAACTGTACGAAGTTTTTAATATTTTGTGCAGAGATATAGAGTTGGAAAGATTAAAAAAAGAAAGAAAAATTCTTGAAAAAGAAGTATTGTTGATGACTGAAGGAAAAATTGCATCCGACAAGGAGAAAATAAAAAAATATCTTCAGTTAACATCTCAAATTAAGGGTTCGGGGAAAAAGTAATGGCTAAAAAAGAAATGTTTAAAGATTTGGTATCAATTGGTAAAAAACAAGGATATCTTACTTACGACCAGATAAATGAAAAATTGTCGGAAAAGGATGTAAGTGCGGATAAACTTGATAATTTTTATATAAGGCTTGCGGAATTGGGAATAAAAATCGTTGATAAAAGTGCGACAGTTTCCGTTTCGTCTAAAACATCATCAAAAAAAGAAAAAAATGCACCTGAAACTGCCGATATTGTTGTTAAAAGTAATGAAGACGAAGAAATTAATCCTGTAAGAATGTATCTTACGGAAATGGCGAAAGTTCCTTTGCTTGAAAGAAATGTTGAAGTTGAACTTGCTAAAAATGTAAAAGAAAACGAGAAAAAACTTACACATATAGTTTTAGAATCACCTTTAATAATTAAAGAAATAAAGAGTTGGGATACTTTAATAGAACAAGAAGAAATGACTCCGAAGGAACTTATGCCGAGAGGAAGAAAGTCTACTACCCAACTTAGAAACATGAGAATAAAGGTTAAACAGACAGTTCAAAGAATAGGACAACTTGAAAAAAATATTGCAAAAATAGATTTGAAGGCAAAACAAAGAGGTTTGTCACAAAAAGAAAAATTAAAACTTGAAACTAAAAGACAACAAATAAGAGCGGAAATTATTTCTTTGATAGTAGGACTTAATCTTAATCAAGATAAAATAAAAAGACTTATAAATAAAATAAAAACGACGGCAAATAAACTTAATGAAATAAATTCGGAACTCGAAAGAATAGAAAGAAAATATAAAATGCCTGTTTCTAAATTACAGACATTGTATAAACAATTTGTTTCGGGTAAAATAACGGCTGCAAATTTTAAGAAAATGTCAGGCGGTTTGGTTGCAGTAAATATAGCGGAGAATATAGAACATATTCAAAACTTAATTTCGAAACAAACTCATATTAAGGAAGGTATATCAATTACTCCTAAAGAGTTAATAGAAACCGATAGAAAAATAAGAGATTTGGAAGAACTTATTCATAGAGATAAAATGAAATTAATAGAAGCTAATTTCAGATTGGTTGTTTCTATTGCTAAAAAACATGTAGGTATAAGTAATTTGGAATTGTCCGATTTAATACAGGAAGGAAATTTAGGTTTATCAAAAGCTGTTGAAAAATTTGAATGGAAGAGAGGTTTTAAATTTTCAACTTATGCTACATGGTGGATAAGACAATCTATTAACAGAGCTATTGCCGATCAGGCAAGAACCATAAGAATTCCTGTTCATATGAAAGAATTAATCTCAAAATTGACTAAATTGAAGAAAAAGTTCCAACAGGAACAGGGTAGAGAACCTTTGATAGAAGAATATAGTAAATTCTTAAAAATGTCTACAGACAGAGTAAGAAAAATATTGAAAATGATGCAGGAACCGGTTTCTCTTGCTACACCGGTAGGAGAAGAAGAAGATTCAAAATTGGAAGATTTTATAGAAGATCAAAATAGCCCGAACCCTGTAACTAAAACATACCAGTACAGATTACAGTTGGAATTGGAGAAAGTTTTAAATACTTTAACACCGAGAGAATCGGAAATTATAAGATTAAGATACGGCATAGGAATAGGTTATCCTTCTACTCTTGAAGAAGTAGGTAAAAAATTCGGAGTTACCAGAGAAAGAGTAAGACAAATTGAAGCTAAAGCTATAAGAAAATTAAGACATCCGAGCAAGTGTAAATCATTAAAAGAATATTTGAGTTAATCAGTTTAATTTATATTTAGGGAGATAGTTTAGACAACTGTCTCCCTTTTTATTTTGTTGCTGAAACTTTTGTTGTCATATATTGTCTAATAATTAATATAAAAATTGTTGATTATTTAGTCGTTTTTTAATAAAATCTATAAGATACATATTAGTTTTTTTTAGGGTTTAAATATTATGAAAAAATTATTTCTCACAATTATGCTTGTTTTTATGAGTGTTCCTCTTTTGTTTGCAGAGGATAATACTATTTTTAGAATAAAAGATGTTATTTTTGACGGATTACAAAATGTAAAGCCGAAAACCGTTCGTTCGGAAATTCAGTTAAAAAAAGGTAAAGTATATGCCACGACAATAGCCAGAGAAGATTTAAGAACAATTTTAGGATTGGGCTATTTTGAAGATGCATCATTATCCGTTGATAAGGATAACAAAATTGTTAAATTTAAGTTGGTTGAAAAACCATACATAAAGAAAATTGTTTTTAAAGGCAATAAACAATTTTCAGTGGGGAAATTAAAGGGTGAAGTTACTTTAAAAGAAAGGGATTTTTATAATTTTGTCGAGTTAGAGGAGTCAAAGAGAAAAATACTTGCACTTTATAGAGATAAGGGGTATGCCGATTGCCAAATGGAAGTATATCCTACTACCGATGAAGATACAAATACAATGACAATAACTTTCCTTATAACTGAAAATAATAAAGTTTTGGTAGGCGATTTATATGTTGAAGGTGTAAGAAGTTTTAAGAATAAAAAAATTAAAAAATTGGCAAAAACCAAAAAGAAAAAAGTATTTAAAGAAGAAACATTAAAGAATGATATGGCATTGATAAAGAAATTTTATTTGAACCGCGGTTTTATGGATTTTTCGATAGATGAAGAACCTGAGATAGCATATGATGATGCAAGAACCAAAATGTTTATTACTTTAAGAGTAAATGAAGGTGCACGATATAAAATGGGAGATATAGATTTTGAGGGTAACTATGTTATATCTTCAAAAGATTTGTCAAAACATTCCACAATAAAGAAAAATGAAATCTTTAATCAAGAAAAGATACTTGAATTGTTAAATAAAGTTTATGACGATTATTCAAATAGAGGATATTTGCATTCTTATATCTCTCCTGATTTTTCAAAGAGTAATGATAATTTAATGCAGGAAGGACTTAGTTCCAAAAAAACGGAAAAAGAAGTTTTAATACAAGAAGATATTGACAGTATAGATCATCAGTTAGATACGAAAATAAATCAAAAATCGCTTGATAAAAAACTAAAAAAATTAAATAGAAAATTAGAAAGAACAAAATATAGAACCAGAAACAGAGAAAATGAAGTATTAAATCAAAACAGTAAAGAACAGGATATAAAAGGTAAAATTGCCGATATAGACCAAAGTTTGGAATATATAGAATACAGTGATTTTACGGCAAAACAAAGAGAAAAATTAGAAAAGAAAAAAACCAAATTGGAAAAGAAGTTATTAAAAGCACATAAAGAATTAGAAAAAAGAGAAAGCAAAGTCGCAGAACAAAAACGTAAGGAACAGTTGGTTCAGAGTGATATTGATGAAGTTAATCAAAGAGCTGAAAACGGAGAGGATTTCGTTCTTACCGCAAAACAAGGAAAAAAATTAGAAAAGAAAAAAGTTAAATTGGAAAAAGAATTAGTAAAAGCCGAAAAAGAAAAAGAAAAGTTTATTGTAAAAGAAAAGAAGAAATTAGAAAAACAAGAAGCTAAACTGGAAAAACAAAACAAAAAAGAAGAAAAATTACAGGCACAATTGGATTCTATCAATGAAGAAATAAAAGAAAAAAGAAAAAATTTTGATATGGAAGATAATCTTGTTATAGATATAAACGGAAACGAAACAGATAAAAATAGTGCTGCCGATAAAAAATTAAAGAAACTTCAAAAGAAAAAAACTAAGATAGAAAATAAAATAGCTAAGTTTGAAAGGAAAAAAATAATAGAAAATGTTGTAAATGTAGATTTTAATATACAAGAAAATAATATAGTTTATGTCGGTGATATATATGTAGATGGTTTAACAAATACAAAAGACAATACAATTAGAAGAGAAATTTTACTTATGCCCGGAGATGTTTTCTCGTCCGGTAAAGTAAGAAGAAGTATGGAAAAAATTTACAATTTGGGATTTATTGACGGAGCTGAACCTAATATTGCGCCGACGGGACAACCGGATATTATGAATTTAGCTTTTTCAATAACCGAGGGTAAGCCGGGTATGATAACAGCCGGTGCCGGTTATTCTTCCGTAGATAAATTTGTAGGTTCCATTCAGTTACAGCATATGAATTTATTTGGAAGAGCACAAAAGTTGAACTTATTGTGGGAATTCGGTGCAAGAAGACAAAATTATGAAATAGACTGGACAGAACCTTGGTTTTTAGGTAAAGCTATGAGTTTGGGATTATCTTTGTACAATATAGAAAGATTGAGAGATTATCATAACACAAGTGACGCTTACAGAGAAGGAAGACTCGGAGGTTCTGTTTCAATAAGTCCGAGAGTAGATGATAAGATAGCTTTATTATTCGGTTATACTTATGAACATGTTAGAATTTTTGATATAGATGATGATGAACTTAAAGAAGAGATTATGAATGATCCGGATTTAGCAAAAGACAGAACATCAAGTGTGAGAGCTCAAATAGTTTATGATACAAGAGATTATATTTACGATCCGTCGAAAGGTGCAAGATATTCTTATGGTATAAATGTTGCCGGCGGGCCGTTGGGCGGAAATGTTAATTATGTTAGAAATTCCGTTAGAGGAACATGGTTCTTCCCTACATTTTGGAAATTTGTGTTATCCGTAAATATTAATACCGGTTGGATAGAAAGTTATGGATCTTCTTCCGATGTTCCGTTGTATGAAAAATATTATGTCGGAGGAGCTGATACCATAAGAGGTTATAAATACAGAACAGAAGTTGGACCTTATAATGGTGGTAAGGTGATGGCCGTAGCAAATGTTGAGTATAAATTTCCTATAGTTCAAGAAAATAAGAGAACTATATTGCAAGGTGCTTTTTTCTATGATATCGGCGGAACTTGGAAAGATATAAATCATATCAACTTTGCTTTTGGTACTGACAACGATGAAACCAATTCTTATTATTTGAAGTCCGGTTTCGGATTTGGAATAAGATTCGCAACACCAGTATTCCCGTTAAGGCTTGATTGGGGATATGGATTAAACCATAAAAGAGGAGAAGATTTACAACAATTCTATTTCACAATAGGAAATGTCTTTTAATATAAGAGGGAAAAATGAAATTAACTTTAAAAGAAATAGCCGGTATTGTTAATGGAAAAATTGTAGGACAGGAAGATTGTGTTATTGTCGGTGTCGGTGCTATTCAAGATGCCATGGTAGGACATATATCTTTCTTGGGAAATAAGAAATATACACATTACTTAAAAGATACAAAGGCCAGTGCAATATTTGTCGGTGAAGATATAAATATTGAGGAATATAAAGGTAAAAATTTTATAATAGTAAAAGATCCGCAACTTGCTTTTTCAAAGGTATTGGCTTTAATAGATAAACAAAGATTAGATAAAATAAAGCCCGGTGTAAGTCCTAAAGCAACAATAGAACAAACAGTTATTTTGGGTAAAGATGTTACGATAGGTCATAATGTAGTTATTGAAGATAATACGATAGTCGGAGACAATACAAAAATTTTAGCAAATACATTTATAGGCAGCGATGTTGTTATAGGTAAGAATTGTTTGATTTATCCGAATGTTACAATAAGAGAAAGAACAATAATAGGTGACGATTGTATAATTCATCCCGGAGTTGTTATTGGCGGAGATGGATTCGGCTTTGCCGCAACAGGAGAAAAAATCCCGCAAATCGGTCATGTAGAGATAGGAAATAATGTTGAGATAGGTTCAAATACTACAATTGATAGAGCCGCTATAGGAAAAACATCCATAGGAAATAACACAAAGATAGATAATTTAGTTATGATAGCACATAATGTTCAAGTTGGTGAAAATACTATAATAGTTTCTCAAGTAGGTATTGCCGGTTCAACAAAAATTGGTAATAAAGTAACTCTCGGCGGACAGGTTGGTATTGTAGGACATATAACCGTAGGTGACAATGTAATGGTCGGTGCAAAAAGCGGTATAAACGGTAATTTGAAAGGAAACCAGGTTGTTGCCGGTCATCCTTTACAGCCGTACAGAAAACATTTGGAATCTCAGGTTTTAATAAAAAAATTACCCGAACTTTTTTCGCAAGTTAAAAAGATAATAAAAAAGTTAAATATAGAGGAATAATCATGGCAAAACAGACTACTATTGAAAAAGAATTTAGTATTGAAGGTATAGGTTTACATACCGGTAACAAAAGTAAGATGGTATTTAAACCTGCCGATAAAAATGCGGGAATACATTTTGTTAGAATAGATTTACCTAACAAACCGGATATAAAAGCAGATTGGAACAGTTTATCTACAGGTGTTGCTATAAGGGGAACAACCATTCAATCAGGAGATGTTCAAATTCATACAATAGAACATATATTATCTGCTTGTTTTGCAATAGGTGTAGATAATTTATTAATAGAAATAGATAATAATGAACCTCCCATTATGGATGGTAGTGCAAAAATAATTGCACAAAAAATTTTGGAATCCGGCATAAAAGAGTTAGATGCGGATAAAGACTTTTATACAATAAAAGAACCTATTACTTTTACATCCGGAAATACAAAAATCGTTGCTTATCCGAGTGATAAGTTGGAGATAGATTGTACTATAGGATATGATCATCCTTTTTTGTCTCATCAACAAGCAAAATTTGAAATAACAAAAGAATCTTATGTTAGCGATATCGCTCCCGCAAGAACATTTTGCTTTGATTATGAAATAGAAGCATTGCAATCAAACGGTCTTGCAAAGGGCGGGAGTTTGGATAATGCAATAGTTATAGGACCTAATGGTATATATAATAAAGAACCGTTAAGATTTGACAATGAATTTGTAAGACACAAAATATTGGATTTAATCGGAGATATTTCATTGGCAGGTAAACCGATAAAAGCAAGATTGGTTGCCGAAAAGCCTGGACATAAAAGTAATGTAAGCTTTATAAAAGAGTTTGTTTCTAAAGCGGTTATAGACAAAGGAGAACCTAAAGTGGAAGTACCAAAAAAAGAAGAACAAGTTGTTTCTGATGAAAAGGTGACGGTTTTTAATAGCGCCGAAATACAAAGAATTATTCCTCACAGATTTCCTATTCTTATGATAGATAGAGTTAAGTTATACGGTGCCGGAGATAAAAAAGCGGTTGGATATAAATGTGTAAGCGGAAATGAGCCTTTCTTTCAAGGCCATTTTCCGGGTCAACCTATAATGCCGGGAGTTTTAATCGTCGAAGCAATGGCACAGACATCTTGCGTTATGTTTTTATCAAGACCTGCATTAAGAAATTGTTTGGCTTATTTTATGGGAATAGATAAAGTGAAATTTAGAAAAACGGTTATTCCGGGAGATGTGTTGGAATTAAAAGTTGAAGTTATAAGAGACAGCGGAAGAAAAGGTAAAGTAAGAGGTGAGGCTTTTGTTGACGGTAAATTGGCGGCAGAAGCCGAATTTATGTTTATTATAGTAGATAGGGAGAAATAATATGATACATAGTACAGCAATAATAGACAAATCTGCAGTAATAGGACAAAATGTAGATATAGGACCTTATGCGGTAATTGGTGAAAATGTTACAATCGGAGACGGAACAACTATCGGAGCACATGCTACGATAGAATGTGCAAGAATAGGTCAAAATTGCAAAATCTTTTCACATGCATCAATAGGTGCTCCTCCTCAAGATTTGAAATATGCAGGAGAAAAAACAATTGCCGTAATCGGTGATGGTACAACGGTAAGGGAATTCGCGACGATTAACAGAGGAACAAGTGCAAGCGGTCAGACAATTGTAGGTAAAAATTGTCTTATTATGACGTGTGCACATGTTGCTCATGATTGTATACTCGGAGATAATTGTATAATTGCAAATTGTTGTGCAATTGCGGGACATGTTGAAGTTGGAGACGGAGTTGTTATGGGCGGACTTACCGCAGTTCATCAATTCGTTAAAATCGGTAAAAATGTTGTTACCGGCGGTGGATCTATGGTAAGTATGGATATAATTCCTTATATGCAGGCACAGGGAGATAGAGCATCTTTATTCGGTTTGAATTTGGTTGGTCTTAAGAGAAAAAGAGTTCCTATTGCCGAAATAGAAAATATAAAACATGCTTACAAAATTTTGTTTGCTTCTCATTTAACACTGAATGATGCCGTAGCTAAAATAGAAGAAGAATTAGCATCCTCTCTTTATGTTAAGGATATAGTAGATTTTATAAAGAAATCTCAAAGAGGAATTTGCAGACCTAAATAATTATGAAAAATATAGGAATGATTGCAGGTAACGGAAGATTTCCTTTTCTTGTCGCTCAAGAAATAAAAAAACAGGGTGACAGAGTTGTTACCGTTGCTTTAAAAGAAGAAGCCGATAAAAATATTGAAAACTTTTGTGATGAAACAGTGTGGCTATCCGTCGGCAAAATTCAAAAAATTATAGATGCGTTTAAGAGCAGAAATATTGATACGGCTATAATGGTCGGTCAGGTTAAGCATGCGAAAATTTATTCTGCGATAACGATGGATTTAAGAGCTCTTAAAATAATGACATCATTGGTAAATAAAAAAACCGATACGATTTTAGGTGCGGTTGTTAAAGAATTTGAAAAAGATGGTATCAAATTTTTGCCTTCGCACATTTATTTACAACATTTACTCGCACAAAAAGGTGTTGTTGCCGGAAAGAAATTAAATTCTGATGAAAATAAAGATGCCGAATTCGGTTTTAAAATGGCAAAGGCTATTGCGGGACTTGATATAGGACAAACAGTAGTTGTTAAAGATAAATCGGTTTTAGCTGTTGAATCGATAGAAGGAACGGATGAGTGTATAAAAAGAGCATATTCTTTAGGCGGAGAAAATGCTATAGTAGTAAAGGTTGCAAAACCGAATCAGGATTTTAGATTTGATGTCCCTGTTATAGGAACAAGGACTATAGATACTCTAAAAAATAATAAAATAAGGGCAATGATAATAGAAGCCGGTTCTACTTTAATATTGGATAAAGAAGAAGTAATATCAAAAGCAAAACAAACAGGTGTTACAATTATTGCAATGTAGTTTAAATTTTTTCAATAGTTTGGAATTAAAGGGATATATTATATAAATATAATATATCCCTTTTTTTGCAAGAATATAGCCAAAAGTAGTAAAATATAATATTAAGCTATGATAAGAAAATATCAAATATTATTTTTAATATTATTATCGTACGTTGTTGTGTTATCTTTCTATCCGGCAATTACATCGGGTTTTATAAATCTTGATGATCCTGCTATGATTGTTGGAAATTCTGATATAAAAAATTTATCTCTCAATAATATAAAACATATATTTTCTTCATATCAGTATAAACTGTATCATCCTATAGTTACATTATCTTATGCAATAGAATATTCTATTTGCGGAGCTGAACCGTATTTATATCATATTGATAATATTTTCTTACATTTATTAAATACATTATTGGTGTTTTTTATAATAAAATTGTTGTCAAAATCTTTTTTTGTCGGATTTTTTACTGCATTTGTTTTTGCTTTGCATCCTGTTCATGTTGAGTCTGTATCCTGGGTTTCGTCACGAAAAGACACTTTGTTTGCTTTCTTTTTTCTGCTTTCAATATTGGTATATATACTGGCCGATAGAACAAAATATAAAAAACTTTTATATGTTTTATCTGTGATTTCTTTTTTGTTATCCTGTATGTCTAAACCGACTGCAGTAACTTTACCTATGGTTCTTATATTGATTGATTTTTATAGAGATAAATTTGAGTTTAAATACAATACCTTAAAAAAATATATACCCTTTTTTATTATTTCATTTGTTTTTTCTTATGCTGCAATTTTAGGACATTATTCCGAACAGGAAAAAAACATTACGACATATTTTGTTAAGACTATCAATTTTTACGATGCGCATTTAAATTGTTTGTTTTATTTATATAAATTTTTCTGCCCGACAAATTTATCGTGTTTTTATCCTGATTTTTATAACCATAGTGATATTATCCCGAATTTTGTGTTCTATTCGTCGGCAATATTATATTTGTTGATATTTTTTGTTGGGTTGAGTTTGAAAATAAATAACAAAATCTTTTTCGGGTTTTTTTTCTTTTTGATAACATTGCTGCCTTCAAGCGGTATTTTACCTACCGGTATTGCACCGGTAGCCGATAGATATACATATATACCTTACATAGGTTTGGCTTTTATTGTTGCGGAATTTTTATGTTATATTTACCAAAAAAATAAGATATTAAGCTATGCAACCGTTTTAATTTCAATATTTATTGCAACATCCTTGGTGTATTTAACTTATCAAAGAAGTCTTTTGTGGTCCGATAACAAAAAATTAATGACACAGGCTATAAATTATTCACCGGAAACAGCAGATCAGGCTTATTTGTTGAGAGGAATGATATATAAATCTGAAAATAATTTGGATTTGGCAGAAAAAGACATAGAAAAAAGTTATTCTTTAAATAACCAAAGTGCATACACTGCTTTTCAGCTTGCCGATTTGAGACAAAGACAAAAAAAATATTTACAGGCAAAGCAATATTATTCCGTTATACCATATACAAATGTTAATTATGCTTCCGCTGTTCAAAATATTGCAATCATACTTGATATTGAGGGGAAAACAGAAAAAGCAATAAGTTTTATGGAACAAGGGAAAAATGGAAAATCTTTTTTTGTTACCGACAATTTTTTCTATATATTGGCAACATTTTATTATAAAGAAAAAAAATTTGATAAGGCAATAGAAAATTTAAATAATGCAATTGCACAGAATCCGCACGAACAAGCATATTATATTCTATTGATGACGATTTATGAGGAAAATGAAGATTTTGTTAATTTTGAAAAAACTGCACAACAAGGAATAGATTTTGCAGGTAATAAATTGCCGATAATTAATAAATGGGCAAGCTATCTTTTTGAAAAGGAAAAATACGAACAAACAAAAGTTTTATTACTTGTGAATTTGGATTATTGTGATGATTTCGGATATTTTTTGTTGGGTAATATTTTTGCTATGGAAACAGAGTATAAAAAAGCTTTATTTTGTTATACAATGGCAATATTGTTGTCAAGAGATAATGGAGAGTATTATTTTAAAAGAGCGGTAACATGGTATATGTTGGATAAATATGATTTGGCACAAAAAGAAGTAGACTATGCCGAAAAACATGGTTTTATCGTGTATAAAGATTTTAAACAAGATTTGGAAAAAGCAAAAAAGGAGAAAAAGAAATGAAAAAATTTGTTTTGTTTTTTGTAATTTGCAGTTTGTTTTTTGTGTGCGGCTCCGCAAAAATTTATGCGGAAGATTTATCAATAACTCAAAAAATAGAAAGAGCTTATGATAATTTTATGAAAAATGAAAAAGTCGTTAGGTTTAAAACTTCCGTAAAATCCGGTTGGAATTCTTTCAAGAATTGGTTTAATAATTTACCGGGTATAAGGCACTATAATAATTCTGTTTATTCAAGTAAAAATTGGAAAGCAGCAATGCATGATATGGGCGGAGAATATAGCCCTCATTTGAAGAAAGAAGGTGCAAGTGCTCAAATGCTCAGAGAAGGTAAAAAGAATTGGGATAAACTATAAAAAATAAATGAAATTAAGAAAGATAGGATATTTATTTTCTTTTATAACAATTTTATTTTTGGTTTCATGTAATAAAACCGAAATTAATATTGATGATACGAATTCCGGAGATATGTATGTTGTGTCTTCGATAGGAGATGCAATATATTTAAACCCTATTTTGGCTTCGGATTCATCATCTTCTGCCGTTAATTCTTATATATATAACGGACTTTTAAAATATGATAAAGATTTGAATTTGGTTTGTGATTTAGCTGAAAGTTATCAAGTGTCGGAAAACGGCTTGAAAATAAAATTCAATTTAAAGAAAAATATCTTATGGCACGACGGTGAAAAATTTACCGTTAAAGATGTTAAATTTACTTTTGATAAATTAACTGATCCGAATACAAGAACACCGTTTTCGTCGGACTATTTGATGGTAAAAGAGTTTAAAATAGTAGATGATTATTCTTTTATTGTTACTTATGATAAACCTTTCGCTCCTATACTTGAAAGTTGGGCAATGGGTATAATTCCCGAACATATTTTTAAAAACGAAGACATAAATACATCGCAGTACAATAGAAATCCTATAGGAACAGGACAATATGTATTTAAAAAATGGGTTACGGATCAAAAAATAGTTTTGGAAGCTAATCCTAATTATTATGAAGGTGTTCCTAAAATAAAAGTTTTGTTATTTAGGGTAATACCGGATCAATCTGTTCAGTTTTTGGAGTTAAGAACGGAAACAATCGATGAGCTTTCTTTAACACCCGATCAATGGAATGCATACGAATCTTTTTTTAAAAAATATGCAAAATTTCGTTATCCTGCTTTTAGTTTTACATTTTTAGGTTTTAATCTTGAAAAACAACCGTATAATAACATCAAATTTAGACAAGCAATGAATTATGCAATAGATAAAAGAGATATTATAACCGGAGTATTATCAGGAATGGCTAAACCTGCTCAAGGAATATTTCCTCCTCAGTCTTGGGCATATAAGGAAGAAAAACCTTATGAATATAATCCTCAAAAAGCCGTAGAACTTTTACTGTCTATAGGTTTCAGCAAAACTAAAGATGGTAAGTTATTGTATAACGGCAAAGATTTTGAAATAAATATAATTACAAATCAAGGAAACAAAACAAGAGAGCTTACGGCTCAAATTATACAAGAACAATTAAAAAAAATAGGCATTCAAGTTAATGTGAGAATTTTGGAGTGGAGCAGCTTTTTAAATCAATATGTGAATAAGAAAAATTTCGATGCTCTTATTTTAGGGTGGAATACAGCAGTTGATCCGGACCAGTTTTCTTTGTGGCATTCGTCTCAGGCAGGGCAGGGGCAATATAATTTTATGTCTTATAAGAATGAAGAAGTTGATGAGTTGTTGGTAAAAGCAAGGGCAACTTTTAGCAAAGATGAAAGAATCAAATGTTATCATAAAATTCAAGATATTATGAGAGATGATCCGCCATGTATATTTTTATATTATCCGGAAAATCTTGTTTGTATTCATAAAAGATTTAAAAATGTTGAACTCGCTTCTGCCGGTATAGGTTGGAATTTTTATCAATGGTATGTTGAAAAAGAAAATATAAAATATAAAAATGCAAATCTTTTGGTTCAGTAATTAAATAATGAAAAAAGTATTTTTGATAATCACTTTTTTATTTTGTTCGGTATATGTACTTGCAGAAGATAATGTTTCTGTGAGTAGTAGTACATTTGACGCGACAAGTACACAACAAGTGAACCAATCTACAGATACTGTAGATATTTCTGCGAACACAATGCAAGTAAATCAGTCTACTGGTACAATAGAAAGTTCTACCGATACCGTGAATGTTTCAAGTGGTACAGAAAATATAGATATAACAAAACCGTTAAAATATAAAGAAGTGAAAGCTGATAAGAATATTGAAGTATCGTCAGCAACAGTTATTCCCGATGAAAACGATTTAGGAACATATTATTCTTCAGGGGCAATTGTTGAAAAGCCTCAAAAAGATTCCAATTATGATTTGAATATTCCTACAACCACGGCACTTGGAATAGCCGGAGAAAAAGTTCTGGATAAATTAAATTTAAATAAATCTACCGATACCGCAAACACAGATAATGTTGGTTCATCCACAACAACAGCTGTAGCTTCAAGTACTTCTACCGTTACACCGGAAGATAAAAAAGAACAAAAAAAGGAAGATAAAACGGAAAAGACAGAAGATAAAGATAAATCTTTTGCAAAGAAAATTGCAGAGAAATTACCTTTTGATTCAAAATTGTTGTTATCCGGAAGGAAATTAATAGGGGTAAATTATTCCGGAACTATTTACGATAATGAAGAGTCCGGAAAAAGAGCTAACTCTTCGGATTTTTCAATGGAACAAGAATTGCAAATGAAAATAAAAGGTACCGTCGGAGACAGACTTGAATTAAATGTTGATTTTGATGATACTCAAGAAGATAAAAAAGATATTTATATTCTTTATAAGGGTAAAGGAAACGAATTTGTAAGAGAAGCGGCATTCGGTGATATTAATGTAGAACTCCCGAGCACGGAATTTTCGGGATACTCGAAAGAGTTGTTTGGTGCCAAGGTAGATACTCAATATAAAAATTTAAAAACAAGAGCTTTCTTTTCCAAAACAAAAGGTTATTCCGAAAGTAAACAATTTAAAGGCAGCACCAAAACCGAGAAAAAAATTATAGCGGATACTTCATATATAAAATACAAATATTATTCCATTATTAAGGATACTTCAAAAACAATAAGAAATGATACAGCGAAAGTATATTTGGATAAAATAAAAACTACCGTCAGTGATTATATTGTAATACCAAGAGATATTGATTTATATTACATGAAAGAATCACCTCAAACAACAAAATATAACGGTAATTTCATAAAACTTACGGCAGGAACCGATTATACAATAGATTATACTACCGGAATACTTACTTTTAAAACATCATTGTCTAACCAATATGTTGTAGCTATCGATTATCAGTATACCGATGGCACATGGTTATCGGATGAAACAGGTGGAAATCCTCAAATAATTAAAGATACAAATAATACCGATGCATTATCTACGGAAGTTCATACATTTTACAGCTTGGGAAGTTATCAAATTTCAAAATATAACGGTAGAGATAATTTTATTTTGGAATTAAGAGATTTAAACGATACCGTGCCAAGTATAATAGATGGAGGAAAACCCGTTCCTAAATTTCCTAATATTGACGGATATGAAGCGAATATTATTGTTGATTATGAAAAGGGTGTATTCAACTTGCAACCGATAACAGGTAAACCTTTGCATGATGATTTATATACATCAAACACACATAAATATAATTTTGTTGCACAATACGAATATAAAGTTAAAATTTTTAACTTGAGAACAGATATTGTTCCTATGTCGGAAAAAGTTGTTGCAAACGGTAAAACTTTAAAAATAAACGAAGATTATATGTTAGATTATGATGTAGGTATTTTGACAATATTAAAAGATGAATATATTACAAATGATACGGTTATAGATGTATCTTATGATTATTCCCCGTTGGGAGGAGCTTCCTCCGGATCTACTCTTGTAGGAGTAAGATCTCAATATGATTTTACGGATAATATTTCATTGGGTGGAAGTTTTATTTATGAGTTTGCTGCCGAGGATACAAAATTGCCGGATATTTATACAACTCCATCAAGTACATTGGTAGGAGAAGTGGATGCCAAAGTAAAAAATATAAAGATAACCGATAGTTTAAAAGTTTCCGCATCTGCCGAATATGCAATGAGCAGGTATAATCAGAACACTACAGGAAAGGCAATAGTTGAGTCTATGGAAAGTGCAAAACAAGATGATAGTTTTTCTTTAATAGACGATAATTGGTTTTATGCTGCTACACCCAACGGTATATATGCGGAATATGATACCAATGCAATAACTTGGAAAAATTATGATATAGAAAAAAAAGATATAGATAAAAATTTAGAAATTATTTCCGGTGAAAAACAACAGGTAATGGATATAAATTATAATTTACTCAATTGTGATTATGCATCAATAGGGCAAATTATTTCTGCCGCAGGATATGATTTTTCAAAAAAATTATATTTGGAAATTTGGATAAAAGCAAATTTTGCACAAGTTAAATTAAGACTTGATTTAGCATCTTCAATAAATGAAGATTCCGATCAAAATGATATTTTAGATACCGAAGATAAAAATGGTGACGGAATAATTAGTCCTTGGGAAGATATCGGCAGAGATTTTGCAAATAAGACAGGTGGTATAGCAAAAATAGGTGCAAACAACGGTAGACTTGATACGGAAGATTTAAATGGTAATAATATTTTAGATAAATACGATTCAAATTTATCAAGTTTTGTTATAGGTGACGGGACTTATGGTGAAGATATTACAAAAACTTCTTGGCAAAGAGTACAAATTCCTTTAGATATTACAGATAAAGAAAAATGGAAAAATATCAGAATTGCAAGGTTAACAATTATTGGCTCCGGATATACAGGAACCGGAAAAATGACAGTGGGAAAAATTTCGGTTGTAGGAAATAAATGGACTAAAGAACAAAATAATTCTTTGAGTGAAGGTGAAATTTTTTCCATAGGAAGAGATAATCCGCAATATGTTTCTCTTTTAACAAATTCATACTATAGGGACTTATATGATATAGACAGTGACTCGAAAAGAGATGAACAGGCTTTGGCAATAAACTATGACTCTGTTACAAGTGGTGATAAATTTTTTGCCAGAGCAACATACAGTTCCGGATTTGATATATCGAATTATGAAAAATTTAAATTCTTTTTGTATATTGCAAGCACTACTGCAGTAAGTCCAAATGAGAGCAATTTCATAATGAGAGTCGGTGGTGATGAAAATAATTATTACCAATATTCTATTCCAATAACCGAAGATATGAAAGGAAAATGGAATGTATTGGAAATTAATCAGCCCGGATATGGAGCAATGGCTGCATGGGATACAAATAATCCCAGAATTACAAAAGAAGGTGAACCGAGTTTACAAAAAATTGCATTCATTGAAACCGGTGTAGAGACAAATGGCGCGGATGCCGGTGAAATTTGGGTAAATGAAATTCATGTTACGGGAACGAAAAGCAAAGATGGTAATGCATGGAAAGCTGATTTAAATATTAATTGGAGCGGTAGAGGCAGAATAGGTGGTTTAAATGTTGATTTATACAGAAAAAACATAGATCAAGATTTCGAAACTTTTGCACCGGGAACTTATGACAGAACTTTTTATGAGGATTGTGCCGATCTTACTTTTAATGGTGTTGAAATTGCAGGAACACAAGTTTTACCGATAAGCGCATCTTTGATTAAAACAAAAACTGTTACACCTCTTGCATTACAAAATACTTCCGATCAGGTTTCCGTATTAGATGAAGGTAAAGTTGTTTCATATATGGGAAAAGTAAATACCGTTTTGTCTGCAGGAACCGATTTACCTAAGGTTACTTTAGAGTATAACAGATTTATTAAAGATACGGAAAATATTGAAAGACTTGAAGATAAAGAGACAATTTCTGCAAACATGGTATATTTGAATCCGATAGATTTTGACTTTTTGCCTACAAGTCTCGTAGGTGATTACAGAATAAGTAATTCTACATATAAAGTTTATCCCACGGAAAAAATAGAAGATACGAATGCTTTCTTGGATTTAGATACTATGAGAAAATATATGGAAATTGATGATTTCTTAACCTTGGAAAAGACTGAAACTTGGGGATTGAAGGCTCCGTTTTCTTTCTTCGATAAGGTTATTTTTTCTCCTGCTTATGTTATTACGAGAGTTAATGAAAAGAATAAAGAATATTTTGAAAACGAAGAAGTTTTTTATGATAAATCTTTAAATCAAGATATAGGAGCAAGTTTAAATTTTAAAGTAGCAAAATGGTTCCAACCTAATATACTTTACAGCTTAAATACAGTTGAAACTTATGACTTAACCTATAGCAGTATGTCTGCTACAAAACTTTATCCCGGAGAAAAAAAGGCAATAGACAGAATAGGGACAACAGAATTTACTTGGAATTTACAGGCAAAAGATATTTTTGATACCAAATATTTGAAAAGCTTAACATTCACGACATCTTACAGATTACAAGATTCCGATTCATATACTAATGTAGAAAAGAATTTCTCGTCTGTGGGTTTTTCCGCCGATAAGTTATGGATAAGAGACAACATGTTAAAAGAAATACAGCCTGTATATTCAACATCATCTTATACAGTTAAAACAGTTTTAAAAAGAGATGATAGAAGAATTATAGGAAGATATAATCCTTTTGAAGCTTTTGATTTGAAGGGGAAACTTTTACCGATAAAAACAATGACTATGAGTTTTACTTTTACCGACGGAGAAGAAGAATCTTATAGTACCGGAACTACAAAAGATTCTTACACAAAAACATGGCCGGATATTCTTATAGGTATGAGCAGATTTGAAAAATTATTTGGCCAAAGTTGGATGAGTGATACACAACTTAATTTAAAATATAATAAAAAAACTACGACGGTTGCAGGTGTTTCCCACGGAGACAGTATTATGTTCGGCGGTGATTATAAGTTAAAAGTTGTGAAAAAATATGATTTGTTGCTTTCGGCGGATGTTACCTCCAGTCAAGAGTATGACACGGAACAAAATGTTTTAAAACAGGAAGGGAAAATAACAAATTGGGCCGTTCAAATTGCTACAAATATTAAACAATGGAGATTTAGTTTAAGATATGATAATTCTCAAAATTGGAGTAAAAATTCGAAAGGTAAACTTGCATCACAAATTTTCTCTAATGCTATAAACGGCCAGGCAACTTCGGATTTGGTTTTCCCGACCGGAATAAAAATACCTTTGATAGGAAATATTCCTTTAAAAAACAGATTGTTGTTTGAATCTAATGTGTTCTATAATACACAAAGCTCTGCGGTGGATGTTGAAGCCGATAATTATCAAAATTTTGGTTTTAAATTATCTGCAGATTATGAAATATCTAAAAACTTTAGGTTTGCATTGGGAACCAATTTTTCAAGATTTTTATTTACTTATGTTCCCGAACAAAATTATACTAATATAGAACTTTCAAGTAAGTTAACTATACAATTCTAATATGAAAAAAATTTTTGATTTTATAACATCAATAATATTTCCCAGAACATGTTCGCTTTGCGGCAAGACTTTATCTTTTAATTCGAGAAAAAATATTTGTGATGTTTGTTTACAATCTATTCCAAAATTAGAAGGATTAATTTGTCATAAATGTTCATTACCGTTACCTGATGGCGGTGCAACATGTTCAGATTGTAAAAATAATAAAGATATTTATTTTGATGTTTTAAAAGCTCCTTATACATATTCAATCAAAATGAAAAAGTTAATAAAGAAGTTAAAATATTCAAGAAAAACTTTTTTGGCAACAGAGTTGTCTTTACCGATGGCAGAATTTATAAAAAAAGAAAATATAGATAAAAATATAGATATTGTTGTTCCTGTTCCTATGCATTGGCTTAAAAAGTGGAAAAGAGGCTATAATCAAGCGGAACTGCTTGCCGAAAAAGTTTCTAAACATATAAATAAACCCATGTATAATGCTCTAATAAGAACAAAATATACTAAACCGCAATTTAATTTGAAAAAACAAGAAAGACATGAAAATATGGAAAGTATGTTCGATATAAACAAAAAATATATCGATATTGTAAAAGGCAAAAGAATTCTTTTAATAGATGATATTGCAACCACATGTTCTACATCCAACCAATGTGCAAAAGTTTTGAAAAGTTTAAGATGTAAAACTGTTGTTGTAACTCTTGCCAGAGCATAAATTTATTTGTTTTCCAAGAATTTGTAGCTTTTTATTTTTGAAAAACTTGTTTGGTCAAGTTCTAACGGAGTAATTGAAATAAAACCTTGTTCTATGGCATCAATATCCGATTTTTTATTTTTCTTTCCGGAGATAAATCTGCCCGCAAGTTTATAATATGTTCCTTTTTTTGTTTTCTTTTCTACGATTGTTTCATCGTAACATCTTATACCTAACGGAACAACTTTTATTCCTTTATAGTTTGGGGGAATATTTATATTCAGGCAGAGTGCAGGTCTGCCTTTTTTTTCTTTTTTTAAAACTTCTTTTGCTATTTTTAGTGCCGCTTTTGCAACTTGATTATAGCAAGGATTTGCTTCATCACTTGCGGAAACGGACATTGACGGTATTCCCAAATATGCTCCTTCACGAGCAGAAGCCACTGTTCCGGAATAAACGACATCCTGTGCAAGATTTGCACATGTGTTTATTCCGGATACAACCAAATCTATTTTGTCTTTAAAAAATGAATATAACGCATATTTTACGCAGTCTGCCGGAGTTCCTCCTACGAGAGCATAAATATTATGCTTTATTTTTTCAAGTTTTAAATATTTTTTTAAGTGTATTGAATGGCTTGTTCCGGACATTTCATGTTTTGGAACAATAACATAAATATTCGCAAAAGAAGACAACTCTTTCATCAAAGGTTTTAAACCGGGACCGTTTATTCCGTCGTCGTTTGATATCAAAATATTATATTTTTTCATTTGTTAGTTTTAGAACCTCTTTAGCCAATATTTCTTGAGGAAAAAATTCCGGTGAAACTATTCTGGTAGTATCTATTATATTTGATATATATTGCTCTATAAATTTTATTATTTCTTGTTCTGTAATACTTTTTTCCTCTATAACAATTCTGAAATTCGGCACTTCTACTGATTTTGCATTGAAATATTGATGATTATCCGTAGCATAAGGGAAAGGTATAAAAAGTGCGGGTAAATTATAGTTTTCAACTTCTTTTACCGTTCCTGCTCCGGCTCTGCAAACCAATAAATCACTGCAAGCATAAGCATTTCCTATATCGTTCATATATTTCGTTATAAATTTTTTTGTATTAAGTTTTTTGTATTTATCATCTAATGTTTCAAAATCATTATTTCCGGTAATATGTATAAATTGTATTTTGTGTTTATGACGATTAAATAAATATTCGTTAACGTTAAACATAATGTTGTTTAATTTTGTTGCTCCTAAACTTCCGCCGAACACAAAAATCGTAAACACATCTGCGTCAAGCTTTAGCTTTTTTGCGGCTTCCGTTCTGGAAATATTAAAAATATCTTTTCTTATGGGATTAGACGTAAATATTGTTTTCTTTCTGTTGAAAAACTTTTCGGAATTTTTAAAACTTATTGCTACTTTTGTAACTATCTTCGATAATAATCTGTTTGCAAGTCCGGGAATAGAATTTTGTTCATGAATCAATGTGGGGATTTTTTTCATCTTTGCCGTGAGTAATACGGGAAAAGATAAATATGCTCCCATACCTACAACTGCTATAGGAGAAACTTTATTCAGTATTTTTTTTGCTGCGGATATTGTTTTAATAAATTTAAACGGAAATAAAAATAAGTTCAACGATATTTTTCTCGGAGGAGCTTTAAAATCCAATATTTCATAATCGTATCCCGAAGTACTTACTATTTTTAAAGATACACCGTTTTTATTATTATTCACTACAAAAACAGGATTGTACCCTTTTTGCTTAAGTTCATAAGCAAGTGCTATTCCCGGATAAACATGTCCGCCTGTACCGCTAACGGCTATAAGTATATTTTTCATAATATTTTATTATTAGTCCTTGCAATATTAATAAGTATTCCAACCATATAACAATTTATAAGCATAGCAGAACCTCCGTAAGAAATGAAAGGCAAAGGAATTCCTTTTGACGGGAAAATTCCGGTTGTCATTCCCATATTTATAAGAGCTTGTCCTGTTATGGTTAACATTATACCGAAAGATAAAAATTTACCGAAATCATCTTTACATTTATTGTTTATTGATAATGCTATTTTTGTGAAGAGAATAAAAAGGAAAACCGTAACCAATGTTCCCAAAAGTCCGTATTCTTCTCCTATTATCGGGAAAATGTAATCGGTTTGTTTTTCCGGTAAATATCTTAATTTTGTATCGCTTTTTCCTGCGCCTTTTCCATGCCATCCTCCGGAACCGAAAGCAGCAAAAGCTATATCCGTATTATAAGAGTCGGAATCTTTAATTTTTTCTATACTTGCCTTTTCGGAATCAATATCTTTTTTGTTCAAAAAAAACTGAATAATAGGTTTACAATATGTTAATACTCTTTTTCTTCTATAAGGCTTTATTGCTATCGCTACCGATATAGCCAATATGCATGCAAGAAAAATTATAAGAATTCTTTTTGTGTCGATTTTGGCTATAAAAAGCATTGAAGCCCATATAACAAAAAGTAAAAAAGCCGTTCCGAAATCACTTTGTAAAATAAATATAATGAAAGCGAAGACCGTTAAATATATACATGGAAAGACATTGGCACTCCATGTATTTATATGATGTTTATGTCTGCTTAGGAAATTTGCCATTATTATAATTAATACAAGTTTTGCCAGTTCCGAAGGCTGAAAATTAAAAAAACCGAGATTTATCCATCTGTGAGCACCGTTTATTTCTCTAAAAAAAGGAGTGGATAACAATAATAATGTAGTTATGATAAATAACGGCAGATTGAAGTTTTTATATTTTTTATAGTTAAAAAAAGAAGCTGTAATAAAAAGTATAAATCCCAGTCCTATATTAATAAAATGTTTTGTTATGCAATCAAGAGGAGCATTTATGTTTACCATTGCGCTACAAGAGGAAACTGCTAATATTCCTATGACGATAAGTCCTAAAGTAATATATGATAGATATCGGGCATCCTTGTTCTTTTTAAAATTATTAACGATAAAATTATTAAAAAATAATTTTGCCATATTATTTTATTGCCAAAACAAATTTTTTGAATTCTCTTCCTCTATGTTCAAAATCGTTGAACTGATCGAAAGATGCACATGCGGGGGAAAACAATACAATATCACCTTTTTCGGCAACGGAATGTATTTTCTTTATTGCATTTGATAATGTTTCGCATTCCGTCATTTTGGCAGCTCCTTTAAGCTGCTTTTTTATAATGTTTGTTGCTTCACCTATTAAAAATATATTTTTTACTTTTTTCTTAATAAGGTTAAAAATGGGTTTATACGGACTGCCTTTATCTTGGCCACCCAATATAAGTTGAATGTTTTTATCGAAAGATTCAAGAGCAACTTTTGTAGAATCCACATTTGTTCCTTTGGAATCATTATAATATTTTACACCGTTTATTTCTTTTACAAATTCTATTCTATGTTCTACACCTTTAAAACCTGATATTACTCTTTCAATTACGGATTTTTTTGTTCCGGCAAGGTAACTTGCAGCAACAGATGCAAGTATGTTATCTATGTTGTGTTTGCCCGGAATATTTATTTTAGGATTAAGTTTTATTGTTTTGTTATTCTTCTTTAAATAAATTGTTCCGTCTTTGTAATAAGTACAATTTTTTGTTTTGTTGCAGTTAAATTCAAATCTGGTTGCTTTTGTTTTTAAAATTGATTTTTTTAAATATTTATCTGCATAATTGTATATCGCATAATCTTGCTTTTTTTGATTTATAAAAATATTGGCTTTAGCTTTCACATAATTTGCCATTGTGTGATGATGCTTTAAATGATCGGGGGTAATGTTCATGCTAACGCTAATATTAGGTTTAAAGTAAGGGGAATCTTCAAGTTGATAAGAAGACAATTCTAAAACTAAAATAGATTTAGAATTTAATTTTGTTACAACTTCGGATATCGGAAAACCTATATTACCTGCAACGAATGTGTTTTTATATCCTTTTTTTATTATTTCATAAATTAAAGTCGTTGTTGTTGTTTTACCGTTGGTTCCCGTAACTGCAATTATTTTTTTAGGTTTTGCAAAATTTAATGCAAAATCAAGTTCACTAAAAACAGGAATTTCTTGTTTCCGTGCGTGTTTTAAAATATTAAGATCATTCGGTAATCCCGGACTTTTTATTATTATATCGCTATCAAGAACTTTTGAAGAATGTTCTCCGAATTCAACTTCAACTTTTTTATTTAACTTCATTTGTTTATGTGTTCTTCTTTTACCGCTGTCACTGGCAAACACACTATAACCTTTGGTCACCGCTAAATTTGCACAAGCAATACCGGATTTTCCCAATCCCAAAACAGTAATTTTAATGTCTTTGTTTTTTAGCATGATGTTATCTTAATTTAAGAGAAGCAATTGCTATAATAGCAAGGACTATTCCTATTATCCAAAATCTTATCGTTACTTTTGTTTCCGCAAGACCGCCTAATTCAAAATGATGATGTAACGGTGCCATTCTGAAAACTCTTTTTTGTGTTCTTTTGAAAACGGAAACTTGTATCATGACAGATAATGCTTCTGCTACAAATATTCCTCCTAATATAAAAAGAATAAGTTCTTGTTTAATAAACACGGCAGATAACCCTAAAAGCCCGCCTAAACACAAGCTGCCGGTATCACCCATAAATATTTCTGCAGGATATGAATTGTACCATAAAAAGCCTAATCCGGAACCGAATAAAGCCATTAAAAATACAGAAATTTCTCCTGCACCTGTAACATAAGGAACTTTTAAATAAGAGCTTATGTGGGAATGGCCTATCAGATAAGAAAAAATTGCGAGTGTTACGGCTGCGATTATAATGTTTCCTGTCGCAAGTCCGTCGAGTCCGTCAGTTAAATTAACGGCATTGGAACTTCCTACTATAACAAGAAATATTAATACAAAATATAAAAAAGATAATTCTATAAAAGTTGTTTTTAAATAAGGAATATTTAAGGATGTGGCATATTGCGTATTCGTCGGATAAAAATAAAGATATACTATTACGAGTATTGCAAATATTGATTGAAACAATAATTTTTTTCTTGCGGACAATCCTTTTGGATTCTTTTTTACCAATTTTAGATAATCGTCTACAAAACCTATCATTCCGAAATATATAGTTGCTGCTATTAACCATAAAATAAAGTCGTTATCCAGTCTTGCCCATAAAAATGTGGATATCAGCAAGGATATCAATATTATTATTCCACCCATTGTTGTTGTCCCGGATTTTACTTGGTGTGTTTTGGGACCGTCATTTCTTACTATTTGGCCGATTTTATATTTTTTTAGATTTCTTATTATTGCCGGAGCTATTAAAAATGTTATTATCAAACTTGTTAGAATTGCTCCGCCGGCTCTAAACGTGATATATTGAAAAAGATTTATATTACACAATGTATAGAAAATATAATAAAACATTTTATTTCAATCCTCTTTTAATTTTATCTGTGGCAATAATTTCATTATAAACTTCATCAAGCTTCATTCCTCTTGAACCTTTTATAAATACCAATGTGTTTTCCGTTATATCATTTATTATTTCTTCACAAAGAATTGTTTTTGATATAAAATATTTTGATTTTTTGTCAGTGAGCTCTTCTTTTAAATAATTAACCAAATCACCGAACAAATAAACTGTTTTTATGTTTGGTAAAGAATTGATATATCTTCCTAATTCGGCATGATAGTCCGGAGATTTTTCTCCTAATTCCAACATATCACCTAAAACTAAAAGAATTTCTCTGTTAGGATAAGATTGCGACAAACTTTTTATTGATTCGTGCATCGATGTAGGGTTTGCGTTGTAAGCATCATTTATAATAATAGCTCCGTTGTTCAATGAATACGATTGCATTCTCATCTTGGGAGGAGTACATTTTGCCAGACCTTCTTGTATTTCTTTAAAAGAAAATCCAAGTCCGTAAGCAACGGCAGCCGCACCCAATGCATTAAATATGTTAAATTTACCTTTTATCGGCAGTTCGATTGTTTCTTTGTTTCCGTCAATATACATATCAAACAGAGGTTTATCTAACCATAGTTTTATGTTTTTAGCATAAACATCCGCACCATTATATAATCCGAAGGTAATAACTTTTTTTGATACTTGAGGTATAAGATTTTTCAGGTAAGGATTATCGTTGTTTAGAGCTATAAAGCCATCGTCGGCTATACCATCTATTAATGTCATTTTTTCCTGCAACACTTTTTCGGGCGTTTTAAAAAATTCTAAATGAGAATTTCCTATATTTGTTATTATCCCGCAATGAGGAACTACAATGTCCGTCAAAGCTTTTATTTCACCGAATTCGGAAGTCCCTATTTCTATCGCTGCATATTCTGTATCACTTGTAAGATTAAATAAGGTTAACGGAACTCCTATTCTATTATTGAAATTTCCCTGATTGGACAATGTTTTACCTTTTTGCCTGAATATTGAAGATAACATTTCTTTTGTGGTTGTCTTTCCGTTTGAACCTGTAATTGCGGCACAGTGTAAAAGATTAAACCTTTTTCTGTATGCTTTAGCGAGTTGTTCTAATGCAAGAGAAGTATCTTTTACTTTTACTAACGAAGGAATTGTAGGAAATAAGTTTTCAAAATTCATATCTTCTTTGGAATAAACTATGGCAGAAACTTTCTTTTCTATAGCATCTCTTATAAAGTCATGGCCGTCTAACGTTTTTCCTTTTATTGCGAAAAATAAAGACCCTTCTTTAATTGTTCTTGTATCTATACTTATTTCTCTTATCGGTAAATGCGGATTTCCTATAACAAAAGAACCGTTTACGGCATTTATTAAGTCCATCAAATAAAAATTTTCCATTTTATATTACCTAAATTTTATTTAATATTTCGGAAGCAGTTTCTCTATCGTCAAAATGAACTTTTGTCCTTCCTATTATCTGATAATTTTCATGTCCCTTACCGGCTATTAAAACTACATCTTTTTCCTTTGCCGCAAGGAGTGCTTGCTTTATAGCTTCTTTTCTGTCTACTATAATTTTATAATTTGTTTTATTAATTTCTTTTGCACCGGCTTCAATATCTTTTGTTATCTCAACAGGATCTTCTTCTCTGGGATTATCCGATGTGATAAAAACAAAATCACTCATGCTGCATGCAACTTTTGCCATTTTCGGCCTTTTGGTTTTATCTCTGTTTCCGCCGCAACCGAACACAGTAATAATTTTTGCGGGATTTAAATTTTTTATTGCCGTTAATACATTTTTTAAAGCATCATCGGTATGAGCATAATCAACTAATACTGAAAAATCTTTATTGCTTTTTATCAATTCAAGTCGTCCGGGTGCACCTGTCATATATTTTAAAAATTCAACAATTTTTTCTAATTTGATTCCTACCGCTATACAAATGCATATTACGGCAAGAACATTGTATATGTTGTGCAATCCTATATGATTTACTTCTATATTGGCGTTACCGAATACAGAATCAAAATTAAAAGAACTCTGTTTGTTACTCAACAAAATATCTTTTGCAAAACAAAACAAATCACCGTATTTAGAGATTGTCGAGTAAGAAATTTTAGTAGCTGAAATTTGTGAATCGTCTAAAAGCTTTTTTCCGTAAAAATCATCGGAATTAATTATAGCAAACTTTTTATTGTTTTTTAAGTTTTGCGATAGTGAATAAAACAGTCTTTTTTTTGCATTGAAATAATTATCCATATTTTTATGAAAATCAAGATGATCCTGAGTTAAATTAGTGAAAACGGCAATATCGAATTCTATTCCGGAAACTCTGCCCAATTCCAAAGAGTGAGAAGAAACTTCCATTATTAAATATTTTATATTTGATTTAACCATTTCAGACATCATTTTATATAAGTCCAAAGATTGGGGAGTCGTGTTGGGTGCATCAATAACAACATTTGCATATCTGTAACTTATGGTCCCTATTACACCTATATTTATGTTTAAGTTTTTAAATATTGATTCTGTCATATATGTTATTGATGTTTTGCCGTTAGTTCCGGTAACACCGATGATAGTTAATTTTTTATCCGGGTAGTCGTAAAATTTTGCACTTATTTTTGACATACAGGAAAAGACATCATCTACAACTAAGTTTGTACACTTGCAATTATCTATTTTTGTGCTTGAAATTATACAAATTGCACCTTTTGAAATAGCTTGATCTGCAAATTCTATTCCGTTTGTGTGTGTACCGTTTAAAGCAAAAAAAATGTCTCCGGCAGAAACTTTTCTTGAATCATAAGACAAACCCTTAATGTCTATATTTGTATTCCCGAAAATTTCTTTAACTTTTATGGCTTCAAGCAAAACATTTAAATTCATTTTTTTGCTCCTTTTTTGTTTTTCTTTTCGATAAAATCTTCCGGTATATCCGGTTCAATTTTAAGATACTCGGCGGCTCTTTGTGCTATTTTTGAGAAAACAGGTGCCGCTACGGTGGATGCATAATATTCATCTCCGTAAGGTTCATCATATATAACAAGAATTACAATTTCCGGATTCATCGCAGGTAACATTCCGCAGAAAGATGCCATATAATTTTTCTTTGAATATTTTCTTAATTGTTGATCAAATTTTTGTGCTGTTCCCGTTTTGCCGCCAGCGGAATATCCCGGAACCCTTGCAGATTTTCCGGTTCCGTTTACGACAACACCTCGTAAGGCTTGCCTTACTTTATATGCCGTATCCTCGCTTATAACATGTTTCCTTACTACTTCCGTTTCCGTGAACTCTTTGTCGGCAATAGCTTTTATAATTTTGGGCTTTAAAAGAGTTCCGCCGTTGGCTACGGTTGAATATGCTCCTATTGTCTGTAACGGAGTAACAAACAATTCTTGTCCGAAAGATAACGAACACGGACTTATTTTACTCCATTTGTTTACGGGGGATAAAATTCCTTTTTCTTCTCCCGTTAATTCTATTCCTGTTCGTGAATTAAAACCGAAGTTTCTTATATAGTTATAAAATATATTGTTGTCCGTTTTCAATGCAAGTTTTGATGTGCCGACGTTTGATGATTGCTCCAATATTTGTTGGACTGTTATTGTTTTTTGACCATCGTGGTCGTGTATTGTTTGTCCGAAAATCTTAAAATTTCCGTTTTCGCAATATACTTTATCCGTCAATTTAAATATGCCTTGATCAAGAACCGTAGATAAAATAACTATTTTAAAAGTTGAACCCGGCTCTGCGGAAAAACCTATTGCATTGTTGATTAAGTATTCTTGTTTTGCAACTTTTTCTTCAGGATTATATTTAGGTAATGATGCCATTGCGAGAATTTCACCGTTATGAGGATTTTGTATTATTGCTACACCTTTTTTCGATTTTGTCCTTATCAATCCTTTCTCAAGTTCTTCTTCGGCAATAAATTGCAGATTCCTGTCGATTGTTAAAATGACATCGTTAGATTGTTCTATATCTTTTTCCGATACAGAATCCAAAAATACACTTTTATAATTGTTAATGACCATCTTTTGTCTTTTTATTTTTTCACCGTTAAGTTGTTCATTACAAAATTTTTCTATACCGTTAGTTCCTATGTTTTCTGAATTTACTTTTCCTATTACATGTGCAGCTAATTCTTTTTCGGGATAAATTCTTTTATATTTGCCTTCTATTTTTAAACATATATATTTATCTTCTTTAATTTCGTTTAATTCGGCACGATATTGTTCTCTTTTTTCTGTATCTTTTTTGTGGAGCTTTATATCTTTTTTTAATTGCCTTATTCTAGCCCTTATTTTTTTTCTTTCATTGGCAATATCTTCTTTTATTTGAAGAATCGTTATTTCCGAAATATTTGATTGTATGGGAATATATCTTTTTTTAGCCTCTATTGCTTTATAATTTGATGAACTGAAATGGATATTATATTTTGCCAATAAGTTTTCTATTGCTTTTATATCCGGCATCATTTTTGCATCAACGGATAAAGTATAAGTTTTTACACTCATTGCTAATACATTTTTATTTCTATCGAAAATAAAACCTCTTTGTTGAAGTTCTTCGTTCTCCTTATATACCGTACTTTGTATAAATTGATCTTTGTTGGAATGTTGAAATATTTGTAAATTTATTAATTTCAGTACTATTAAAGTGAACAGTAAAAACAATGCCCCTACAATAATTATTTGTCTTGTAGCTGCAGAGAAAAAATTCGTATTTAAAAATTTTTTTAAAGTTGTTGAACTAAAAAAATGAGATTTCTTCTTGTTCTGTTTTATTTTTATCATTTTTTTAATATTATTTTCTGTTCTTTCGTAGGTTTTTTCAAATTTTTTTCTTTAGCAATATTAGCGAGATTTTTCATGGAAAGCAAAGATTCTATTTCTCCTTTTATTGAATCTGTTTTGCTTTTCACAATATTGTAATTTTCTTCAAGTTCTGTGATTTGTATGTTTAAATCAATTAATTTGCTGCGGATTTGTACGGTGACAATGTTATAAAAAATAAAGCATATTATTATTAATAAAAAAATAATTTTTATTTGTTTAGCATTCATATTCTTTTTCCACAACCCTAAGCTTTGCACTTCTGCTTCTCGGGTTTTCTTTCATTTCTTTTTCTGTTGCAATTATAACTTTTTTGTTTATTATTTTTAAGTTCTTAGCATCTTTAAAAGTTTGTTTAACTATTCTGTCTTCCAAAGAATGATAAGTTAAAATTGCGGCTCTGGCTCCGGTATTTAAAATATTTGTAATACTGTTCAACATTTCCTGTAAACTTCCAAGTTCATCGTTAACATAAATCCTTAAAGCTTGAAATATTTTTGTAGCGGGATTAATTTTTCCTTTAGCCCATTTTACTTTACAAACAATGTCTTTTAATTGATTACAAGTTTTAATGTTACCTTTTACTCTTTCTTCAACTATTTTTTGTGCAATTTGTTTTGAAAAAGCTTCTTCACCGTATTTAAAAAAAATATCTTGCAAATTTTCTTTGCTGAAAGTATTTACTACGGTGTAAGCAGTTAATTCTTGCTCCTTGTTCATTCTCATATCGAGAATGTCATCGGAATTAAAAGAAAAACCTCTCGTTTTGTCATCAAGCTGTTTTGATGATACACCCAAATCTGCAAGCAGTCCGTTAACTTTCGGTATATTTAATTTGTTTAAATTCTTTTCGATGTTTCTAAAATTATCGTGACAAAAAATTATTCTGTCTTTAAATCTTTGCAGTTCGGGATTTTCATTAAATCTTTTTAGAGAATCAGTATCTTGATCAAAAGCTATTATTTTGATTCCGTTATATTTGTTCAAAAGATATAAACTATGACCACCGCCACCGAAAGTACAATCAACATAATAACCGGTATCTTTAGTCATAAGATACTGGTCTATCTCGTTTAACATAACCGGTAAATGATAAAAATTCGTATCCATTTCGGAGTGATATATCTTAAGAATAAAAAGCAGATGGTTATACACCGAATTCTGTATGTTTACAAGTAAACATTGTGGTCATTTCTCTGCTATATAAATTACTTTATATAGTCAAGCGATAATAACTGCTATCTTGCTTTCCGGTAAGGATTTAGCCGTTTCACCTCTTACCTTGGTTATAGTAAGAGCTATTCCTTTTTCAAGGAACACCTTTCCCTTTCGGAAAAGATCGTCTCTGCTCGCACCTCTATCCTCGCGGACTGTGGGAATTGCCCACTACCGTTTTTCTCCCGAAGGAGAGTAAAGTTCGGACTTTCCTCTTTACAATAAATGTAAAGCGACCACGAGCCATCTGCTATTTTATTCTTGAATCCCTTTTTTATTAAATAATATTCTGGAACAATTATCGCAATATACAAGTTCTTTGCATTTTGTTGCTTGAACTATTAATTGCGGTCTTAAAACCATGTTACATCCGCTGCAACTTTCACCGTCGATGGTTGCTATTCCCTGCCCGTTTCTGCTTTCTCTTATTCTTTCATATTGAGATAAAATATTTTTATCTATCGTTTTAGCAAACTCATCTCTTTCTTTTTGTACCGTTTCTATATTTTCTTTAGCTTTTTCTATGGTTTGTTTAGATTCTTCAATTTCTTTGTTTATTTCAGATTCTTTTGCTTTTGTTTCCTCTTCATATTTCTTTAAATTTACAAGTTCTTTATCGATATCTTCCATAAGTTGCAAAATTTCATCTTCTACAACACTTTTATCCGCTTTAGCTTTTTCTATTTCAAGTAAGCAATTTTTGTACATATCGTTTGCTTTAATTGTGTTCAAATCCGAAGTATGTTTTGCTATCGCAGCTTCTTTCGTTGCAAGTAAAGCTTCTTTTTCTTTTTTTAGTGAATTTAATCTTACATATTCGGCTTTTTTGTTTTCAAAGCTTGTTTTTAAATCTGCGATTTGTTTGTTTTTGTCATCTATTATCTTCGGTAATTTTGTAAGATTTTCTTTTAATTCAAATATTTTTACATCCTTTTCTTGTAATGTATATAAAAGCTCTAAAGTTTCTTTTAAATTTTCCATTATATCTCCATTAAATTATAAATTTAGTAAATTATAGCAAGTTTAAAAATATTAGACAATACAAATAATCATAAACAGTTTATTTGCTTTGACACTATATAGCTTTTTTTTATAAAATTTCAGGATATATGAAATATAAGAAACCGATTTTTATTACAATAGAAGGATGTGAGGGCTGCGGAAAAACCACACAATCCGAATTACTTAAAAAATATTTGGAAAGCAAAGGATTAACGGTTGTTTTAACAAGAGAACCTGGTGGGAGTATTGTTGCCGAACAAGTAAGAAACATTTTGCTCAATCCTAATTTTAATGTTGCACCTTATTGTGAATTAATGTTGTACGAAGCCTCAAGAGCACAACATTTGGAAGATATTATAAAACCGAATTTAAAGAAAGGACATATTGTTATTTGTGACAGGTTTACAGATTCCACACTTGCTTATCAAGGATATGCAAGGGGAATAGATAAGGAAATAATAAAAAAATTGAACAATATAGCAACATCCGGGTTAAAACCCGATTTAACGATATATTTGGATATAAACCCGAATAAAGGCATAAAAAAAGCAAAATCCGTTAATAAGGGGAAACTTACCGGCGGTGACAGAATAGAAAGAGAAAGTTTGAAATTTCATAACAATGTAAGAAAAGGTTTCCTTGAACTTGTAAAAAAATATCCTAACAGAATAAAAAAAGTAAAAACCAGTGAAGTAATAGAAAAGACTCAAAAAGAAATAAATAAAGAAATAGATAAATTTTTTAAGAAGAAGAAAATATATGTTTGAAAAAATAATGGCACAAGATAAAGCAAAAAAAATTCTTTCCGAACAAATAAAAAATAATAAGATTCCGCATGCTTATATTTTTATGGGTGAAGAAGGAACCGGTAAAATGCTTACTGCAATAGAATTTGCAAAGATATTGAATTGTACTATCAATGATTATACAAAAGTTGATGCAGGTCCGTGCAACCACTGTTTATCCTGTGAACATATTGATAAGGGAACATTTCCGGATTTACATATAATAAATTTTGAAAAACAAGACGAAATTGCCGAAAAAGAAAGCGAAAAGGGTAAAACAAAACTCGGTATAAAGCTTATTAGATATATGCAGGAAAAAGTTTATATTAAAGCTACTGACGGGAAATGGAAGTTCTTTATTATAGAACCGGCAGAAAAAATGACAATAGAGGCTTTTAATTGTTTACTAAAAACTCTTGAAGAACCGCCTGATAACACGATAATAATACTAATAGCAAAACATAAAGAAACAATTCCGGTAACAATTTTGTCGAGATCTCAAACGGTTTTTTTTCAACCTTTGCATGCTGATGAGGTGTCTAAATATTTGCAGGAAAAACATTTCTTATCACAGGAAAATGCCGATAAAATTGCAGATATGGCTGACGGCTCGATAGAAAAAGCGGAACAATTAATGCTGAATACTCAAAATGAGTATTCCACTTTATGGACAGAGTTAACAAGCAAAAAATTGGCATTAGCGGATATTCTCATAAAAAGTAAATCTGTTGCAAAAGATAGAGATAGTGCTATAGAGGCTGTTAGCATTATTACGGAAAATGCAACTAAAAATTTTAGACAAAATCCCGGTAAGTATGCTAATATTATTGAACAATTGTCACAAAGTAAAAAATATTTGGAACAAAATGCTAACCCTACAAATGTGTTAGACAATTTGTTTTTATATATAAATTCTAAAATAAAGTAAACGGAGATATAAAGTTATGCCTATGGTAGTCGGAGTAATAGTTAGAAGAATTAAAGATAAAGTTTATGCTCAAACAGGTAAATATACGGTAAATTTAAACGATAAAGTTATACTTGAAACAGAGCACGGAACCGAGTTTGGTGTAGTTTGCGAAAAAGAAAAAAATATGCAGCCTTCAAAAGATGTGTATATCGGAAAAATTTTGAGAATAGCTACGGAAAATGATTTAAAAAGACTTGTTAACAATGAAAATAAAAATGCACAGGCTAGAGTGACTGTTTCAAAAAAAGTTCAAGAACATAAACTCGATATGAAATTGACTTGTGTTCAATATACTTTCGACAGAACAAAACTTTTTATTTATTACACATCTGAAACAAGAGTTGATTTCAGAGAACTTATAAAAGATTTGGCTCATTCTTTAAAAACAAGAATACAAATGGTTCAGATAGGTGTTAGAGATGAATCTAAAATTGTCGGCGGTGTAGGTGTTTGCGGTAAACAGTTATGTTGTCAAATCTTCTTGAAAGATTTTTCTTCCGTAACAATAGATATGGCAAAAGATCAGGATTTATCTTTAAATACTTCAAAACTTTCCGGATTATGCGGAAGATTGATGTGTTGTTTGGCTTATGAGTATGACAATTATGTTTGCTTTAAAAACAAACATCCGAAAGTTGGGGAAATGGTAATGACACCCAACGGTAAAGGAAAAATTGTTTCTGTTGATTGTATAAAAGAAACTTTTAATGTTGAATTGTCTGAAAACAATATAAAAACTTTTAAAGCTTCGCAAATAAAAAAGGCTTAACTGTTTGAATATTGTTAGTCAATATGATAAAATAACCATTTAGATTTGTAGTTGTTTTTAAGGAGAATAAGTTATGAAAATAGTTAAAGAAGGTTATCCGTTTATTCTAGGTTTTTTTATAGTCGGTATTATTTTTAATTTGATATTCCCGCCTTTGGCTGTTATTTGTTATCTTTTATCAATAGGTTGCCTTTTGTTTTTCAGAGATCCTAACTTAACTATAAATGCAGATAAAAATTTTATTTTATCACCATGTAACGGAACTGTAATGAATGTAATTGAAAACGAGAACGGACAAACCGAAGTTAGAGTTTTTATGTCTGTTGCTAATGTCCATTTGCAAAGATCTCCGATTTCCGGAACGGTAAAATCAGTTGAACATAAACCGGGTAAATTTTTGAAAGCGCATTTGCCTGAAGCATATATTGAAAATGAACAAAATATTATAACAATAGAGAACGAAAACGGGACCTATATAGTAAAACAGATTGCAGGTATTCTTGCAAGAAGATGTGTTGCTTGGGTAAAACCGGGTGATGTTGTAAATCAAGGTGATAAAATAGGGGTTATTAAGTTTAGTTCCCAGGTGGATTTGATTATGCCTGCAGGTTACGATGTAAGAGTAAAAGTAGGGGATAAAGTAACTTCAGGTCTTAGTATATTTGCAATAATAAAATAAAATCGCAGAGCGATTTTTTATAATGGAGAAAAAAATGCCTTCTTTAAGAAAAGGTTTATATGTTTTGCCAAGTATGTTTACAGCCGGAAATTTAGCATCCGGTTTTATTTCGGTAATATGTGCAATAAACGGAAACTTTAATGCTGCCGCATGGTTTATAATACTTGCGATTGCTTTTGATATGAGTGACGGTAGAGTTGCAAGGCTTACAAAAACAATGAGCAAATTCGGTATGGAATTTGATTCATTATGTGACTTGGTTTCTTTCGGTGTTGCTCCTGCAGTTTTAATATATCAGTTGGTTTTAAATACAATGGGAAATGTCGGAATTGCAATAGCCGTTATTTTTGTCGTTGCAAGTGCTACAAGACTTGCAAAGTTCAATGTTAAAGCTATGGAACCGCCCGATGAAAATAAAGCTAAAAGCGACACTTTTTCCGGACTTCCTACTCCTGCATCAGCCGGCTTAATTGCTTCTTTTGTTTTAAGTTATGAAATATTCGACGGAACTGTTTTGAATTTTAAAACTATTCCGTTACTTATGAAAAAGATGCCGTTTTTCTTTAATGCAATGCCTGTAATAATGTTAATACTTGCTTTCTTAATGGTATCAACAGTTCCTTACGGAGCATTTAAACATATTAAGTGGACAAGACCGAAATCTATACAAGTTTTTTTCTTGGCAGTTGTGTTTGTTGCTTTAATTTTTACATATCCGCAAAATACAATTTTTATAATATTTTTACTCTATATACTTTCCGGATTTGTAGTTCTTTTGGTTAGAGGTTATAAAATAAGAAAAGCATTATCCAAAAATAAAAAAGAAAACAAATAGTTTTAACCAAAAAACATGAATAAAAAAAAGGAAAATAAACATTTTATAGACAGAGTCTCTTTTGTTAGAGAGAATTTTTCCTATTGTAATTCTGTACTTGATGCGGAATATCATAGTTTAACAAACAGGAGTGTTAATTAACACTACCTGTTTTTTTATTTGTTCTTTTAGTGTCGTCATTACGAGCGAAGCGAAGTAATCCATTGTCGTTGTAGTAGTTGTCATCCCGTACTTGATACGGGATCTCGTAGTTAACTATTATAAAAATTCATTATTAAACCATGAGCTTTAAGCTATAAGCTAAAAAATTGCTGAAGGCAATTTTTATAGGGGAGAAAATATGAAAAGTTCAAACAAGTTGTTGGTAAAAATTTTTTCGGTAGTAATAATTGTAATGTTATTAAACGTGCAAAATATTTTTGCTAGTAGATTTTATGAAGTTCCTTATGGTGAGAAGTATACTGAATTGAGTGGAGGTAAAAACTATAGCGAAGAAGGTAATGGCGGTTATTATTTAGTATCAGGGGGGACACTTTATGTAAGACGGCCCAACAACAGTAACAGTAGTTTTTCAATAGAATTTTCTTCAAATACCGCACAAAGAGGCGGAGCAATATACCAAAGTAGCGGGCTAACAGATATAATAGCTTCGGATACAATTTTTAGTTACAATTCTGCAACCAAAAACGGAGGAGCCATAGGTTGTTTAAATGGATCTCTTAGTGTAGGAGAAAATGCAAAATTCATCGGTAATAAAGCAGGATCTTCCGGTGGAGCGATATATTGTTCAGGATCTCTTTATATTTCTGAAAATGCAATATTTGATTCGAATGAGGCAAAAGGAACTACATCTACTTATGGTTGTGGTGGAGCATTACTTACTGATAATGGTCCACTTATTGAATCAGACTTTAAATTTACAAACAATACAGCAAAAGATTTTGGTGGTGCTATATGTCATCTGGATTCAGAATATGATTATTTTCGTAATTTCTATATAATGTCATCAGCGGAATCGCAATCAAAATTTGAAAATAATAAAGCAGGAGCTTCCGGTGGGGCGATATATAATGAAGGGGCAGCAATGATAATATACGAAAGTACAATTTTTTATGGAAATAAAGCAAGTTCTACTACCGTAAATGTAGGAAAAGGTGGGGCAATTTACAATAATGATAATAGTGTTTGGACAGTTCGCAGTCAAGATGGTTCTTCTCACAAAGCAAAAATAACAATTGGTGACAATGTGCTTTTTGAAGCCAATACGGCAACTTCGGACGGTGGAGCAATATATAATGCCGGAGAGATGGCAGTGGCTAAAAATGTATGGCTACTTTGTAATGAATCAAATGGTGATGGCGGTGCAATATATAATAGTGATAATAAAGGAAAATCTACTATCGGTTCGGGTATATATTTTTATCAAAACAAAGCAAAGAACTTACATTCCGGAGGAGCAGTATATAATAACGGAATATTAACTATACAAGGCGATGCAACATTTGAAGACAATAATGCAGATGGAAATGGTGGAGCAATATGTAACAATAACGGAACTATTACCATCGGAGAAAATGCAAGTTTTACGGATAATTCGTCCGGAAATTATGGTGGTGCAATTTATAATAGATTGGGAACAATTATAATGGGCAGTAATGCAACATTTGCCGACAATACCTCAAACTTTGCCGGAGCAATTTATAATGATGAGGGAACAATAACATTTACTGACGGAGCAATATTTGAAAATAATGTAGGTACTCGCGGTTATGGCTCAATTTACAATTATAGAGGAGAAGTTAACTTAATAGCAGATAATTATGATGTGCTTTTTACGATAACGAACAAAGCCATTTCGGCAATAGAAAGTACTATCGGAACGACAAATTTGTGGGTAAGCAAAAATGCTAATATTATTTTTGATAATAAAATAACGTCGAATGATAATACAAGTACTTTAAATATTAACAAATCGTCGGGTACACTTCCAACAATAGGCAAAATAGTATTAAATGCAGATATGAGCGGATATAGAGGAACTATAAATTTTTATAACGGAACTATAAAAATAGGAGAGAGCGGAAAATGGTTTGGCGGAAATTTGACAGTTTCAAATTCTCCGACAATAGATACGGCAAATAGTATCATTAATGCACATAATTTTAATAATTTAACTGTAAACAATAGTTTGAATTTGATAGTAGATGCAAATTTAGAAAATACTGAAATGGATACAATATCAGCAACAAGTTTTGGAAACAGTAGTGGAAAAATAAAAGTAAAAGGAATAAATATATTAAGCGATGTCGAAGAAGTAGGAGAATGGGTGACAATAACATTTGCAAATGATGTGTTAAAAGATAAAGTTGAATCCATAAAAAAAGCAAAATCCGCATTATACAACTATGATGTGGCATATGATAAAGAAACAGGTTGTTTTAGATTTACAAATATGGGTGAAGGTGGCGGAGAAATAAATTTAGGAACAGCAGCAAGTGCGATTGCAGCAACCGCGGGCGGAGCAGCAACACAATCTTTGGTTGCAAACCAAGTTTTTGCAAATATGAACGGTAAGACATCAAGCGGTAAAAAAGCAAGTATAGATCCTTCCAATTTGTATGTTTCCGCAGGTGACCAGGTATTTGATAACAGCGGGAAAATAGAAAGAGGTTTGTGGTTAAAACCGTTTGTAGCACAAGAAACGGTAAAAATCGGTGATGCCGATGTAGATAACAATTTGTACGGAACATTAGCAGGAATAGATTTTCCTGTAGGAGAAGATAAACAAGTATCATTCTATTTAGGTTATGCGGGAAGTAAACAAGAAATAGAAGATGTAAAATCGAATCAAACGGGATATGTGTTAGGTGCGACCGGAATGATAATGAAAGACAGTTGGTATGCAGGCTTAACGGCAAATGTAATGTTTAACAAAGCATCAATAGATACTGATTTCGGAACAGATGATGTAGACATGAATATGTTTAGCGTTGCAGCAAAAGCAGGATATAATTTTAACATAACAAACAGTTTTGTATTGGAGCCGAACTTAACATTGGTATACGGAGTAGTAAACAGCCAAGAATATGAATCGGCACAAGGAGCCCAAATAGACAGTCAAAGCATAAATAATATATCGGTAGAACCGCAAGTAAAAGCAAAATTTGAAATCGGAAACGGATGGCAACCATACGGACTTTTGGGATATTCTGCAAATTTAGGTAGTAAACCTACGGTAAAAGCAGAAGGAGTAGAACTTGAACTTGACAGTATAGACGG
>JBGUZU010000016.1:0-50554 GCA_045223915.1 Endomicrobiaceae bacterium | reverse complement strand
CTGGCACTTGCTGTATTATAATTGAACTTTGCCCCATCTCCAATTGTAATAACAGAATTTACACCACTGCATATTGCTCCTCCAGATCCTCCATATTGTAATGTTGCTGTATTGGAAGAAAAAATTACATTATTTCCAATAGTTAAATTTCCATTATTATAAATTGCTCCACCTCGATACTTTATAGAATTTTCATTAAATTTTGCTCCGTCTCCAATTGTAACAGAGCCATCGGAAATATATATTGCCCCTCCGGCACTACTTGTCGAATTTTTACTAAATTCCGCATTCATCCCAAAACTCATATCTCCATAAGTATAAATTGCTCCACCGGCACTTCCTGCTGTATTATAATCAAATTTTGCTCCATCTCCAATTGTAAACACAAATTTCCCATCATTATAAATTGCTCCTCCCCAATCAGAAGATGTATTAGAAGAGAAAAGCACATTGTTTCCAATTGTAAAACAACCGCTGTTATATATTGTTCCGCCATTGTTTCCTGCAGAATTTTTATTAAAATTTGCTCCATCTCCAATTGTAAAAGTAGAATTTATAACATTATATATTGCTCCTCCCCAATCAGAAGATGTATTAGAAGAGAAAAGCACATTATTTCCAATTGTAAAAAAATTCTTGTTACATATTGCTCCTCCGTAAGTTCCTGCTTTGTTCCCGATAAATTCCATATTTATTCCAATATTGGTATTTCCGTTATTATAGATTGCTCCGGCTTGAGATTTTGCAGTATTGTTTTTAAAAGTTACATTTTTTTCAAATATGATATTTGTTTGTGAATAAATGGATATTGCTCCACCATCTGTATTAGAAGTATTAGAGGAAAAGGAAGAAGAAGATATATTTAAATATGTAGCAGGATTATCTACTTTAATCACTCCTCCATCTAATTGTGCCGAATTATTTTCAAAAATACAGTCCGATATGTATAATTGTGATCCTAGCAACAAAAATACTCCACCTCCTCCCGTATCTTCCACATAATTGTTAAGTTGTCTATGCTTGTAATAAACGAAAGTTCCACTATCATTTGTAATTGTCTGAAATCTCCCATTTGCAAATGTGGGTATATTTAACAACATTACCGACAATAATACCGAAAAAACTTTTAATACCAATTTGTTTAATTTATTCATAATTGTCTCCTTTAAATTACAAAATTTAATTAATGACTAAACAATAATTATAAATCAGCAATTAGTAATGTCGTGAAGTCTAAAAACTAATCTCTATAGATCCCATATTAGGTGCTGAGCAACACCCCTATTATTCTAAAATTTTAAAAATTTTGTCAAATTCTTCGAGAGTTGTTATTTTGTTAAAACTGTTTCTTATACTGCAAGCATTAGGTAACCCTTTAATGTAATAAGGAGCAATTTTTCTTAATACAACAAGACCTTTTTCTTTGCCGTAATATTGTAAAGAATCTATTGCATGTTGTCTAAACCATCTCAACTTTGTTTTTATCGTTGACGGAGGTGTCATTTCTTCTTTATCGAAGAAATATTCTATTTGTTTAAATATATCGTAGTTGCCTATTGCTCCTCTGCCTATCATAAGGCCTGAACAATTTTTTATTTTCAAAAATTTTTCCGCGGTTTTTATATCTACTATTCCACCGTTAGCAATGATGGGAATTTTTGAATTTTCGCAAGCTAAAGCAAAAGCTTCCAAATCAGGATCTCCACTGTGAGCAAACTCTGCATATCTTGCATGAAGCGACACCATTTTAATTCCGCAATTTTGCGCTATTTCTATAATTTCCGGTGCAACATTTTGCCCTTGTAACAAACCTATTCTTGTTTTTATCGTTACCGGAACAGACACTGCTTTTACTACTGCAGATAAAACACTTTCTACCTGTTTAGGATTTGCGAGTAACCTTGATCCTGCTCCGACTTTAGTAATTTTTTTTGCAGGGCACCCCAAATTTATATCTATAATTTTGTATCCTAAATCTTGAACTCTTTTAGCACATTCAGACATAATTTCCGGTTTGGTTCCGAAAATTTGTGCGGCAACACAATCTTTTTCTTTATCGGATGTAGTTAAGAGTTTGTAAGTTTTTTTATCTCCGTAAACCATTGCGGTTGCAGATACCATTTCCGTAAATACAAGTCCCGCTCCGCCATCAACAGCCAGCTGTCTTAACGGTAAATCGGTAATGCCTGCCATAGGTGCAAGCATTAAACAATTTTTTAATTTAATATTTCCGATGGTAAGTTTTGGAAGTTTTAACATAATATTACCAATTTTCGAGTTCCAAAGAAGGTTTTATCGAAACAACTTGCTTATTAGGATAAACATACTTTTTCTTTAATGCTTTATGATATGCAACATGAGCTACCATAGCGGCATTGTCGGTGCAAAAAACAGGAGACGGTAAAAACACATTTATTTTATTTTTCTTACATTCTTTTTTAAACATATCTCTTATTAAACTGTTACAAGAAACTCCACCGCCTAAAGCAATATATTTTAATCCGTACTTTTTTGCGGCTTCAACGGATTTAGTAACAACTGTTTCCGCAACGGCTTGTCTGAACGATGCGCAAATATCGTTAATTACATTTTGCTTTTTTATATCAACTTTTTTTGAATAATTCAGCACTGCGGTTTTTATTCCCGAAAAAGAAAAGTCCCAAGTACCTTTCATCATCGGTCTTGTAAAATGTACGGCATCATTGTTACCTTGTTCGGCAAGTTTATCTATTATCGGACCACCGGGATAAGGTAGGCCCAAAATTTTTGCGGCTTTATCAAATGCTTCACCGCAAGCATCGTCTCTTGTTCCGCCCAAAAATTTATATTTACCGTAATCTTTTATTATTACAAGTTCTGTGTGCCCTCCGGAAATAACAACCGCTAAAAACGGAGGTTTTAATTCTTTATTTTCTATTGCAGCTGAAAAAATATGACCTTCTATATGATTTATCGGAATTAACGGCTTTTTGTAAATATAAGATAAAGTCTTGGCCGTCATTACACCTACAAGCAAAGAGCCGGCAAGACCCGGACCGTAAGTGCAAGTTATATAATCTATTTCATTATCGAAATTTTCAAAAGAAATATTTGCTTGTTTTAATGCTTGTTCAACTACTATATTTACATTTTTTATATGTTCTCTTGATGCAAGTTCGGGAACAACTCCGTTATATTTAGCATGAACGGAAATTTGAGAAGATATTATATTTGATAACACTTTATTTCCGTTTTCTACAACGGAAGAAGAAGTATCATCACATGATGTTTCTATTGCCAATATTTTCATTTGTTCGTTAAAGTTACTACGGAATATGTTCTTTTTTTATCGTAGAAAGTGTACTGAATAGAACCGTCTTTATACTTGGTTTTAGACAAATCTATTTTAAAATTTCTTGCCAATGTTTTAAATATCGGTTCAAAGTTTTCCGGTTTTTGTTTTTCGGAAAGCTTTATTGTTTTATAATATTCATTACAAGTAACACCGCTTATTTTTACTTCTTTTACAAATTGCGAAACAACATTTATTTGTTCTATACCGCTTGATGTAAGAGCTGTAACAAGATTGTTATCGAAAGGAACATCTATCGCGGTAAGATTATCTTTATTTGCGGACAAATACGAAAAGCCCAAAATTATACCTGCAACGAATAATATAAACAAATATACTTTTATTAAAAATCTGTTTTTTTTCTTTTTAGTTTCTTTTGCCATTTTTATTTATCTTCTTTTTTTGAATCTTTTTTTTCGGTTTTAGTTTCGGTATTATCTTTTTCTTTTAAATCTTTCTTTTCTTCTTTAGGAAAATCTTGTTCGTATTTTGAAGGCTTTTCTATATATTCCGAAACTTTATTGGCTTTTATTATTTTTATTGCCGTATCCAAAACTTCATCTCTCACAACTTCTTCTTTCTTATCTTTATTTTTAGGTGTTCCTTCGGATTCTGCCTGCATATACAACTTTCCTTCCGTTTCCGGAGAAACTTCTATAAATATATCCGGTGATACACCATTCTTTTTATCTTTTTTATCATCCGAATGAGATATCATTCTTCCCGAAGGTAAACAATATTTTGCTATAGTTAATCTTAAAGCACTTCCATCCGATAAAGGAAGAATAGTTTGAACCGTTCCCTTACCGAAAGAGTTGGAACCGACAACAAGTGCCCTTTTATAATCCTGTAACGTACCCGTAACGATTTCCGATGCGGATGCAGAACCTCTGTTTATCAACACTATTACAGGAATATCGGCATAATCCGGTTTTTTCTGTGTGTAATAATATTGTTCCATCGTTTTATCTTTACATTTTGTTGATACAACCAAACTGTCTTCTTTAACAAACAAGCTGCATATATTTATTGCAGAATCCAAAAGACCGCCGGGATTATTTCTCAAATCTAAAATAAAAGCTTTCATATTTTCTTTTGAAAGTTCTTTTAACATACTGTTAACATCATTGTAACTTTGTGCATTAAATTCGGATAATCTGATATATCCGATATTGTCTTCCAACATTTTTTTCTTAACTGTTTCTATTTTTATTTTTTTCCTTATTATCGTAAATGTAAGTTCTTCTTTAGTTGAAGGTCTGTATATGGTTAAAACAACTTTTGTTCCAGGGTTTCCTCTCATAAGTTTTACGGCTTCGTCACTTGTAATATCTTGAGTAGATTTGTCGTCTATTTTAATAATTTTATCTTCGGGCAAAATTCCCGCATAATATGCCGGAGTATCAGGCATAGGAGTTACAACCGTAAGTTCATTATTTTGAGTTGTTATTCTTATACCAACTCCGCCGAAAGAGCCCTGTGTTTCGGTTTTCATTTCTTTATAATCTTTTTCTGTCATGTATTGAGAATACGGGTCTAATGTTCTTACCAAACCTCTTATTGCGCCTATAACCAAATCTTTATTTTCTCTTTCTTCAACATATTTATTATCTATTATTTCCATTATATCTATCATCTTTCTGAGTTCATCATAGGTAGTATCCGATTTAGCATAAACATTACCAAGAAAAATAAAACAAAATAAAGCTATCATCAAAACTTTAATTTTATTCTTAAACATTTTTTCCCCTTGTTTGCATATAATTTTCAAAATCAGTCATAATATCCTTTTATTATAGCATTTTAAAACTTATTTTTTTTCTTTTAGCCACAACAACGGATTTTCCGGAACATTATATTGCCTTATCTCGAAATAAAGAATAGAATCTTCTCCTTTACCGACTTTAGCAACTTCCTGCTGTCTTACAATCTTTTGATCTTCTTTAACCAATATCTTATCCAACTGTCCGTAAACGCTAAAGAAAACACCTTTATGGTCTACTATTATCATCTTTCCGTAACTTCTAAACTCACCTACAAAAACAACCGTTCCTTCTTCAACCGATTTTATGGTTGAAGAATCTTGTGCTTTTATTTTTATACCGTTACTTATAACATTCGTATCTAAATCCGGATGTTTATTTTTGCCGTAATTCAAAACTATTTTCCCGTTTACCGGCCAAGGCAAATTATTTTTTCTTGTGTTTGTACTTGCAGGTTTTGTTGTTTTGTTTTGATTCTGACTGGCTTTCATTAACTTATCCACCAATGCTTTTAATGCTTTTTCGGAATTATTAAGTTCTTTAATATCTTGTTCCGCTTTAACTCTTTTACCTGCCGTGGTTTTTAACAAAGCATTTTTATCTTTCTTAAGTTTTTTATTTTTTTCCATTAAATTTTGTTGTTTGTTTTTTAAATTTTCATATTCCTTCTTTGCGGTTGTATATTTGTTTATATCCGATTGTGCCGTAATGTTAGTATCTTTTGCGGCATTATATTCTTTAGAATTATGTTCTATGTCTGCCTGTTTTATTTTATATTCTATAGGACAATCAAAATACGATACCAGTTTCATTTTTGTATAAGATAAATATTTATCATTTAACATTTGAGCATATTTTTGCTTACTCATATCTGATTCGTTATACACATCCGATGCAAACTGCAATTTTTTCTCTGTTTCGGAAATTTTTTCTTTCAATGATTTTAACTCTTTTTCGGTTTGATCAATTGATTTTTGTATCTTTTGAAGTTCTTGTTTAACTTTTTTTTCTTCTTTTATAAGCTTGTTTTTTTCTGCTTTTTTATTGGAAATATCGGTATGTAATTTATTTAGTTCCTGCTTTCTGTTTTTTAAATCCGAATTAACATCCGCAAATGCCATATTCACGGAAAAAAGCATTATTAACAGGATAATAAATGTTTTGACTGTATTAAACATTTGATTCTTTTGTTACAAGAGTGATCATCGAACTGAGCGGGACCAATACATATAAAATTTGTCCGCTTAACATAAAGATATCGTTTTGTTTGAATATTGTTGCCAAACATATTAATGCATATGCACATAATCCCAACAAAATGCCGCAAAACATTTCAAACAATATATCTTTATATAAACCTTTTAATATATAAAACAAAAATTTTAAAAAGAACACTGCTATTATCGCATAAAAAATTATTCTGAAAATTTTATGGTATTTGTTTAAAAGCATTTTATTATCAAAAAACATTTTATATGCTTTTTGATCATAAACTATTTCATTTATAAAATCCAAATTTAAAAGTTCACTTTTTAATTTTTCAAGTTCAGCCAAAGCTTCCATGTTCATTATATTTGCCAACATAAACGAAGGAAATACTATTGCATCTTTAGGAATTACCGTTTCCAATTCGGGATTTATTTTGGAAAACTTATCACTGTCGTAAGAATTTACGAATTCAACACTTTTTAATTTTTTATATTCCAACATTTCCGATAAAATATCATCTTCTGTTTTTTCCGAAGAGCTATCTATAAACATTGCTATTTTCAAATCTGACAATGAGTTATTTATACTTGATTGTAAATTTAAATAATATTGCAAAATAAATATAAATACAATATTTATCAATATTATTAAAATATATCTGAGGATTTTTGAAAGGTTTATCTTCATATGTTTTTTTGATATATGTTGTATGCAGTTTTTCTGCTTACGGCAACATTATACATATTTTCATATTCTTTAACGGAATTTGTCCAGGAATATTCACTTGCAAAAGCATTTTTCATTACTTCGTTCCATAAGAACGGATTCTTGTATATATCATATGCTCTCAATACACAATCAAGGAATTTTTCTCCGCCGTAAAAATCAAAAACAAAACCGTTACCTTTTGTATTATATGTGGAAAAATCTTTTATTGTATCCGCCAAGCCGCCGGTTTTGTTAACTATCGGAATAGTCCCGTAAGCCAATGCTATTATTTGGCTAAGTCCGCAAGGTTCAAATTTCGAAGGCATCAAAAATGCATCCACTCCGGCATATATTTGATGCGATAAAGGTTCATTGTAATCTGTACATACACTTACTTTATCCTTATACAAACTTTGCAAATATAACATTCCGTCTTTTATGTATCTGTCTCCAGATCCTAAAATAACAATTTGAATATTGTACTGTGTAAGTTTACCTATTACATCCATTATTAAATCAAAACCTTTTTGCATATCAAATCTTGATACACAACCTAACATAAAAGCATTTTCGTCTTGTTTAAATCCGCATTTTTCCTGCAAATATTTTTTACAGAGTTTTTTGTTTTCATAATTCTCAGCCGAAAAATTCGCAACTATATTTTTATCATCTTTAGGATTCCAATAAGAATAGTCTATTCCGTTTAATATTCCATAAATATCTTTCTTTCTTGTTTGCAAAACTACTTCCATGCCTTTGCCTGCAGGTCCTTGAATTTCTTTTGCATAAGTAGGACTAACGGTAGATATTATATCGGTATATGCAAGACCGGCTTTCATATAATTGAATGTGTTATAAAATTCCAATTTGTCACTTTTATAATCTTCCCAAGAAAAACCTGCCAAAGGTACTGTTGATGCAGCATCATAACTTCCTTGAAAAGCTATATTGTGAATTGTATATACGGTTGAAGTGTTCCAAAAAAATCCGTCATTTAGATTCGTTGTTTTTAAATACGCCGGAATTAAACCCGTATGCCAATCGTGGCAATGAATAATGTCAGGTCTGAACATCAAAGCTTTTGTTGCCTCTATTGCAGCTTTTGAAAAGAAAATAAATCTTTCTCTGTTATCACCGTAACCTACACCTGAATCATCTCCGTAAACACCGAGTCTGTTAAAATATCTTAAATTTTCTATAAAATATACGGGAATATTTCCGTCCAACATACAAGTTTTTATTCTAAAATTTTCTTGTTCTTTACCTACAAATACAGACAATTTATACGGAAGAGCTTGTAAGTTGTACTTAGCTCCGTCTATCATACGATATTTTGGGATTATTATTCTTACATCATGACCTTGTTGTTTTAAATATTTCGGAAGGGTGCCTACAACATCAGCCAAACCGCCGGTTTTTATAAAAGGGACACATTCCGCAGCAACCATTAAAATATTCATTTATTCAGCTTCCCTTAAGAATTTAGCAGATTCTTCCGGTATTGTAGGGTTAACATAAATTCCCGAGCCGAATTCAAATCCGCTAAACTTTGTTATTTTAGGAATAATTTCTATATACCAATGATAATGAGGTATTCTTTCCTGCTTCAACGGGTAAGAGTGTACTACCAAATTATACGGCATATTTCCTAAAGCTTTTTTTAGTCTTCTTAAAACACTTATTGAAATTTCCGCAAGTTCTTCTAATTTATACTTATCTTTCAAATTTCTGAAATCTTCACTGTGTTCTTTCGGTAAAATCCAAGTTTCGAAAGGATATCTTGAAGCAAACGGAACAAAAGCAACAAAAGAACTTGTTTCCATAACTATTCTTGTTCCGAAAGTTATTTCCTGATCTATAATATCGCAGAACAAACATCTTTCTTTAAAATCATAATATCTTTTTGATATTGTCATTTCTTCTTTAACCGATTTCGGAATAATGGGCAATGCTACCAACTGAAAATGAGGGTGTGCAATAGTTGAGCCCGCACTTTTCCCATGATTTTTAAAAACCAATATGTATTCAAATCTCAAATCGTTTTTCAAATCGTTTATTCTGTCTTGTGTAGCCAAAATACTTGCAACGAAATTTTCAGCTTTTAGAGTATCCACTTTATGATTTTGACTTTCTATTAAAATTTCGTGAGCCCCTACACCTTTCATTTTATCGTAAATACCTTCGGCTTTTCTTAAAATACTTCCTTCTATTGTAAGTATAGGTTTATTGTTCGGTATAACTTTCACCTGCCATTTATTACTGTATTTATCGATTTTGTTACCTTTTTGATCATAACAAGCTATAGGTTCGGGAATAAGTCTTTCATTACCCATACAAAACGGGCATAAGGAATTATCATCCGTGGTTTCGTCCAAATCGAATTGAAAATCCCTCGAATCATTTATTATAACCCATCTTGCGGTTATAGGATCTTTTCTAAGTTCTATCATTTTAAGTTTTGTATCCTCTCTAATGCTCTTGTAGCTTCAATTTTAGTAGGTTCCGCTTCCAAAGATTTCTTTAATAATTCTATTGCTTTGTTTTTATCTCCGGCCGCAAAAGCCTTCAAACCATCATCATAATATTTTTGCGCCGTAACGGCATTTATTTTTTCTATTGCTTTTTGAGCCGATGAATTTGTTTCATCATAAGATAATGCTTCTTTATATTTTTCGTAAGCAGCCGTCAGCTTTTCATGCATTTCCAAATCCCTTCCTTCGTTATAAAGAATTTTGGCCACTTCTTTATTTGATTTGGAAAGATACGTTCTTATTTGTTCATTATAGGTATAATATTTGTGTTTATCGGACATTGCTTTCAATTTTGTGAATGTTTTTATTGCTTCTTCATAATCTTTTAGTGTATATTGTTCCACACCTAAATCATAGATTTTTTTCATTTGTGCTTCTATTTGTTTATTGGTTAACGTTTTTTCCGGATTCTTTTTACTTTCTTCCAAAGCAATCTGTTTAGCAATATTTATTTGCTCCTCGCATTTAGCAATATATTCTTTAATATCATTTCTTGATGTATTTGATAAGTATGCGGCATTGAAATACGATAACGCTTTTTCATAATTTTGTTTTTCGTATTCAACAAGTCCTTGTTTAAATATGTTATGAGATTGAACCGCAGTTACTTTATCAACTTTTTTCTGTATAAAATCCAAATATTGTAATGCACCGGCATTTTCCGGATCTATTTCCAATATTTTATTGAACTCATCCTTTGCATATACAAATTCACCCTCATCATAATGCTTAACTGCTTTTATCCAATGTTCTGAAATTTCTTTTTGATGTTTCTTTCTGTTCGCATATACTTCTTCTTCTCTTATACTTTTATTTGTTTTTTCCAAACCTTCCAAAGCTTGTTTGTTTCTGGGTTGTAACTCTAAAGCTTTTTCGTAGTAACTTTTAGCTTTCATCAAATTGTTTCTTAACAATGCAGAATCGGCTCTTGCCAAATACTTTTCTGTTTTATCGGTAAGATCCATATCTGTTTGATACAAATCTTCGGATAAAAGTTTAACATATCTTTTTGCGGAAGGTTCATTAGGATACACCGCCAAAATATCTTCATATTGTTTTCTGGCGGAAATATAATTCTTTTTATCGTAGTCGTATTTCGCTTTATTTAAATAATATCCCAAGTAATGTTCGTATGCTTTACCAGAATTAGCTATTTTCCCGAAATATACGCCTAAAGAAAAAATATGTTGATCGTTATCACTACCTGCTATATCTGAAAAAGAGTAAGAGAAATTTACTCTGTCAAAAACCAAACTTAAACCTGCCGTTATACCTTTATTTAAGCCGTCTCTGTAATCTCTCCAACCTACTCTTACAGCTAACGGATATACGGGTATTGCCTCAACGCCGCAAGCATATCCCAAATCGGTAATTTGAAAATTCTTTACCATATCGGCAACGATAGCAACTTTATATAAATCGTATATATTATATCTTGCCGATGCATCCAATATTTGCGCTTGGTTTACGGAATAATCATCATATTCAAAAGCATTACCTAAATTTTTTATGACAAGTGCTCCGGTTAAATCATTGTCTATAAAATCCAAAGAATATATACAACCTAAATCAACACTAAATAAATTTATAGTTCTGTCTAAACCGCTATTATTGTATGAGGCTATATTATAAAATTTAATTGTAGCACCGACGGAACCTTTTTCAACGGGAATCGGATATTTATTTACTATCGGATACACATAATTAACCGCTGCCATTAAAAAATTCTTAAAACCTGTTTCATTTTCATTCAAGTCGGCACCGGAAAAAATAACCGAAAAATTTCCGCTTTTTTCTGTTGGTATTACCAAACCGATATTAGCGCCATAGTTATTGTTGTATATTGTGTAATAAGAAAACTGAACTTCTTTTGAAATATTTTTATAATTTGATGCAGGGTTTGTAAAAAGTCCGAAAACAGACGGTGACAAAGATAAAATACTTGCACCTATCGATTGAGAATACGGATCAGGATTTAACACATAAATAAAATCATCCGATGCCGCAAACAAAGGTATGGTTAAAAAGCATACCAATATTACCGGCAATATTTTTTTTAATATCATTTTAATAATTTTCTTATCCTTTTTATCGTTTCCTTCATATTTAACGGTTTGAAAATACAATCATCGGCACCTTTATCAAATGCTTCATCTACGGATATCGTAGTATCCGCGGTTATCAACATAACCGGAGGCATTTCAGAAAAGTTTTTACTTTTTTTCATGGCCTTTAAGACTTCAAAACCGCTTTTATCCGGTAAATTTTTATCCAATATTACCAAATCCGGATGTATATCAACCAAAGCTTCAAAACCGCTTTCTGCGGTAGTAGCTTCATAAACAGAAAAACCTTCTTCTTCTAAAACCACGGTAACCGTTTTTAAAAAAATTTCGTCATCATCTATTACCAAAATTTTGTTTCTTTCGTTCTTTTGCATTTACTACTCCTTTCTAAAAATCCTTTTCAGGAACCATTATTATTAACATTTTAGACAATTCATCGGAAGTTTCCAATGTAACACTCATACTGTCTTTTAAATTCAAGTTAGCATCTAACATTTTATATCCCGGATAAGATAATGTCATATCATAAGTTCCTTTAGGCAACTTTATATCCAAAGGTCTAAAACTTGATAATCCCATATATTTATTTTGTCCGTCCTGCGTTAAAGTAACCGTAACATTCTGCATCGGGGTAAGAAACTTTTCCGGATTAGAAAAACACTCTTGAACAACTTGAATTTTAAACACTTTGTCTTTTATGGTTTTTATTTCCACAAGTTTATCACTGTTCAATGTCATAATATTCAAATTTATTCCGGAAATATTACCCGTTAATTCAACAATACTTTTTTGTTCACCGTTATCTTTAAAAACTGCAGTATAAACAAAGACTCCGCATATAAGAAACAATACCAATACTATCGCAATAAAGAGAGGACTTTTTAACAAATTTTTCTCTTTTGCCAACTTCGGAATCGGAACCGTAAAAATTTTTTCAAATTTACGAATCAAAGAATGTTCTTTATCGGAATGATTTTTCAACTCTTCCGGGAAAATTATTATATCTTCCGTAGGCTCACCATGTAAATTTGAACCGTCATTAAAATCATCTTGCACACATACGGTTATAACCGTAGTATTATCTCTTCCGCCGGCATTGTTTGCAGCCGTTATCAATTCTCTTGAAATCGCAGTAACATCCGGCTTATGCAAATTAACAATATCATTTATTGTAAAATCGGAAAGTTCACCGTTTAAGCCATCCGTGCAAAGAACATATATATCACCATTTTTAACCACTTCCGATTTATAATCAACTTTTACCGTTTTATTTATACCAAGAGCTCTCGTTATCATGCTCTGAATTTCTGCCATCTTGGCTTCTTCTTTAGTCATTTTACCGCTATCTATTAACTCTTGAATTTTAGAATGATCTTCGGTTAAAAGCTGTATTTTTCCGTTTCTTATTCTATATACTCTGCTGTCTCCGACATTGTATATATGTACTAATTTTGCATCTCTGTCAAACCAAACACCCGAACAAGTAGTTCCCATACCGGACAACTTCGGATATTTTTTTGTTAAGCCGTGCAAATAATTATTTGCTATTTTTATTAAAGCTATGGGTTTGAGAATTTCTTCATCATATGTGTAATACAACTCACCCAAAACATCCAAACAATCCTGTTTGTTAATGTTATCATACAGAGAAAGCATTACATCTACGGCACTTTTACTTGCAAAATCGCCGGCAACTCCGCCGCCCATACCATCGCAAACAAAGAAAAAATCTCTCTCTTGCTTAACACCAAAACAATCCTGATTCTCTGTTCTTACTACACCCGTATTAGTTTGTGCCGAACTTAATATCATCATAAATAAGTAACCTTAACTTTCTTCTTGGATTTCTTTAATGATGATCTTACCTTAAAGAAGAAGAACAACAATAACAACAATAAACCAATACCCATAAGTTCTATGGATTTTAATTTATAGTCCTTTAAGGAAAAAGTAGAAGTATGTTCCGGATTTGCCAAGAACATCGGCCAAATTCTAAGATTCTTCAGGATTTTAGCATTGGTGTTTACTATTTGTATAGAATCTTGCATATTTGTATATAAAATTTCTATTAACTTATCACCGTTTAAATCTGCAAGTACAGGCGTGGATGTTATTGCCAAATTACTTGCTTTAATATCCGCCATTACTTCAACTTCTTTTCTCTTAACATTACTCTTTGCAACTACAAGTCTGCCGTCTTCCGTTCCGAAAACAAGTTCGGGAATATCATCTTTATCAAAATCGTAAACGGCAGGTGAAGATATCAATCTCTTTGATTCAGGAAGAGCCAACTTCCACAACATTTCTCCGGAAAGATATGTAGTGTTACCTTTTAATATTTGAACTGTTCCGTTTGCCGAAACAATACCTACATCACACATACCGTTACCTGTAAAATCCGCAATGATAGGTGATGCATTAAACTTCAAATTTGCAGGCGGTACAGGTTCAATGAAATATGTCCACATAACAGAAAATTTAGATGTATTTATAGCTGAAACATATTGAGGAACATTAGACATAACAACAACTTCATCTATACCATCACCGTTTATATCTCCTATAGCAGGAGCACCTGCTACGAGGTGAGCTTTCCCGGTTAAATCAAGTAAGTTAATTGTCTTTTTCGTTCTTGTTTTTCCATCAATGAAATAAACCTTACTGTCATAATTTGCAATTACAACAAAAGGTGAAAAGTCTTTTCTTGTTAATATTACGGGACTTGCATATATCGGGCCATCGATAAATTCCGAATATTTTGCATAGTTACTGTCAAAGCCCGGTGCATACATAAAATGAACCGCACCATCTTCCGAAGTAACCACAATATCTTTTCTTCCGTCACCATCCAAATCGCAAATAACCGGTGTAGTTTCGGAAATATGTCCGCCTAAAATTTCTCTTCTTATTATATTACCCGTTTGCCCGTCAATAATATAAATCAAAGATGAATCGGAAACCGCAATAATATCCGGAATTCCATCATTATTAACATCGTCACTAACCAACGATGCTATGCCGGAATTATAAATTTCAACAGGTTTCCACATTTTATCACCTGTTGCTCCGCTCCATGCATACAAAAAGCCGGAACTTGTTAACATCGAAATATCATTTTTCCCATCATTATCAAGATCCGCAACTATAGGTGTAGATGTGATTTCGTAAGAAGATGTATCTGCCTTTAACGGAATTTCTTTAGACCAATTTAAGTCTAAAGACAAATTCAATTTACTGGGAGCAGAAGTTATTAAAGAGTAAGATGTATATCCTAAATATATTGATAATGCCGCTCCAACCAACACCAACAATGTTACAAATACTCTCATAAACTTAAAAATCTTTAATGCGAGTATATGTTGTTTTGAAGGCAAAGAATAGTCTTCGCTGAAATAATCAACAAGCCTGAAAATTGTTCTACCTATTGAAATTTCATCACCTATTGCGAGTTGTGTACTGTTTAACTGTCCGAGTTTTTCTCCGTTTATAGCAACTCCGCCGGTACTACCGATATCGGTAATCGTGTATTGTCCTTGAACGGCACTTATTTTAGCATGACCTTTTGAAACCGTCATATCTCCGGATAAAACAACATCGTTTTCTATACCTCTCGGAGATAAACTTTCTCTACCTATAAATGTATCCCCATCTGACTTTAAGAAAAACTTTTTGCCGAAAAATCTTCCGTAAACTCCTATTAAATAATACTGAGGGATAACAACATCCTGTTTACTTAAAGCATCATCCAGGAACATAATCTTATAATCACCTATCGAAATTTCGTCACCGAAATTCAAAGGCGCTTCCGTTATTGAACGGAAATTTATCTGTGTTCCCATTATTGTATTTTGATCTTTAAGTGTGTACTGGTTGTTTGCAAATATAATTGTACAATGATGTTCGGAAACATTTTTATCCGGAATAACAATATCGTTACCTTTTTTGCTACCTATAAAAATTTTTATCTTGTTCTTTCTGGCAACATATTCCGATATAATTTCTTCTCTTTTTTTAACTAATAGTCTTGGCATTTAAGACTCCTTTTTTATCTGGCTATAAATAATGCTGCAACTAAAGATAATCCTAAACTTACTTTAGCGATTGTGCCACCCTTTCCTGATCCTGAATCAGAGTCTGAACCGCCGGAACTTCTGTCTGAATTTTCCAAATTAGACAATCTCTTTTCTATTCTCTTTATATCTGCAGTATTTTTGTTACTTGTATCCGATGAAGAACTTCCTACTTTTATATTATCAACTTCTTCTCTTATGGAGCTTATTTTGGCATTTATAAGTCTCATTTGAGAAGTACTTAAAGCTGAACCTTCGGAACCATCTTTAGAAGAAGAAGCAATCATGGTTTGATCTTTTTCCAAAGAGTCCAATCTCTTACCTAATGTAACATAACTTTGTTGCATTTGAACGAGTGTCTTTTTAAGCTCGTTAACTTCTTCTTGTGACGGAGCATTTGAAACGGAAGATTCCGTTTTTGCACTTGCCAACTTTGATTCCATTTCGGAAATTTTCTTATTTACAGTATTTATTTCATCTTTAAAATTCTTTACTTCATACAAAACTTGAGCATTATTTGCGGAAGAACCAACCTTTGAACTATCTTTACCCAAAGAAGCTAACGATGTTTCAACATTGTTAACTTTTGAATTCAAATCGTTCATATTCTTTTGCAAATTTTTCAATACAGATGCTGAAAGTTCGGATTTTGAATCAGAACTCTTAGCTAAATTTGTTTCCATACTATTAAGTTTTTTGTTTAAATCATTTATATTCTTTTGTAAAGATGCTACTTCTGCAGATGATGCTGAAGATTTTGAATCGGATTTTGCTGATGCCAATGCCGATTCCATACTGTTAAGTTTTGTTGTTAATTCGCTAACATTCTTTTTCAAGACAGATACTTCCGCCGCTTGTGTTGCTGCTGCTTTCGTATCAACATTTTTAGCCAACGACGTTTCTACATTATTAATTTTTTTATTTAAATCATTTATATTTTTCTGCAAATATGTTATTTCCGCTGATGATGCAGAACCTGATCCGGATTTTGCAGATGTTAATGCCGATTCCATACTGCTAAACTTTGCAGATAAATCACTCATATCTTTTTTTAATGCGGTTAATTCTGCTTGAGATGCATTTGATTTTGCATCGGAACCTGTTTTAGCAATAGCAGTTTCCATATCACTGACTTTCTTGCTCAAAGCATTTATATTCTTTTGTAAGTATGTTACTTCCGCAGATGTTGAAGAAGATTTTGAATCGGATTTTGCCGATACCAAAGTTGATTCCATACTGTTAAACTTTGCTGTTAAATCACTTACATTTTTCTTTAAAACATTCAATTCAGCCTGCTGAGCCGTAGATGCTTTTGTATCTGTATTTTTAGCTAACGATGTTTCAACTTTGTTAACTTTTGAATTCAAATCGTTTATATTTTTTTGTAAATCTTTTAAAACCGCTGCAGAAACATCTGACTTAGAAGCATCCGCTTTTTTAGCCAAATTTGTTTCAACGGTTGTAACTTTCTTACTTAAATCGTTTATATTTTTCTGTAAATTGTTTACTACCGCAACAGAAACACCGGTACTTGAACCTGTTCCGGAACCTCCGCCGGCTTTAACTTGTGCTTCCAAATTTTTGAACACTTTTGAAGAGGATAACGTGTTATCCAACATCATAGGCATGTTCGTTTCCAAATCATTCATCAATTCAACCATATCTACCGAAGCGCTTCCGGAACCTTTTGAAGAAGAAGCTGTTGCTCCACCTTGAATTTTCTTTTCCAATGCAGCAACTTTTGTGTTAAGAGCATCATAATCTTTTTTTGAAATAACACCTGAAGCTGATGCACTACCCGAAGATGAAGATTTTTTATCAAACTCATATAAGGCCTGTAATAAAGAACCTCTTGTTATCTGTTCATCGGCAACAAAAACCGCAGCTCCATACTTATTGATAAATCTCGGCATCCTGCTGCCCAGCTCTGTTATAATTGCCTGCAAAGCGGGATCGGCAACATCTTTCTTTTCGGCAAAAGCAATGCCACTTGAATTCAACAAAAATAAAACTGAAACCAAGACACTAAAAATTTTTTTATTCATATTCTACCCTCTAAAAAAAGAAATTAAGAGCAAACTTTGTATTCTGCTCAAATATATTACCGCTGCATATTGCTATATCCAGTTGTAAATATGTGTTCATAATACTAAAGTCAAACCCTAAACCGAAATTATAAGATGCGGTTTCGTTGTAGTCGGATGTTATATTGTATCTGCTTTCAACTGCATATCCTTCAACACCGCCTCTTAAATATATTCCGTTAATGGAAAACATTTCCATTTTTAAAAGATCCAGTACTCCAAACTCAAGTCCAAGGTTTCCGCTTAAAGGTTCATTCTGTCTTTGAACCAAATCCAATGCTCCGGTAAGTTGATATTTTTCCGCAAAAACAACTTTATCGGAAGCACCGACTTTTGTTGTCATAGGTGCACTATCATCTCCCATTTGAACACCTTTTTGGAATATTGCGCCGAAACTTATTAATCCGTAATCTGCCGCATCTATCGAATATATAACACCTGCATCAATATCTAATCCGCCTTCCGAAACACCTACGTCAGACATATTTTTGGTAATATATTTTAATGAAGCACCTACATATAAACTTGTTGTAGATTGCCACAACGGAAGAGCTGCCGTTAAATAATATGCGGCATCAGTATCACTTATCGTTCCGAGATATGTTCCGTCATCAGCAGTATGTTGAATGTTATCCATTTTTGATGATATGTATCCAATACCTACTACGGTTTTACCTAAAACGTCGGTAAATTTTTGTAACGGCAATGAAGCTGCAAAGAATTGATGTGTAGGTGTAACATCTTTAAGACCCGGGTATTTATCCGAACCGCCCGTTGTAGCCATTGCATATACCGAATAATAATCCTGTATTTGTGCAAGACCTGCAGGGTTCCAATAAATTGCAGATGTATCGTCTGCAAGAGATGTATAGGCTCCACCCATACCTATAGCTTTCACACCGACACTTTTTTTCAAAAAAGCGGCTGCATCTGTTCCTGCAAAAGCATTTGTTACTCCTACAAAAGTCAAACAAGCTAAAACTAATGATAATTTTTTTATTTTTTTCATATTATTTACCCACTATAGCTAATGCCGTATATCTTCTGTCACTTCCGGCAATTATTTCTACTATATAAGCACCTGTTGCAAGAGTTTCACCTGCATAGTTTTTACCATCCCACTCTTCTTCATTTGTGCCTGCCGACCTTTGTTCACCGTCAACCAACTTACATACAACCTTGCCTGCTTTATCGTATAACCTGATAGTAACATTTGAAGTGTTTCCCAACACATATTTAATTTTAACCTTTTGTTTCTTAGGATTAAACGGCGACGGATAAGTCACAATATTTGCAACTCCGTCTAATATAACTTTAAATTCTACAATATCTTTATCTTCCTCAGACTCTGATCCTGTAGGATATATTTCCAAAAAATATTGTTTATTAGCCTCCAATTTTAAGGTCTCTGTGGAAGATTTAGCACATTTATAAAGTTCAGAATTATCACAAGAAATAAATGATTCTGTACTATTATATATGTTGTAACCTTGAACTGTTTCTGTATTAAGTTTTACTGTATAAATTGCATCACCAATGGGATTTTCTTTAGTTCCTTCATATAAAGAAATCGTTACAGGCTTATAATTCAAAGAAAATTTTGTAGTTTCTATCTTAGGATTCGAAGATGCCACGGCAGTTATAGAATCAGGCGAAGTAAATTTTATATCAGCTGATAATTCGGGAGTTAATCTTACCCTGTAAACTTCCGACCACCTCTTTGCATCATTTTCTGTCTGCGCATAAAATTTGAAATAATTGTATTGTTGCCCCATGGAAAAAGTAAAAGTACTTTTGACATCAACACTTGTAGAAGAATCAAAATCTTCAAATGGTCTTTCAGGACATTTCGTATAATCGTTCCAATCAGGATTTTCACCTTCCCAAACTCTATATTTTATTTTTTCTATTTTTCCGGCATTAGATTCTATATTAACTTTTAATACCACATTAATATCATCATACACTATATCTTCAGTTTTATTTGTAAAAGTAATACTTGAACTTTGTCCGACATAAAATGCGGAGCCAAATGCCGATCTGGAAACAGCATTTTTTCCTCCCAACTCATCAAAAACTACCGATTGTCCGATAAAAGAATACTCACTCTTACCGGGGGCACCGGAATTACCGGAAGTAACCGTATGAGTTGCACCACTTAATAAAGTGACAAAATTTTTCTTATTTTCGGCAGCATAAAGATACCCTACCAGAACTACAAACAACAACAAAAAAGATAATACAAATAATTTTTTATTTATCATTGTAAGTTCACCAAAACCAATATGGTCCCTTTTTGAGAATCTGAATTTTCAAGTGCTTTTCCGATAACTGTTCCTACCTTCGGATTATCACCTGCTTTTTTTGCATACCCCGGTATCGAGGCGGATACAAGCAAATCTCCTCTTTTTATAGCTCCTCCTTCGTTACAAACTTTTGTTGGAACTTTACCGACCAAGGCCAACTTATATCCTTTTTCGTCTTGATTCATTAATACACCCGGTTCGGTAGAAATGACTCCCGCAACCATAGTGTCTTCGGCTACTTTTGTTTTTACTATTGCATTATCTTTTGCAGTGTCTATTGAAACTACATCACCCGGAACAAGCTTTTCAGTTGACTGATATATTTCTGCGAGATCTGCACCAGTAAGGTAAGTAAGCGTTCCTTTAATTGGTGTTACTTTATCAACACAATCTCCGGATCCTCCCATACCACCCACATGAATAGTGTGAGTAGTAATACCAACCACAACATCCGAGGATACTACCGTTGCAGTGTACCAACCTTGTTCATTAGTAACAGGATTTTTAGCCCAAACTTGTATGGTTCCATTATTGCTCGTTACCGTACTTGAATTAACTATTTGTTGTGCATATGGTGCAGTAGTTACATTTAAGGTATTGTTAGCAGTATCAATTCCCAATCCAACTCCTGTTGATATAGCTATTCTATTATTAGTATCAAACGTTAATCCTGCTCCTGTAGATACTATTATCTTATTATCATCAATACCCAAACCAATTCCCGTGGATACGACTATTCTATTATCAGAATCAAATGCCAATCCGGCTCCTGTTGATACTATAACTTTATTATCATCAAATGCTAATCCAATTCCGGTGGAAACAACTATTCCATTATTAGAATCAAATGCCAATCCGGCTCCTGTTGATACAACTATTTCATTGCTATCATTAATTGCCAATCCTGTTCCTGTGGAAATCTTTAATACTGCATCTGCAGTATTATCACTAAATATCAAACCTGTCCCCGTTGCGGTTGATATTTTCAATATTTTAGTATCTTCATCAAGAGTTAAACCTTCTTTAGGATCAATGACTCCCAATCCAGCTAATGACACCCAACCTTGAACACGATTAACCGGATCTGAAAAGCCCCAAAACTTACCTTCCACACTTCCAGTGGATCCGACAGGTAAGCCTTTAACTTTTATCCCATCACCATTTATTTCCATCGTACTACCATCTACAGATACACCCAACCTATCATCAATTATTTTTAAACCACCATTTGCTGCCGTTGACACGGATACAACATGATTTTGTATACTTATACCATCGCCCGCTTCCAATGTTATTTCTGCTATCTTATCATATATTTCTGTCATCGTGCTGTATATTACTCCGCTGGTTAACAACTTTTCAGAGCCTTCTAAAGGTTTTGTATCCGTGCTTATACTTACCGCCCCGGAACTATCTATCGTTAATCCGTTTGCTTGTGTTATCTTTACCGTTCCGGTTGATGATGTCGTTGCCAATGGTATTGCCAATGAACTCGGACTTACACTTATTACTCCGTCGCTGTCTACATTTATATTATCTCCAATCTTTACCGTTCCCAAAGCACTGGTGCTGGCTTTCCCCATCGCTACCGCCCCGGAACTATCTATCGTTAATCCGTTTGCTGCAGTCACTTTTATTACTCCATAACTACTTGTAGTTGCAGGAGAAATACTCAATGTTCCATCATCTTTTAGTGTTAACCCTGTTCCTGCACCGGTAGAAACAATAACACCACCTATGGTTGATGCTGTTGCTGCTTTAAGCATTAAAATAGCACTATTTGCTGGTATATACAAACCGGTATTATCTCCTAACATTATACCACCAAGCTTATTAGCAGCAGCAGTCGATATGGCTATATCGCCCGGATTAATCCAACCTTGAGTATTAGTAGTATCCATTCCCCACACTTGACCTTTCGACCCTTTGCGAGTTATTGAACTTGCATTTATTGCATATGCTGCAGTTCCAACTTTTATAGTATATGTATGACTACTAGTATAAAAATTTTCATTTTTTAATTTTTCACCTTTCAACGGATCCAACATCAAGGAATAAGTTGCTGTGGAACTATAGGTTGAGGTTGATGCATAAAAAGCAAATGGATTGGAAGCAAAAGGTCTTGCTTTAGATCTTATACTGGTACCATCAGCAGTAACCTCTACTTCAAAGGTATATTCGTTATCAACATTAAATTTCATGTCACCGAGATCCATATTCACATTGTATAAGCCCTCGGAATCTATTTTAACCGGTAAATCTTCCTGTATAGGCTTAAACTCATAAGTGTTTCTATCATCACTTACATACAACTTTACCTCAACATTTTCCGGATTAAGTATCGGTCCACCGGAATCGTTAGTCACTTTTCCTTGTACATTTATTGTTCTCGGAATATCAGCAAAAACTCCGATTGAACAGAACAACAAACTTAAAATTACAAAACTTTTTGTCAATAACAGTATTTTTTTCATTATACTATCTCCGTGCTACATTATTATTATTTTAAAGATTTTGCACAATTTATACAAAATCTAAGTTTCTTTCCTGCAGGTGCGGTGTTAACATAACCGCAGTTCAAACAAACAACAACCTGATTTTCTGTGGTAACATCTTCATCCGTTGTCGTTAATTTTTCTTCTTGTTTTTTCTTCTTTTCTTTCTTTGTTGCTACCGGTTTAGAAGTCTCTTTAGGAACAATCTTATCATCCGTAGGAGCTATCTCGTCGGAAATATCGGAATTAGCATCGGTTTGCGTAGGAACATAAGCATTTGTGTTTATAGGAACTATTTCTTCTTCTTTAACTTCCGGTTCCATTATAACTTGCAATTCGGATTTCTTACCGGACAATACTTCAACAAATACTATTTGTTCTTTATATCCTTTTGCAATTACCTTAAACTCATATTTACCCGGTTTAAATGTCCCGTTATAAATACCTGATTTATCCGTTTTTCCTATCATCTTTTTATCGAGCCATACATAAGCACCCGATAACGGATTTGCTGTTTTGCTGTCCGTAGCTTTTAATGCCAATGCAACTTTCAAGTATTCCATTTCACCGACTACGGAACTTGTATTATTTATATCTACATTTGTTAATTTACAAGGTCTGTATTCGTTATCACCGTGGAATGTTACATTGTAAACTGCCACAGGTAACGGAATTCTTATAGGTTTGGATGTCGAAATATCTTTCGTAAGTTCAATATCTTTATTAGATATTGTAACCTTTGTTAAGAATGTATCTGTAGGACTATCTTTTGACTTTACTTTGAAAGAAATAATTTTATTCATCTTTACAAATAAGTCTGTTTTTGAATCTTTATTTACTTCAAAATCTTTCAAAGCTTCACCGTATTTTGCACTCGGATCCAAAAATCTTACTTTATAGTTACCGACTTTAAACAATGTGTTCAAAGGAGTATCACCTCTTGGTTGACTTTCTCCCTGAACATGAACCATCATACCTTTAGGTTCGGAATCTATTTTTACTTTCTTAAATAACGAACCTGTTACACTGAATATATTTTCACCTTCTATATTTTTAAGTTCGCAATTCCAGAATCTTCTGTCAACTCCGGAGAACATTTCTTCTATAATACTCTTTGTGAAATCAATATCGCATTGACCTTCCTTACCGCCGGAAGCAGAATCGTATCCCAAATTATCAAAACCTTCCAATGTAAGTTTTACGGTGTGTGCTCCTGCCAAAAGTTGAGCCTTGCAAGGTGTTACACCAAATTTATTTCCGTCTATATAAACACTTGCTCCTCTGGGCTCGGAATCAACATTCAACAAGAAATCGAACATTATTTCTATTTTTTCTTTTCTTACTTTTTTACCTTTATCACTTTGTTCTATTTGAACAACTCTTTGAACGGGCTTAAATCCTTCCTTTATTGCGGTTACAATATAAGTTTTAGGAAGAACTTTTCTTACCGGTATAGGATTTGTAGAAGACACATTATTCAAAACAACGTCGCCTTCTTTAGTTTTCATACTTACAACAGCTCCGGCAGGAACCGTGGTTATAACTACATCCGGAGGATATAATCTTGAATATATATTCTTACCGAACGGTGTTATTTGCAATAAGAAAATATCTAAAAGTCCAAAAATCAAAAGAGCCAAAAGAATAGCTATCATTATTCTTATTAAACTCTTTTTCATTTCATCAAATTTATTGAACAACCAATCGCCCACTTCTTCGAAAACGGTTTTACCTTTTTCTTCTCCTTTTGGTTGTTGCGGTCTTTGGACATTGTTAACTTGCCCTTGAGCTTGTGCGGCAGAAAGTCTTTGAGTTAAAACTTTACCTGTTCCGCCTTGAGAGGCTGCACCCATTGCTGCAGCACCTGCGGCAGCTCCTCCAACGGCAGCTGCTCCGAGGTTTCTTGTTTGACCTACTATAAAATCCTGACAGGTAATTTTTCTTATACCTTGAGTTTGTCCGACATCTTGAACATTCAATGTTTTTACTTTTTCTATAAGCTTTTCGGAATTAGCAACGGACTCTCTCATCATCTTCAATATAAATTCGGATAACTCAACCGAAAGCTCGTCGGTTTCGACACCTTTCAAAACTCTTCTTATATCTCTGTACATCTCAATGGCTCTATCGTATCTGTTGTCTCTGTCTTTTTCCAAAGCTTTTGCTATGATATCGCCTATTTCAGCGGGAACACTTGCATCTAATTTCAAGTCTGCAGGATTGAATTTTTTATTTAAAACTTGATCTTTTATTTCTTCGTTGGTACCCTGATACAATTTTTGTCCGGTCAACATTTCCGAATACAATATTGCAACGGAAAAGATATCCGTTCTATGATCTATATCAGGCAAACCTTGTATTTGTTCAGGAGACATGTAAGGGTATTTTCCGGTAATAACTTTCTCGGGGATAGAATCTCTTATTTCGTCTGCTGTTTTTGCAATACCGAAATCACTTAATTTAATATTTCCGTCAAAAGATAACAAAACATTTCCTGGAGAAATATCTCTGTAAACTATTCCGTATGCATTACCTGTGATGGAATCTCTTGCAATTCTGTTGGCATAATCTATAGCTTTTAACACACTCATACAAATAAAAGTTGATAGTTGCCACGGAATTTTCGTGTTCATATCGTTACATTTTTGAATTAAGTTCTCTAAATCTGTTCCTCTAACATAGTCGAGAACTACATAATATGAACCGTTACTGCCCTGCCAAAAATGCTGAACTCTCACGATATTATCGTGTATAATATTTTTGGCTATAAGTGCTTCTTTATAAAACATTTCTACGAATTTGGGCTGAGCATATTCCGGAAGGAGTTCTTTTATTGCTATAAAATTTCTTAAACTAAAATCGTATGCTTGCCAAACGATACCGAAACCGCCGACACCGATTTTTTTTACTGCGACATACTGATTATTTATAAAAAGACCTAATTGCAATTCGTTCCTATTGGGAACAGGTTGATTGTTATCTGCCATCAAAATCCCCTTTTATAATATTTAACTGTCAATTGTACTAAACATTATAGTAGAAATTATAACATATAAATTTTACAAAAACAATATTTTTTTTACAAAATTTATTTATTTTTCAGCATTATTTTGTTCTTCATCCGAATTTTGAATTACAGCATCATTCTCATTTTGTTCGGTATCACTTTCTGTAATGGCATTTTCTTCGGCAATAGCAGTCTGTTGTACATCATTATTTTCCGCATTTGAAACCTGATTTTCACTTGAATTTTCAACAGTATCGGTAGCAGGTTGTTCATCTGTTGTTTGATTATCAAAAGGTAATTCTTGTATATTTTCTTTTTGATCGGGCAAAACATCTTTTGCAACTTCAATAACCGGAAGTTCACTTAAATGGCTTAAACCGAAATGTCTTAAGAACTCTTGTGTGGTTCCATACAACAACGGTCTTCCCAACGTTTCTTTTCTTCCTACGATTTTTATAAACTTTCTGTCGGTTAAAGTATCTATAACTCCGCCGGAATCTACACCTCTGACATTATCGATTTCGGCTCTTGTAATCGGTTGTTTATATGCGATTATTGCAAGCACTTCCATTGCGGAAGGAGATAATTTCAATATTGTTTTTTCTTTAAGAAGTTTTTTTATCCAACTCGAATATTCGGGTTTTGTGGCAAATGTCCAACCGTCGGCAACAAACTTAAGTTCATAAGCTCTGTTCAATTGAACATATTCCTGTTGCAATTCTTGCATTATATCTTCAAGTTTTACATTTTCGGGTAACTCTTCTTTTACAACAGCTCTTATTTCTCTGATAAGTAACGGTTTATCAGAAACGAATAATAAAGATTCTATTACTTTTTTTAAATCACTAATTTCCATCTGTTACCCCTATATCTTTATTTTGAGAATTTACGGATTCAGCTTCCAATTTAAACGGTACATCCTGCTGCACAATTTGTTCTTTTTGTTCCGGAATGTTTTCCGGTATATCCAACATAAATTCGTCTTTGTGTTCTTTAACTATGGTATCGTCTTCTTCTTTGTTATATACTCTATAAATTCTTATATCTTCAAACAATTCGGACTGTTTTGCAACAACCTGTTTATTTTTTACCAACTCCAACACCGCCATAAAACATACTACCATTGCCGATCTCGAAGTTTGAATTTTTGCTATTTCACTGAATGTAAGATATTGTTTTCCCTCGAGAATATCAAGAATTTCCCTTATTTTTGTTTCTATGGGAATTTCTTTATACATTATCTCTCTAACTTCTTCGGGCAATGTCCTTAAGGCATTTTGGAAACTTTTTACAAGATCGTAAATTGTCGCATCTATTTCATAATCCTGTTCGGGAATTACAGGTTCGGGCCTGTAATATGTTTGTGAATATTCCTGTTCTTTGTTTGATAAAAGTTTAGAAACTTCTTTATATTTTTGATATTCGAGCAATCTTTCTTTTATTTTGTCCAATTCTATATCTGCGTCTTCTTTATCTTTTTCGTTATCGGGATGTAACATTTTTGCTTTTATCTGCATGAGAGTAGATGCCATAACAAGGAAATCTCCGGCCGTATCAAGATCCAAGTTTTGTATTGTATCCAAATATGCCAAATATTCGGTTGTTATTTCCGATACTTGAATTTCCTGTATTTCAAGATCGGTTTTCCTGACCAAATGTAGAAGAAGGTCTAACGGACCTTCGAAAGTGTCTAAATGTACATCATATTCCATTAAAAAATACTCCGTATTTTTGATGTATGGATGTATGGATGTATGGATGCATGGAAACTACAAAGATAATACTTCTTTTCGTCGTTGCTTTTTCTATACATCTATCCCTCTATACTTCTATACCTCAGAAAATCTTTACTGCTTTTTTTACTTCCTGCATCGTTTTATTTGCTTCAAATCTTGCTTTTTCTTTTCCTTCGTCCAATATCTTTTCTATGTATGCTTTATCTTTTAAAAGCTCGTTTCTTTTTTCCACCAACGGTTTTGAAAATTCGCACATCAAAGCGGTCAATTCTTTTTTACATTTTACACAACCTATACAACCTTGTTTACATTCTTGTTTTCTGGATTCACTGTTTTTGTTAAAAAGTTCGTGGAAAGCAAACACTACACAACCTTCGGGATGACCTTCATCTGTAGCTTTTATTCTTAAAGGATCCGTGTACATCGTTTTAACTTTTTTTGCGATTTCATCTTCGGTTTCAGCTATAAGAATGGAATTTCCGTAAGATTTCGACATTTTTCTTTTATCAAGTCCGGGGACTTTTGCAGCTTTTGTAAGTAATGCCTGCGGTTCCAACAAAACTTCACCGTAAAAATTATTAAATCTTCTTGCTATTTCTCTTGTCATTTCCAAATGTGCAAGTTGGTCTTCACCTACGGGAACATTCTGTGCTTTATATAATAAAATATCGGATGCCATAAGAACGGGATATCCCAAAAATCCGTAATTATTCAAATCTTTATTTTGAATTTCTTTTAATTGTTCTTTATATGTCGGGCATCTTTGTAACCAACCTAACGGTGTTATCATAGATAAAATTAAAAAAAGTTCCGCATGTTCTTTAACTTCCGACTGTCTGAAAATCACTGCTTTTTGAGGGTCTATTCCAACGGTTAACCAATCGATAACCATATCAATGGAATCATCTTTTATTTTTGATGTATCTGCATAGTTACTAGTCAATGCATGTAAATCTGCTACAGCATAAAAACATTCGAAATCCTGCTGAATCTTAATCCAATTTTGTAAAGCTCCGAAATAGTGACCTAAATGTAATCTTCCCGTCGGTCTCATTGCCGATAAAACTCTTTTATTTGTCATTATAAAATCCTTATTACATTGCTCCGCTTAGAAATTTTATTAAAAAATTTGCAGCGGGACCAATTATTTTCCATAAAATATTTGTCATAAGTAATATCAATATTATCCAAAAGCCGTATCTTTCTATTTTTGCATATTTTTGTGCCAAATCTCTCGGCAACAAAAACAATACAACTCTCGAACCGTCCAACGGAGGTACGGGTATTAAATTAAATATCATAAGAACAATATTTATGACTATAACATATTGCATTATGATATAGATAGAATATAATACGGAAACTTCAGCACCGGAGCTTCTTATAAGAAACATTATTGCACCGGCAATAACAGCAAGCAAGAAATTCGCCGTCACACCTGCCAAAGAAACAAATATCATATCTCTTTTGGGATTCTTTAAATTATACATATTAACGGGAACAGGTTTTGCCCAACCGAAAGCAGGTGCCCCTACCAGCAACAGACAGGCAGGAAGTATTATCGAACCGAATATATCTATGTGATATATAGGGTTCAACGTGAGCCTTCCCATAAGTTTTGCCGTAGAGTCTCCTCTTTTATATGCAACAAAGCCGTGAGCGACCTCATGAACTATTACAGAAAACAATAATACTACTACTGATATAACATATTTCATTTTAGTTTGATTTATCAATATAAAATATCAATAGATTTTATACTTTTTTGCACTCGATTGTCAACAAAAATTGCAAAGTGATTTTTGAGGCATGGAGGCATGGATGCATTGAAGTATGGGGATGTAGAAACGACTTAACCGTGAATTGTTTAATTTTTATTTTTTTTTGTATAATCAAACTTTGAATATTTGTTTTTTATTTTTTGAGGTTTAAAATGAAAAAAATTAAGTTGTTGGTAAAAATTTTCATCTGTATTTTAGCTTTCTTGTTTTTGGCTATTGCAGCATTACATTTTACACTCGTTTATTTTGCCCCGTCAGAATCGGTAAAAAACAAAATTATAACTACCGTTCGAGAACAAATGTCGGCAGACATAAAAATAGATTCCATAGCCGCAAGTATATTTGATTTTCATGTAAAGGGAATATCTTTGAATGTCGCAGATCAAAACATGGCTCGTATAGATGATGCATACATACATTTTTCTCTTATAAAATTGTTAAAAGGACAACTTAAAATAAACAGAATAACAATTGAAAACATGGATATTGTCATTTCCAAAGACAAGCAAGGAAAATTTAATTTCGATCCTATATTAGAATCCCCAATGTTCAAAACAAATCCGGAAGAAGAAGCAAAAAAACAAGAAGGAAATAAAGATAACCCTGATGAAGAAAAAACAAATCCGTTAGATCTTTTATTGAATAGTACCCAATTACACAATTGCAATATAACATATATTGATGAGCAAGCCAATATGACCGTTGCATTATCCAAAACAACATTCGATATGAAAAGTTTTAAATTTGATAACTCTTTCAAACTTGATTTCTTTACGGATGTATACTTCAAAATGGATGAGATGGAAATAGAATCGTTAGATGTTGCATTAAGTGCCAACGCAAGTTTAAATGAAATGGACTTAGCAACTGCAGAAGTTAAAATCGTATCTTTCATCTTGAGATTAAAGGATACTGTTATTACAACAAAAGGTACTGTTTCAAATTTTACTAATCCGAAAGCAAATATATCAATAAAGATTAAAGATTTATCTTCCGAAAGCTTATCCGAAATTGCGGAACTTCCGGAATTCAAAATACCTAAAATAGAAATTCAAACAATAACCAATGTAGATTTGGATAATAGTTTAATAACGTTTCAAAAGTTAGACATGAGTGTTTTAGATTCAACTTTAAATGCAACCGGAAACTTAAATTACGGAAAAGAAGAAATTGAGTACGATATAAATGTTATCATTAACTTTATATTAGATAAAATACACGATGTTACAAAACTTATAAATCCGTATAATCCTACAGGGACAATTCAGGCCAACCTTAATGTAACGCATAAAGCTTCAGTATTATCCGGTATAGTTTCTTTACTCAACATTTCCGCTTTCACACCGCAACTCGGAGATTTCACGGAAATAAATTCGCAGGTAAATATCAATAGTATAAACGATATAAAAATTCCCTCTCTTACAGGAAAATTAAACAAATATCCGTTTAAAAGTTCCGCATCTTACGTTGTAGGAAAAGATAAGGGAACAGTAACAGCAAACTTTACCGCAGACAGATTTTACGGAAAAATGGCTAAAGGCTACGAAGAAGCGGAAGCCAAACAGGAAGAAGAGAAAAAGATTGAACAAGAGGTAGAAGAAAAAGATAATAAGCCGAAAGAACAGGAAGAATCTTCTTTGCCTCCGTTAGATATCCTTGTTTCGGCAAACGTAAAAGATATGGATGTTCCTTACTTCATGGGAAAAGATATAAACTTTAAAATGGATATGAAGAAAGTGACTTCCGACATGAACAATGTTGTAGGTACATTAAGTTTAACCACGGATAACGGAACCATTAAAGATATTTATAAATTAACCGAAGCAAATACTGTTGTAAAAGTAATGTTCATGTCTTTAAAAATAGTGAGTGATGTAATAAATGCTTTAAATGTTTTAGAAATTTTAGGCAATATAGGCAGTGCTCTTCTTTCTTCCGATAAAGAAGAAGAAAACATTACCGAAATGACGGAAGAACATGCTCAAGAACAAAGCAAAAAGCTTGACGGAAAAATAGACTTTCTTTCATTTATAACTTCAATAAACTTCGAAGAAGGCAGAGGACTTTTCGACAAATGTTCTTTTGTTTCAAATCTTTTATCTTTTAAAGTTACCGGCGAAATAAATTTCAGAGACGATTTATTAAAGATGACTGTAAATGCAGCCCCCGGAAGGCATGAAGATGACGGTATAATGCCTTTAACTATGAAAATCGGCGGAACGATGGAAGAACCGAGCGGTTCGTTAAGTTTATTGGGAAGTGTTACAACACTTGTAGGTGATGTTTTAATGAAAAATGCTGTATCCGACACATTAAAGTCCGGTTTTACAAAATTGTTGGGATTGAAAAAGCATGACGAAAACGGAAACGAAATTATAGAATCTACAGATACAGTAAATTCAAACTCAATAGAAATTTCCACTGAAACGGAAACTCCGGTAAATGAGTAAGGTATTTAAATTTTAAAATTAGTTTTGTATAATTGTTGCTAAAAATAAAAAGGAGAAGGTGTAAAAAATCATGAAAAAATTAGTTGTATCAGTATTGATGTTTGTAAGTATGTTTATTTTCGGTTGTGCAAAAGAACAAGTTCAAACTGTCGTTGCAACAGTAAACGGAGTAGAATTATCTTCCGTTGAATTCGATAACAATTTGGAAAGAGTTGTTAAGGTTGTTCAAGCTCAAAATCCTCAATCTTTACAACAACCTTTTGCAAGAGACATTTTAGGCAAAAGAGTTCTTCAAGATATGATAATAAAAGAAGTATTTTTACAACAGGCAAAGAAATCAAACATTGAAGCAACACAAGAAGAAATAGATGCAATAGTTTCAAAAGTAAAAGAACAATTTAAATTTAATGCTGACGGGAAAGAATTAACTCCTGAAGAAAAAGATGCCGTTCTTGATAATGCAATAAAAGAACAAGGAATAACGAAAGAACAATATTTATCTACAATAGCTGACGATATCATAATAGAAAAATACAGAAAAGGTCTTATATCTACAAACTTAAAACCTGTAAGTGACGAAGAAACAAAAATTTTCTTCGATAATGTTTCAGCCATTTACAACAACGACAAAAAGAAAATAGAAGAATTGCAAAAAAATGAAGGCAGATACAGCGAAGCCAACATTGTTGCACAGCAATTAAAAGTTTCTCTTGCTCCTAAAGCACAATTTGATTTGATATTGGTTTATGCAGACAACAATATGTCAAAAGAAGAATTGGCACAGAGAAAGCAAATAGCAAACTCAATAAGAAAAGAAATTAAAGATAAATCAAACTTCGCAGACGTTGCAAACAAATATTCTCAGCAACAAGATTCAAGAGTTTATTTTTCAAAAATGAGTGTATATGAAGGAATGAAGCCGGTAGAATTATCATCTAAAGCTTTTAAATTAAATGTAGGTGAAGTAAGTAATGTTTTTGAAATATTCAGAGAGAATGCAGAACCTAATGCCGCTCAAGGATATTTTATAATGAATGTTATTGAAAAAGTTGCAGGACAAAAATTTACTTATGATTCTTTCGAACAACAATTAAAGGATTATATAAATCAAAAAAGAGCTGAAAGTATAATTTCACAAGCAGTACAAACTCTTTTAAAAGAAGCAGATATTAAAATAATTAAGACTTTCAAAATGGATAAAGTTGCTCAGAGTTCACAAACAGCAGAACAACCTGCCGCTTAATAAAAACGAAATATTATAAATAAAAAAATAGCTCATGTTTTAATAACATGAGCTATTTTTATGAGCTTGAAAAGTTCTAGCTGCCGATTGCTGCAGCCAAAACAGCTAAACAAAGCCCCGTTCCCAAGCATGTCAATGCAATATCACTGCTGTTATTATAGGAGTAATAAACAACCTTGTCTTGATGATGTTTATGGTGCGGTTTATGAGCAGGTTTATGATGAGTTTCTTTATAAACCTTTACGACTTTTACCTCTTTTTTGTGATTATCTTTTTTATGAACATCTTTGTGAGCAGGCCCCTGCACTTTCTTTTCGATTTTAGGTTTGTTACTGTTAGGAACTTTGCTTCCGTGTCCGTTTGCCGCAAAGCTTGAAGTTGTAAGTCCGAACATCAACATTAAACTTAACAAAATTTTGTAAATTTTAAATTTCTCATTTTAGTCCCCCTTTGAAACTTTTTTCAATTACACAATTAAGACAAAACAAGAAATAAAAAAGTTACAGTATTTTTTTACATTATGATATCAGCCAATTTAAATTCTATGGCTTTTTGCAGTTCGACAACGGTTGTTTCTATTTGATAACCTATTTTACCCGCGCTGAAAATAATTACGGGATTATTCTGTGCGGATATATCTATTACGGTAGTAAAAAACTTTTTCATACCTAAAGGAGAGCAACCGCCGTGCACATACCCCGTTAAATTAAATAAATCTTTTTGTTTAAGCATTTCAACGGATTTTTCTCCAACCGATAAAGCGGCTTTTTTTAAATCGAGCTCTTTTGCTACCGGAACTAAAAAAACATAATGATTTTTGGATTTTGCAACCGTTACAAGTGTTTTAAAGACATATGCGGGATTTTGATTTAACGATTGAGCAACCTCTGTACCGCTTATTGCTTTGGAACTGTCATAAGAATAAGTTTTATATTCCGCATTACTTTTATCTAATATTCTCATTGCATTTGTTTTTATCATATGTTTTTTATCCTTAATTTAAAATAAAAAGACCTATGATTTTTAGTCATAGGCCTTTTATATTTTTTAAATATTACCACTTATAAGATGCACCTATATTACCGCCGAACTGCGATACTGCACCGGCATCAACACTCAAATCAAGTGAAATATTAAGATTTGAATTTATATCATATGCACATCCCAATCCGCCGGAGAAAGATGTACCGGCAACTTTTGTACTTTCAATTTCAAACTCATAATCTTGTGCATTCATAAATCTGCTCTTTGTAGTGAATTTATCTCCCGCTAAAATTTGTTTAATCGCAGTCGATACATACCAATTAAACGGTGAAACAGCTCTGCTTTGTAAACCTACACCTATTCTTGCTTCGGCCTTTGAATATGTATCTTTAGCTATTTTTAATCTCTGTTCTGTATCTCCGTCTTCTTCAATATCTCCGTTAGAAACTACTGCACAATTTGCACCTACAATAGGTCTTATGGAAACTCTGTCGTTAAAATCATATTTGTATCCTGCTTCCACATCAAGACTTATTGTGTTTGTAGCATACTTAGATGTTATTTTCTGTTTATTAAATCTTAAAGTTCTTGTCGTATCATAATCTTGCATAGAGTAACCTATTAAACCTTTAACATCTATACTATCATTAATTTTGTAGTCTCCATACGCATTAACACCGGCATCAATAACATCTGCTTTATCATCCATTTGTTTCAACTCGCCTTGTCCGTAAAAACCTGCAATACCGAACACCAAATTATCTTCTTTAATTGTATCGTATCCGGCAATCAAGCCGTACATATTATTTTCAAATTTAGGATTTTCTTCATTTTCGGCAACAGTGAAATTAGTTGTATAAACTTGTGCCCAAACTCTGTTAACATCTTCTCTTCTTTCCGAATAATCATTTAATCTGTTATAAATAATCGATGCTTTAGAGAACATTGTACTTGTCATAAAAGAGTTTGCATAGAAAATACCGGATAAATCTTGAAGAGCATTAAGGAATTGAGTTTTATTACCTGTATCTACATATGTTGAATAGTACTGATTTAATGTAGCTAAAATTGCTTCCATTGAAATTGCCGTCACATCATCGGAAGCTATTTTATTAAACGTGTCTATCATTTCTTCCTGATTTTTTGTTGCTCCGGGTATACTGTACAAATCAAATTTCTGTGCTATTGCCAAGAAAATAGAATTACCTCTTAAAGCTGTACTTACACTGAATTTCGGATCACCCAAATTTATATCAATTGTGTCAAAAATCTTGTTTGTAGTATTTTCAAAAGAATAACTTCCCGTAAAAGTTATAAATTCAAATTCTTTTACTCCGCTGGAATCGCCATCGGCAAAATTAATATTTGATACACCATTAACATTTTCATTATTTCCGACAATATTAACATGTAATGTAACATTTTTCTGAACAGTTATGTCACCGTTAATATCCAAAATATCTGTTTTATTAACACCATTCTCGGTATCAATATCTATATATAAAGTTGAACCGGCATCAAAAGCAACACTTCCTGTTTTCAATTTTTCCTCTGTTTCGCCGTCGGAACCGACATGTACTTCTGAACCATACCTAACATTAACATTAGCATTAAGATTTCCAAAACCCCGAACAATTGTATCTTTTAAATTAATAGTTGATGCATTTATAACCGATGTATCTTTTAGTAAGTCTATTGTGGAATCACTACAATCTATAACATCTGCATTTATAACCGAATTATTATTAATGATATTTCCTGAAATCATTCTTAAATCTGCATTTGAAAGATTCAAAGTCGATGTTGATACGGATAAAGTACCTCCGCTTGCCAATGCTAAAGAATCAGCTATTGATGCATTATTTACGTCTTCAAAAGATAATAATGCGTTTTCCCCGAGAATTGAAATAGAACCTACATCGATATCGGATTTTACAAGTAAGTTACCACCCAAAGCTCTTATCTCTCCCATTTGGAAAGCACCTTCAGAATCTATAATCATAGTTCCTGCACCGTCTTTTGCCAAAATTCCATACTCACCACTTATTTTCCCTCCGGAAAAAGTAAAAGTCTTTTCGTTTTCAATAATCAAACCGGTTTTTACGTAAATATTGTTTGCTAATGTTACATCTTCATCAGATTCAATAATTAATCTCGAAAGATTTGTTTCACTCTCTCCTTCAAAACTAAGTTTTGTATCTATGTCTATACTAAAATCATTATAAATGCCAATACCGCCACCATCTTTAACAACTATCTTCTTTTCATCAGCCGAAGATGTAAAATAAGAACCACTGCTTATTGATAAAATTCCACCATCAAGCAAAGTTTCTCCTGAAACTGTCATAGTCGTATTTTCTATTCTATACTTTCCGCCGTTCACATATAAGCTATTCAAATCGAAATCTCCGTTCCCTTCGGCAATAAAATCACCATCTCCGGATTTTACTATTATGGTATCTGCTCCAGATTCAAATTTAAATTTGTCCATTTGTGCCGTAACCACTGCAGCCGTTGCAGTATCATCTGTCTGTACCGTATCCGTGGAACCTACAACAAATTCTATATTTTTAGCAATGGTTATGGAACTCACAGCAATAGTTTCGTCCGATAAAACGGAATCGCTCATTATATGGAACTTGGAAAAAGCTTCTGTAGATGTGGCTTCATTATAAAAACTTATTGCCGTTGCGGAAGAAATACAATTATCATTAAATATTATTAAATCGCCGTTATGTATATCTATGGCATTATTTTTTATTTCCGCATTTTCTCTGACTTCCAAGAATGCCTGTTGACCATCTAACGAATAGTAAGAATCCGAGGCTACACCTTTATCTAAAATAAATCCGCCTTCGGTAACATTAAAAGAAGAAATATTTATTTTTCTGTCTACACCTTCAATTTGGGATATTATCGCATTACCAAGCCCGTTTTTAATAAATTTAGCCTCATATCCGGGTCTTGCATCATAACGAACCAAATCTCCTTTTAAATACATGTTTTGTCCTTCAAGAACATTTAAAATTGCTCCTTTTTTCACATGTATATTATTTATTAAATCTATGTTTCCGCCTTCCGCAACACCAATCGAAGCAAAATCTTCCGGATTTTCAGTATCGTTATCAAACAATATATTTCCCGTTCCGATTGAATTTGATGTTGCAAGTAACAATCCGCCTTCCGTAATATATGTTCCTTTAGTATAAGTATTGTTTCCCGTAAGAGTTACCGTACCTGTACCTAACTTATGTAAATACATTTCCCCGTTAAGAGATCCGGAATATGTTACATTTGAATTTTCATTTAAAGCCAACTCAAAAAAAGCGAATTCTTTTAATTCGTCTTTCGTTGTATTCGTAACATTTATTGAATCGGTAGCCAATCCATCAACATCTGTAACTAAATAATTTGCTTCTCCGCCATGTATACCACCGAAGTTTATATAAAAATTCTTAGCATTGTTCGTACCTGATAATACCAATGCAGAATCTTTATATAAAGAAAAGCTTAAACTATCATGACCTTCCACCGTTTCTAAGTCTCCGGTAAGTTCAACAACACTATTTGATACAATAGAAATTCCGCCTCCGGAACTTGTTATACTGCTGGAGAAAACATTCGCAAATAAACCTTCCTTTATATCTTCAATAGCCGTAGCCGGATTTAAAGACATATAGCCTTCTAATGCCAATGAACCTCCGGAATCAATATATATTTTACCCTTAGTTCCCAAACTGCTTTGAGTATCTACACGAATAGTACCTTCTTCTATTCGCCATGAATAACCAGTATTTGCTCCGGTCAATCCCTCTCCGTCAACCGATGCCACATCATCACTACGCAAATATAACACACCTACACCTTGTTTTACAATTGTACCGTCGCCGGATAAGTAAGATGTTCCTCCTTCCTTACCTAAAGCTACATGTCCGCAAGATGAATCCCACTCTGTTCCTTCTTTATTTCCATTAAAATTAACATTGATAACTGCTCTGTTGGAATTAATCTTAAAATCATTTTGCATAAGAACAATATTATTTTTATTTCCTAAAGTAGCAGTCTCTATTTCTTTAACAACATCAACATATGTCGTGCTAGACTGAGTGGTTTCATTATATGTTGTTGTAGATTCTTTTGGTTCAGGAAGGATATAGTCTCTACTTGTTTTGGTTGAAACACCTTCAAAAGTTAATTTGGTATCACTATCTCCGTTTTCAAAAACAATATCACCGAGGAATAATTCAACACCAACATCGTCAGGAAATCTATTCTTGTAAAATTTCCCTTCTTTACCTTTGTACGAATAAAAATCTTTATTTGTGTTTTTCTCACTTATTTCAATATCACCGCTATTTACGTTCTCTTGATACTGTAAAGACACATTTTCAGGTGATGTTATAAGATTATACTGATTTCTTAAAGATAGTTCACTTCCGGAATTTAAAATTAATTTACCATCTCTCTTAATGGATAATGTCGCCAAATTCTCTTCTTTGTCATAACTATATGTGGTCGTAATTGTCGTATTCTCAACCTCACCTCCTTCATCACCTGCACTGGAAGTAGAAGTTTTCACTTCAACACCAATATCCCTAAGCAAATATTCCCATTGACTATTAAGAACGACTTTCGTTCCTGCACCTATATTTACATTATCGTATACTTCAGTGTCGGTATACCACTCGTTAAATCCCTTGAAATCAAACAATAAATTTTTACCTTGATCAATTTCTAAATCGTTTTTCAATCCGTCTGCAAAAACGAAACCCGTAGGAATACAAAAAAGGCCCAAAACTAAAAAAACAATAAGTTTTTTTAAATTCATTAATCCTCCAAAATATTTATAAATATTTGCATAAAAATCGTGTATATGTATAACGACATAATTATAGTATATTTTTCAATTTATTTCTACATTTTTTTACATAAAAAAACAGGCACCGTACCGTAATGGTAAAGTGCCTGTTATACCTTTGATTATTTTAAACTATATAACCAATTTAACTACTGCCATTTCCGCAGCATCGCCTCTTCTTACTCCGAGCTTAAATATCTGTGTGTATCCGCCGTTTCTTTCTTTATATCTCGGAACCAAAACTTCAAATACTTTTTTAACAACTTCTTTATCCGTTATTTCGGAATGTAAAGCTTTCTTGGCATTCAAGTCTGCTGCTTTAGCTTTTGTTATAAGTTTTTCCGCATATCTTACAACTTCTTTTGCTCTTGGAACGGTTGTTGTAACTTTCTCGTGCAAGAACAAAGATGTTGTCATATTTCTCATCATAGCTCTTTTATGTGATGGTGTAACTGCTAATTTTCTTGTGTTATGATTTTTTATCATTATAATTGCTCCTTCAAAGACAAGCCGATTGCCGATAACTTCTCTTTAATTTCTTTTAATGAAGTTTTTCCGAATTTATCAAACTCCATCAAATCAACTTCAGAATAAGAAATAAGCTGTCCTATTGTTTCTATTTCTGCATTTTTCAAACTGTTTGAAGCTCTTGTTGTTAAATCCAATATACTGATTGGTTGAGCTTTCAATTCTTCGGTTTTATCTTCCTGTTTTGGTTGTTCTGCTGCTGCAGCTTCTTGTTGGGCTTCGTCAGCAACGGAAGCTTCACCGGTGAAAATTGTAAGTGTATTTCTTAAAATTTTTGCCGATTCTATTAAAGCATCCTGCGGTGTAATTGAACCGTCTGTCCATATTTCCATAACGAGTCTGTCATAGTTTAAATCTTGACCTACTCTGGTATTTTCAACCTGATAGTTTACTTTTGTTATAGGAGAAAATAAAGCATCCATAACAATTGTATTTGCTGCATATTTGTGTTCTTTTATAGATTCTGCTCTAACATATCCTCTGCCTTTAGAAACTTCCATTTCCATTTCCAAAGTTGTTCCCGCATCAATGTTGGCAATTTCCTGTTCCGGATTCATAATCTCTACGGAAGCATTTTTTTCTATATCTGCAGCCGTAACTTGTCCGCCTTTATTTACTTTCAAGTAAATTTTTTCCGGACCGTCAGAATTTAATTTAACTCTGATTTTTTTAAGATTAAGAACTATTTGCAAAGCATCTTCTCTAACACCTTTAAGAACAGCATATTCGTGATCTGCACCTTTTATTGTAACAGAAGTTATAGCTGCACCTTCAATACTTGAAAGCAATATTCTTCTTAAAGAGTTACCGATTGTATTACCGTAACCTCTGTCAAAAGGCTGAGCAATAAATCTTCCAAAAGTTTTTGTAGCTGTTTTTTCTTCTAATTGTAATTTCTTTAATTTTTCTAAATCTGGCATTTTCATGCTATATTACTCCATTTTAACCCACTGTCTTTCAAGCGGTTATTTTTTATTTTGAATAGAATTCTACAATCAACTGACCATTTATAGGATGTGAAAAATCTTCCTTTAAAGGTTCATTAACAACTTTGCCTTCAATAGCATTTTTATCAAATGTTAACCAACTCGGAACCGCTACCGGGTTTTCCATAAGTTTCTTCAAATTAACATTATCTTTATAACTTGCTTTTACTGTTATAACATCATCTTTCTTAACTTGATATCTTGGAACATCAATCTTCTTTCCGTTAACACAAATTAATCCGTGCATAACCATTTGTCTTGCATTCTTTCTTGAATAAGAAAGACCTAATTTATAAACAACATTGTCGAGTCTCATTTCAAGAAGTTTCAACAATGTATCACTTGTAAGACCCGGCATCTTTTCTGCAACGATGAAGTATCTCTTAAATTGTTGCTCGGTCAAACCGAATACTCTTCTTGCTTTCTGTTTTTCTCTCAAATGTTTTCCGTAATCAGAAATTTTACCTTTCTTTGCTCCGTGTTGTCCCGGTGCATTTTTACCTCTTTTTCTGTCTAATGCACACTTTGTAGAGCATCTTTCACCTTTTAAAAATAATTTTTCTCTTTCTGCCCTGCATTGTTTGCAGGCTGAACCAATATAACGAGCCATCTATTAAAATCCTCCGAATAATTTTTACCTTTTTATATTACAAAACTACTATACTCTTCTTGGCTTTGGCGGACGGCAACCATCATGAGGAACCGGTGTAACATCCTTAATTGCAGATATCATAAGTCCCGAAGATTGAAGTCCTCTTATTGCGGTTTCTCTTCCCGGCCCAGGACCGTTAACAAATACTGAAACTTGTTTTACGCCGCAATCCATAGCTTTTTTACCTACTGCTGCTGCTGTCATTTGAGCCGCAAACGGAGTTCCTTTTTTTGCGCCTTTAAATCCTGAACCGCCTGCTGATGCCCAAACCAATGTATTTCCTTTATCGTCGGTAATACTAACGATTGTATTATTAAATGTCGACTGAATATATGCTCTTGCCATTCCGCCGGCAAATTTTATTTTTCTTTTTGATGAGCTAACTTTCTTTTCTGCCATTATCTTTAAGCCTCCAACTTATATTTGACACTATTTTTTATTTTTTTGCGCCTTTAGCTTGTGCTGCTTTTCCTGCACCTGCACCTACGGTCTTTCTCTTTCCTCTTCTTGTTCTTGCATTTGTTTTACTTCTTTGTCCTCTTACAGGAAGATTTCTTTTATGTCTCATTCCTCTGTAACTGCCGATATCTATCAATCTCTTGATATTAGCTTGAATTTCTCTTCTCAAATCACCTTCAACCTTATACTCTTTCGTTATAAGATTGTTGATTTGGTTAACTTCTGCTTCCGTAAGATCTTTTACTCTTTTTGCAGGATCAAGATTAAGTTCTTTGATAATCGCATCTGAGAAAACAGGTCCGATACCGTAAATATATCTTAATGCTATATCTAATCTTTTGTTTTTTGGTAAATCTACACCGGCAACTCTTGCCATCTTTTCCTCCGCTAAAAATATTTATTTTATATTATTTGACTTCTAAATTCAACAACTTAAAAATTAACCTTGTCTCTGTTTGTGTCTCGGGTCATCACAAACAACTCTTACAACACCTTTTCTTTTTATAACCTTGCATTTCTGGCATATAGGTTTTACTGATGCTCTAACTTTCATTATTTTACTCCTATTTATCTCTATATGTGATTCTTCCTCTTGTTAAATCATAAGGAGAAAGTTCAACTTTTACTTTGTCGCCCGGCAAAATTTTTATGTAGTGCATTCTCATTTTGCCACAAATGTGTGCCAAAATTACATGACCGCCTTCTATTTCCACTTTGAACATTGCATTCGGCAACGATTCAAGTATCTTACCGGTAACTTCAATTTTTTCTTCTTTTGCCATTTTTTTACCTTCGGTACTCACTTTTTATCTTAAAAAAGATAACCCTGCACACTACTGCCGTTACTTTTTGGTTAAAATCTCATAACCTGTTTCCGTTACGGCAACAGTATGTTCAAAATGAGCACACATACTACCATCTCTTGTTACTACTGTCCAATTGTTGGATAACACATCGACTTTATGTGTTCCGACATTGACCATTGGCTCTATAGCAATAACCATACCCGGCACTAATCTCGGTCCTGTTCCTGGTTTTCCGTAGTTAGGAACACTCGGTTCTTCATGCAGATGTCTGCCAAGCCCGTGACCGCAATAATCACGAACTATTGAAAATCCGAAAGGTTCTACATAACTTTGGACTGCGTAAGAAACATCTCCCAACCTATTGCCCGGTTTGACCTGCTCTATAGCCTTATATAATGAGTCTTCGGTAACTTGTAAAAGTTTCTGTGTTTGTGCATCTATCTTACCTACGGGATATGTGTAAGCCGCATCTGAATAATATCCCTGATAAATACAACCGACATCAACAGTTACTATGTCGCCTGAAGAAAGTTCACGAGAGTCATTCGGTATCCCATGAACAAGCTCATCATTAACTGAAACACATGCCGATCCGGGAAAACCACCGTATCCCAAAAAAGCAGGTTTCATTTTAAAAGAACTTATCATTCTGTATACTTCAACGTCTATATCTTTTGTAGACAATCCCGGCTTTATAAAACTTTTTAAACTTTCCAAAATTTCCGCAGTTGCTTTACATGCAACTCTCATTTTGTCAAGTTCTTCTTTACTTTTTAATTCAATGTTGCTGGCCAAGATATCCTTCTTATTTTACATTATTATTAACAAAATTTTCAATCTGTTCAAAAACTTTATCCGGAGAAACCGCACCGTCTATTTTCGCAACAACACCGCTTTTATCGTAGTATTCCGCTAACGGTTTTGTTTGCTTTTCATAAACAACCAATCTTTCCTTTATTGTATCCGGATTATCATCTTTTCTTTGCACAAGTTTTGCACCGCAAAAATCGCAAATACCTTCTTGTTTAGGCGGTTTTAATTCTATATTAAAACTGCCGCCGCATGAAGGACAAACTCTTCTTCCGGCTAATCTTTTTATAACTTCTTCCTGTGCAATATCTATATAAAAAACTGCTGCTATTTTTCTGTTTAATTGTTGTAAAAACTTATCAAGCTCTTGTGCTTGAAATATTGTTCTCGGAAAACCGTCCAACAAAAATCCGTTTTTACAATCGTCTTTTTGTAATCTTTTTACAACCATGTCAACAATCACACTGTCCGGAACCAACTGACCCGAAGTTAAATATTTTGCAAACATAGGATCATCTTTAGCTTCTCTTATCATATCACCGGTAGAAAGGTGAACTACATTAAATTTACTGCTTATTGTTTTTGCTTGTGTTCCTTTTCCCGCTCCCGGAGGTCCGAATAATATAAAATTAAATTGTTTCATAGTTTATTCTCTTAAAATTATTTTATGTTAAACCATCTGCCTTTAATTCTGCCTTCTTTCATAAAACCTTCATAATGTCTCATTATAAGGTGAGATTCTATCTGACCGATAGTATCCAAAGATACACCCACAACGATAAGTAATGAAGTTCCACCGAAGAAGAAAGGTGCAGACATCATGGTTCTTAAATAATCAGGTAAAACTGCTATACATGCTACAAACAATGCACCGCCCAATGTAACTCTTTCCAAAACTTTCTGAATATATACTGCTGTCGGTTCGCCCGGTCTGATTCCGGGAACAAATCCGCCCGACTTTTTCATATTTTCCGCTAAATCTTTCGGGTTGAAAGAAATTGAGTTATAGAAATAGCAGAAGAATATTACCAAACCTGCATATACTAAATTATAAACCCATGAACTTCTGTTAAACCAATCTGTTATTGTTTTTGATACTGGAATTCCCCATACTGTCCAATCCGGAGCAAACTGTGCAATTGTCAAAGGAGCCGACAAAATTGATACTGCGAAGATAACTGCGATAACACCGGACTGATCAACTTTAATAGGCAAGAAAGATGTTTGTCCGCCGTACATTCTTCTTCCAACCATTCTTTTTGCATAGTTAATAGGAATTCTTCTTTGTGCTGTTTCTACCCAAACAACGAGTGTTAAAACAACCAAGACCAAAGCCAATAAAACTATTGCCAAAAGCAATGAAAGTTCTTCCATTTGTATAAGCTTTATAACACCTAAACATGCCGACGGTAGTCTTTCAACGATACCTGCAAAAATGATTAAAGAAATACCGTTACCGATACCTCTTTCGGTTACCTGCTCACCGAGCCACATTATAAGAACGGTTCCCGTTACAAGTGTAAATACTGTCATAACCATCCAAGACATTGTAGGATCCAAAACTATAGGCATACCGCTTGGGGTAGGCATTCTCATTATAGCCATTGTAAGACCGAATGATTGTATTGCACCGAGTATAAGAGTTCCGTATCTTGTAATTTGGGTAAGTTTTTTTCTTCCCTGCTCGCCTTCTTTTGCCAATCTGTCTAAATAAGGAATAACATGGGCACCTTGCATCAAACTCATGATAATGGATGCGTTGATGTAAGGCATAATACCCATTGAAAAAACAGACATTCTGTTTAATGCTCCACCGGAGAACATATCCAAAAATCCGAGCAACCCGTTACTGTTTGCCTCAAACAAAGATCTTACGGCATCTGCATTGATTCCCGGAATAGGTACTGCCGCACCTATTCTGTAGGCAACGATTATCGCTAATGTAAATAACACTTTACTTCTGAGTTGTGGTATCTTAAAGATATCTGCAATTTTATTAAACATAATTATTCCCTATATATAAATTTTTAATTACTTAACTATTTCAGCTTTTCCGCCTGCTTTTTCTATTTTTTCTTTTGCTGTTTTTGAAAAAGCATCTGCTTTAACGACGAAATTTTTCTTTACATCGCCTTTAGCAAGAATTTTTACCAAACCGTTTTTCTTTATTATTCCGGCTTTTTTAAGAGATTCTTTTGTTATTTCGGCACCTGCATCGAATTTTGATTCGATTGAGCTTACATTAACAATTTCATATTCCGTACGGAACATTGCATGACTGAAACCTCTCTTAGGGGTTCTTCTAACGATAGACATCTGTCCGCCTTCGAACCAAGACATTTTTCCGTCACCGGATCTTGCTTTTTGGCCTTTATGTCCTCTCGTTGAGGTTTTACCGTGACCTGAGCTTTCACCTCTACCAACAATTTTCTTTCTATGTTTTGCACCTGCTGCAGGTGCTAATGTGTTAAGACCTATCATATTTCTGCAACCTCTTTATTTCTTATTTTAGCAACATCTTCTTTTGTTCTTAAACCTTTCAATGCTTCTATTGTTGCATAAACAACATTAAATTTGTTTGCTGTTCTCATAGACTTTGTAAGAATATCTGAAATTCCTACTGCTTCAAGAACGGCTCTAACAGGACCACCGGCAATAACACCTGTTCCAGGAACTGCAGGTTTCAACAAAACTTTTCCTGCACCGGAAACTCCGATGATTTCGTGTGGAATTGTTGTGTTTCTTAAAGCTATGGATACCATGTTCTTTTGAGCATAAGCACTGCCTTTTTTAATTGCAGCTTGAACTTCGTTTGCTTTACCTAAACCACAACCTATTTTACCTTTGCCGTCACCAACAACCACCAAAGCGTTAAAAGAGAATCTTTTTCCACCCTTAACAACTTTTGCAACTCTGTTGACAGCTACTACGGTTTCTATTAAACCGCTTTCATTTTCATTTTCTTTTTCTTTTTTATTTACTTTATTATCAGCCAACTTATCCCCCTGTACGACAACAAGCCAATTATATAAATTTTTAGTTTTAATTAAAACTCAAGTCCACCGGCTCTTGCTTCGTCGGCAAGTGCTTTTACTTTACCGGTATAAACTTTTCCTGCTCTATCGAAAACAACTTTTTTAATATTCTTTTCAACAGCTTTTTTAGCAATCAATTGTCCTACTGCTTTTGCTGCTTCAACGGTATCTGTAGATTTCAATGTACCTTTAATTTCTGCAGACAAAGTTGATGCTGCTGCCAAAGTAAAACCTTTAGAATCGTCTATTACTTGTGCATAAATATGTTTATGACCACATTTAATATTGAGTCTTGGTCTTTCAGTTGTTCCTTCAACTTTACTTCTTATTCTTTTCTTACGAAAACCTAATCTTATTTTTGAACTTTTCATTTACAACCCTCTATTTATTTATCAGATTATTTCTTAGAACCTGCTGCTGCTTTACCTGCTTTTCTAATAATCTTTTCACCGACATATTTTATACCGAATCCTTTATATGGTTCCGGCGGTTTTACAGCTCTGACTTGTGCTGCAAAAGCTCCTACTTTTTGTTTATCTGCACCAGAGATTGTTAATGTAGGAATTTTGTCTTGTGTCATACCGGTAACAACTTTTATTCCCTCGGGAATATCCAATGTTACTGTATGAGAATAACCTACTGTCAAAGTGATTTGTTTCCCGCTAATAACAGCTTTAAAACCCAAACCGTCAAGTTCAAGTTCTTTTTTGTATCCGCTTGTTACACCTTCAATCATATTGCAAACAAGACCTCTCATAAGACCTTGCATCATATTTGCTTCTTTTGATTCTGCTTTCTGTTCCAATGTAACAGTTGAATTTTCAATTTTTACATTTATTCTCTCGTCGATTAATTGAGAGAGTTTTCCATTTGCACCCGAAATTTCCAAAATTCCGTTTTTGAATTCTGCTTTTACTTTTTCAGGTATTGTTATTGGTTTTTTTCCTAAGCGACTCATTTCAAAACCTCATATTTAAATTTTACCAAACATATCCGATTACTTCGCCACCGACTCCGGCTTGTTTTGCTTTTTTGCTCGACATCATTCCTTTTGATGTAGAAATTATTGCTACACCGAAACTGCCGAGAACATTTTTCAATTCTTCAGCTCTTTTGAAAATTCTCAAGCTTGGTTTTGAGCTTCTTTTTATTCCCTGAAGAACTGCCTTTCCGTTTACATCATACTTCAAATAAACTCTTAAAACACCTTGTTTTTGATCTTCAATGTGTTTATAGTTTGCAATATATCCTTCTTCTTTCAAAACTCTTGCTATTTCTGTTTTTACTTTTGAAGATGGGATATCAACTTTTTCATGAAGTTTTGCATTCGCATTGCGAATTCTAACAAACATGTCTGATATAGGATCTGTAATCATTACACCTAACCTCTTTTTAATTTTAAATTACTTCTAACTGCAAATTACCAACTTGACTTTGAAACACCCGGTATTTCACCGTTGTGTGCAAGTTTACGAAAGCATATTCTGCATAAACCGAAATCTCTGTAGTAGCCTCTAGGTCTTCCGCACAGGCGACATCTATTCCTGAACCTAGTTGCAAACTTTTGAGGTTTGCGCATTTTTGCTTCTGCTGATGTTGTTGCCATAAACGCCTCTATTTTTTAAAATTTATATACATTGTTTACTACAATGTCCGTCAATAACTACTATTTTCTTTTCTTGAAAGGCATACCTAAAAATTCCAATAATGCCTTTGCATGTTCGTCTTTCTTTGCCGTCGTTACGATTGTTATATTCATTCCTCTGGGTTTATCGGATTTTTCAACGTTGATTTCAGGGAATATATACTGTTCCGTAAGACCGATATTAAAGTTTCCTCTGCCGTCGAATTTATTAGGTTCTACACCTCTAAAATCTCTGATTCTAGGCATTGCAATGTTCATGAGTCTGTCTAAGAACTCAAACATCATTGCTCCTCTTAAAGTAACTTTAACACCTATCGGCATACCTTCTCTGATTTTAAAGTTGGAAACTGATGCTTTTGCTCTGCAGGTAACAGGTTTTTGACCGGTTATAGCTGCAAGTTCCGCACTTGCTGTTTCCAAAACTTTAACATTTTCTTTTGCTTCTGAAAGTCCGATGTTTATAACAACTTTTGAAACTTTCGGAACTTCATTTGCATTCTTAAAACCGAACTCTTTTTCCAAGGCCGGTATTACATTTTTTACATACAATTCTTTTAATCTAGGAACTTGATTCATATTTATCTTTCCTTATAACTAAACTATAATTTCTCCGCATTTTCTGCAAACTCTAACTTTCTTTCCGTCTGACAATTTGTCAAATTTAGGTCTGTTAGGTTTATTACATTTCGGACATACCAACATAACATTTGAGATTGAAATAGGTGATTCTTTTTCTTTTATACCACCCGGGTCTCTCTGTGTAGGTTTTGTATGTCTTTTAACAAAGTTAACTTTAGAAACGACAACTTTATTGGTTTCATCATAAACCTTTAAAACTTCGCCCTCTTTACCTTTGTCTTTTCCTGCTAAAACTACAACTTTATCTTTTTTCTTAATGTTAAGCATATTTCTATCCCGTTAAACTTAATTATATTACTTCCGGTGCAAGAGAAATAATCTTAAGATAATTTGCTTCTCTCAACTCTCTTGCTATAGGGCCAAATATACGAGTACCTTTTGGTTCCCCTTCGTCGTTGATGATTACTGCTGCATTATCATCAAATCTGATATATGTTCCGTCTTCTCTGCGATATTCTTTTGCTGTTCTAACGATAACAACCTTAACAACATCACCTTTTTTAATGTTGCCGTGAGGTATAGCATCTTGAACAGAAGCCATTACAACATCACCGAGACCGGCATATCTTCTTTTCAAACCTTTCATAACTCTGAAGCATCTTACTTTTTTTGCTCCTGAATTATCTGCTACATTTAAAATTGTTCTTTCTTGAATCATTGTCTTTTTCCTTATGCTTTGTTTACAACTGCCGTCAAAATCCATCTTTTGGTTTTTGACATAGGTCTTGATTCCATTATAGAAACTAAATCACCCATTTTAGACTCATTTTTTTCGTCATGAACAGAAAATTTAGATTTTACTCTTATTATTCTGCCATACAATGGATGTTTAATTGTTCTTTCAACAGCTACAACTCTTGTTTTAGAAGACTTGTCGCTAACTACTATTCCTTGCATTACTTTTCTTTTTCCTCTAGCTTCCATTGTTCCTTCCTATTGGGAATTAGTTTCCCTTTTTTTGCTCAGCAAGAAGAGTTTTTATTCTTGCTATTGTTCTTCTCATCTCTCTTATTTCGAGAGGATTTTTTACCGGTGCCGTTGAGTTTCTAAACTTTAACTTGTAGTATTTATCTTCTAATTCAACAAGTTTAGCATTCAATTCAACCGATGACATACTTTTTATTTCTTGCCAATTTTTCTGTTTCATCTTTCTCTTCCGTTATTATATTTCTTGTCTTACTAAAATTTTGCAATGTATCGGAAGTTTATCTGAAGCAAGTTTCAATGCTGCTCTTGCGTCTGCTTCAGGAATACCTTCCATTTCAAACATTACTCTGCCGGGTCTAACTACGGCTACCCAAAATGCTGGATCTCCTTTTCCTTTACCCATTCTGGTTTCTGCAGGTTTCTTCGTAATAGCTTTATCCGGGAATACTCTTATCCAGATTTTTCCGCCTTTTTTTGTGTATTTTGTCAAAGCTATACGAGCTGCTTCGATTTGGTTACTGTTTAACCAAACCGGCTCAAGAGCTTGAAGTCCGAAAGTACCAAAAGAAAGAGTTGTTCCGCCTTTTGCATACCCTTTCATTCTTCCTCTTTGAGTCTTTCTGTATTTTACTCTCTTTGGCATCAACATATATTTTGTCCTTCCTTACTTATTATCTTGGCCAACTTGTGAAGCACCTACTTCTTCAACATTTTCAACAAGTTTAGCTTCTTCCAAAAGTTCTTTTGCTGTCTTTTGGAAATGTTCTTTTTTGAATATCCAAACTTTTATTCCGATTTTTCCCATTGTTGTGTTTGCTTCGGAAAAACCGTAATCAATTTCTGCTCTGAATGTTTGAAGAGGAACTCTTCCTTCTTTCAACCATTCTGTTCTTGCGATTTCGGCTCCGCCTAATCTTCCAGAACACATAACTTTTATACCTTGAGCACCTGCTGCCATTGCTTTTTCAATAACTTTTTTCATTGCTCTTCTGAAAGCAACTTGTTTTTCCAATTGATAAGCAATACCATCAGCGGCAAGCTGAGCATCGATTTCAGCTCTCTTAATTTCCATAACATTAACGAAAGCTTTTCTTCCTGTCATTTGCTCAACTTCCATTCTAATGTTTTCTATACCCTGACCGCCTTTACCGATAACGATACCGGGTCTTGAAGTATAGATGTTTACTCTAATATATTTTCCTGCTCTTTCAAGTCCGATTTTTGAAACTGAAGCCATTTTCAATTTTTCTTTCAAATAAGCTCTTATTCTAAAATCTTCTTCTATAAAGTCAGGCATTTCTTTTAGGTTAAACCATTTAGAATCCCAATCCTTAATGTAACCGACTCTAACGCTCTTAGGATGAATTTTATGACCCATATTTCCTTACCTTTTACTAAATTTTCTATTTTTCAGCAGTTTCTTTTTTTTCTGCTTTTTTTGCTGT
>JBGUZU010000015.1:0-133567 GCA_045223915.1 Endomicrobiaceae bacterium | reverse complement strand
GAATGAAGTGTACTTGGATCCCGTAAGGGTGTACTCGATTTCCTGAGTTTCAATATTATAACCAAAATATTAAGGTCGCTATAAATTATTTGGCAAATTTAAGTTCGTTTTTACCCAAATCTACTTTTATCTTATCCCCTTCACCAAACTTCCCTGCAATAAGTTCCGTAGATAACGGGTTCAACAAATAAGTTTGCAGTGCTCTTTTTAAAGGTCTTGCACCGAATGCCGGTTCATAACCTTTATCTGCAAGAAAATCTTTTGCTTTTTCACTGAGTTCTATAGATATCTTCTTATCTGCCAACCTTTTTAATATGGTTTTTAATTGAATATCTATAATTTTACCGATATCTTGTTTTTCAAGTCTTCTGAATATTATTATTTCATCTATTCTGTTCAAAAATTCCGGTTTAAAGTGTAAGTGCAATTCACTGTCAATTTTTTTCTTTATCTGCTCGTAATCAAAGTTTTCTTTTAAAGGCTCTTTTTTCTTTTTATCTTTATCAAAACCGATTTTATCTTTATCGAAATTGATACTGTCTTGAATGTATTGCGAACCTACATTAGATGTCATAATAATAACCGTATTTTTAAAGTCTACGGTTCTGCCTTTACTGTCCGTAAGTCTTCCGTCATCCAACAATTGTAACATTATGTTAAATACATCCGGATGAGCTTTTTCTATTTCATCAAACAATACTACCGAATAAGGTCTTCTTCTTACAGCTTCGGTAAGTTGACCGCCGTCTTCAAAACCTACATATCCCGGAGGTGCTCCGATAAGTTTTGATACGGAATGTTTTTCCATATATTCGCTCATATCAATTCTAACAATGTTTCTTTCATCGTCGAACAAAAAGTCTGCAAGCGCTTTTGCAAGTTCGGTTTTACCTACACCCGTAGGACCTAAAAACATAAACGAGCCCATAGGTTTGTTGGGGTCGGAAATTCCGGATCTTGATCTTCTTACGGCATTAGCTATAGCATCTACGGCATCGTTTTGGCCGATAACTCTTTCGTGCAATCTTTCTTCCATTTTAAGAAGTTTTTGTGTTTCCCCTTCCATCATTTTAGATACGGGAATACCTGTCCATTTACCGACAACCGTTGCTATATCGTCTTCATCAACTTCTTCTTTCAACATTTTTTTATCTTTCTGTAATACGGCAAGTTTTTTGTTTTCGCTGTCTAACTCTGTTTGAACTTTAGGAATTTTACCGTACCTGATTTCTGCAACAAGGTTCAAATCACCGCTTCTTTCCGCTTTTTGTTCATCTGTTTTTAATTGTTCTATTTCCTGTTTTAACTTTCTTATGGACGAAATAGTTTCTTTTTCTTTTTGCCAATGAACTTTCATTTCGTTGGACGAATTTTTTAATTTTTCAATTTCGGATTCTATAGCAGAAAGTCTTTCTTTTGCTGCAGGGTCGGAATCTTTTTTTACCGCTTGTTTTTCTATTTCAAGTTGTCTTATTTTTCTTTCAACGGTATCAAGTTCTACAGGCATAGAATCTATTTCCATTCTTAACTTACTTGCAGCTTCATCAACCAAATCTATAGCTTTATCCGGTAAAAATCTGTCCGTAATATATCTTGAACTTAATGTTGCCGCGGCAACCAATGCGGAATCTTTTATTTTTACACCGTGATGAACTTCATATTTTTCTTTTATACCTCTTAATATTGCAATGGTATCTTCCACTGACGGTTCACCTGTATAAACGGTTTGAAATCTTCTTTCCAATGCTTTATCTTTTTCAATATATTTTCTGTATTCATCAAGTGTTGTTGCACCGATAAGTTTCAGTTCGCCTCTTGCAAGTAACGGTTTTAACATGTTACCTGCATCCATTGCGCCTTCTGTTGCACCGGCACCTACGATAGTATGAATTTCATCTATAAAAAGTATTATTTTACCTTGTGCCGCCTGAATTTCTTTTAAAACGGCTTTTAATCTGTCTTCAAATTCGCCTCTGAATTTTGCACCGGCAATTAAAGAACCCAAATCGAGTTCTATAACTTTTTTATCTTTTAAAGTTTCGGGAACATCACCGGAAACTATTCTTTGTGCAAGACCTTCAACAATGGCTGTTTTACCTACTCCCGGTTCACCTATTAAAACAGGGTTATTTTTTGTTCTTCTTGACAGTACCTGAATACTTCTTCTTATTTCTTCATCTCTGCCGATAACGGGATCAAGTTTCCCTTTTTTGGCAAGTGCGGTTAAATCTTTACCGTACTTTTCCAACGCCTGATACTTATCTTCCGGGTTTTGGTCGGTAACTCTGTTGGAACCTCTTATTTCCACCAAAGCATTCAAAACTTTATTTTGAGTTATTCCGTACTTATTCAAAACCTTTGTTACCTGCAAATCCGGAAAACTTATAATAGAAAGAAATATGTGTTCTGTGGAAACATACTCATCTTTCAAATCTTTAGCTATCTTTTCCGAAACGGTTAAGATTTTGTTTAAATCACTTGATAAGTAAGGTGTTGCACCTTGAACTTTAGGTTTGGCTTCAATAAGTTTTAAAACATCGTTTTCTATTAACGGTTTTAAATCTTGTTCCACTGCGGACAACTTACTTATAATGGTACCTACTATGCCTTGCTCCTGTTTAAGTAAAGCATACAAAAGATGTTCTGCGGATATTTCCTGGTTACCATACTGTACCGCGATATCCTGCGTATCCGCAAGTGCCTCTTGCGATTTTATAGTAAATTTTGATATATTCATTGTGTACCTCCTTTGTGCTAATTATTTTTAATTAGCACTCTTTGTTACTGAGTGCTAATATAGCACAAATTAGGAGGTTTGTCAAGTGTTTTGTAGTTTGGAGGATTTATGAAGAAGTTTTGCAGTGTAGTATTTTGTTTATTGTTAGTAACAACGTTTGCTTTTGCTCAAAGAAAAGCAGATCTTACCGGAAGATATGTTCCTTCCGATAACAAGACTTTACTTTTCTGCGGACAAAATAACGATGATAGCCGGGAATTTGTAAAGATAAACGGAAAAACTCCTGCAGGTTTTATGATTTATACATCTTTACAAAATTTGGAAGCATTGGATGAAGATGTTGAATACGGAACAGGTAAAATGTCTGCCGGTTTTATATTAAAAAATTATAAAAAAGCAGCACTTCAAATAGGTTTATTTTTGGTAGGTTCTTTAGATTCCGTAATTGACGGTTCTTTAGATGAAAATATAAAAAAGTTAGGCGAATGGATAACAAAAGCTAATGTTCCGGTATTTTTAAGAATAGGTTATGAATTTGATCTCCCGGAAAACTATTATGACCCCGAACTATATAAACAAGCATTTAAGTATATAGTAGAAAAACTCGATGAACAAAAAGTAAAAAATGTTTCTTATGTTTGGCATTCTTATACAACATACAATGTAAGAAAAATTGAACAATGGTATCCCGGAGACGAATATGTTGATTGGTGTGCAATATCTTATTTCGCAAATCCGCAGTGGTTCCCTATGGTACAATTTGCAAAAGCTCACAACAAACCGCTTATGATTGCGGAATGTTCTCCTACATTAGGCACAAATGCAACCGAAGCAGATAAAATTAAATGGTATAGAATATTGTTTAAATTCATACAAAGTAAAGATGTAAAAGCACTTTGTTATATTAATGCAAATTGGGACGAACAACAAATGTTCGAACAATATGATTGGGGCAACGGCAAATTAGATACTTCGGAGAATATAAAAAATTTCTGGCTTGAAAATATAAAAGACGAAAGATTTATAAATTCGGATAAGTTATATAAAGAAATAAAATAAAAATTTTACCTATAATAAAATTTAGGGAGAGTTTATCATTATGAAAATACAATATTACTTATTAGCTTTTGTATTTGTATTTGCAGGTTGTACATCTGTTCCGATGACAGGAAGATACCAACTTCTTTTAAGCGATGAAGCTGAAGAAATTGCTGCAGGTGCAACAAGTTACGGGCAATATTTGTCTGAAGCAAAAATATCTACGGATAAAACAAATACGGCATTGGTAAAAAAAGTAGGTCAAAAAATAGCCGCAGTTTCAGACTGTGATTATGATTGGGAATTTAATTTATTGGAAAGCAACGAAGCTAATGCATGGTGCTTATCCGGAGGTAAAGTTGCGGTATATACGGGAATTTTACCTTATACACAAAACGAAGCGGGACTTGCAACCGTTATGGCTCACGAAATAGCACATGCCATAGCAAGACACGGTGCGGAAAGATCGGCACAAAACACCTTACTTCAATACGGACTTGCCATAGGCGGTGCAACTCTTTCAAATAATCCTAATAAAGAATTAATAATGTTGGGTGTAAATGTTGCCGGAAATGTAGGTATTATTTTACCTTACAGCAGAAAACATGAATCCGAAGCGGATTACATGGGACTGCTTTTAATGGCAAAAGCAGGATATGATCCCAACGAAGCTATAAAATTCTGGCAAAGAATGGTATTTGCATCTTCCGGTTCTCAAGGCGGATTATCCGACTTTTTATCTACTCATCCTTCCGATGAAAAAAGAATTAAAGATTTGCAGGAACATATGCCGGAAGCCTTGGAATATTATAAAAAAGCAAAATAAAAAAGCATAAATAACTATATAAAACAAGAAACATATTTAATATTGTTTCTTGTTTTTTTATTTATACAAAAAACACTAAAAATATTAGAAAAACATATAAAAGTTTTACTAATCTAAATTCATTGACTTACTGTTTTTAAATAGATAAAATTTTATCTATAACAAGTTGTATTCAAGAAAAAACACGAACAAACAAATAAAAATTTTCATTAAAAATATAAGAAAATGAAGAAAAAAAGTGTTGTATATAATAAGAAGGAAATTTCGGAAGCCACTTTAAGAAGATTTCCTTTTTACCATCATTATTTGAAGCAATTGGAAAGTGATGGTGTTAAAGAAATTTCATCGGCACAAATAGCAAAGTTCCTTGGATTTAATACTATACAAGTAAGAAAAGATATAGAAGCAACCAAAATTGAAGGAAAACCCAAAAGAGGTTACAACCTTAAGAAATTAATATCGGCAATAGAAAAATTTTTAGGTTTTTATACTAAAAATGAGGCTGTTTTAATCGGTGCCGGACATTTAGGATATGCTCTTTTAGGTTATCACGGTTTTAAAGAGTACGGATTAGATATAATTGCCGCTTTTGATAATAATCCGGAAAGAGTTGATAAATTTATAAATTATAAAAAAGTTTTTAGTATAGACAGACTTGAAGATATAATAAGCAGAATGCAAATAAAGATAGGAATTCTTACCGTTCCTTCCGCAGTTGCACAAGAGTTGGCGGACAGAATGGTAAAAGTAGGGATAAAAGCTATTTGGAATTTTGCACCTATTAAAATAAATGTTCCGAAAGATGTTGTTGTTCAACATGAAAATTTGGCTTCAAGTTTAGCTGTTTTGTCGCAAAAAATAAAGAATTTAAGATAATTAAGAATTAGTTGTTAACATAACAAGGAGAACTTACATGGAAAATCAAGGGAAATTTGACAAAGTCTGCCAAATTCTTGACGAAAACGGCAGAGACAAAGCAAGATTAATCCCAATTTTGCAGGCAGTACAGGAAGTGTACAATTATCTTCCTGAAGAAATTTTGACATTCATAGCTTCTGCATTGGATATCTCCCCTGCAAGAGTTTACGGAGTTGCAACATTTTTTGCACATTTCACTTTAAAAGCAAAAGGCAAACACATAATAAAAGTTTGCGACGGAACGGCATGTCACGTTAAAAGATCTACAACAATTATTGATGCAATAAGAGCAAAACTTAATCTTACGGCATCCGAAAACACAACAAAAGATATGTTGTTTACATTGGAAACAGTATCTTGTTTGGGTGCTTGCGGTCTTGCTCCTGCAATGGTTATAGATAACGAAGTTTACGGCCAGGTTACACCTGAAAAAGTAACAAAAATTATTGACGATATGATTAAACAGGAGGAAAAATAATGTCTGTAGATTTAGATAAAATTTCCGCTAAAGTACAAAAAGCTTTTAAACAGATTTCAAAAAGAATAATAATCTGTGCAGGTACCGGTTGTGTAGCAAACGGTTCCTTAAAAGTTTATGCCGAATTTTTAAGATTGGCAAAAGAATTAAATGTTGAATTGTGTATAGAATTAAATGATGAAAGTAAAGGAACTCTCGTTTCAAAAAGCGGCTGTCAGGGTTTTTGTCAAATGGGGCCTTTGGTTTCCGTTATTAAAGGTGAAGACGATATTCTTTATACAAAAGTTAAAGTTGAAGATGTAAAAGAAATAATTGAAAAAAGTATTATTAAAGATGAAGTTGTTGAAAGATTATGCTACAAGATTAACGACAAATTCTATAAAGGTCATGCAGAAATTCCTTTCTATGCAAAACAAAGAAGATATGTTCTTAAAAATTGCGGTTTCATAGGTGCGGAAGATATTGAAGAATATATAAGTAAAGGCGGATATGCTTCAGCCAAAAAAGCTTGTTTGGAAATGACACCCGAGCAAATTTGTAAAGAAATGTTGGATTCGGGACTCAGAGGCAGAGGCGGAGCAGGATTCCCTACAGGAAGAAAATGGGATTTAACAAGAGTTCAACCCGGTCCTAAAAAATATGTTATATGTAACGGTGATGAAGGAGATCCGGGAGCATTTATGGACAGAAGTGTTCTTGAAGGAAATCCTCACAGTGTTATAGAAGGTATGATTATAGCTGCAAAAGCTATAGGTGCCGATGAAGGTTATGTTTATGTCAGAACAGAATATCATTTAGCTGTAGAAAGAATGAAAAATGCTATTAAAAAAGCAGAAGAAATCGGAGTATTAGGTAAAAATCTTTTCGGTTCCGATTTCAGTTTTACACTTCATGTTATGGAAGGTGCGGGAGCATTTGTATGCGGTGAAGAAACAGCATTAATCGCTTCCGTTGAAGGTAAAAGAGGTATGCCAAACCCAAAACCTCCGTTCCCAGCACAGCACGGTTTATACGGAAAACCTACAGTAATTAACAACGTTGAAACATTATCCACCGTTCCTTTGGTAATAAGAGACGGTGCGGATTTTTATAAAAAGATCGGTGTTCCTACATCTACCGGAACAAAAACATTTGCTATTACCGGTTACGTTAAAAACACAGGTCTTATAGAAGTTCCTTTCGGAACAACATTAAGAGAAATCTTGTTTGATATAGCAGGCGGAGTTACCGATGATAAAGGTAATGTTTCCGAAGATGCATTTAAAGCTGTTCAAATCGGCGGACCTTCCGGTGCATGTTTAACAAGAGAACACCTTGATTTGCCTTTGGATTTCGATTCATTAAGAAAAGCAGGTGCAATGGTAGGTTCGGGCGGACTTGTTGTTATGAACCAAACAACCTGTATGGTAAATACGGCAAAATTCTTCATGCAATTTACACAAAGCGAATCCTGCGGTAAATGTGTTCTTTGCAGAGAAGGAACAAAACAAATGTTGATGATGCTTGAAGATATAACGGAAGGCAGAGCCGACGAAAAAACAATTCCTTTACTTGAACAGTTGGCAAATGCAGTTAGAGTAGGTTCTTTATGTGCTTTAGGTAAAACAGCACCAAATCCGGTATTATCTACTTTGAAATATTTCAGAGATGAATATGATGCACACGTTAAAGAAAAGAGATGTCCTGCGGGAGTATGTTCCAGCTTAACACAAATCACAATCGATCAAACAAAATGTATCGGTTGTACGGCTTGTGCAAGAAAGTGTCCTGTAGGAGCTATTAAAGGTGCAGTAAAACAAAAACATTCTATAGACCAAAGCTTATGTGTAAAATGCGGTGCTTGTGTTGCAACATGTAAATTTGGTGCTGTGAAGAGAGGATAATATATGGAAAAAACATTAACTATTAACGGTAAAAAAGTTTCTTTTGATAAAGAGAAAAATCTTTTGGAAGTTATAAGAAAAGCAAATATAGAATTACCTACATTTTGTTATCATTCCGAACTTAGCACTTACGGTGCCTGCAGATTGTGTTTGGTAAATGTAGAAAAAAGAGGTCTTGTTCCTGCATGTTCAACTCCCGCGGAAGACGGTATGGTAGTTGTAACAAACAGTAACGAAATAAGAGAATTAAGAAAGATTATAGTTGAATTGTTACTTGCAAACCACGACAGAGAATGTACCTCTTGCCACAAGAGTGAACATTGCCAACTCCAAACACTTGCAAGAAGATTGGGAATACAGACAATAAGATACAAAAAGATAGTAAAAGATACACCTAAAGATTTCTCAACACCGTCTATCGTAAGAGATCCTAACAAATGTGTTCTCTGCGGTGATTGTGTAAGATTCTGCGAAGAAATTCAAACTGTAGGTGCAATAGATTTTTCATTCAGAGGCTCACATGCAACTGTAAGCCCGAGTTTCGGAAAGAGTCTTGCATCTTCGGAATGTATTTATTGCGGTCAATGTACAAGAGTATGTCCTACCGGTGCATTAACAATAAAATCCGATGTAACAAAAGTTTGGAGTGCTTTAGGAAATAAAGATAAGAAAGTTGTTGTAGCAATTGCTCCTGCAGTAAGAGCTGCAATCGGTGAAGCTTTCGGGATAGCAAAAGAATCCGGAACGGAAGCCGCAGGTAAAATGGTAACCGCTTTAAAATCTATGGGATTCTTTAAAGTATTTGATGTTTCTTTCACGGCGGATTTAACAATCGTTGAAGAAGCAAATGAATTTGTTGAAAGATTTACAAAAGGTGAAAAATTACCTCAATTCACATCATGTTGTCCTGCATGGATAAAATTCACTGAACAATATTATCCTGATATGATAAAGAACCTTTCAAGTTGTATGTCTCCTCAAGGAATGTTCGGATCATTAGCAAAAGAAATGTTGCCTAAAATGTACGGAATAAAGAGAGAAGATTTGGTGGTAGTTTCGGTTATGCCTTGTACGGCAAAGAAATTTGAAGCTACAAGACCTGAACTTTCGAAAGACGGAATTCCCGATACGGATATAGTTTTAACAACACAAGAACTTGCAAGAATGATAGAAGAATCCGGTCTTTCTTTTGCAAATCTTGAACAGTCCGCATTCGATATGCCTTTAGGATTTAAGACCGGAGGCGGTGTTATATTCGGTAATTCCGGCGGTGTTGCGGAAGCTGTTTTGAGAAATGTATTATCTAAAGAAAATTCTAACGATACAGATGAATTTGCATTTATCAGAGGTGAAGAAGGTATAAGAGAAGCTAACTTAAAAGTCGGTGACAAAGATTTGAGATTAGCTGTTGTTTACGGATTAGGTAATGCAAGAAAAGTTATAAAACAAATTAAGAATAAAGAAAAAGAATATGATTTAATCGAAGTTATGGCTTGCCCCGGAGGATGTATCGGCGGAGCAGGACAACCTGTATATGATAAACTCGAAGTAAGAAACAAGAGAACAAAATGTCTTTATGAAAACGACAGTGTTCTCGAACTTCACAAACCTCAGGACAACCCTTATGTTCAACAGGTTTATAAAGAAATTTTGGGCGCTGTAGGCGGTGAAAAAGCTCACGAAATATTGCATACTTTCCATACAAACAGAAGAAGAATAACAGAAAAACCTTTCTTAATTCAAGCTGCAACTGATGCAAACTGTGTTAAAGTAAATGTTTGTTTCGGAACAGGTTGTATGTTAAGAGGTTCTCAAAAGATATTGAAATCCATACTTGATTTTGTTGAATCCAAAAAAATTGCAGATAAAGTTGAAGTTAAAGCTTCTTTCTGTTTTGAAAGATGTTCAAGAGGACCTGTAGTAAGTGTAGGAACAACAGTAATAGAACAAGCTACACCTGAAAAAGTAACAAAAGAAATTGAAAAGAATTTGAAATAATTTCTTTTAAATAAAAAAATAACCTGATACAGAAAATGTGTCAGGTTATTTTTATTTATGTATTATTTTGTATAATAAAAAAATGTTAAACATTTTAACCGGATTACCAAAAAATAAAAACAACGATAATGATATATGCAGGAAATTTGTAAACAGTATCGGTTACAAAATTATTTTAGGTTCTTCAACAATGAAAATGTATTGCAGAGAACTTAATATAAAACCCGATATTAAAATAAATTCCGCAACACAGTCCCCCCAATACTTTATTAACGGAATAGATTTCGCAAACGAAGGTGTTATAACTTTAAATGAATGTTACAAAATATTGTCCGGTAACACTTCCGATAATATATCGGCAATTGAAGTTATAAAACTAATACAAAAAGAAAATGAAATAAATTTTGTTGTAGGAACGGCAGATAACGGTCAACATCAATTCTATAGACAAAGCAATCTGTTACCCAGAACAGAAATTATAAAAAAAATTATCGAATTATTGAAAGATAAAAAAGTAACAACGAAATTTGTTTAATTATTTTTGCATATAAACAACTAACTTATCATATACAAATTTGGCAAGTCTTGAATTGTTTGAAACCACATCTATTTTAGATTTATTATCATCTGTTTCATAAACGAAAAATGCAACTTCCGTGGAATCCAATGTATATTCGTATATCAAAGTAAATTTGCTGGCAACAATATACATTTTTTTGTCACTTTTAAAGTTTGTTTGAATATTGTTTTCAAATAAGAAAAGATTACATTTGTTATATGCTTTTCTCGGTTCCAAATCGGAATTTAAAGAAAATCTGCCGTCTTGTTCGGTTTCGAAATTTTTAATTGAATATCCGGCAATTCTCTTGGGATAATCCAACACCGCACAAGAAGACATACAGAAAATAAGTGTAAACATTAATAAGTATTTCATAAGGTTAATTATACTAAAAAACAGGCAAAAAATCTTTTTTGCCTGTTTTTCTATCTTAAAGCTTACAGCTTATATTTCCCATCCATTATTCCAATCTTCTAATCTTCCAGTCTTCTGTCGTCACTATGCGGCTGCCATCATGGCTCTGTAGTTTCTTGCATCGTTTACATCCAATTGTTTTGCCATCTGTTTATCTTTATAGCTATCTCCGTAAACCAATATTATTTCTATTATTGAATTTATTGCCACTTCATCTTTTCTCATAGCTTTTTCCGTATCTTGTGTTATTTTATTTATTAAATCATTTTCTTTTCCGGTTACTTCTTTTTGTGTACCATCAGAATCTATATATGTAAGATCTATTATTGCTTTATTTTTGTTATCCATTTGCATAAACAACATTTGTCCTAAAAGTATTTCCAATTTTTTATCTCTTAAGCCGAACTCTTTATAATTTTGTGTTAATGCCGTCTTAGCTAAAATTCTTTCTTTAATTATTTGTGTAAACAAATCTTTTAACGCATCATTTTTATCTATTGCCTTTAATATTATTCTTATTTCGGTATTTGTATCCATACTTAAAATACTTGCGGTTAACATATCTTCAATTTCAGCTTTAGTATATTCCTGTAACGGTTTTGACAATGTTAATTGCGGTAACTTATTGTAATCTAAATTGTATCCTAAACTCTTTATATCCGTTTCACTCAATTGTCCTATACCTGTTTTTAACTTTATGTTACCTATCAAGGTATTTAATCCTTTATATGCTCCCAAAATATTTTCTTTTTGGAATTTATCAGCCAAAACCTTTATATCTATCAATATAAGTTTTTGTGAATTTACTAACATATTTTCTATATCCGTTAAACTATTATTCTCACCAACTTCTTCTACTTCCACATCTTCCTGTGTATAATAATCGTGTATAAATATTTGATTATCTTTTCTTATTATTTGCCCGGTTATTCCCGCTTTTTTCAAATTTTCATCTATTTCATTACTATCTACATATATTTCTATTCCGGCTTCTCTCATTGCCATTAATTCTTCGTAAGTCATTTGTAGTTGATCATATTGAGCTTTGCTTATTATTTTTCTTGCTCTTCCTTGCTTTAATGCTTGTCTTAATTTTTCGGTATCATCTATACTTTCCAAACTTATCAATGCTTTTTGGCTATACATAACTCCCATACTTCTCTTTAATTCTATACTTGAACTTACATAACCATCTATATAGTCGGCACTCTTATTCTGTAATTCATCGGCTCCTATTATTGTTATTCCGTTTTCAAATCTCACACCATCACCTTCTTCTTGTATTACACCATCAACTTCAACACTTACACCTTCGTATCCTTTCTCTCTTATCATTTGTTCTATTGCATCTTTTATCATTTGACTTTCATTTACCGCCATACTTATATCTTCGCTGTTCACTCCCTCTGCTCCGTATATCAACATTCCTTTTTGTCCTACTTGATATATATATCTTCCGTTTACTTTTATTCCGGTATTATTTAAATTTTTTAATCCCTTTAAATCATTAACTATTAATACCGGCGGTATATGTATTTGTCCGTATTCATCCATGTATGTATTATTACCGAACATACTTATTGCTTCTTGTATTCCGCTTGCTTTTATATATCTGTAATCTATTGCTATATGTTTTACTATGCTTGCACCTTTTACTATTGTACCTAATATTGTCTTTATTATTCTTGCTGCTAATCCATCAGTTTCAACGACATCAAACCTTGTAATAAAATCTCTTAATTGTTGTGCTCCTTTTCTTCCTGATTCACTTTGATGCATATCTACAAAACTCGGTTTCATGCTTGCTTTAAACTCTTTAAATGCTATTACTGTCGCTACTACAAATGCATTTCCGAATTTACTCTGCATTATTCTATTTACCAATCCCATATTTTCCGGCAGGATGGCATTAGTATCAGATACTTTAGTTTCTTCTTCAACTTCATATAGACTATTTAAAATTTTAATAATTGCACTGGTGTTCGTGAGATTTACATTATCTTTTATTTCTCCACCAACAACTATTTGATAACTTGGATTCTTTCCTTCTTCTTTAATTATGTTTATACCTATTTTATAAATTAAGCCAAGAAAACTTGTCGCAAAACCCATCATCGTTTCCATCTCTACAAAACCTCTTATTGTAGGTTGATTTTTCTTTTTTGCTACTCTATTAGTACAAGCTATCGGTACGGTAGGATTTTTAGAAAAAGCCTCTGCGGTACTATCACCTTCATCTATTTTTACTTGTATTTTCATTCCTGTAACAGGATCAATTAAATCTATACCCGGTTCATTAACATTTTTTGGTAATTGTAATATTAATTTTAAACCATCAAGTTCTCCTGAAACAGTTGTTTCTGCAAGATAAATTTCACCGAAATAGCCTCTCAATGTCACAATATTTTCATTATCCCCTTTCTCATTATTCTCTTTTCTTTTTTGTAAATATTCTACCAATTCCCCAAAAGTTTCAATTTCTTTTTTATCAAAAACAAAACCTCTGTTAAGAGCTTCTATCAACATAGATAACAACATCGGATTATGTTCCAACAAACTTATTAATTGGTTTTCATCAAGCTCATTTATATTTGATAATACTTTTCTCGTTGATTCCAATTGTTCATTTTCTATTCTCAATGAAATAACTTGATCTGTTCCCGAAACATCTGCTCTCATCAATATTCTTTCCCTTTGATATTTTGATATAATTTGAACATTTCTCTTCCTTATATCTTTACTATATTGATCTAAGATTTCCCCTACTATTTCTTTTGATTCTTGTTCAGAGTATCCGTATCTCATAAATCCTTTTTCTAAATCTTCTTTTGATGTAGTTTTCCCTGCTTCTAAAAAAAGAACTATCTTTTTATCTATAAATCCTTTCTTAAAAAGAGATATTACATAATCCGTTGGTATTTTTTGGAATCTTTCTGTTTGTTGCGGATACTCATTACGTATTCTTTCTATTAAAATTTCAGCTTCTTGTTTAGAATACCCAAGCCCTATTAATTCTCTTTCTAAATTTTCTATGGAGATAAACCTTGTTCTTTCAAAGAAAAACTCAACTATTTTTCTTTCCGACACTTTCTTTTCAATAAAAGGTTTTAAGAAAGAAATCTGTAATCCATCCGTTCCACTAGATTTTTCTTTTTTTGCTTCACTTGCACGATAATTTTCATAAATTTGTTTTACCCATAAGTCCGCTTCTTTTTCAGAAACACCATCGTTTACTAATTCTTCTTTCAACTTAGTTAACAATATTAAAGAGTTTTTATCTCCACATTTTGCAATTATATTTGCAGTTCTTCCGTTTGCAGCTTTTTTATTAAGTCCTAACTCTCTGAATTTATCAACTAAGAAAGAGGATACGTATCCCGGTATCATATTTTCTTCAAAAGATTTTTTTATTTTTTCTATATACTCTCCAATCTTTATTTCATCGAAACCTTGTTCAGCAAAAGCATCCTCTAAATCTTTTATTGTTAAATTTCTTCCTTTTCCATTTAACATTTCTATATCTTCTTCGTTTAAACCCAGTTGCTCAAGAATTTTTCTTAAAAAATTGTTTGCTATTTTTAGATTTTTTTCTTTGATTTCATTTATGATTTCCACTGACTCTTCTTTAGAAAAGCCAAATGTTAATAAATCTTGTTCTAAATCTTCTATTGATATTTGTTTGCCTCTATCTGATAAAAGTTTAATTATATCTTGCTGCCCATGTATGTTTTTATTTTCTTCTTTTTGCAAAAAATATCTTAAAAAATCTAATGGAATTTCTTCTGAAATATCCATATTTGAGAAATCTCCGATATATTCAGTAAAAATTCTTTCTACCCACATTTTGGCATCTTCTTCAAGAAAACCATTTGTTATTAGTATATTCTCTAATGTTTTCGGATATATTGTAGCACCAATACCTTCACTACTTATATTATTTATAATATCATTGATAACATTTTCTGCTAATCCTTGTACTTGGAAAAAATATATCACAAAATCCGTTGGCACTTCTTCGTATTCATCCAAGGTAATCAATTCTCTACTATCCACGTCTCTTGAGCCAAGAATTTGTTCCATTCTGTATGCCATTTCTTCTTCATCTATACCTACAGCTTGTCTTACAGACACACCAATTTTTGCTCCAAGAATAAGACGCAAAGAAACGATTTTACCATTTTCAATAACGGAATGTTCTAAATCAATACCATATTTTTCCAGCTCTTCTTTTAAAATAATTTCCTTTTTACCTTGCTCTGAAATTTTATAAAAATTACCTCTTATAAAAATAAAATTATTTTTTTGTTCTTTAGATAATTCTATTGTAAATGGTTCAGAACAAGATTCAACAGTTAAATCATGAATTTTCAATAAAACTTCATTTTTAGGTGGTACAATTTCATCTTTACCAATATCAACACCTGCCTTATCTTTTAATTCTTTCAAAGAAACATCTTCTTTTCCTTCTAAAGATATAGTTATCTCTCTATATCCTTCTTCGTTAATAAAAAATATATGTTCTTTTTTACTATCATCTGTTATTACAATAAACCTTTTGAATGATTTTTCTTTTTTTATACGAATCTTACCATCTTTTGTACTCAAACTCTTATTGACGCCATAATTTGATAATTCATAACCTTTTGGTAATGTAATACTAATAAAACTATCCTCATTTTCCATAAAAGAATTGTCATCACTAAATTTAACCAAGTCTCGTTTTCTAAATCGGAAATGTTTTATTTTTTCCTCTATTTCATAATTTCCTTCTAAGTCTATTGAATCTGCAACAATTTTTACATGCTCACTTTTACTCTTTGCATCACTCTCTTGTCCGTCTTTTACAACTTCTTTAGCTTTTTCGGAATCACCGGAAAATAATTCTGCTAAATTCAACGATTTACCACGGTCTTGTTGTCTCTTATTATATTCGTAATGTAAGTATCCGGCATTTATGGCATTTGTTATTACTATTGGATTTATTAAAGTATTTACTATTGGGTGTATTACAGGAATTAATGGTAAGAATATATATGATCCGAGGGAAACAATTGTTATAAATATTACTAAATTTTTATCTATACTTATTACTTCACCACCGGAATCTTTCCTCGTTAACCATTGAACTATTACATTTGCAAATGTAAATATTGCGGGAGTTATTATAAGAGATAATGCAGGATTTATTGCTAAAGACAACAATGCTCCTACATATGGTAACATTAAAACTAAGGTAGGTGTTAAAAGCAATAAATCTTTACCTATTTGTTTAAACAAGTCACCGATACCTGCTTTTTTACCGACTTGCTTACCTTCTTTTCTTGCTTTTTCCCAATTCATTCTTGAAGCCATCCACTTTCCTATCGGATGAGCCAATATAAACACTATTTGTATACCGAGACCTACCAAAGGATTCATGTATCCTAACAATATGAACGCCGTAGGTAAATATCTAAAAACTACTTCCTCCCAAACATGTGCATAATTACCTAATTTCAATCCGAACGGTTTTAGAATCGATGACCAAAAGTCTTCCCAATCTTCTGCGGTTGCCGTAGAAACAGTACTTGAAGTTTTGGAAGTACTTGTTCTAAAACTATATAATCCTGATTCTTCATCTACTGCACTTGAAGATGTTACTGACCTAGCTTTAGCATCTTGTTCTTTTTTATATTGTTTTGCAGCTTCTATTTGTTCTTCCGTTTCCAACTTAAGTGTAACTGTTGCTTTAAAAAATCTATATCCGGCTATTTTTGAATCATCAACACGGCGAGAATCTTCAAAATTTCTTGTTTTACTTTCCGCCATCATTTTCCTGCCCTTACCATCTCCATGAATAAGGGTTTCTTTCATTAAGTCATCAAGAACACCTATTGTTATTCCTCTGTTTTTAAATTCTTCTGAAAGGAACGGAGAGCTGTATCTGCCATTACCTAAATCCAAGGAAGAATCGTATGTAACCATTTTAGAACCATCAGGCGCAATATAACAAGCAATCGGATATTCAAACAATCCAAAATTACCATGACCGAAATGGTTTTTCAATAACTCTTTTAAGAAGAAATCAAACGTTATATATGGATCTACCTCAACATCTCTTTCAAGCCGCATCGTTTCGGAAAGTACAGGAAGATTCTTTAGTTTATCACTTTGAAGCAAAGAATACGCCTGATCATATTTATCTCGAATTTGCCCCAACGTTAAACCCTTTGTACTAAAACCTTTTCTAAATACATGTATTACCATTAACTTATTATTCTTTATTGCATCTTCCATAGCTTTCTCAAGGTCTTCTTTACTATCATCTAAATAAATATGGGCAACATATTTATCCATTTCATCTTCTTTTATATCAGGAGCATCGTAATCTAATATTTGCACATCTTTTAACATTGCACTTATTTGACCTGCAGAAAAATTCAAATTATTTTTTTCATCACCGACAGGTTCTCCGTCAATCAACAAACTGCTAAATCCATATCCTTCTTTTGCTTTTACACTTACAATATTACCGTCGGAATCTTTTTCAACTATCATTCCTAACGAATCATAGTCTCTTTCAAATACGGGAACTTCAAATCGTCCGATAACTCTTTGTATTGAGCTTTTGCCAAACTTTAATATTTCAAAGCTTCTTACTTTTTTTACCCCTTCTTCAGTTTTAAATCTTTGGAGAAAGACCTTTTTATCTTTAAAATATTTATCATAATCAGTTTGACTTTCAGAAAAAATCGAAGCTATCACAGGAGTAAATCTGACTAACATTCTATTAACACTTCTTTGGAGTTTATATAAAGAATATAAAGCATCTTTTATATATACGATAAATCTATTTTCTTCACCCTTATTTAAACTTTCTAATATCGCATTATTTACTCTAATATCTTCAGAACTGAAATAAAACTCTAAAAATGCTCTTATAACATCTGAATCAAATTCGAATTTGTCCGCATCTACCAAACTCATACATTCATCTATGGTTCCTTTAGGATCATTTTCAAAGTCAGCCATAAATTCTTCTTCTGTTTTTCCGAGTTCTTCGAATATCTTTTTTGGAGATTTTGTAAATATTATTTTAAAGGCATTTTCTCTAATAAGTTCATAATTTTTCTCTCTCACGTATTTTATAACAGCACTCTTGCTACGATCATATAACACCTTCTTTATAAACTTTTGTTCCATTTCTTGTTTTTTTGCTGCATCATCTTCACTATCTATTTGAGCTATTTCGGCCAACAAAACAATCACTTCTCTCTTTTGAGACTCCGTCAAATCTATATCTATATTTTCCAACATACTGGAAATATCCCTTATCTTTTGCGGGAATTGATATGTCCTTTCCGAATCAAAAGACAATTTCGGACTTACCGCTTCAAAGACATCAGCAAGAGAAACTATCTTTGCAATCAGTACTTCTTCTTCAATTTGTTCTACTTCACGTAACAAATCATCAAGTTTTTCTTGCTGAGATTCGGTTAAATCCATATCATTATCTTCCAAAATACTTTTAATATCTTCCAAGCTTTTCGGATATGGGCTTGCAGAATCAAACGATAAATCAGGATTTATTTCTTCCAAAAATTTAACAATTCTTTCAATCTGTTCTTCCTTTTCTTCATCAAGAGAAGAAATTGTTGGTATATGTAAATCACCCACTTCTGTTTCTTTTCCTAAATCATCCATTTTTGTTTTGAGGGTATAACGATGGTGGTTTTCTGCTGTGTATGATAGCCTTCTCAATATCGAACTTCTTAATATAATACCGCCAAAAACAACATGAAACTCCATTATATTTCTTTCCAAACGATCAAAAGAACCTTGCTTGTCAAGAATTTGTAAAGGAACTAAATTTTTGCCTATATCATGCAATATTGAAGAAAGCATTAATTTATACATCATTCTTACATTATTACCTGAAAGCATCTTTGTTCCGATCAAATTGGAATCACCCACCACTCTTCTTACGTGGATTCCGGTTGTTTTTTGATTGTTATACAAAGACATTAAACTGTTCATGAAAGTATTTTCTGCGAAATCCAAGAAGTCTTCTTCTAATGCACTTATTTCTTTGTATGCATCTTCATCATCGGCATTTTCAAGTTTGAAGTTTTCTATATTGTCCAATATAATATCTATTTCTTCAAAGATAGATAAAAGAGCATCTATCTTATCTATTGTTTTCTCTACTTCTTTTGTATCGGCAAAAAGTAATTCATTATATATTCGAGGATATTCCTTCTCCATTATCTCTAATTGTTCTTCTAACTCTTGTATTTTTGCTTTATTCTTTTTAGTCTTTCTTGCTTTTTTTATTGTTTCCAGCTCTGCTTTTATCTCTTCTCTCTTAGCCATTTCATCTTTAAGTCTATTAATGAAAAATATTCTTATTTTTTCATACTCCAACAAAGATTCTGCTCTTCTTTCGGCTTTTCTCGCCAATCCGAATTTTAGAACAAAAGAACCTTCTTTAAGTTCCGGCAAGTCTCTTTCCACATTAGGATTTTCAATAAGAAGTTTAATGTGTTTTATTCTTCTTTGAATATCTTGAAAATCTATATCTCTTTTCTTTTTTTGCAACAAACCTTTTTCTTTAATTATTTTTGCTACTATATTATTTATTGCATGTAAAGCCATTGATACTATGGTTGCTATCATAACAGCTTGGATTGAAGGGAAGAAACACATTACGACTACATATGGTATGGTAAAAGCTATTGTAGGTATGATAAGACCATCTTTATGTTCGGCAGCAATTTTATTGGTCTTGTAAAAAATTTTAAAACTTTCCGCATCTTTGGAATCGGAAAATACGGCAAATAATCTTTCTTTTACTGTTTTAAAAATTTTATTTATTTTATCTTCGAAAGTTAAATCTTTCTCAAAAACTTTCCCTAAATCAACAGTTTTGCTTTGTTTATCAGAGATTGAAGTTTCGGGAACTTCTTCGGAAGATTTCTCTCCGCCGGAATCTTTTGCTCTCAGCCAATCCGTTACTATATGAGCTTTCACAAATATTGTTTGAAATAATGTCAAAATAACTGCAAATCCTATTTTTGTAAATAAAACAAATCCCGCCGGAGCAAACATCATTGTAACAGATATTAAAATTGTAAGCATGAGTGCAGGAGCAAACCTGTAAAAAAGTTCTTCCCATATCGGAGCAAACTTATCTTCTTTAAAAATAGAAGCTTCCGTAACAAATTTGGGTAAAATTCTTATTGCTATTTTTTTTACATTTCTTATATTTACTCTTGTTGCAGTTTGTTCTATATTATCCAAAATATCCGGTTCTGTTTCTACAGTTCTATGTCGGGATATATTAAACTTTGCAATCGACTCTCTTGTTTTAGCAATTTTTTCCAACATATTTTCATCAAAGAAAGATGAAAACATTGTAATATTGGAGTCACCGAACATGTATTCAGATACACCTACCATTCCTAATGTTAAAGCAGACACAGAACCTCGTTGGAAATTTCTTAAAAGTTTATTTATACCTTTATGTAAATTTCCCTCCATCCCTCTAAAATCCGTAATTCCAAATTCTGTTTCGAGTCCTGCCGCTGTTATTATCGTGGGATAAGATTCCGTTTTGTTTTCTGCTTTAAATTTTTGCTCTAATATATTATATACGCTTCTTGCAAAATAATAAGAATAGCAACTGCTTAAATCTATTGTTATGTTTCTTAAATCTACAGGGTCTTGATCTCTTGTAGCCAATTTAAATAAAGATTCAGCTAATTCTCGCGGAGTAATTACCTCAAGCATATTACCTGTAGCCAAACCATTATCATTTTCTTTGGGATCATAAACCCATAACATGTTTTCGTTTCCATGCCCCCTAAACATAAAATAACCTTTTGTTCTAATTGAATCCATTACAAAGGTTTCTATAGCATTCAACCAACCTTTCGATGCATTTTTATTATTTCCTACTCTTCTGTATACATTTTCTCCTGGGATTTCTAACTGTATCCCCATATACTCTATAATTTCCTGCAAAGTATCTATATTAAACCTGTCTCTGCCATATACTCTTTCACTATTACAAAGAGCATATATCTTTGTATCCGAATCCAACAATACAACATTTAACATTTCCTTCATTATTTCAAGGTATGTATCTGTAACTTCTTTAATAAGTTCCATACCGGCTTCATCATTAAAATCGTAATCAATCTTTTCTCCGCCTACACCATCAAATATCATTCTTGAAACAGCTATTGCCGAATAATACCTTGCTATAATGTTATCTTCGTCGGATATATTATCTATTCCGGATTCGGTTAAAATTTGGTTAAATTCCTTATTTAAAATAAGTTTCAATGCTAAATGGTTATTTTCTGCAGCAACATTTTTTATATTCAAATCTGCTAATTTTTTAAATAAGTTTTTATAAATCTTTTGATAGTCGGGATTTAAAAGATAGTCTTTAACAAAATTAGCATCATCTATACTGTTAACTATATTTCGTAAATTTTCTCTGTCATAAATTCCGAAGAATAATTTATCATAAAAATCCCTATCTTGTATGGAAGAGATATATTGAACAAGAGCTTTAAATCTCGGATCTTTAAAATCTTTAAGCCTTGTCGAATTTTCAAATTCCGGAGAAAGTCCCATTCCTCTATACAGACTCAATATCTTTTCTATTTCGGAAGAGTTGTTTACACTATCCAAGATAAAAAGTATGGCTTCCTTATTAAGACGGGAAAAAGCCGGATAAAATACTACATTAAGGCCCTGCAACTTTTCAGCCTTGTCAAAAATAGCTCTTGCTACATCTTCATCACAACCTTTATAATAATATTTTTTGCCTACAGTCAGTTTGGTTTTTAATTGGAAAGAATCTTTTGATGAATATAAAATACTTACAAAAATTTTGTTTGGCAAAGATATTAAATAAGAGAACTCTCCTTCGGAAAGGAAACTCAATTTATCGATATTATCAAACAAATTAACTAATCTGCTGTAATCGGTTATTTCGTAAATGCCTTTATCAAAGTTTTCTAATAAAAATTTTAAGTTCTTATTTATTTTTGAAGCATCGTAATAAAAAACCAAATCATTGGCGGATAGTCCATCAAGTGTTTCATAAAAAAATTGTAAACTTTTCTTATTCAAAGAAAACAGTCTTCTAAAAAGAGTTATATAATATACTTCGCCATTTTTGTTCTTGTCTTCGGAATTAAAGAAATCAATAAATTTCTCAAAACATGCAAATTTTAAATCCGTATCAATAGGAAAAGTATTTGCAACATGTATACTTCTTCTTACGATATCATACATATAGTCAAAATCGAGATAATCTTCACCCAAATTGAGCTTTCTTATAAACATTTCCAAAAGAGCACTGTCTTTCGATAAATCAAAATTAACCGATTTCCTGCAACAAATATCTATTAGCAAGTCAAGAGCTTCTCTATCATTATTAAGTTTTTTTAAAAGTTCAGACTTTCTTTCTTCTGAAAGATAACTTGAATCAACGGTTTCTTCTTCAACAAGTGTTTCTACATCTTCTGTTTCATCAATACTTTCTTCTGCAAAATTTTCTTCTTCGTTTGCTCTTTCATCGGATTCAGCTTCCGTTCCGTATTCTTTAGCAACCAATGCTTCTTGTATACTATCAGGCATTCTTGAATATTCTTCCGGAGATATATCGTCTAAGTTAGGTAACCCCAATTCTTCCGCAGCAAAAACCGGTCCGTTATTTAAGAATATTCCGGCATCAACCAAACTTCTTGATACCTTTAATATTATTTCACTGACGTTTGGTACAAATATAGCTTTACCGCCTTCTTTAGGTAAAACATCGGCCGCTATATCAGATGCTGCAGATACTATAATATTTTTCTGTTCGGAAATTTGTTCTTGTTCCTGTTCCGTTAACGGCTGTAAATTATCAAATACGGTTAAATCTACATCCTGTCCTAAAGCTTCTCTTAATCTTTCCACATTGCCGCCGAGAAGGTCTTTTGCCATCGAATACAACAAATTCTTTTTATACTCATCTGTAGTGCAAGACGCCAATGTGTATGCCAAAGCTTGATGTTGAAAATATCTGCTTTGTTCTTTGATTATTCCTTTATATTGTTTTGTTGCTTTTTCTATTCCTTCAAATATTGACGGAGTTATTACAATGGTATTTACTTCTTTTTTTGCTAATATTTCTTCCAACTCGGTACTATGGAATCCACCGGTTACCGCTATTATTACTTCTTTAGAATTTTTTAATATTTCTTCTTCCTGTCTTACCCTATCCGTTTCCGATACACTTATTTCTTCGTCTTTCAATAAGTTTGAAACAAATATGTTATTTCTTTGATCGTTTATTTTGTAATATTTGTTTATTTCTTCAAAATCGCCGTATATTTCCTGTATTCTGTTTACGGTAGCATACTTAGAATACAGTGTTATGAATTGATCGAATTCTTTTTCAAAATATTTCCAATCCGCATCGGTCAACTTATATTCCAAATAATCTTTAAAATATTTACTGAAATCCGATATAAAAGTTATTTCATATTCTTCATTATTGTAAGAAAGAGCTTTTCTTATTTCCGAAAGCAATTGCCTTTCTTCTTGAACAAGTTCTACCGTATTTAATTCTCTGTTTATTCCGTTACTTTCTAAAAATGTATGTAATGATTTATATTTATTCTCTAAATTTATTCCCTCTTTGTTGCAAAGCATTGTTATAAGTTCAACAACTTTTTGACTGTCGCTTAAATTTTCGGTTTCACTTAACAACCTCGTGTACACATTGTATGGTAATTTATTCTTCAATTCGTTTATTACCATTTGTAACTGTTGTGTTACTTCTTTTACATCTATATCTTTTGCAGTTTTTCTTAATGCAATAAATTTTGTTATGTTCGGATAATCTTCCAATCTTATTGCGGTTATGTTGTTGTATTTGTCGGGATTTTCATTAATATCTTTAACATACTTTGCCAACTGTCTGTAAAATCTTCTGGAATCGATTTCGTTCGTTAAATATTTTTCTATGTCTCTATTGAACCTTTCGTTTCTGCTGTTTACATGCATTTTTTCCAATATATTTATTTCTTTTTCTACTTTTGTTATTACAGCCTTATATTTGTCTTGATTTGCGATAATCCAAGATAATCTTCTTACATTATCTTTGTGTATTTGTTCTTCGTCTATACCTTTTAATTCTACTTCATTGTTGTTTGTTAATTTATAGTATTCACTTCCGGTTAATATACCTTCTTCCAACAAACCTTCTATTATTTGTCTTTTTATTTTTTCATCTTTTATTGTATTTAACCAACTTGTATCTATATCTCCGTATCCGCCTTCAACATAGATTTTCTTTAAATTATAATTATCGGCAATTTGGGTAATTATTTTAGATATATTTCTTTGTGTTTGAGGATGGCAATGCAAATCTTGAATATTTATTATTGTTATATCACTGTTAGCATCTTTACTTGCTGTTATTTTACCGTATTCGGCACTTATACTGCTTACTTTATTAAATACATCTTCATATTTTTTGTTTGCATTTTCTGCCAACGGTATGGCATACAAGTTTGCACCCAATGTTGATACAACAAAACATACGGTTATGAAAACAGCACAGATTTTTATTAAATTAAACTTTTTCTTTATAAATTTTATTATCATAATTCACTTCCTTGCAATAAAAAAAGCATATAGCATTTACTACATGCTATATGCCTTTTTATACCGTTTAGAGATAGTTATCCCGTCAAATGTAAATAAAAGTCCCAGATACCTCAATAGAAACACGAATACAAACGCAAAGAAAAACAACGGTATCTTAGTGTCTTTTAATACATAACTTATACTTGAAATAAATACAGACAGCACAACTTTAACAAAATTAAAGTAGCTGTCAGCACTTAATTTTCTTTCTTTTTGATTAGTAGCAAGAAATACATTGTTTTGTTGTGTCGGAGCTAACAAACTTATAACATCTTTTGCTATATTATCGCATACATTTGCTACAACATTTTTTGTTTTTTGTAATAAATCATACTGAACATTTACAACTTCCGACATTGATATTGCTGCTGTAGTTTTTGTATCAAAACGAAAATCTCTTAATAGATTTATTGCCGACAAATCTACCATTGAAAAGAAAACAAAAAAAGCTAAAACGCACTTTAAGATGCTTTTCATACATTTTAATTATAGCACTTGGACAAAATAACCGCAATAAAAAAAATAAAATTTTACCGAATTTTCGCAATTTCCCCGTTTTTTTGACAATATACCGAAATATTATGTAAAATCAATAATATTTTAAAAACAGGAGTATTAAAATGGCTATAATAAAAGCATTTAACGGTGTAAGATATTCTAAAGCAAACATTACGAACGAAATTTGCCCTCCTTATGATGTAATAAGTGCTGAAGAGAAGAAAAAATTGAAAGCAAAATCTAAATATAATATGGTCCAATTGGAACTTTCGGACCCAAAAGGTAAAAGGAACAAGTATGCGCAAGCAAATGTTTTGTTCAAAGAATGGTTAGATAAAAATGTTTTGTTGCAAGAAACAAAACCTGCTCTATATTTTTATGAACAAGCATTTGTAGACCATGGTAAAAAAATGGTAAGAAGAGGTTTCTTTGCGGCACTTAAAATAGAAAATCCTCACGGCGGAGCGGTAAAAGCTCACGAAAAAACACTTTCTAAACCGAAAGCAGACAGATTGAGTTTATTAAAAGCCGTTAAAGCAAATTTAAGTCCGATTTTCTTATTGTTTAACGATGATAAGAAGAAAATCGTTAATTTGTGCAAAAAGATATCAAAGAAAAAACCTACTTCCGTTGCAACAGACAAAGAAAAAACAGCTCACAAATTGTGGGTTATAGACGATGCAAAAATAGTAAAAGAAGTAGAAAGCTCATTGAAAAACAAAAAAACATTTATTGCCGACGGTCACCACAGATACGAAACATCTTGGAACTATTTGCAATATATGAAAGGCAAAGATAAAAAGTTTTCCGATAAAAACGAATACGGATATGTTCTTGCATATTTGTGCCCTATGGAAGACAGCGGTATTTCAATATGGCCTACACACAGAGTTATTGAAGAGCCTAAAAATCTTGAACAAAACATTGAAAAATACTTTAATGTTTTACCTCAAAAAGATTTTAATAAACTTCAAAAAGCCAAAATTCAACCTATTTTGTTATTTAAAGACGGCAAATACAGAACTTTGGTTATAAAGAATGAAGCATTGCTTAAAAAAGCCATGCCGAAAAATTGTTCGGCTTTCAGAAATTTGGGTGTAAGTATATTGCATAACATATTGATACCTAAAGAACAGGTTACTGCAGACAAATATGTTTATGTTAAAGACGAAAAAGAAGCAATAGCTCTTGCCAAGAAAACGAAAAAGATTGCGATTTTGGTTCCTGCAACACCGGTGGAAGCAATAAAAGAAATTGCATTGAACAATGAAAATATGCCGCAAAAATCCACTTACTTTTTCCCGAAATTGGCAAGCGGTATAATAATACATAAATCATGTTAAACATTTTAATTAACATTATTTTGTTTGTATTGTTGGCAGTGTTGTTGTACATAGGTTTTTATGCAGGTATAATTAAGAGCTTTTTTGCGGTTGCCGCAGGATTTTTTGCTATAGTATTAGCTGAAAATTATCCGTATCAGTTCGGTATAAATTATTATTTTATTTTTGCTGCGGTGGCAATTATAATTTTTTTAATAGGTCTTTTTATATTCGGAATAGTTAAGTTTTTTTATTTATCCATATTCGATAAATTGGCAGGAGCTTGTTTAGGCTTTTTTATTTGGTTCGTGTTGTCGGCAAATGTTGTGATACCGGCTTTCAACACTTCCGCAAACAAAGCAGAAACGGCAACAACAACCTATATATCGAATCTGTCTAAAGAAGTGTTGCCTATATTCGGCAAATATGTTCCGAATTTTAAGTTTGATAAAAAATAGGTATATTTAATATTAGGAGAATAACAGTGAAAAAATTAAGATTAGGATTTCCAAAAGGCAGTTTACAAGAATCAACAATTGAATTATTTAAAAAAGCAGGTATAAGAATAAATGTTTCTTCAAGATCTTATTTCCCTACATGCAGCGATGAAGAAATAGAAGTTATGCTTGTAAGATCTCAAGAAATGGCAAAATATGTTCAAGACGGCGTATTTGATGCAGGTCTTACCGGCTTTGATTGGATATGCGAAACAAATGCAAAAGTTAAAGAAGTTTGCGAATTAAGATATGCAAAGTCAGGTTTCAGACCTGTAAGATGGGTATTGGCAGTACCTGAAGCATCAAAAATAAAAAGCGTAAAAGATTTGCAAGGCAAAAGAATTGCAACAGAGCTTTTAAACTATACAAAAAAATATTTTGCCAAAAACAAAGTTAAAGCTAACATAGAATTTTCTTGGGGTGCAACGGAAGCTAAAGCAGGTAAACTTGTAGATGCTATCGTTGAACTTACCGAAACAGGTTCTTCTTTAAGAGCAAATCACTTAAGAATAGTTGAAGAAATTTTAACTTCAACAACAAGACTTATTGCAAACAATTCTTCTTGGAAAGATTCTTGGAAAAGAGAAAAAATCGAAAATCTTGCAATACTTTTACAAGGTGCATTAAATGCGGAAGGTATGGTTGGTTTAAAAATGAATATACCTTTCAAAAAGTTACCTGAAGTTGAAAAAATATTGCCGGCATTAAGAAAACCTACAATCTCAAATTTGAGTGACGGTAATTGGATAGCTTTGGAAGTTATCATCGAAGAAAATATTGTAAAAAGAGTTATTCCGGCACTTAAGAGAGCAGGTGCGGAAGGGATTATTGAATATCCTTTAAATAAGATTATATACTAAAAATTGCTAAAGCAATTTTGAGGTATGGATGCATAGAAGTATAGATACAACTAAAGAATTAAAAGATTAAATAATAATAAAAAAACGGGAAGAGGTTTCTTCCCGTTTTTTGTTATTATAAATTGCCGTTTGTCGTTAATTATAAATTATAAATTGTACATTATACATTGCAGTTTAGAGTCTTACATCTTCATATTGTTCATATTGTGCGGGAGTAAGTATTGTTTGTATCTGCTTTTTCGTATTTTGTGTAACTCTGAATATGTTCATTGATAACTGCGAAATTTCATTTTCTAAACTTGCTATGGTTGCTTCATCCGGTTTTGCTTTACTTTTTTCTTTTTCCAAAGCAGTCGTTTTCGAATCTTTTTCGGTTCTTAACTTTGCAATATAGTCTTTATTTTCATCAAACAATTTTTGCAATTGAGCCTGCTGTTCTGCCGTAAGAGTTAAATCTTCCGGTTCTTCTTCTTTTTCTTCAACAACAACAACTTTTTCTTTTTTCTTTTTGGAAGTACTTGCGGCAACAGCAATAGCTGTTAATGCGGAAAAACCTAAAAATGTCCAAAAAGCATCTCTTGTATAATAATCACTGTCATAATAATAACCGTGATAACTGTGATGTCCGTGATGGCCATGATGAGATGGACGACCATGCCCGTGATAACTGCTGTGACTTGCAGATTTCGGCGGTGTACTGCCATGTCCTCTGCTTGGCGGAACGGCAAAAGATGATATAGGTAAAGCAAATATCAAAAACAAACCTACTATAATCTTTATGCTTTTCATTGTAATCCCTCCCTTGTTATACTTATTTTATAATATTTAGACAAAATAAGCATCAAAAAAGTTTCATACTAATATTTTAACACAAATTAAACTATTTAAATAATATTTTGTATAATATACAAACTATATATATTTTTTAGGAGAAATAAAATGAGTATTAGGGTACGATTTGCACCTTCACCTACAGGCGATTTACATATAGGCGGAGTAAGAACTGCATTATTTAACTATCTTTATGCAAAAAAAGAAAAAGGAACATTTATCCTTAGAATAGAAGATACCGACGAAGCAAGGTCTACGGAAGCTTCAACGGGTATAATCATAAACGCAATGAAATGGTTGAAACTTAACTGGGATGAAGGTCCGGGAAACGAACTTGAAAAATATGCTCCGTATTATCAAATGAAAAGAAAAGAGCAGGGAATATATCAAAAATATATAGATATATTACTTGAAAAAGGTTATGCATATAAATGTTATTGTACACCTGAAGAAGTAGAAAAAATGAGAGAACAGGCAAGACTTGCGAAACAACCTCCGAAATATAACGGACATTGCGCAAACTTAACTAAAGAACAACAGGAAGAATATGAAAAACAAGGCAGAACAGCAGTTATAAGATTCAGAATGCCTAAAGAAGGCAAAATAGAGTTTGACGATGTTGTCAGAGGTCATGTAAGTTTTGAAAATGCTTTGCTTGACGATTTTGTTTTGATGAAAGCAAACGGTGTACCTACATACAATTTTGCTTGTGTAATAGACGACCATTTAATGGAAATGTCGCATGTAATCAGAGGTGATGACCACATTTCAAATACACCGAGACAAATTCACATATTTAAAGCTTTAGGTTGGGAACCTCCTGTATTTGCACATTTGTCCATGATACTCGGTTCAGACGGAGCAAGACTTTCAAAAAGACACGGACACACTTCCGTTCTCGAATACAGAAAAGAAGGTTATTTGCAAGATGCATTAATAAACTATTTGGCACTTTTAGGCTGGTCAACGGAAGACAGCCAACAATTATTTTTCGGTAACAGTTTAATAGAAAACTTTTCTTTGGACAGATGTAATTCAAGCCCTGCAACGTTTGATCCTTCAAAGTTGTTGTGGATGAACGGAGAGTATATCAGAAGTAAATCAGACCAGGAAATTTATGATTTATTTATAGATTGGATAGAATACACAAACCAACAGGATTTAATAAAAGATTGGGACAGAGAATTGCTTAAGAAAGCAATTTCTTTGGAACATGAAAAAATAAAATTGTTAAAAGATATTCCGGGGCTTGTAGATTTCTTCTTTAAAGAATTATCTTTTGATGAACAAGCGGTATCAAAAGTTTTGTTATCCGAAACAAAAAAAGACAGTTCTAAAGTTGTGTTGGAAGAAACATTAAAAAGATTACCTAACCAACAGGATTTTTCACCGGAAGCTCTTGAAAAATATGCAAGAGATTTGGCAGTAGAGTTAGGGTTCAGTAACGGTAAAGTGTTCCATCCGATAAGAGTTGCAATTTCCGGAAGAACACAAGGACCGAGTCTTTTCCATATGATGGAAGTTATGGGAAAAGAAGAAGTTTTAAAAAGAATACAGATTACGGTAGACAAATTTTTCAAAAATTAAAGTTAATTTTTGAAAAATTGAGGCATGGAGGGATAGAGGAATAGAAGTATAGAAACTACAACAAAAAAAACAGTTTTTGTAGTTTCCATGCATCCATACCTCCATACATCTATACATCAAAATCGCAAAGCGATTTTTTAAGGAGATAAAAATGGATCCAAAAGAACTTAATCAACATTTGTTCAGTTTAATATCTATGTTTGCTTCAGCATGTTGGCAACAAATGGGTAAAATTCCCAGCCAAATGGATGGAAAGATACACAGAGATATAAAGTCCGCACAAGTAACTATCGACATGCTTTTAATGTTAAAAGATAAAACAAAAGGTAACTTAACTAAAACCGAAGAAAAGTTATTGGAAGATACTATTTCAAATTTGCAAATGAACTATGCGGACGAAGTTGCTAAAGGCGATACTCCGAAAACAGAAGAACAACCTAAAGTTGAAGAAAAAAAAGAAGAAGAAAAGAAATAACAATAATCAGCAATTAAAAATTAATAATAAAAAAGCGGGAAGAAATTTTCTTCCCGCTTTTTTATTAACATATTGGAAAATCAATATAAAAATTATAAAATAATAAGATAATGATAAAGGTTGAAAATTTATATAAGTCTTTTGAAACAAAAAAAGTGTTGCAAGGTGTAAGTCTTGAAGTTAAAGACGGTGAAACACTTGTTATAATAGGCGGATCCGGAACGGGAAAAAGTATTTTACTTAAAAATCTCGTAGGACTTATAAAACCCGATTCCGGCAAGATTATTATTGACGATATAGACGTAACAAAAACGGATAAAAAAAACCTTCGTGAAATTCAAAAGAAGATTGGTTTTTTGTTTCAGGAAGCGGCACTGTTTGATTCTTTGACAATAGAAGAAAATGTTTCTTTCGGAATGAAAAATCTTACAAATTTATCCGAAGAAGAAATGAAAAAGAGAGTTTCTTCTTGTTTAAATATGGTCGGATTAAGTTCCGATATAGAAAAATTAAAACCTTCCGCACTGAGCGGCGGTATGAAAAAAAGAGTCGGGCTTGCAAGATCAATAGCTTATCAGCCGAAATATATTTTTTACGATGAACCGACTACGGGACTTGACCCGATAATGTCCGATGTTATAGGTGAACTTATAATTCATTTGAAAAAAGAATTAAAAGTATCATCCATAGTTGTTACTCATGATATGAATTCCGCTTACAAAATAGCGGACAGAATAATAATGTTGTATTTAGGTAAAGTGATTTTTGAAGGAACGGTAGAAAAGTTAAAACAAACTATTGCTAACCCTAAATCGGTTAACGATAAAATGTTAAAACAGTTTGTTGACGGTTCAAGCGTAGGACCGATACCGGTTGAAATGTCTTTTGCAATGCAATAATTTTTGCGAAGCAAAAATTGAGGAATAGAGGTACAGAGGAATAGAAGTATAGAAACCACAACAACAAAAGAATTATAAACAATGTCGTTTCTATGCATCCATACTTCCATACATCCATACCTCAAAAATTACAGAGTAATTTTTAAAGGGGTTCTTGTGTCTAACGAATTAAAGCTTGGAATTTTTGTAACTATAGGTATAATAGCGGTTCTTATAACCATAATGATGTTGGGTAACTACAGTCTGACTTCAAAGTATATTGTTAACACTTACTTTGAAAATACTGCCGGTCTTCCTAAAAAGTCTAAAGTAAAAATTTCCGGAGTTGATGTAGGTAACATAAAAAATATCGTTTTGGAAAACGGCAGAGCAAAAGTAGTACTTGTTATAGACAGAAATATAACATTATATTCCGATGCAACCGCAAAAATAGTTTCTATGGGAATAATAGGAACAAAATATATAGAACTTACTCAGGGAACTCCTACAAACAGTGTTGTAGAACCCGGCGGAACTATTAATGCCGCAAAGGGAGCATCTCTCGAAGAATTAATAGAAAATGCAGTAAAGAAAGTTGATGAAGTTTTGGGAAATGCTTCCGAAGGTTTGAACAAAGATTTCTTCAAAAATCTTTATGATACCGTAGATAACCTTAAAAAAGTAAGTAAAACAATCGCAGACAAAGAAAGACAAATCGGGCAAGTTATCGACAATTTCAAAAACTTTTCTTCCGACTTGTATAGTATAACTCAACAAAACAAACAAGATATCAGAGACATTGTTCTTGAACTTAAAAAAGTTTCCGAAAAAATTGATGAGTTGGTAACAAAGATAAGTGAAGGTGACGGAACAATTTCTACATTGATAAATGATGAAGAAATGGCAAATGAAATTAAAGGTACTGTAAGTGACATTAAAGTTACGGTTGAACAATTGCAACAGTTTGTATCCAGAACCAAAAAGCTTGAAATCGACTGGGAATACATGGGTAAATTTGATACAAGAAACGAAAAATATCGTAACGATTTCGGTATCAGGTTCAGGCCGACCAATCATAAATTCTATTATATCGGTATAAATAATATCGGTAATTATACAAACGAAGATGATGAATTTGAAAGAAACAACATGAACAAGATTGATGCTCTCATGGGCTTCAGATCGGAAAATTTTGAAGCTTACGGCGGCGTTATGAGAAGTAAAGGCGGTGTAGGTGTAGGTTGGTCTCCGTTTGATAAGATATACGGACCTATGAGAAGACTTTATATTAACGCCGAAGCAATATTCAGAACAGAAACAGCCAAGAAAGATGATCCGGACAGAGACAAGCCGAACATTGTACTCGGTGCAAGACTCGGCATTTTCAACTGGTTATATGTCGGTGTTCAGGTTGAAGATACACTTACAAAAACAAATGTTATGCCGTATATTAAACTTAAAGTTACCGATGAAGATCTTGCAAGTATATTCGGTGTTGCCGGTATAGCGGCGGCAAGCTCAAAATAAACCCCTTAAGGATGGAGGAATAGAGGTATTGAGGTATAGAAAAAGCTGCACATATTTTGTGTAAATTCTTCCGTTTGTAAACATTTCATACTTTAATAAATCTATATAGTTTTGTGAAAAACAAAAAAGTTAAAACAGTATTTGTATGTCAAAGTTGCGGTTATGAATCTCCGAAATGGCTCGGGAAATGTCCCGGATGTTCAAAGTGGAACACTTTCGTAGAAGAAAAACAGGAACCTATTTTATCTTCTAATCAATCAACAAGACAACTGACAGGCTTTTCTTCGGGAACATTTCCGTTAAACGATGTTGCCGTTAAAAGCTTTGAAAGAATAAAAACCGGAATAAAAGAATTCGATCACATGATAGGCGGCGGAATTGTTCCGGGGTCTTTAACTTTACTGGGCGGTGCACCGGGAATAGGAAAATCAACTTTGATGCTGCAAATTTCCGGAGCTCTTTCTAAAGAAGGGACAGTATTATATATATCCGGAGAAGAATCTCTTTCACAGGTAAAATCAAGAGCGGAAAGATTAAACATTTCAAAAGATAATATTTTCCTTGCTTCGGAAACAAACCTTGAAAATATAGTTGCCGCAATAAATAAAATACAACCTAAATTTTTGGTTATAGATTCAATACAAACGACATATCATCCGGAATTCACATCGGCTCCGGGATCTGTAGGGCAGGTCAGAGAATGTTCCGCGGAATTATTAAGAATAGCAAAATCCCAACATATAACGGTATTTATTTTGGGACATGTAACTAAAGACGGAGATTTGGCGGGACCGAGAATTTTGGAACATATTGTTGATACTGTTTTATATTTTGAAAACGAAAAGCAACAAATATACAGAATTTTAAGAGCATATAAAAACAGGTTCGGACCGACAAGTGAAATTGGTATTTTTGAAATGAAAGCTGAAGGATTAAAAGAAGTAGAAAATCCGTCACTTATTTTTTTAAGCGAAAATTCAAATACCGTTGCCGGAAATGTAGTTACTTCTTCAATTGAAGGAACAAGGCCGTTACTTATAGAAATACAATCTCTTGTTGCAAGAACAAATTTCGGATTACCCAGAAGAATGGTTTCCGGATACGACCTAAACAGAGTAATAATAATTATCGCCGTTCTTGAAAAAAGAATCGGTATACCGTTAGATAATCAGGATGTGTTTATAAATGTTGTCGGTGGCATAAAAATAAAAGAAACGGCATCGGATTTAGCTATAGCATGTGCAATTGCTTCCGCAAATAACGGAGTTGTTTGCCCTGATAAAACAGTTATTTTCGGCGAAGTCGGTCTTGCGGGTGAAGTAAGAGCTGTATCCCAAATAAGAGAAAGATTAACCGAAGCAGAAAAGTTGGGATTTAAAAAAGCAATTATCCCAAAAAGCAATTTAAAAAGTTTAAATTATAAAGGTAAAATTGAAATTATCGGTGTGACAAATGTTCATAGTGCAATACAAGCAATACGATAATTTTTAGGAGATATAATATGATAAGATTTTCAACAGCAGGTGAATCACACGGACAAGGAATAGTAGCAATACTTGAAGGTATTCCGGCAGGACTTAACATAAATACGGAAGATATAGATGTAGATCTTGCAAGAAGACAAAAAGGTTACGGCAGAGGACAAAGAATGAACATAGAAACAGACCAAGTTCATATCTTGTCCGGAGTAAGATATGCAAAATCTATGGGATCACCGATAACACTTTTTATTTTTAACAGAGATTGGGAAAATTGGCAGTCGGTAATGTCCCCCACAAGTGTAGATATTGACGGTAAACATTTGAAAAAGCCAAGACCGGGCCATGCGGATTTGGCAGGTCTTATGAAATACGGTGTAGATGATTTCAGAAACATTTTGGAAAGAGCTTCGGCAAGAGAAACCGCAGCAAGAGTTGCGGTAGGTGCAGTTTGCAGAGAATTATTAAAAGAGTTCGGAATAAATATTTATTCTTATGTTGAAACAATAGGAAAAGTATCTGCAAAGATGTCGGGTATAGATAAATCGCAAATTCAGCATTTGGCTGAAATGTCTTTTGTAAGATGTCCCGATAAAGCAGCATCAAAAAAAATGATTCAAATAATAAGACAAGCAAGTTCAAAAGGTGACACTTTGGGCGGCAAATTTAAAGTTGTTGCCGAAAATGTTCCCATAGGGTTGGGAAGTCATACTCAGTGGGACTTAAAACTCGACGGAAGACTTGCACAAAGTTTAATGTCTATTCAAGCAATTAAAGCAGTTGAAGTAGGTATGGGTACAAAATTTGCAAGTACTTTGGGCTCTGCTTCACATGATGAAATTTTTTATTCAAATAAAAAAGGTTTTTACAGAACTACCAACAGAGCCGGCGGAACCGAAGGCGGTATGACCAACGGAGAAAACATTGAAATATCTTGTACCATGAAACCGATACCGTCATTATCGAAACCTTTAAAATCAGTAAATATAGATACCAAAAAAGTTGAAAAAGCGGAAGCCGTAAGAAGTGATGTTTGTGCCGTACCTGCTGCAGGTATCGTAGGTGAAGCAGCCGTAGCTTTCGAACTTGCAAGAGCAATGGTAGAAAAGTTCGGCGGAGATTGTTTGGAAGACATGAAAAACAATTATAAAAATTATGTATCCAGGATACAGATAATATAATGAAAAATATTGTTTTAACGGGATTTATGGGAACAGGCAAAACAACGGTAGGACAGTTGTTGGCTGAAGAGTTACACAGACAATTTTTTGATACGGATCAAGTTATTGAGGAAAAGTTAGGTGCATCGATAAAAGAAATTTTTAAAAGAATCGGCGAACCGAAATTCAGAGAATTCGAAACAGAAACTATTGCTTTAATATCTAATCTTGAAGATTGTGTTATTTCTTGCGGCGGAGGAGTTGTAGTTAATCCCGTAAATGTTAAGAATTTAAACAAAAACGGAATAATAATAAACTTATATGCTTCACCCGAACACATATTTAAAAGATTATACGAATACGATACAAGACCTTTAATAAAACAAATGTTAAATCCGTTGGAAGGAATAAAAAAATTGTTGGCTCAAAGGCAAAAGGCATACGAACAATGTGCTTTTGCAATAAACACTGACAACTTAACTCCGGAACAAGTTGTAGAAAAAATATTGGAACATAAACTCGTAAAGGATATTTTAAAATGAAAAATTTATTTAAAAATATTTTTGTTTTCTCTTTATTTATATTACCGACTTTTTGTTTTGCCGAAAATACCGAAGATGTACAAATAAAAACAATAGACAGAGAAAACTATCAAGTCCAAATAAAGCAATATAATAAAGAATATCCCGTAATTTTGTATGTCGTTTTTAAAGAAGCAACTCCTCTTCTTGATGAAATAAAAAAAATATTGAGAACGGAACTTGTATCTTTAACAAAAACAAGAAGAATAGACAACGATATTGTTGCATCGGCATGGTTTGATAATCAAGTATCGGATGATTTAGAAAAAATAGAGCTTACAAATAAATACGGTGCCTTTGTAAGAATTTACGATAAAGAAAAGAAAAAAGAAGCAGGAACCGTATCTTTTCCCGAATATCTTAAATATTTAAAAAAGAAAAAAGAAGACGACAAAAGCAAACAAAAACAAGCTGTCTAAAAATAATTATTTATTAATACTAATAAATAATTTCTTCATCTCTTCTGTTTCTCATGCCTTTAGAGAACAAATAAATAAACGGAACAAATAGTAATGCAAGCCCTAATGCAAAAGTAAGACCACCGCACACCGCTATAGCCATAGGCTGGTTGGTTGTAGCACCTTCACCAAGTCCGAGTGCCAACGGAATAAGACCTACAACGGTAGTTAACGTTGTCATTATGATAGGTCTCAAATGATCCGAGGTAGTTGAAACGACCATTTTTTTTAGTTCAAGCATATCCGTATACTTTTCCGGATCTTTAGCAAGATGGAAATTGTATCTGTCCACAAGCAAAATAGAAATATTAACAACGTTACCCACTAACATTATTATACCCAACATCGATATCGAGTTGATTGATTGGCCTGTAACAAGTAAAGTAAGTAAAGAGCCTATGATACCTAACGGAACGGCAGTCATAACTATTATGGGTTGCAACAAAGATTCAAATTCCGACGCAAGTATCATATAAATAATTACTATACCCAATATTAACGCAAAAGATACCTGAGATAAAGCCTCTTTCATTGCAAGCATTTCTCCGGTAATAAAAGTGTTTACATCTTTATTGTTATATGAATCATCCAACAATTCTTGTAACTCACCAACTGCGGAAGTAAAGTTTCCTTTAACATTTGCCGTAACAAGGTATGTTCTTTCTCCCTCAATTCTTTTAATTGCAGGTAATGTTTTTACAAAATTTGCCTGAGCAATCTGCTTTAACTGAATAGTCATACCCCATTGTGAATATGCGGTCATTTCCAAAACTTTATCCAATGTATCTCTGTCTTTCGGTTGCATTCTTACTCTTATATCCATTTCATCATCGGGTAATTTTAATTTTGTTGCAACAAAACCTTTAATACCGGCAAGAGTCATGGCTGCAATATCCTGAGTGGACAAACCGAACAATGATGCTCTTTCTCTGTCTATTGTAAGTCTGAGTTCCGGAACTTCATCTGAAGGATCAATTTTAATACCATAAAACTGAGGCATACCTTCCATTTGCCCTTTCAACTTATCAGCATACTCTCTAAGCTTCGATAACTCTTTACCTTTTAATTCGACAGTAACACCGGCAGTAGAACCTATGCCGGACCCGAAAAGACCTTGTTGAGTAATAAATTCAACATCCAAATCTTTTATATTCCATTTTTTTATTTCGTCACTTAAATCGGCAACAATTTCATTTGTTGACATACCTTTTGAAGTTAAATTCGTTATTATTCTTGCCTGATAGCTTCCGGAAGTTTCTATTCCGCCTCCGCTATTATCTTCTCCGGTAGAACCTACCGTCGTTGAAACATCTTTTACTTCATCATATTTCGAAATTGCCTTTTCTATTTTTCTTACAACAGTATCCGTAATTTCAAGAGGAGTATCAGGATGCATTGCAACATTTAATACAAACCTTCTTTCATCGGATTTTGCCATAAACTCTTTAGGTATAAAATAAACTATCATAGCTCCAAGTAATGCATATAAAAGTACAAAAGTGAAAACTTGTAAAGCTTTTAAATTAAGTGTTGACTTTAAAATGGGGACAAAATATTCCTGTATTGCTTTTCTTCCCGCGGTAACTGAAATATTGTGAACATTTGCCGTAAGTGAAAGTCTCGGAACCAAAAACATAGCCGAAAAGATAGACGCTATCATAGCATAAGTTATTGTTAAAGCAAGTTGTTTAAACAATTGTCCTATCATACCTGCAACAAATACAAAAGGTATAAATATTGCAATGGTGGTAATTGTAGAACTTAAAATAGGTGCAAGAAGTGTAGACGAAGCTTGATAAATACATTCTTTTTTCGGTAAGTGCTTATTTCGGTGAAGTGCCATTAAAATATTTTCTATAACAACGTTACCGTTATCAACAACCATACCGATACCGATAGTTAATCCTCCCAGAGACATGGAGTTAATTGTTATCCCTTGGAAGTACATGATACTTAATGTAACGCACAAACTTATAGGAATTGCAGTATTAATAATTGCAGAACCTACAAAACTTTCCATAAAGAAATACAGTAATATGAAAGTTAACAATATACCTTGTAAACCGGATTGATAAATACTTGTCAACGATTGTTTAATAAATATAGACTGATCATAAATTACTTTTATATCTACATTATCCGGAAGTTTTTCTTTAATATCCTCCAATTTATCATGAACCACTTTAGACATATTTATAAGGTTTGCTCCGGACTGTGGATAAACTCCGATAGAAATATTATCTTGCGAATTGTATCTGGACATACCTTTTCTGTCTTGCAGAGATTCTTTTACATCTGCCACATCTCGCATATAAACAATTTTTTCACCGGTTTCACCCTGATAGGTCCTGTCTCTTCTATATCTTGCATTTCCCTGTTGTTGATCTTGTTTGCCGAATGAAAGATTTTCAATATCTTCGATACCTTTAAATTCACCTACGGTTTTAACTATATACTCGTGTTTTTCTTCTTTAATTGTTCCGGCAGGATAAGTAATATTTGCTGTCTGCAAAGAGGTAATAACATCCGTGATTGCCAACTGATTTGCGAGAAGTCTTCCTTTATCAATTTCCACCAAAATTTCTTTTTGTTCTCCACCTTTTAAATCTACTTTTGCAACACCTTCCAACCTTTCAAATTCATCTTTAATATTTTTCTTCAACATGTGTCTTAAATCGGCCATTTCCATTAATGTAGGTTGCATATCTTTATATGTGGCGGATAAAATCATTGCTTCTACCTGCATAGGATTATATTTCAATACCACAGGATCAAGAGCATCTTTAGGTAAAGATTCTTTTATCAAATCTATTTTTTCTCTTATATCCATTGAAGCAAAATCCATATTTGTTCCCCATAAAAATTCACAAGAAACAATAGAAACACCTTCTTTGGATATTGATGACACTCTCTTAATTTTTTTAACAGTCCCTGCAGACTCTTCTATGAGTTTACTTATCAATTTTTCGGATTCCTCAGGTCCCGCACCTTCATATTTTGTAACAATTGTAATTTGAGGATATTCCATTGCAGGAAATAATTCCTGAGGGATTTTTGTCCAGGCAATAACACCCATAAGTATTACAGCCAAAAATATCATAACGGTTGTTACCGGTCTATCTACAGGCAATCTTAATAAACTCATAATTTTTTCTCTCTTCTTTTTTAGTTTTCCGTTTTTCTTCCAACCTTCAAATCTTCCAATCTTCTGATCTTCTGCAATTACTATATATTTTCAAAATCTTCTCTGTTTCTATTTGCAAACTTCTTATATATTTTAATAAATAAATCAAATAAAAACATAAGTCCGAGTGCTTTAAAGAATTTATAGAAGCTGCTTTTGGGCCTTTCCAATACATAATATGCCGTCGGAATTATAAGCATTGTAAGCAATGTTCCCGTTATGGTACCGCATAAAACCGTAAGTCCCAATGATCTCCACATGGAAGCTGACTCATCCCTACTTAAAACCATAGGCAACAGTCCCAACGTTTTCATAAGCATGGTTATAAGTTCCGGTCTTAATCTTTCTTTACAACTTTCAAAAATAACTCTTAATAAATTTGTTCTGCCGACTCGTCTTTGATTTATTTTATCGACAATAATAATGGAACTGTACACAATACAACCGAACAAAATCATTATACCTATCCACACGCCCAAACTGATAGGTTTTTTAAATACCCATAACGAAAAAGCTACTCCTATCATACTCAAAGGTAAAGCAAACATTATTAAAGCCGGTTGCATATAAGATTCAAATATAGATGCAAGAACAAAAAATATAAGTATAATAACAAGCGCAACGGCAAGCATAAATTGCCCTCTGTTTTTAACGGTCTTTTCGTAATCACCGGAAATATTAAACGAATAATCTTGAGGAAATGCCACACCCTTTAATGTTGCTTTTATTTTTTCGGCCGCGGTCGTAAGTCCGATTTTTGCCCTGTTGGCGCTTATCTGTATAAATCTTTTTTTATTTTTTCTCCAAATTTCCTGATTTGATTTAAGTTGACTCATGTCGGTAACCTGTCCGACATATACAACATCTTTTCTCGGATTGACCACACCTATAAACGGAATCTGTTCAACATTTGTAATACTATCGGGATAGAGTCTGCAAATAGTTTCTATCTGTTTACCTTCCGTTCTGTACTGAGTCGCAATAAGACCTCTTAATTGACAATGTAACGTATTACTGAAATAATATGTCGTTAAACCGAAAACAGCCAGTCTATCATAATCGACAGTCAAAATTACTTCCGGCTCATCTTCTCTCATTCTTATTTTAACATCTGTAAGACCTTTTACCTGCTGCAATCTACCGGAAGCAGAAAATGCAAGTTGTTTTAATGTATCATAATTCTGCCCGTAAAAATCTATATATATTTCTTTTGAAGCGGAACTTTGCGAATCCTGAAAATATACAAAAGCCGGAGAAAATTCTCCGAATCTTTTTCTGAATTCTTCCTTAAATTCTTCCGGCCTTTCATAAACCGTTACTTCAACGAATGTATGAAGTTTTTCAACTTTTGAAGAAACTCTTTCAACCCAATCATGGTAACCCATTAAGGCTTGTTCCATTTTTCTTACAACTTCATTCGAAACTTCTATTCTTGTAGCGGGAGGAAACTGAATTCCTATACGAAAAGTATTAACACTACCCGGGTCCATAAATTCGGAATCTCTTGTCATCATTATTTTTGCCGATATTAAAAATAGAAGCAATGTGAATAACCAAACATATGTTTGCCACTTAAAACAAAACTTTAATATCCTACCGTAAACATGTCTTACTTTTATGTACCATCTTTGAAAATCCAAATCGAACTTATTTTGCCATCTGTAAATTTCCGTAGGAATAAACATCATAGTTGCAACAACGGAAGCTACCAATGCAAAAGTTATCGTTAAACCGAACGGAACATACATCTGTCTTATTTCCGGTTCCAAAAATACTAACGGTAAAAATACAATTATGGTAGTAACGGTAGATGCAAATATCGGTTGCCAAAGTTCAGCTGTTCCTTTAACAACAAGTTCGGCTTTTGTGGCAAAAGTTTTTCTGTGATGGTGAAAAGCAATATTTTCAAGCACAACAATAGAGTTATCCATAACATTAGCCATACCCATAGCAAGACCGCTTAATGTCATAATATTAAATGTTTGGTTTGTAAAATACATAAGAATAATACACATAAACAAACTTAACGGCATGGTCGTTGCAACTATAAAAATACTTCTTACGTTTTTCATAAAAAGGAACAATACCCCAGCAAGAATTATACCGCCGAGAACAAGTGCTTCAACAAGCGAAGAAATTGCTTTTTGAATATATTCGGCATCGTTCTTAACGATAGTTATATTAATATCCGGATCTAATATTTCTTTGAGTTTATCGATAATTTGTAATGCTTCTTTTGCAACTGTTATTGTGTTCGCGGTTGACTCTTTTTGGATATAAATAGAAACCACATCTTGAACATTAAGTCTTGAGTAAGATGTCGGCTCGTAATAAGAATCTCTAATAGAGGCAATATCTCCTATTCTTACTATTGAACCTGAAGGAGTAATAGCTATGGCAGTATTTTGTATTTCTTCTATACTGTTATATTCACCGGTAGCTCTTATAACGAATTTGTTACTGTTTCTGGTAATTTCTCCTGCCGAAATTGATAAGTTTGCAAGATTAATTTTTTGAACAACTTCAAGGATAGAAAGTTTGTATCCCAAAAGTTTGGCATTATCCATTTCTATTAAAAACTTTCTTTCTCTTCCTCCTCCGAACTCAACATTTGCAACACCTGCAACTCTCATGATTTTTTCTTTTAATTGTTCTTCGGCAATTTCTCTTAATTGTTCCGGAGTTTTTTCCTCGGAACTTAAAGACAATATTAATATTGGGCTGTCTGATTGTTCAAATTTTGCAATGATAGGTTTTTCCGTCTCTTTTGGCAGGTTATGTTTTATCATTGCTATTTTTTCTCTTATATCGATAACAATGAAATCGGTATCAACATTATGATGGAACATCATCATAATGTTGGATTCGGATTCTTTTGAAGAAGAAATCATTTCTTTTAAACCGTTAAGTTCGGCAAATACTTCTTCCAACGGTTTTGTCACATACTTTTCAACTTCACTGGCGGCAACACCGCCTCTTAGCCTTGTAATAACACTTACTAAACCGGATTGTGCACTTGGATTTAATTCTACCGGGATTCTGAAGGTTGTGATAGCGGAAAATAAAATCATGGCAATAACAAGCATTAAAGTTGTTACCGGTTTTTTTATTCCGAATTCTATCATTTATTATCCTTTGAACTGCAATTGCATATCAAAAATATACATCGGTGGCCTACGGACTTTTTATCTGTTAGTTTATTGGGGTATAAGATCCTTGGAAGATTAGTTGTTTTGTCGTAAAAACCATTCATCCATTCAAACAACTTTTTGTTCCGCAAAAAGTTTATCGCCCTATAAACTTATTTTTATTTTTTCGGAGTTGTATTAACAGTATCTTCTATTGCTTCCAAGAACTTAACTTTCATACCGTCACTTAATTGTCCCTGAGTTTCTATAACAACAAGTTCACCTATTTGAATACCTTGTTCTACAACCGTTTTATCCGTTAACTTTTCACCCAACTGACAAGGTCTCATCAAAACTGTTCCTTCTCCCGGTGTTCTGTAATCGGGAGACACTACAGGAACCAAAAAGGCATTTTCTCCCAAAGAAACTATACTATCATTTGGAACAAGCATAACGTCTTTCAACTCTTTAAGTAATATTACTCCTCTTCCGAACATACCCGATCTTAATTTTCCTTCATCGTTTTCAACACTTACTTTTATTGTTGATGTTCTTGTCCTTTCTTTAACCGTCGGAGCAATTTCCGTTAACGTTCCGATAAATTCTTTACCGTGATAAGAATCACAATTAATTGTCACTGTTTGACCTACAGCAAGTTTATGAACATCTTTTTCAGGAATATCAACTTCAAAGTTTGTTCCTTTATCGCTTATAAATTTTGCTATAACATCTTGTGGTGTAATGTAATCACCGGGTTTTATTATTATCTCGGCCAAAATTCCGTCACTTGGTGCCAACATATTTGTTTTTGCCAAATTCGATTGAGAAAGTTCCACTTCGGATAAAGCAGCTTTTACTTTCGAACGAGCAGACTGAATTTCATATTTTGCTTCATATAATTTACTTTCCGAAAGAGCTTTCATTCTGTACAACTCTTCATAAACTTTGTATCTTTCCATAGCGGAGTTATATGCAGAAACTTCACTCTTATATTTGCTTTGTGCATAGTCAGCTTTTGTCATAGCATCTTTCGGATCCAAAGAACAAATAACATCACCTTGTTTTAGTCTTGCGCCTTCTTTGTAGTTATAAGATGCAAGTTGTCCGTCAAGTTCAAATCTCATTTCATTTTCTACGGCACCTTTTATCGTTCCCATTGTTGTGTATGTATCTTTATAATCTTCTTTTTTAGCTTTTTTAACTTTTACAGTTATCATATCCTGTTTTTCTTCGACAACTTTCTCTTTCGCAAAATAAATAAAGTAAATCAAAACACCCAAAAGAATAAGAGCTAAACACGCAAGTGTAATCATTGCATTTCTTTTAAATCTCGGATACTTTTGCGATATTTGATTATACCTGTAAGTTACACTTTCTATAAACTTGTAATATAAATACTTGAAATTCAAAATATTCCTCCAAAAAAAAATTATCTTAAACTCATCAAAGTAAGTTTTTCCAACTCTATTATTGCCGCATGATTGGCATAGAGTGCCTTTGCAAAAGCGGCTATAGCCTCGGCATAATTCCAACTTTCTTCCATAAGAGCTACTGTTTCCACTTCATATAAATCATTTCTTTTTTTCAAAAGTGCAAGTTTTCTTTCTTTAACGGTTAACTCGTTTCTTGTCGTTCTCGCATTATTCAAAGAAAGAATATATTCATTATATGCCTTTTCAACGGATAATCTGCTGTTTTTCAATAAATCCATCAATTCCGCATTTAATTGTCTTTGAGAAACAGCACTTTCTTTTGTGTCTATAAAATATTGTATATCATCTAAAACACCTAACTGTACGGAAAAAGTATCAACTTCCGTTCTTTTACTTGCATCAACAATCGTTGCAGGATCTGTTCTATCCATACTGTAACTTGCTGCAAGTGAATTTCCCCATAAACCCCACGAAAGTTTTGCCGCTAAAGACCATTGAGTTGTAAGTTCCAACGGTTCGGTAACAAAAGCTTCACCGGTTTTGCCGTAAAAGCCTTCCACAACCAACTGCGGATGAACTTTGGATTTGCTCATTTTAATTTTCTGCTCAGCCATTTCAAGTTGTAATTTTGCAAGTTGAACATCAAGATTGTTAGATTGAACAAAACTTATACAATCTTGTGCTGTAAAAGCTATTTCAAAAGCATCCGAAGGCAACTCGTCTGACACCGTTGCCGGGATTTCTTCTAATGTATTTACCCCAACAACTTCTATTAACTTTTTTGTAGAAAATTCAAGATTTATTCTTGAAGAACTTAAAAGATTTGCTACTTTATCTCTAAAATTTTCCGATTCCGCCAAATCAAGATTCGATATAGCTCTTGCTTTATATTCAACTCTCGTTTTTAAAAATAAAGTTTCCACTTGTTCAAAAGCTTTACTTAAAGCCGCATATTCCATTTTCAATGTGAGATACTCATAATAAGCAAGTTTTACATTTGCATACAAATCTTCTTTAGCCTTAGTATAATTATACTTTGCAGCATCTTTCATCATCTTGTTATACTTATAGTTTGCTTTGTTCGCACCACCCGTATATATGGGCATCGAAGCTCTCGCACCTATACTTTCGGATTTATATTCACTATCCAATGTACTTTCGCTTTCTATATCCTTAAATAATTTGGTTTTACCTTTAGATTGCTCACTCTGTAAATATAACTGAGGAAAATGAGAACGGATGGCATTTACAACTCTTAATTGAGCTAAATCCACCTGTTCTGCGGCCACTGCTATTTTTTGGTCTCGTGCCTGTGCAAGTTTAAGACATTCTTCAAGAAACTCATCCATACAAAAACAAGGCTGGGCAAACAAGAACCCTATAATTGCTAAAACCGTTATTTTTTTTATCACAAAATTTTCCTTTTACTATCTATAGAAGTATATAAGAAAAACATGATTTTGTCAACTAAAATCAATAAGAAAAATCAATAAGTTTTTTCATTTCCATTTCTATGTTTTTTAAATATTTTCTTTCTGTAAACAAACAAAATCACTATTACAGCTACCAAAATAACAAAAACTGTCGGAACTATATATTTTGCAACATAATTTTCAATTATATACTCGGCATACGGCTTTCCGCATAATAAAACACCTACCGAAAGCATAACCCAAGATAATATATAAACAGCAACCGATAAAATGTAAAAGAATTTTTTGCCGGTTTTTTGGCCGTAGTATCCGCAAATCAAAGCTCCGCCCCAACCGAAAGGGACATTTATCAAAATTAAGATAATTCCTATTATCTGTTCTAACGTCATTTTTCTTTTTTATGTAAAAGAATTTCGTCTAAACAAGAAATATTTTGTTTTATTCTTGCAAGAAAATTTTCATATTCAACTAAATTCGGGTTATATTTCAACAATTGTTCCAAACCGGAGACAATATCTTTTTTTATGTCACCGCTCGATTTTTTGCTTTTTGGAATTGTGTGTAAGATACATAAATTTCTTGCTTTTGAAGGTTTTATCTTTATTAAATCAAGTTCTATTCTTTTTGCAATGAAGTTCAATATATCTATTTCATCTTTTATATAATCTTCATTTTTTATTGTATTTATTAAATCTTCCACACCGAAATATATTACGGGCTCAAAATCTATTTCGGCCAACTCTTCTATATCTTTAGATAACGAAGCAAAATCGGACAACATCTTTTTTCTTAAACTTTTTGCACTTTTTTCATCTTCTTTAGGATAGACATAAGCAATAAGTTCGTTTTGAAGATCTTGGTACATGAAGAAATGTTCGTGATAAAATACTTTATGACATTTAGGACATTCTACAGTGTTAAATCTTCCCGATAAAAGAACCTCTTTTAAATCGGGATCATCAAACACATTTATTGCCTTCCAAAGCTCAGCTTCGAAAGTTTCTCCGCAACTACATTTAATTTCACAATTAGATAGTATAGACATTTTGTATATTTTATAATTTTGTATACCATTTTTCAAACAAAATAAAAAAAATTTTAGTATAATATTGTAACCATTTTGTTAAAAGAGGTTTGATAATGAACGGAAATTCAATTAAAACTTTTTTTCTGTTATTATTAATGACAATTTTCTTCCTGTTTATAGGTCAACTTCTCGGCGGAGTCAGAGGAATGCAGATAGCCTTGATTCTTGCCATAATAACAAATTTCATATCATATTTTTTTTCCGATTCAATGGTTCTTGCAGCATACAGAGCAAAACCCGTATCACAAGAACAGGATCCGAGACTTCACAGCATAGTATCCGAACTTGCCATGGAAGCAAAAATTCCCGTTCCGAAAATTTATAAAATAAATACAAATATGCCAAATGCTTTTGCCACCGGCAGAAATCCGCAACATGCCGCTGTTGCCGTTACCGAAGGTATTTTAAGGATATTGGACGACAGAGAATTAAGAGGAGTTCTTGCTCACGAACTTGCCCATGTAAAAAACAGAGATATTTTAATCAGTTGTATAGCAGCAACTTTTGCGGGTGCCATTATGACTCTTGTAAGAATGGGCTTTTTGTTTAGCGGAGGAAGAAACGACAGAAATAATTCAAATATAATCATTGCCTTGCTTTTAATGATACTTGCCCCTGTTGCAGCAAGTCTTATACAAATGGCAATTTCAAGATCTAGAGAATATATTGCAGATGCGGACGGCGCAAAAATGTCGGGTGATCCTTTAGCACTTGCTTCCGCATTAAGAAAATTAGCTTACGGTAACTCCAGACAACAAAACAATGTATCCGAAACTACGGCACATATGTTTATAGTTAATCCTTTAACAGGTAAAAGTTTGCAAGGTTTATTTTCTACACATCCTCCTATAGATGAAAGAATAAAAAGACTTGAAGCAATGGCCGGAACTTTTAATAAAGGTAATAAAGAAATCCCAAAGGTGATATATTAATGGCTAAACAAAAAAAGCAATTCTTACTGGACATAGAAACCAAACAATTATATTCGGTTTTAAAACCTATCGTCAACGAAAATTACAGAACAGATCAAATAATTCAATGGATATACTCAAAAAAAGTTTTGGATTTTGAAAATTTTACAAACATATCTAAAGATATAAGAGGAAATCTTGAATCATCTTTTACATTGAGAAGTTTTACAAATGTAATTAAAGATGAATCTATTCTTGACGGAACAGTCCGCTACACATTTAGAACTTACGATAACAAGTATATTTATGCGGTATGTTTACCTGCAGACAATAAAAAAACAGTTTGTATTTCCACTCAGGTAGGGTGTCCTGTTTCCTGCAAATTTTGTTTATCGGGCAAAACCAAATTTGTAAGAAATTTATCCAGAGGCGAAATTTTGGAAGAAATTTTACATATAGAAAATGATATCAAAGAAAGAATTTCCGGTGTTTTGTTTATGGGTATGGGCGAACCGATGTTGAACTATAAAAACTTAACATCTGTAATAAAAACTCTGATATCAAAAAAAGAAATGAATATCGGTAAAAGACATATTACCGTTTCATCTATGGGAATAATTCCGGCGATAAAAAATCTTGCAAACGAAATGTATGGCGTAAGATTTGCACTTTCTTTACATGCAACCGAAGATAAACAAAGAGCAAAAATAATTCCCAATAATTTCGGTTCAACAATATCCGATTTACTAAATGTTTGCAAATACTATCTTAAAAAGACAAGTTCAAGAGTAACAATAGAATATATTTTATTGAAAGATTTCAACGATACATCAACGGATGCTCACAGACTTGCAAGACTTATGAAAGTAAACGGTCTTGTAAATCCGAGTGTACAAGTAAACTTAATACCTTACAACGAAACAAACAGTTTCGATTACAAAACCCCGTTACAAGTATCTATACTAAACTTTAAAAAAATATTAAAATTGAACGGTATAACAGTAAACATAAGAGAACCCAAAGGGTTGGATATCGGTGCGGCATGCGGGCAATTAGGAAAGAAATAAAAAGAGGATAAAAGTAATGAAAACGGCGATAGCATTAGGCGGTGGAGGAGCAAGAGCTTTAGCACATATCGGTGTGTTAAAAGTTTTGGAATCACACAATATCAAATTTGACTACATCACCGGAACATCTATGGGCTCCATAATCGGTGCTCTATATGCTATCGAGCAAAAGCCTGCCGAAATAGAAAAAACATTAAAGGATTATTTCTTTAACAAATTGTTTTCAAAAATGAACATGCAAAAAATGCAAGATGAAAACCAAGTAACTTCCGCAAGAAGTTTAATAAGAAAAGCAAGGGAATTCGTTAAGTACGGTTCACAAGAAGGCGGCAGCTCATTTTTATCACACTCAATTTTAGAAGATTTAGTTGATACCGTTGTTCCGGATATGGATATTTCCGAAACGGCAATCCCTTTTGCTTGTGTAGCAACAGATATCACTAACGGTAAAGAAAAAATATTTACTAAAGGTTCTTTAAGAAAAATCGTTTTGGCATCCGCTTCAATTCCGGGAGTTTTCCCTCCCGTAAATATAGATAATGTTTGGTACACTGACGGAGCACATGTCAATGTTACACCGGTATCGGTAGCAAAAATGTTCGGAGCAGACTTTGTTTTGGCATCCGATGTTAAAAGCAAACTAAAAACTTTAGAGACATTACCTACAAATGCAAAAGATATTATGAACAGATGCAATTTTATTGCAAGTCATTTATTTTATGAAATACTTATAAAACAGGCAGATGTTATAATAGAACCCAACATAAAACAAATATCATGGTCAGAATTTAACAAATTTAATTTGATGGTAAACGAAGGAAAAAAAGCTGCAGAATCAAAGATTACCGAAATAAAAAATAAACTGAAAAAATATAATACTCCGACAGCAAAATGTAAAAGATTCATAAAAAAAATATTTAAACATGACGATAAAAATTTAAAAGCGGCGCTGTTTTAATTTTTTACACATAAAAAAGGCAGAGAGATTTTTCTCTCTGCCTTTTTTATTTTATAAATTATTTTTTTCCTTTTTTATCTTTCTTATCCTTTTTAGGTTGAACTTTCTCTTCGGCATTTGCAGGTTTATCTTTTTTGAAATTCTTCATCATTTCTTTTCTGTTTTGTTCCATTTTTGTGTATTGTTCAAAAGATAAAACACTTCTTACTTTTAATTTACTTTCAATGTTTATTCTTGAAATATCGGCACTCGTTTGTTGAATTTCCGCTGCCAATTGATTTATTACATTCATATCAACATTTTCTTTCAACAATTCTTCATCTATGGCTTCCATTTTTTGCCTGATTACTTGTCTCAATTCTTTTTTTCTCGACATATCTTCTTTCATCATTTCATTCAATTTATCTTTTTGTTCATCGGTAATGTTCAATTCTTTGGCAATTTTTGCAAAATCAATCCCCATTTTTTGATGATGCATTTGTGGCGGTTCCGACATATCACCTTTATCCTGCGGTGGTACTGCATACAACGAAGTTGTTACTAACAACGCTACTGCCAAACTTAAAATTTTTTTCATACTGCCTCCTTTAAACTACAATTTATAATTTTTAATTTACAATATACAATGCATAATTAAGACTATATCTAAACTAACAAAGTTACAAAAAATATAGAACTAAAAAGATAATCCGTCAACCTTCGGGGCAATATTTTGAATTTAGATTAGGCATGTCGGAACGAAGTTTACGATAACATGTAAATGAGTTCCGACATAACGACATATAAATTCAAAAGATAAGACGTTAGTCGTATCTTAGAGCTTCGATCGGCGACAGTTCCGATGCTTTTTTCGCAGGCCACAACCCGAACAAAATACCTACTATTGCGGAAAAACCCACAGCCAAAACAATTGAAAAAGTAGATATAAAGGTTGCCCAACCCGCAACTTTAGATACAACCACGGATATACCGATACCTAAACTTACACCGAGTATACCGCCCAGCAAAGACAGTACCGAAGACTCTATTAAAAATTGTAAAAGAACTGCTATTTTTGTTGCTCCTATTGCTTTTCTTAAACCTATTTCTCTTGTTCTTTCGCTTACACTTACAAGCATTATATTCATAATGCCGATACCGCCGACTATTAACGAGATACCGGCAACGGCACCTAAAAGCATTGTCATGGTTTGTGTTGTTGATGTAAGCATTTGTATCATGTCCGACATATTTCTTATTCTGAAAGCATCCGCCTGTTCTGATGTCAGTTTATTTCTTTCAAGCATTGTTTGCAACAAGTAAGTTTCCGTTTCGCTCATTTTCCCGTCTTGCACTTCAACGGCAACGGAAGATACATAGTTTGTTCCGAACAATCTTTTCATTGCGGTATTTAACGGAACTATAACCATATCGTCACCATCTCTGTAACCTTGCGCACCTTTTACTGGAAGTATTCCTATAACTCTAAACTGTTTTCTGTTAATCTTAATATATTTACCTACGGGATTTTCGTTACCGAAAAGATTCTTTACTACCGTTGTTCCTATAACACACACTTTCGATAAATTCTCATTTTCGGATCTTGTAAAAAATCTTCCGTATTGCGGAACTGCATTTTGTAAATATTGGTATATAGGTGTAGCACCGGTAATGGAAGTGTTTGTATTTTTATTACCGTAAACCACCTGTGCCGACCCGCTGACATTCGGATCTATATTTTTTATCAGTTCCGTATTTTCCGCGAGTGCTTCAACATCTTTTAAATATATTCTTCTTGCAACCGTACCGGAAACACCGCCCAACGAAATTCTTCCCGGCATCAAATATAATAAATTGGTTCCCATAGATGTTATTTGTTGTTCAAGTGCCTTTTGTGCTCCGTTACCTAACGCCAACATGGAAATAATTGAAGCAACACCTATGATAATACCAAGCATAGTTAAAATGGATCTTGTTTTGTTTGAAATAATTGCTCTTATTGCCGAAAAAAAGTTTTCCGCAAATTCGGCTATACTTAAATGTGAACTTTCTTTTTTTATTTTTAACGGTTCCGTATCTTTTCTTTCTTTTTTCTTTTGAATTGTATCGGACAACACTTGTCCGTCTTTAATCATTATAAGTCTGTCTGCCCATTTTGCAATATCCGGTTCGTGAGTAACCAAAATAACACTTATACCTTTCTTGTTTAAATCGGTTAATATCTGCATTATTTCGTTGGATTGTTTTGAAGATAAATTTCCCGTAGGTTCATCGGCAAAAATTATTTTAGGATCATTCACCAACGATCTTGCTATTGCAACTCTTTGTTGTTGCCCGCCGGAAAGTTGTGTAGGTTTATGTTCTATTCTGTCACTTAATCCTACTTCTTTAAGCAACTGTTCCGATTTTTCTTTTCTGTTTTTACCGCCGGAATATACCATAGGTAAAGCAACATTATCCGCAGCAGTCATTTTGTTTAACAAGTTATACTGTTGAAAAACAAAACCTATAATTTTTGATCTTAAAAATGCTGTTTGATTATCATTAAACTTTAAAACATTTTCACCGTATATTTCATATACACCGTCGGTAGGCCTGTCGAGCAAACCTAATATGTGCATCAAAGTGGATTTACCTGAACCGGAAGGGCCCATAATGGCTACAAACTCACCTTCTTCAACGGTTAAGTTTATACCTCTTAAAATGTCGAGTCTGTTATCACCGACATTATAAACTTTGGTAATATTTTTTATTTGTAATAATGGTACATGCTTTTCCACAGTAAAAAATTCTCCGAATTTTTTGAAGATTGGAAGATTTGATGATTGGAAGATTTGAAGTTCAAATGTAAAATTTGCTTTGCAAATTTTAACATTAAACTATAAACTACCAACCATAAACTATAAACGACTTTTCCTATATCTCTATTCTTCCAAAAAAGCACTTATGCTTTTTTGTTCTGTCCGTTATTTAAAATATCTTTGTTGCTTTTTCTTTTTCCCGGTCCCATAGACAAAAATCCTTTCGTCACTTCTTTTGTTGTAGCAATATTATATTTGTCTTGTTTAACTAAAATCGTGTCACCTTTGGAAAGGCCCGAAGTTACTTCAACATTGTTTCCGTCAAAAATACCGGTGGTTATTTTATGTCTTCTTTGTTGCATTTCATCGCCGACCAAAACAAAAGTTTCTCCCTTTTCATCTTCAACAAAACTGTCCCAGGGAATAACTGCGGCATCTTTTTGTTCTTTCACTATAATATCTATGTTTGCCGTCATTAACGATTTAAAAAATTCCGGCGTTTTTTCCGGTCTTATTTTTACATAGTATGTAATAACATTACTTACATTTTTACCTTCTTCCAAAATTTGGAACACTTTACCGTTAATGGTAACATCTTTGTAAGCATCAAGTGTTATTTCTGCTCTTTGTCCGTTTTTAATTTTACCGATATCGGCTTCATCAACACTTGCCAAAACTATCAACTCATCTGCCAAAGCATACAAAATATCGTTAGTTGAAATTGTTTGTCCTTCAACAACATTTCTTAAAATTATTTTACCATTCATCGGTGAAATTACGGGTGTTGCTTTGTATGTATTTTCCCAATCTTTTATGTTTTCGTCGGGGTTTGCCCTTACGGCGTCAAGTATTGCAACTCTGTCCGAAGAACTTAAATATGCCAACACCTGCCCTTTTCTTACGGTGTCACCTTCACTGACCAAAAGTCTGTCTACTCTGCCTGAAACGGAAGGTTTTATTTCCACTCTGTTTAATGCGGAAACTTCACCGGTAGTATCAATAACTTCTTTAACATCGGCTGTTGTTACCGTATGAGGAACATACTTTATTTCAACAACTTTTTCTTTTTTATCTCTAAGTTGATAAGTTATTATTATCCCGAGTACAAGAAGTACGGTAAAAATTATTGCTGCTTTTTTCATTTTATTTCTCCGTGCATATCTCCTAAAAGTCTGTCTCTTTTAGCTAATGCTAAATTATAATTATATAAAGCGGAAAGGTGCGACATTTGGTTGTTTACATATTCCTGTTCAATATCCTGCCAAGTTTGAAACTCCATGGTTCCCGCTCTGTATTTTATTGTTGCCTCTTTTTGTCTCTGAGTGGCTGCTTCCAAAAACATTCTGTAAATTTCTATATTATCTTTTGTTCTTTCAATATCCGCTAAAACTTCTTCCAAACTTGTTTTTGTTGTAAGTATTGTTTGTTTATAACTTTCCTGCGCTTTTTCCAAAGCGGTATTTGCCGCTTTAACCGAATTTAATGTACTTGTAATACCGCCGGAAAGTAAAGGATAATTGAGTGCTACTCCCACACTCCAATTTTTGCTGTCTGCAGGAGGTATCGGATTGTTTTCGTCGGAAACGCCTATGGAAGCAGATGCGGAAATGTTCGGATAAAGGTTCCCTTTTGTGGAATCTATACTGTATCTTGTTATTTCTACCGACGACGATGAAAGTATCACATCCGGGCAATTTGCCACCGCATTATCAACATCCACTTTCGTATTATCATCAACTTCTTCCAATTTATAATCCACCATACATACAGAAGAAAGTTCCGTTCCCAAATTTTGTGCAAGGGCTCTTCTTGCAACCGCCAAATCTCTTTTCGCATTAGACACATTTACATAAGCGGACTGTTTTTGTGCCTGCGCTCTTAACATGTTACCTCTGCTTTCTTTACCGCCTTCATATTGTAACCTCACAATATCGGCAGACTGTTTTCTCATGTTATAAATATTTTCCAAAAGAGTAATATTTTCCTGAGCATAACACATTTGCAAAAATGCTTGTCTTATGGAAAAATAAACATCCGCGGAAGATTTTGTAAGTTGTGCCACCGTTCTGTTTATTGTGGCTTTTTGGCTGTGTATTTGTGCGTTGGACTGGAAATTGTATATTGTTTGTGATGCGTTTAAACTTGCACTCCAATTGTTTCCCGTGTGCCCGTTACCAGATCTTGTAAAACCATATCTGAAATTTACGGACGGATAATATTTGTTTAATATAACATTGTAATCGTATTCTGCAATTTTTAAATCTTGTTTTGCCATTACAAGAGTACTGTTTGTTTTGTTTGCCATATCAATACAATCTTGCCAGGTTAAAGTTTCCGCAAACAAACCGTTAACCGAACCGGCAAAACAAAATGATAACAAAACATACAACACTTTTTTCATAAAAAAATACTCCGTAATTATGATTTATCGGCTATTTTTTTAGTCGTTTTGTCATTGGTGTTTTGCCGCTAAACCTATAACTCTGTAAGTTATATTTATATTAGACTATACATACAGCAATAAAGTTACACTTTTTTAATATTGTAAATGATATCAATTTTTGTTATTTTCCACAATATAAAAAACGGGGAGTGATTTTCCCCGTTTTTTATATTGGTTACTTAAATTAATAATTACTGATTATTATTGCTTGTTTCTTCCGATTTAGGTTCTTCCTGTGTTGTTTCCTGCTGCATTTCTTGTTTAGGTTCTTGTTGAACAATTTCTTGTTTAACTTCTTCTTGCTGTGGTTCTTGAACGGTTTCTTGTTTTGGTTCCTCTTGTACTGTTGTTGTTTCCTGCTTAACTTCTTGTACCGGTTCCTGTTTTGTTTCCTGAACAGCTTCTTGTTTTTGTTCTTCTTGTGCTGCTGATGTTTCCTGTTTAATCGGTTCGGTTGTTTCTTGTTGCGTTACTGTTTCCTGTTGCGTGTTTTCCCGGGTTGCCGGTTGTGCATTTTCCTGTACAGTTTCTTGTTTTGCTTCTTGTTTTGAACTATTTTTTTTGTTGTCCATTTTAAATAAACTTTTTAAAGCATCACCTACGGATTTATCCCCTAGAGCGGTTGCTACCGCTGCAGCAACATCGTAAGAAATTTTCGGATTGGACATTGTTCCTTCAATCTTCATTCCTGTATAATCACCGGCAGTTACGGCAAGTTTTAATGCTTCGGCTTTTAAATCTATTGTTCCTTTAGCTATAATCTTTGCAGTAGGAATTTTTATTGAAACGTCGTTTGTTTTTATTAAACCGTCGCTAAGCAACACATCACAAATAATATTTTGGAAACTTATATCGTTTTTGCTGTTACCTTTTGTTTCTTTGGTTCTGTTATTATTTACAACATTAAACAAGGATAAGAAAGTGTTTGCCATTTTGTTATCCGTTAACTTGTTAACATTGGATATCGTTCCGGCATCCATATTGAAAACAAAAGTTCCGTTAGCTTTTTTGCATGTACTTGTTACCGTTTTTAAGGCGGTTTTTAGTGTAGCTTTTTTGGTTACCAAATAAGGTGTATTTATATCGTTAATTGATATATCGGTATAAATGTTGTAATTAAAATCCTGTGAAGATGATGATTTCTTTTCTTCTTTTTTAGGTTGCTGTTTGGAATTTTGCGAACTTTCGGCAATTTTTAATTTATCCATATTAAAATTAAATTTAATATCTTTGTTTATTAAATATCCGTCACCTTCAAATTTACCTTCGTTAAATATACCGTTAATTGTTTTTATCACTATGTTCTTCTTGGATTTTGCCGTTGCATCTATATTAAGTTTTGATATTGCAGCTAACGGTAAATACTCAAATGCCACATTGGAACAAGTTAAGTTACCTGACAAATCGTTGTTAGAAACCTTAGCATCGGAAACTATTTTACCTTTCATTTTATATTCAGGAAAATTCTTTGCAATATTATCCAATAACAAATTAAGATTTAAAGATAAGTTGTAAATAAAATTATTTTGTTTTTTCCAGTTAAGCAAGCCGGTAACATTTGCGGAAGAATCCGGAATTCTTATATTTAATTTCGTTATGTCTGCAGCTTTTGTTATTAAGTTAAAACTTAAAATTGTATCTATATCTAATGTAGGAACTATAAATTTTACAGGGCACTTATAAAAATTCTTAAATGTATTATTTGTAATATTTTTAGATTTCAAATTTAAAGTAAGTGCAGATCTTAACTGCTTTGTAAGTTCCCCCACCAAAGAAAAGTCGGCATCGTTATATTTTAGAGATAACTGTTTAATGTTAAAAGCAAGCGAATCTATATCAAGTGCAGATAAGTTAGCTTTGTATAACGGGGTTTTATTTTCGGCTTTCAAATAAAGGTCTGCATTTAAGTTTGAAACTTTACCGAAACTTGAATCTGAAGAAATATTTTCCAAAGCGAATGTTCCTTCACAAAAGTTTTGAGTTGCTTCTAAATTTGTTTTAATTCTTCCCGCCAAATTGTATTCGGGAACAACTTTTGCAAAATTATCTATTAGCAGATCAATAACTAATTTTAGATTATATTCTATATCCTGTTTTCCCCAATCTATTGTTCCTTCCAAATCCGCAGTTGAGTTCGGCAAAACCAAGCTTAAACTTTCAATGGTTGCATTCATTGAAGAAATGTTTACTACCGATTTTGTTTTAAATGTTATTTCGTCAGCTTTAAATTTAGTTTTAGGTTCAATAAAATCTTTGAAAGTTTGTTCATCGATATTTTTTAATATAAGATTGCAATCTATTTTCGGAACATTTAAACTTTCTATTTTACCTTGTAAGCTTATTGTTGCATTATTAAAGTTCGTTTCAAAAGTTTCAACATCCAAATACAATTTATCCATATCGAAATTGTTCAAATTCGTTTTAAATTTTGCTCTTAACGGTAAGGAAATATCGAGTTTATTTTGTTTAACCGCCAAATCAAAAGAAGTTTCACAACCGAACACATCCGTAAGAGAAAAATCTTTTGCTTTTAAATTAAAGTTTTTAATACTTGCCTCTAAATTTGATGTTTTATCTATATACATTATATTTGCATTTTTTATATCGAAATGATGTATACTCAAATCAAACGAACCTGACGAACTTTTTGTATCGGAAACTTGTTCCTGTTTTTGTTCATCTTGGGGTTCTTCGGTCTGAAAGGATTTTATTATATCGTCAAAATTAAATAAACCGTTTTCATCTTTTGTTATGTTTATATCTATTGAATCCAACAAGATTCTGCTGATTTTTATGTTTTTCTTAAGTAACGGTAAAGGAGAAATTTTTACAATAAAATCGTCTGCTTTTATAAATGTTCCGTCGTTAAGAGTAGATTTTTCCGACATTTTAAAATTCTTTAAATCTATACCGATAAGTTTAAACGAAAGTTTATCGAAAGTAACTTCTCTGTTAAGATTATTTTTTGCATAATCTACAATGTAAGATTTTATTTTATCTTCCGGCAAAAATACTTTTATTGTTATAACGGCAGCAAGAGATAATACTACAATTAAACCTACTAACGAAATCAACAAAATTTTTAATTTTTTCATATTTTTGTCCTTAATTAATAAATTAATAATTGTTAATTATAGATTATAAAATACGATTTTGCAAAATTTCGCGAAGCAAAATCGGGAGGGATAGAGGTATGGAAGTATGGATGTATGGAAACGACGAACGACAAGAGTCCGCATCGAGTGCGGGATGACAATTGGTGGCGTGCGGAATGACAAACCTATAACCTTATAACCCTATAAACTTATAAACTATTATTAGTGGGCAATATGTCCTAAGAAAGAAACAATAATTACTCCCAACAACAAACAAAGCCCGGCTTTTTTGTTGGATGCTTTATGTGTTTCAGGAATGAGATCTGCTGCGGATAAATATATAAATGTTCCTGCGGTAAATGCCAAAAAACTGCCTATTAAATGTGCTATTTGGTTAGAAAAGAAAAGTCCTACGAGTGTTCCTACAGGAGTAAATATTGCTACCGTTAACGAATAACATATTATTTGTTTTATCGATTTGTTTGAATGCATCAAAATTCCGGTAATCGTTACACCATCAGGTAACTTGTGCAACATTATTGCTATTGTTGTCATAAGTCCTATATAAGCATTTGCTCCGAATCCTATACTTATAACTATACCGTCAAAAAAAGAATGTAAAGATAAACCGAAAGTGGAAAGGGTTCCCAAATGAACATGACAATGATCATCGTGACAAGGATGAAAAAATATAAAATGTTGAATTGCAAACATAAACAAAAAACCGACAAAAGCGTAAATTATTGCGTTGGGATTATGTTCCACCGATTCCGGCAACAAATGAACAAATGCTATAGATAACATAACACCTGCGGCAAAACCTATTAACAATATGGAATGTTTTCTTGCCCATTCGGAAAATTTTAATACTACAAACGTTCCTATAAGAGCAGAACTCATTGCTAAAAGAGAAAATAAGATTTGTTTCATTAAAAAAATACTCCGTATTTGTTGAAGATTGGAGGATTTGAGGATTTGAGGATTGGAAGATCGGAAGCTCAAATGTAAAATTTGCTTTGCAAATTTTGTTACTATTTAAATTTTCCGCTTTCCTTCCATTCTTCTATTCTTCTAATCTTCCATTCTTCCAAATTGCCTTCGGTAATTTTATACCAACGGTAATCTGTAAATATTTTTTTCGGTAAATTTTATTATATTGCCCATCATTGCAACTGCTTTTTCAGGATATTTTCCTACAGCAGTTTCCGCAGACAACATTACAAAATTGCTGCCGTCTATAATTGCATTTGCGACATCACTTACTTCGGCTCTTGTAGGAACCGGATTTTCCACCATACTTTCAAGCATTTGTGTTGCTGTTATAACAAATTTCTGTCTTGATCTGCATTTTCTTATGATATATTTTTGAACCACCGGAACAGTCCATAACGGAATAGATATTCCCATATCGCCTCTTGCAACCATTATACCGTCACAAACCTCTAAAATGGAGGCAACATTATCTATACCTTCTCTGTCTTCTATTTTTGCCACAAGTTGACATTTCGGATGTTGTTGTGAAACTACTTTTTTCAAATATTTCATATCGGATTTATTTCTTACAAACGAGTTTGCAATGTAATCGAGTTTATTTTTTATTGCAAATTCAATGTGTTTTTTATCGTGTTCTTCTATTTCCGGAAAATGTAATTTTGCGGCAGGTATATTTATACCTTTATGTTCTTTTAAAAGGTAGTCCATTCCAACCACTGTTGTAACGGAATCTTTACCGGCAGATACAACGGTAAGTTTTAAGTTACCGTCATCTATAAAAATTTCAAGTCCTTTTTTCAAATCGGACATAGGTCCGGAATAATCGATTGAAAGAGTTTTTGAATTTCCTATAAGTTTTTTGTTGGTTAACACAACCTTTTGATCTTTTTTTAATTCAACAGGTTTTCCGCCTTCCAACATACCTATTCTTATTCTGTGTCCTTCCAAATCACCTAAAATTTTAATGTTTCTTTTATACTTCTTGTTTACGGATCTTATTAAAGCAATATCTTTTTCGTATTGTTCGAAAGTTCCGTGAGAAAAATTGAGTCTTGCAACGGTCATTCCGTTATCGGAAAGACTCTTTATTATTTTTGCAGACCTTGTGGAAGGTCCCATTGTACAAATAATCCCTGTCTTGTTAGCCATATTAAAAAAACTCCGTTTTTTGTTTTTTGTTTATAGTTGATAGCTTATAGTTTGTTGTAAAATTCACAAAGTGAATTTTTGATATTTATTAAAAATTTTGTGCAACAAAATTTTACATTAAACCGTAAACTATAAACCACAAACCATAAACTAAATTTTGCTTAGCAAAATTTATAAGTTTACTTTCGGTAAATCTTTTAATGCTTCTTGAACTTCTTCTTCGGAATAATTACAATCTTGAATTTTTCCTGCCAAATATTGTTCGTAAGCGGTTAAATCAAAATGTCCGTGACCTGACAAATTGAACAATATAGTTTTAGATTTGCCTTCTTCTTTTGCTTTTAATGCTTCGTTTATTGCTACTCTTATTGCATGAGAAGATTCCGGTGCGGGAAGTATTCCTTCGCATCTTGCGAAAGTTACTGCCGCTTCAAAAACTTCTCTTTGTTTTACCACTACGGATTCTGCAAGTTTTTCTTTTACTATTGCAGAAACCAAAGGTGATGCTCCGTGATATCTTAATCCTCCGGCATGTATACCGCTCGGCATAAATGTATGACCTAATGTATACATTTTAAATGCAGGTGTAAAACCTGACAAATCACCGTAATCGTAAGCATATACACCTTTAGAAAGTTTAGGACATGCTGAAGGTTCCGCTGCTATTGCTCTTAAATTTTTATGTGTTCCGTTTATCTTATCCATTATAAAAGGAAAAGCCAAACCGGAAAAATTCGAACCGCCACCCAAGCAAGCAATTACTATATCAGGATATTCATCTACCATTTCCAACTGTTTCTTTGCTTCCAAGCCTATAACAGTTTGGTGCATTGCAACATGGTTTAATACACTACCCAACGAATATTTTGCATTTTCGTGTGTTAAAACATCTTCTATTGCTTCGGATATTGCTATACCTAAAGAACCCGTGCAGTTTGGATCTTTTTCCAATACTTTTCTTCCTGCTTCGGTTTGCATTGAAGGACTTGCATAAACATTTGCTCCGTAAACCTGCATAAGAGATTTTCTGTAAGGTTTCTGTTGGAAAGAAACTTTTACCATATATACCACGCATTCTATACCGAACATTTTACAAGCCATAGCAAGAGCCGAACCCCACTGACCTGCACCTGTTTCGGTTGCTATTCTTTTTGTTCCCGCTTTCATATTATAATAAGCTTGTGCTATTGCGGAATTTGACTTGTGGCTGCCTGAAGGACTTACACCTTCGTTTTTAAAGTATATTTTTGCAGGTGTATCCAAATACTTTTCAAGATTTGTTGCTCTTATAAGAGGAGACGGTCTCCATATTTTGTAAGCGTCTCTTACCTGGTCCGGAATATCTATCCATCTTTCTCTGCTTACTTCCTGTTCAACAATTGCTTCCGGGAAAATTTGGCATAAATCTTCTTTTGTTGCAATTTTGCCCGTTCTTGTATTGAAAGCAGGTTCCAAAGGATGAGGCAAATCCGCTTGTATATTGTACCACTGTTTAGGTATATCTTCTTCACTTAACATTATTTTTTTACTGTTATTTATTTTTGACATAATAAATTTCTCCTTTTGAGTTTTTTTCGGTTAAAAATACTGAAACTGCCTGTTTTTCACCATCGAAACTCAAAATGTTTTTGAAACAAAAAATCTTGTACATAAGTTTTATTATACTCGTAAAACATATCTTTTTATTTTACATTATATGGGAAAATGTGTCAAACCTGAACGGCAGGTTATAGGGTGATAGGGTTATAGGATTATGGGTTTAACGACAACTGCTTTTAACAACGGGATCCCGCATCAAGTGCGGGATGACACGGCACCGGATTGCCGCAGGACTAAAGCCCTTCGCAATGACAAAAAACCTATAATCTTATAACCTTATAAACTTATAACCCAAATTGCCGCAGGCAATTTTTTATTGACTATCTTTTTTCAAAAGTATATAATTTTATTCTAACAATCGTATTTTTGTAGCTGTTTTGGAGGAATTAATGGCCGAAATTATTTTAAAGAATGTATACAAAAGTTATGGCGATGTTAAAATCGTTAAAGATTTTAACCTGGAAATTAAAGATAAAGAATTTTGTATTCTCGTAGGACCTTCCGGTTGCGGTAAAACCACAACGTTGAGAATGGTTGCAGGTCTTGAAGATATTACCGCAGGTGATATATTTATAGATGGCAAGAGAGTTAATGATGTTCCTCCAAAAGACAGAGATATAGCAATGGTTTTCCAGAACTATGCTTTATATCCTCATATGACAGTTTACCAAAATATGGCTTTTGCTTTAAAACTTAAGGGTTATGATAAAGCAGAAATAGATAAGAGAGTTAAAGAAGCTGCCGACATTTTGGGTATTGCCCACTTGTTAGACAGAAAACCTAAACAACTTTCCGGAGGACAAAGACAGAGAGTTGCAGTAGGTAGAGCGATTGTTAGAAAACCTAAAGTATTTTTATTCGATGAACCTCTTTCAAACCTCGATGCAAAATTAAGGGTTCAAATGAGAGCCGAATTAAAAAAATTACATGAAAGATTACAAAGTACAATGATATATGTTACCCATGACCAAACAGAAGCTATGACAATGGGTGATAAAATTTGTGTAATGAAAGACGGTATTATTCAACAGATTGCAGGCCCGTTGGAACTTTACGATAAACCGGCAAACAAATTCGTTGCAGGTTTCATAGGAACTCCTCCGATGAACTTCTTTAATGTTGAAGTATATAAAGAAAATGACGGTTCATTAGTATTAAAAGAAGGTTCTTTTGATGTTAAAGTTCCTGATTTTATGAAAGATAAAGTTGAACCGTTTGTTAATCAAAAAATCGTTATGGGTGTAAGACCCGAAGATATCTATGATAAACTCTTTGCAAATGTTTCTCATCAGGTGGTTAGCGGATTTTCCGCTACGGTAGATATTGTTGAACCTTTGGGAAGCGAAATATATTTGCATTTTAATACAGGCAAAAATATAATGGTTGCAAAAGTGGATTCAAACAACAAATCAAAACCTAACCAAGTTATAGAGTTGGTTTTTGATTTAAAAAAGATTCATTTATTTGAACTTGAATCCGGAAAAACGATTATATAGTTGAAAAAAAAATATTTTTTTGATAGAATTTAAAAGATATGAACGAAATAATTACGGTTTGTATAGTTTTGTTGACAGTAGCACTTATAGTTGCAATTATTTATCTTATACTTACTTTGATTCAAGTTGCGAAAACAACAAAAAAACTTGAAGAAACTATAGACAAAGTTAATGTCGAATTAGATTCTGTTCATAAAGTTTCGGAAGGTGTTTTAGAAGTTGCAAGTTTCTTCCCGAAAGCTTGGGTTAAGATAGTTGCAACAGTTTTACCTGCAGCAACAGCTATGATCTTTAGAAAAAAGAAGTAGGAGGCATATTATGAGTAACAGAGATAGTGGTCTTTTTGCTTTTTTATTAGGTGCAGTTGTAGGTGCGGCAGCAGCTTTATTGTATGCTCCGAAAACAGGAAAAGAAACAAGAGCTCATTTGAAAAAATTTACCGAAGATTTTGTTGAAGACGCCAGCGAAGTAGGAACAGATTTAAGAGAAAAAGGTAAAAAATTTGTTGCTGAAAGCAAAACAAAAGTTTCAGAATTTGTGGAAAAAGGCAAAGCAAAATATTCCAGAGCTTTTAAAAAACAAGCTCCGATAGTTGAAGAAGAAGTTGCTCCGGTTGAAGAAAAATCGGAAGATCTTATACAAGAATAAAGAAGTAAAGTGCTGAGGTAGCTCAGTCGGTAGAGCAAAGGTCTGAAAAACCTTGTGTCGGCAGTTCGATTCTGCCCCTCAGCATTTTTTAAAAATATTGAAAAGCTTAAGACGAATAGTCTTAAGCTTTTTTTTATTTGTGTATTTATTTACATTTAATTAATGACATCATTCTTTTGTCTGTAGGTTCTCTTCTATACGAATAAAACATTTCATATTCATGGCATGTACAATGAGAATTAATATATATTTTTTTTATACCAAGCTTTTCCGTTTGTCTTTGAGCTTCTTTTGCCAAAGAGAAATATTCTTCATCATCGGGCCTGTTAAAAGCTTTTTTCAGTTCATCTCCTACTTGATAACAACATTGTCCTATGTGCGGACCGATATAAGCAAAAATATCTTGCGTGCTTATACCGAAATCTTCTAAAAATCTTATTGCTGCACTTTCAATAATACCACCTGCAAGCCCTCTCCAACCGGCATGAACCATAGCAACCACGGAATAATCTCTTGAGGCTAAAAATACAGGCATACAATCGGCAGTAAATATACATAAAAATATATTTTTATCATCTGTTATTAAACCGTCACAATCGGCAATAAAAGTTCCGCAATCGGCAGATGAAACTTTTTTCACCATGGTTCCGTGAACCTGATTTGCAAAAACTATTTTTGTTGAATCTATACCGAATAAATTACAAAAAGATTTCCTTTCATTTATATCTTTCATGTTACCGCAATATCTTGTTGTGGTTAAATGAAAAGTGTCAAAGTTTTTTTCGATAGTTACGATATTATCTTTTTGCATAACCTTTATAATTTTCTGGGTTTATGTATTTCGTAGGCCGGTCTGCCGAAAACATCGATAGAATCTTCTTTAACGGCAGCTTTTTCTTCTTCTTTTTTTTGAGCTTCCGCGTCCTCAAATAAATCATTATTTGCTTTTTGTTTTTCTTCTTCTTTTTTAAACGAAGCAATTATTGCTACTCTTATTTTTGTATCAAGATCATTATTTTCGGTATTACCTATTTTTAATGATATATAATGTTTAAATTCTTTTTGAATATATTCTTGAGCAAAATGTATATCACCTACGGCAATTTCACTTACCTTTGAATAAGAAATGTTTATTAAAATTCTGTTTGCTTCTTTTATATCGTCACCTTCAACAAATTTGTTCGTAATAGCATTATTAAAAGCTTCTTCAAGTGTTTTTCCGTCACCAAGACCGATTATGGCATTTCCTGCACCTTTTAAAATATTATTGATATCGGCAAAATCTATATTTACTGTTCCCGTTTTTGTTATGGTATCGGTTATAGATTCTATTGCTCTTCTTAAAACATCATCTATAAAAACAAAACCTTGTTCATAATGTGTTTTTTCATCTATCAAAGAAAAAATTCTGTCGTTAGGAATAACTATCAATGCATCGGTATATTCTCTTAACTCCGCTATACCTTTTTTTGCATTTTCCACTCTTTCGGAGCCTTCGGCAGAAAACGGTTTTGTAACAACACCTATTATTAAAATTCCTCTTTTTCCCATTTTCTGCAATTCCGCATCCAGTTCTCTTGCAACTCTTGCAATAACAGGCGCTGCGCCCGTTCCTGTTCCGCCGCCCATACCGGTAGTAATGAATACCATATCGGCACCTTGCAACATATCTCTGAATTTGTCTATTGATTCTTCCGCATACATCTCACCTTTTACGGGATCTCCTCCGACACCTAAACCTGTTCCTATGGAAATTCTATTTTCCGCGGCAGATTTTCTTAAACTATCGTTATCGGTATTTACGGCATAAAGCTGAACACCGGAAATGTTTGCGGTTACCATTCTGGTGATAGCATTTGTTCCTGCTCCGCCCACACCTATAATTTTTATATTTGCACGACTTGCAACAACATTTGTATTATTTTTAGCGGTTTCATTATTACCGGGAAACCTTATTTCCAAATTTTCCATATATAAACTCCGTTAAATTTTACTTGAAATTGTTGAACCAGGATTTAAGAGTATCCGCAAATCCGTGTTTTTTTTGTCTGCGACTAACACCTTCGGACATCATTGAAGAACTTAAATTTTTAAAACTGTTTTTAAGTATGGCAAGAGCCGTAGTATAAACTTGTGAATTTATTATCTTATCATCGTAACAATCAAAATCTTCGTCGGTAAAATTTGCACATTTTGCTACCGAAACGAAATATTTCGAAAAAGCTTCCGGCATACCTTTAAGTAACGAGCCTCCGCCGGTGAGAATAAAACCGCCTACAAACTCATTTAAAGCTATACCTTTTTGCTTAAATGCTTTTTCTATTTGTTCCAATTGTGTCTCAACTTGAGGTTTTATTATATCTACCAATTCTCTTACAGTAAATTTTTGTGTTTTGTTTCCCGGAACGGAATATTCAAATTCAGTATTATCGGTTATAAGCTCTTCTAAAATAACACCGTAAGTTTCTTTTATTTTTGTAGCTTCTTTTTTTGTTATTTTTAATTTTGCGGCAATATCTCTTGTTATATAATCGGCACCGAAAGGAAGCTCAAAAGAATACTTTAATTTTCCTTCGGCATAAACAACTATACCGGTTGTCATACCACCTATATCAACTAATATACAGCCTAAATCTTTATCATCGTTAGATACTAAAGTATCGGAAATAGAACTATATCCGTATCTTAATTTGTGTCCTCCGGTAGCTTGTTTAATATTAGACATATTGCTTTTTGTTCCGGATATTACAAGTGCAGTCAATTCCAAATGTTTGCCGCTCATTCTTATAGGATTTGCAACTATTTGTTCATCTATTTTGTATTGTTGAGGAATTATTTCAATTATTTCTTTTGTATCGGGAATTTTGTGCCCTTCTTCCAATCTTTCCGTAAGTTCGGCAATCGTTTGATCGGTAACTATACCACCGTCTTCTTCGTCTATTTTCATTCTTGTATTTGCATTATTTACTTCTATTAATGCTCCCCTTACGGCACACAACATATCTATATTTTCTACATTAAATTCTTCTTCGGCCTTTGATAAAAACTTCTTAACCGTAAACTCCGCGGCACCGATATCGGAAATAACTCCACTTTTTACTCCGTCGGAAGTAAAAGTGTCTGCCGACAAGATTTCTATTTTATTTTCCGAGTTTATCTTTGCAATTACTCCATGGATAGCGGTTGTACCTAAATCCAAACTTATAATAGCATCTAATTTTTCCATATTTGTACTCCTGTGTTATACCTTACTTGCTTCGTCAACAACCGAATATTTTACTAAAACTTTATTTTTGTTCATATCAAGAAAACTTAAATCTACACTGTCTATATTTTTATCCGTAGTTGCCAAAAAATCCAATACTTGTTTAAGTTTTGAAATTTTATCATCGGAATTTTTCTCTTTTGGCGACCCCCAATAAATGTCTGTCTTTTCGTCCACCGTCAAAATAATATCTTCAACTTCACCGTATTTTATTTCGGTAATACCCGGAACAACATTCTTTATTTGAGATTTTATTTTGTGATAAAAAGAAAGTAAATCTTTTCTTTCTTCATCGTTATTAAATACCAACGTCGGAATATGCATTGAGGACATATTTCCTCTTAAATTAAACGGTTTATCGTCAAAATCAAGTCCGAATCTTTTATCGTTTACATCAATAAAAACTTCCGGTGATCTTTCTTTTACGGAAACAATTATTTTTCTTCCCCAATCGGTTCTATGCATTGAAATATCTTTAAGTTCGGCTTTAAATTCTTTTAAATCTTTTTCCGCTTGTCCTAACCTTACCGCAAAAGAGCTGTCTCCTTTTTGAAACGGTATCAATTCTTTTATTTCAGATTCGGTAACATTTTCGCAACCGGTAATTTCAATATTTTCAATAAAAAAGTTTTCCAACGAACATAAATATCCCATTAAATGATTATATGCATACACACACGAAAAAGCCAGAGTGCTAATGAAAATCAGCATAAATAACATACGGAAAATTTTTCCGTATGATCTTTTTTTACCGCCTCTGTTTCTTATGTTGATACTTCCATAAGAAATAGCCATATCTATATTTCTTGTATGACTGGTTTTAGCTTTTCTTTTGGCGGTTTTTCTTACCGTCTTTTTCTTTTTTGATATTTTATCGTCTTTAACTATATTTACCATTTTATTTTGCCGACTTTAAAATTTCCAATACCAAATCTTCAAAACTTAAGCCCATATGTTTTGCGGCATCCGGAAATAACGATGTTTTTGTCATACCAGGAAGAGTATTTACTTCCAAAACATATATATCGTTATTTTTGTCTACTATCATATCAACTCTGCATGTTCCGTTACATCTGAATTCATCATAAACTTTGAGTGCGATATTCTGTATTTGTTTCAACACTTTTTCCGGCAATCTTGCAGGAATAATGTGTGTAGATTGTCCTACGGTATACTTAGATTTAAAATCGTAAAATTTACCTTTAGGTACAATTTCTACAACAGGTAACGGATTACCGTTTAATACACCTGCGGTAACTTCAACGCCTTTAATATATTTTTCCACCAATATTCTATCTTCGTAAGAAAATGCAAGTTTTACGGCTTTTTCAAATTCTTTTTTATTTTTTACTATCGATATTCCTATTGCAGAACCTTGTGATGCCGGTTTTACTACTACAGGATATGCTATTTCTTCGAACGTTTTTAATTTCTCTATTATCGTCCATTTTGCCGTTGGAATTTTTGCAGCTTCGAACATTTTTTTTGATATTATTTTATCTATTGTCGCGGCACTTGAAAATACTCCGCAACCGGTATAAGGAATACCCATAATTTCAAGCATACCTTGAATTGTTCCGTCTTCACCCGGTGTTCCGTGCAAAGTTATATATGCCAAATCTATTTTTTCTTTTACTAACTTCTGAGCCACATTTTTGTTTACATCTATCAATACGACTTTTAAGCCTAACTTTTTTATTGCATTATAAACAGCTTTTCCCGACATTAAAGAGATTTCTCTTTCCGACGATGTTCCGCCGCACAACACACCTATTTTTTTCTTTTTTAAATTCATCATTTTATTATCTTTATTTCCGTTTCAAGTTTTATATTATATTTCTTGTAGACCGCATCTTTTACAAACTCAATTAACTCTATCATATCTTGTGCATTTCCATTGTTTTCATTAACAAAGAAATTTGCATGCACATCGGATATTCTTATACCGCCGACACTATAATTTTTAAGATTTAGAGAGTCTATTATTCGTCCTGCACTATCACTTTCGGGGTTCTTAAATGTACATCCCGCATTTTTAGTGCCGATTGGTTGCGAAATTATTCTTCTTTTTCGCTCTTGTGAAATCGTCTTTAAAATATCATTTTTATCAGCATTTTTCAAGACAAAAAATATCTTGGTTATAATACAGTCTTTTAAGTTACTTTTTCTATACTCAAAATTTATATCTTTTTTGGTTAAAATTCTCTTATTTCCTGAATAATCAATGATTTCTATTTTATCAACAATATCTGATACCGAACATTTTTTTACACCGGCGTTTCCAAATACGGCACCACCGACCGTTCCCGGAATACAGGAAAGATATTCCAAACCGCTTAAACCTTGCTCCGCCGTTTGTTCGGCCAAATAAGCTAAACTTATAGCACCGCCGCAAGCAACCATATTTTTGTCTATTTCATATTTGCAAAAATCACCCGAAAGTTTTATTACAATACCTCTAAAACCTTCATCACTAAACAATATATTCGAACCGCCGCCTATAACAAAAAATTTTACGTTGTTTTCTTTTATAAATTTTAATAGCGACACCAACTGATCTTCAGTTGCAACTTCAACGAAATAGTCAGCATTACCACCTATATACAATGTAGTATGTTTTGCTAATGATTCATTGCATTTATAATTGCATTTTATTGAAGATAAAAATTCTTCTAAATTGTTTTTAATAATCGGACTCCGAAATTTAAGAATTTATGATTTTATATTTTACCATTTTTTAGTACTTAATAAAAAGAAAAAAAGCACACTTGTTATTAAACTAAGTGTGCTTTTGGAATCTTTATTGAATTATTGTATCGGATAAGCTTTACCTTCATGAAGCAAATAATTTTTCCCGTCTATAACTACAATACTATCGCCATTGTTGTTTGATGCAGGTTGAGATTGAACTTGTTGCTGAGGTTGTGCTTTAGGAGGAACATTTTTTATTTCTTTCTTTACAGGTACAGGTTTCGGTGTAGGTATCGGTTGTGGTGCAGGGGCAGGTTCCACCGCAGGATAATCGTTTTCTGTAGAATAAGACGAATCCGTAACTACAAAACACAAATCTTCTTCACCGAAATAAACATCTGTTATTTCTACATCATCATTATGTCCTCTAAAATTGAAAGTAAATCTCACTACATTATTATTCTTTCTTGAAAATTTTCCATCTCTTCCGAAATATTTTGGAAACTCTCTGTTCATATCATCTTCAAAATAACCGTCAAATCCTTCCGAGTCTCCGAGTTTTAATACCGGCATAGGTCTCATGTCGTGGTTTCTTCCGTTTATTGTAATAGTACAAGTTACATGTGCCAAAACAATTGAAGAATTGTTTATAAGTTTAATTTCTTCATATACTCTTTGGTCAACAAGTGAACCTATCGTTGTCTCATAAACATATGCTCCGGATGCATCTTTTGTTACAAGACCATTTTGTGCAAAAACCATTGGTGTCATAAACAAAACTGCAACAACACTAATAACAAATTTTTTTAACATTTTTTTCTCCCGAATGATAATAATATTAATTTAATAATAATTTTTTTAAGCAATCTTATCAATAAGACTTTTTACATTATTTTTAGCAATTCTTCACCCTGTTGCCAAACGTTGCCTGCACCGAGCGTTAATAAAATATCGTTTTCTTTTAATGTTTGTGCTATAGATTTTATATCAGTAAATTTTTGTACATTACACTTATTTTGTTTTGCAGCCGTTACAATCAAATCCGCGGTTACACCTTTGATAGGTTTTTCGCTTGCGGCATAAATATCCATTATATACACGACATCTGCTTTTTTTAGTGCCTTCCCGAATTCCTTATATAAATTTTGTGTTCTTGTGTATCTGTGCGGTTGAAATATTGTAACTAACCTTTTGTGAGGATAGTTATGTTTTAAAGCCGAAAGTGTAGCATTTATTTCCGTTGGATGATGACCGTAATCATCGATAACCGTTATACCGTTTTTTTCACCTTTAACTTCAAGTCTTCTGCCTACACCGCCAAACTTAAAAAGAGCGTCTTTTATTGTTACAAACGGTATATCAAATTGTAATCCTATACCTATTGCCGCCAACGAATTTAACACATTGTGTTCACCCGGAACTTTCAACAATATTTTGCCGAGTTTTTTACCTTTGTAAATAACATTGTATTCCGTGTTACCGTTAACAACGGTAATATCTGTTGCGGTTATGTCGGGGTTACCTTTAAATCCGTAAGTGATATATTTTCTTGTTGCATAAGGTAACACTTCTTTAACCAAAGGACTGTCGGTACAAACCATTGCACAACCGTAAAACGGAAGACTGTTTATGTGTTTAATAAAAGCCTGTTTTAAATTGTCCATTGAACCGTAATAATCAAGATGGTCGTTATCTATATTTGTAACTATTGTCAGTACAGGTGAAAGTTTTAAAAACGATCCGTCGGATTCGTCTGCTTCGGCAATTATGTATTCACCTTTACCGAGCCTTGCATTAGTTTTTAAATTTTTTAGTTTTCCGCCGATAACGATTGTAGGATCGAATCCGCCTTCATCCAAAATCATAGACGTCATTGATGTTGTGGTTGTTTTACCGTGTGTTCCCGCAATGGTAATTGTATATTTTAATCTCGCAAGTTCTGCAAGCATTTCTATTCTGGGAATAATAATTATTTTTTCTTTTATTGCCTGTTTAACTTCGGGGTTATCTTTTGAAATTGCTGTAGATGTTACGACAACATCCACATTTTTTACATTTTCGGCTTTATGGCCGATATATATTTTTGCACCTAACTCTTTTAGTCTTTGTGTTACTTCTGTTTTTTTAATATCCGAACCTGAAACCTGATGTCCTAAATTTAGTGCCACTTCGGCAATTCCGCTCATACCGGATCCGCCGATACCGACGAAATGTATTCTTTGTTTTCCGTTAAACATTTTACTCCTCTTCCTTATTATTATTTGAAAAATATTCCGTAACTTTATTTTTTAATTTTTCTATCTTCAAATTAACATCACCAAACACTTTGTGACTTAACAAATTCACATCATTTATTCCTTGCACCATATCTATATTCGCAAATTTTGTAGCTAAATAATTTATGTCTCCTACACTTTCCAACACTTCTACACTTTCAATATTTTCGTCCGGTTTTTTATCATCCTTGTTTTCCGTTTCTTGTTCTTTGTCACTTGAAAAGCCCGAAAAAGATATTTTGTCCAACAGTTCTTTTTTATATTTTTCAAATTGCTCATCAATAGTTCTTTCTACATAAGTTCGCACATAATTTTTTATTCTCTCGGGAGTAAGAATATATTTAAAAGTTATATAAACAGATGCTGCAAATAATAAAAATGTTATCAATAATGTTAATATTACAATTTTTATAACTTTCATACCCTAAATTATACAAAACTTTACATGCTTATTTTCTTACATAAATAAGATTTGCAACTTCACCGTCCAAAGCAATTTGTGTTTCGTTAACCTTCACGATATATGTAGGAAACTTTTGGTGTAATTTCAATTTTGTTCCCGGAACCAAACCGATAGATAAAAGTTTGTGCATATAGTCGTGATTTGTTGTAACTATATACGAAAGAGTAACTTCTTCGGCAATATCTATTTTTGATAACGGAACAACGATAGATTCTATTTTGCTGTTTGAATTTTTACAACAGTTCCCTTCCGGAATAGGATTCCCGTGCGGGCATTGTTTCGGATGCCCGAGCAACGTACAAATCGAGTCTGCCAAATCGGTGGAAAGGTTATGTTCCAAATCACAAGCGATTTTTTCTATATCCTGTCTGTTAAAATCCAAAACATCAGCTAACAATCTTTCGGTAAGTCTGTGTCTTCTTGTAAGTTGTTTACCTAAATCTTCACCGGCATCGGTAAGTTTTATTTTATTTTTTTCTTTAATTATAAAATTCTTTTCCAACAGAATATTAGTTATATTTTTTGATACACCTTTTTCTATTGTTTCGGAAACTTTTTCGAAATCGTCTTCGTTTCTTTGAAGAGAAGTCCAAATTACTCCGAGAGCTTCTTCGATATCTATGTTTTCTTTACTCTTATGTTCGTTTATAGCCATATTTTCCTCCAAGATTTAGCTGAACGACTTTATATTAACAAGTTTATAGGGTTATGGGGTTATAGGGTTATAAGTTATTCCTTTAACCGTTTTACTTGAGATTTTTTCAATGCATTTAATTGTCTTGCAATACTCTCTATTTTTTCCCTTAATAAACAATATTCATTATATTTTATAAAAGATAATTCATAAGATAATATTATTTGATTTAATGTTTCTAATAAACTTCCATATGCAATTTCAATAAATCTCGCTTGATCTCTCAAAGAGTTTTTACCGGATCCTTCGGCAATATTTGAAGAAATAGATACTGTTGCTCTTCTAATTTGATTAACTATTCCGAATTTTTCATCACTTGGAAATTTCGCTGTAATTTTATAAATTAATTTTGCAAAATTAATCGAATTTTTCCATACTTCTAATTTTTCAAAACTATAACTATGAAATTTAATATTTTGTCTTTCTAAACTCATAATTTTATTTCCATAAAAATCTATAAACTCATAACCTGTCTTTTTGTCTTTTCAACCAATAACCCTATAACCTTATAACCCAATAACCTAAGAAACTATTTTCTTCAACTTCTTCTTTACTTCTGTTAAATTATTATCCGTTAAAATCGGAATTAAGTCGTTAATTTCTTTTATGCTTTTATCCCACCATTTTAACTTAAGCAACAATTTTATCAACTGATTATCAAATCTTTTTCTTATTACTTTTGCAGGATTACCTGCAACTATCGTATATGGAGCAACATCACTTCCTACAACGGAATTCAATCCTATAATCGCTCCGTCTCCGATATGTACTCCCGGCAAAATTGTTACATTTTGTCCTATCCAAACATCATTTCCTATTATTGTATCACCTTTTAAAGGCATTTTGTTTAATGGCGGAACTTTTTGTTTCCAACCTTCAAAAATATAAAAAGGAAATGTTGTAACCGCATTCATTTGATGGTTTGCACCGTTCATTACAAAATTTACACCTGCAGCTATCTGACAAAATTTTCCTATTATCAGTTTATCCCCGATAAAATCATAATGGTGTGTTACATGCTTTTCAAAATCGGTATCTGCAAAATAAGTAAAGTCTCCGACAATAATATTTTTGTTTTTTATCGCAGGTTTAACATTTGTTATTGTTTTAATTTTTCTGTTAGGAAATATTTTGTTTGGGTTTGGATTCATTTTTCCCCTTTTTACCTACAAATTAAAAATTTCATCAACAGAACTAAATAGCAAAAACGGTGTATGATGTGATGCATTTTTTAACAACACAAAATTATCTTTAAAATATTCCTGTTGTGTAGCCGGATTAAATACTTTATCATTATCGGACAAAATCACTTTATCAAATTCTATCGGTGTAAACTTTAAATTACAATACTCCTGTAACTTTATTATTTCCTGCTTTGAACTTTCAAACGGTCTGTAAGAAGGTGCAGACAGAAACTTTTTAAGTTCTTGTTCATCGTGGACAAGATATATCGATATGAAATCCATACAGTTATCTAAATTTAAGTTTACCATTAAATCTATTATTTTTTTACTTATACCGAACTTCTTATCTGTCATTAACGGATTACCGTTTACGGCAACTTTTTTATCGAATTCAGGAAATTTATCTTGCAACAAACAAGCTATCAAAACACCTGCAGAATAAGTTAACAAACTTACTTTATTATATTTACTGAAATCAAACTCAAAATCCAATGTGGAATAATCCCAACATAACAACAAATTTTTGCTTGAAGAAAAATTTTTGAATTGGTTATCATCACATCCCCAACCTGTTAAAAATACAACCAAATCATTACTGTTATTTTCTATAAGTTTTGTTTTCATATTTTTAGAATCCCGACAATAAAAATCTTAATAATCCGCCGAATAAAACGGCATAGGTCGTTATTGCTATAAAAACGATTGAAGCAATTTTTATTCCATGCTCTTTTATTACCATCAAACTTTGCGCAAGACAAGGAACAAACAATGTTATAACTACCGCACTAACCAAAATTTGTGTTCCGGATAAAAGTCCGTCTTGTGCCAAAGTATAAATTCCGGATGCTCCGTAATCTCTTCTTAAAAAGCCCATAATAAATGTGCTTGTTGTTTCTACAGGCAACCCTAAAAATTTTACTACTATCGGTGAAAACCATCTTTCAAGTGTTGTAAGCAAATGAATTTTGTCCATAAAAAACAAGCCGACCGTAGCTAAAATAAATAAAGGAACTACTTCTTTCATGTACCAAACAAGTCTCATTTTAACTTTAGATAAAATGTTTATTATTGACGGTATTCTCATTTTAGGAATTTCTATAATAAAGTTTGTGGACTCACCTTTAACATAAAAATCCAAAATTTTTCCTACCAGGAAAAGTGAAAACAATATGCATAACAACCAAACTATTGTTGCTTTATATGATACGGATGACAACATTGCAAGAATAATTCCCAATTGTGCGGAACACGGTATTGAAAGAGATAAAAGAATTACAACTATCATCCTTTCTTTTTTTGTCTCAAGTATTCTTGAACTTAGCACAGCCATCGTTCCGCAACCTACTCCCAACACCATAGGAAGAACGGCTTTACCGTTTAAACCTACAAACGAAAATAATCTGTTAAGAATTACGGAAAGTCTCGGTAAATATCCGGAATCTTCCAATATTCCGAAAAAGGAAAAAAATGCAATAACTATAGGGAATATTATTGCAAAAGCATATGGTATTGCCATTGTAAAAATTCCGTACTGACCTACAAATAAATCTTTTATAAAATTTACAACCGGTCCCGTTCCCAAATAATCAAAACAGTTTGCAATAAACGGGTTTATCAATTCTTCAAAAACTTTCGTTTGTATCCAATCTACAACGACACCTGCAACAAACACTCCTATAAATTCGTACATTATAAAAATGATGAACAACATTATTATCGTTCCCCAAAACGGATGCAAACAAATGTTGCCTAACTTTTCCATAACACTTTTATGTTTTCTGTGTTTTATTTTTTTTACTTCGGAAACGATTTTTAATATTGTTTCATTGTTATCGTGAAATATTTGTGCCGCAAACATTTTGTATTCGTTTTTAACGGTATCCGATACCAACCTAAAAACTTTTTCCTGCAACATTTGAGGAACATACTGTTTTATATCTTTATCACCCGATAACAAATATACGGATAAAGCTTTAGCTATTGAAGTTTTATCTTTTAAAACGTTTTCTATTGTTAAAATATCTTTACTGTTTTTATATTCAATGTTTAAGTTGCTTACCGTTGCCTGCGGTATAATTTTTAAAATATCACTTACACCGTCGCCGGTTGTTGCTGTACAGCAGGTTATCGGAACACCTAAAATTTCCGTTAATTTCTTTATATTTATTCTAATTCCCGACTGAATAGCTTCATCTCTCATGTTCAAAACCAACACCATAGGAATTTTAAACAATGCAAGTTCACAGAACAAGTGCAGCGACCTTTCGATATTTTTCATGTCGCATACTTGTACTATAATGTTAGGCTTTTCTTTTATTATTAAATCTCTTGTGACTTGTTCATCTTCTGATAACGGCATTAAAGAGTATGTGCCGGGAGTATCTACAACCTGGTACTGTTCACTGCCGATTGTAATATTTCCTCTTGTAACATCAACAGTGGTTCCGGCATAATTTGAAACAACTGCATACTGGCCGGTAAGTTTATTGAATATTACGGATTTTCCGACATTGGGATTACCGACAAATGCTATAGATTTTGACATTTATTTTTTACCTTCTTTAATGCTGCCTGCGGAAACTGTTGTTGTAATTCCGCCTCTGATTTTAAATACTAATTCAACATATATCTGTTTAGGTTTTAATAATTGTTTAATATCTTTCATAATACTGTTCACAACGGATTCATGAACCATACCAACCATTCTGTAAGATTGCAAATACATTTTCAAAGATTTTAGTTCAACAACAACTTTGTTGGGAACATACTGAATTTTTAAATGTGCAAAATCAGGAAGGCCTGTCCACGGACAAAGACAAGTAAATTCGTCTGTTTCTATACAAACATTTATATTGTTACCTACATATTGGTAAGGCATTGCCTGTAATAATTGTTTTGACACTTTATTAAATTCCGGCATATTTTTCATATAAAATTCTCCTATAATATTATTAGAGTAATTTTACCATTTATTGACAAAAAAAATAAGCCCTATTTTAACAATAGAGCTTATTTTTATTATGTTAACTTAAAATTATATTTCGTTAGCTTTTTTAAAGAATGTGCTGTAAGAAATTTGTACACCGGTATACCAGTTATCCGCTACACAATTAAAACGTTCTGCTGCTGCACAATAATAGTTAACAAAAGGTGCTACGGAAAGATTGTTCCACAATTTTACATCAAGTCTTAATTCTGCTTCTACTTCGTAATCCAAATCACTGATAGTTTCTTCACTATATGATAAATAATCTCTGTAATAAGACCATGCTACAAATTTAACACCTTCTCTTACTTCTGCTTCTGCTTTGAAACCTGCTTCAAAAGCTGATCTGTTTGTTTCCGGTGTATAAGTGAAATCTCTTTCAAAAACGTATGCTGCATACAACTCTTTCAAATATTTACCTTCGAAAAGTTTAAAACCTGCTTTTCCTCTGAGAATTTGTTTTCTGTTACCTGTTTCTTTCACTCCTTCTTCTATTTCGATTTCAGGTGCATCAAATTCCGTTTCATAACCGATATTTACAAAAGGACCGGCTTCAAAACCGCCTATAAACTCTTCTCCTACTGTCCATAATCTGTATGTTAAATCCGATGTTACGGTAATTTTATCTGCATTTTCGGTTGTAACTTCTTCTTTGTTTACAGGTCTTACGGTTGTTTTACCATATTCCATATAAAGATTATTTGTCCACAAGAATTTAGGTAAAAAATATCTTGCATCAAAATCCAATTTACCTTGAATTGCTGTTTGCGGATCGGCTGTTAATCTTGCTGTTGTAAATGCCGTTGAAGAATTGTGAACTTCGGTACTTGTGATACTAACTGCCAACTGTTTCAATTCCAATTCCAAACCTTCTTTTGTTCCTGCAAATGCTGCTGTTGAAAACAACATAACTGTTGCTACTGCCAATAAAAATAACTTTTTCATACTTACTTGCTCCTATTTAAAATAATTTTTTCCTATTATAGCATTTTAAAAAAAATTGCAAAGCAATTTTTTAGCTTATAGCTTATAGTTTATGGCTTATGGTTTATTGTAAAAATTCACTTTGTGAATTTTTGTTTAATTATTAGATTTTTTTTGCAAAGCAAAAAAACACAACATTCCATCCAATCTTCTAATCTTCCAATCATCTAATCTTCCCGTTCTTCGAGTTGGGCTTCTTCGTATCTTTCGTTTCTTGCCGTTCTTTTTCTGTCTAAAGCATTTAATATCTTTTTTCTTAACCTTAACGATGTCGGTGTAATTTCCACAAGTTCGTCGGGAGCAATGTATTCCACGGATTGTTCCAAACTCATAACTCTGTGCGGTGTTAATGTTAATGCTTCATCTGCCGCTTTACTTCTCATGTTGGTAAGTTTTTTAGGTTTGCACGGATTAACCACAAGATCTCTTTCTCTGGAATTTTGTCCGACTATCATACCTTCATAAACTTCTTCACCCGGACCTACAAACATCTCTCCGCCGTCTTCCAAATTATGTAAAGCATAAGCGGTGGTTTTTCCCGGAGCCATAGCAATAAATACTCCGTTACCTCTTAACGAAGAAATATCAGCTTTCGGTAAATATCCGTAAAAGCTGTGATGCATTATTCCGGTACCTTTTGTCGCAGTTAAAAATTCGTTTTTAAATCCTATCAATGCTCTTGACGGAATAATATATTCCAACCTTAAATGATCTTTACCTTCACTTACCATATTTTCAAGTTGTGCACTTCTTTTACCGATAAGTTCAAAAACTACTCCCTGAAAATCGGAATCTATATCAAGAATAAGATATTCCATAGGTTCGCACATTTTCCCGTCAACTTCTTTAAAAATAACTTCAGGACTTGATACTGCAAGTTCAAAACCTTCTCTTCTCATATTTTCTATAAGAACGGTTAAATGAAGTTCGCCTCTGCCGGAAACTTTAAATCTTCCTTCACCTTCAAGTTCTTCAACTTTTAAACCGACATTGGTTTGAGCTTCTTTTTCGAGTCTTGCTTTTAAATGTCTTGATGTTAAAAATTTACCTTCCCTGCCTGCAAAAGGTGAATCGTTAACCAAAAAGTCCATTGAAATTGTAGGTTCATCTATTGCTAAAGGTTCAAGCGGTAACGGATGTTCCAATTCGCAAATTGTGTCACCGACTTTCAATCCTTCAAGACCGGATATCGAAACTATATCTCCCGCCCAGGCTTCTTCAACTTCAACTTTTGAAAGTCCTAAAAACTTCTCTATTTTTACCGCTTTTGCTTGAGTTGATCCGTCTTTATTTACAAGAAGAACCGTTTGACCTTTTTTAATTGAGCCGTTTAAAATTCTTCCGATACCCACTCTACCTAAAAAGTTGTTATAATCTATCATTGTTATTTGCATTTGCAAATGTTTATCTTTATCAGCTTCAGGTGCCGGAACATATTTTATTATGCCGTCAAGTAACGGAGAAACATCCGTTCCTTTAGCATCTATTTTTGTGCTTGCCCAACCTTCCCTGCCGGAAGCATAAAAAATAGGGAAATCAAGTTGTCTGTCAGTTGCACCGAGTTTCATAAACAATTCAAATATATCATCTATTGCTTTACTGGCATTGGCTTGCGGTTTATCCATTTTGTTTATAACAACTATGGGATTTAAACCGAGTTCCAATGCTTTCCTTAAAACAAATCTTGTTTGCGGCATAGGACCTTCGGCCGCATCCACCATAAGAATTGCGCTGTCCACCATTTTCAATACTCTTTCAACTTCACTGCCGAAATCGGCATGTCCCGGAGTATCTACTATGTTTATGGTATGATCTTTATATTTTATTGAAGTGCACTTTGCAAGGATTGTGATGCCCCTTTCCCTTTCAATGGGATCGGAATCCAAAACGGTATCTTGAACTTCATCATCTTTAACTGTCCATTCACCGGCAACCTTCAACATTGAATCTACTATTGTTGTTTTACCATGGTCAACATGGGCTATTATTGCTACATTTCTTACATCTTCTCTTGTACTCATACTATAATGTCCTTATTTTGTCTTATATGTATATTAAAATATTATAATCCGTTATTTATTTTTATAACTGCTATAAAAATAAATGAAGATTAGAGGATTGGAAGATTGGAGGATTGGAAACTAATATGTGATTTTTAATAACAATAATTTTTTTGTTTTGCAAAAAAATACAACTTTCCTTCCATTCTTCTAATCTTCTATTCTTCAAATCTTCTGCCGTTAGCCAAACAACTCTGTGGCTTTCTGACCAAGGGTAACATAATCAACTTTACCGTTACCCATAATAATCATTTCTTCCAGCACTTTTATCTTTTTAGGAACAAACAAATCGCTTGAACCTTGCGCTTTAAAAGCAGCACTTATTTCACTGAAAACTGTGTCAGGCCTTGTGGTAAACAGTATCAACTGTTCACCTTTCTTTTCATCCGGTATTGCAACAACCGCATGTTGATAAGTCGGCCATAAAGCAGTTATCATTTCTTCTACGGCGGTTAACGAAACCATTTCACCGGCAATTTTTGCAAATCTCTTTGCTCTGCCTTTTATGGTAATAAAATTATCTTTATCTACGGAAACGATATCACCGGTATCATACCAACCGTCTTCCAAAGGTTGTATTACTCCCGGATTATCACTCTTTATATAACCCAACATTACATTTCTGCCTTTAACTACAAGTTTTTTACCGTCTTTTATTCCCGGAACTTCATCCAATCTCATTTGCATTCCCGGGAAAATTCTGCCTACGGAACCTTTTTTATGATACATAGGAGTATTTACCGAAAGAACAGGAGCTGTTTCCGTAGCTCCGTAACCTTCCAAAAGATTTATACCGAAATTCGTAAATAAACTTTTTGCTGTTTCTTCTTTTGCTCTTTCTGCGCCCACAACTGCAAGCCTTATGGAATAAAAGTCGTAAGCATGTGCACTTTTACCATACCCGCTAAAGAAAGTAGGTGTAGTAAATGTAATTGTTGAGTTTGTATCATAAATAAGTTCAGGAATAATTTTATAATGTAACGGTGTAGGATAAAAGAAAACTTTTATGGCACTTGTTATAGGAAGAACCATTCCGCAAGTGAACCCGAAAGAATGGAATATAGGTAATGCCATAAAAAATCTGTCTTGAGTGTCGAAGAACAAAATAGCTCTTATTTGGTTTAAGTTTGCCTGTATATTTCTGTGACTTAAAGCAACACCTTTAGGAACTCCTTCGGAACCGCTGGTAAAAAGAATCACGGCAGGATCTTTCTCTACAGACACATCACCTTTAATTTTGTTGTAATAATATTTAGGAAAGAATGAAGCAAATAAACCGGTAAGTTTTTCCTGTAAAGTTATTTCTTTTTTCAAATCTTCAAGATAAATTATTTGAAGTCCTTCATCTTCCATTACTTTAATAAAATCGGTAAAACCGCCTTTTATAACAAACTGTTTCGAAGTATATACCGTTTTAATTGCAGCGGTTTTACAACAGGAAATCATATTTTTTGTTCCGGTGGAAAAGTTTAACATACACGGAACAATGTTATATGCCTGCATACCGAAAACAGCAACTACAGACGCTGCGGCATTCGGCATTAAAAAGCCTACCTTTTCTTTTTGTTTACTGTGCTTTGTGAACTGTTTACCTAAAACAAATGCGGCAGTCAGAAGTTGGCCGTAATTTATGGGTTTTCTTGCTATATCTTCCACAATCTTAAATCTTCTTCCTACAAAGTTCTTTGCTTCGATTAAAGATTCAAACAAAGTTTTTTGATCGCTTGCGGAATAATATTTTGCATTCGTCATGATATCGAAAAGCTGTTTTGTAATTTCTTTTTTTCTTTCTTCACCTTTCAACTCTTTATCTACATTTAATTTTGTAGGTTTAAAAATATTTAATGTTACTTTTGTGCTTGGTCTTATCTTAACTTTGTTTCTGTAATATGAAAAAATTGTATATTGAGTACCGTCTATGTATATAGGAACTATTTGAGCATCCGTTTTATCTGCAATCATTGCAGGTCCCGGATAAATTTTCATCATGCTGCCCGTAGAAGTAACTCTGCCTTCCGGATAAATAACTATTTTGTGTCCGTTATTCACTTCTCTTATCATGGATTTTACAGCCATAGGGTTGTTAGGTTCTATTTGGAAAAACTTTGCAATGTTTAATAACGGTTTTACATACCATTTTTTTGCAACTATAGGATTAATAGTAAAACATAATTCTTCCGGAATAAATGCCCACAACAAAAATGCATCTATAAAAGAGTTATGATTTACAACAAACAAAGCCTTTCCCTGCAAATCTTTAATATTTTCCAACCCTTTTACTTGAATACCCAAGAAAAGTTTAGATAAAGCAATTACTAATTTTTTATTAATCAAAATTTTTACTAATGTATTTATCATTTGTTAAGTTCCTTAAACATTTCATGCAACTTCGTATAATCGGTAGCACCGGTTCCTATAATAGGAATTTTTTCCACGACAATTATTTTGTTCGGTAAAACAAAATTTTCAATTTTCTGTTCCTGAGCTTCTTTTTGTAATTGTTCCAATGTCGCAGATTGGTTCGTTGTGAACAACACAATTTCTTTTTTTCTGTTGTTCTGTACCGTTAATACGGCATTTTTAGATTCTTTCCAAATGTTTGATATATTAAATTCAAGTTCAGTTAAAGAAATACTTTCTCCGTCAACTTTCGTAAACCTTTTTGATTTACCTTTCATGAAAACAAAACCTTCTCTGTCTACTTCAACAATATCACCTGTATCAAACCATTCCCCTTCGGTTTTTTTGGAAACAAGTTGTTTGTTTTCTATATAACAATTTGCAACATTAGGACCTTTTACCAACAAATGGCTTGAACCTACAAAAGCCGTGGTAGATTCCAACTTACATTCGACAGAAGGCAAAAATCTTCCCACGCTATATTCTTTAAAATACATAGGAGTGTTTATTGAAATTGTAGAAGCTGTTTCGGTTGTTCCGTAAGCTTCAAAAATTCTCTTACCGAAATTTTCTTCCCAAATATGTATTGTTTCTTCTTTAAGTTTTTCTATTCCGGCTATAACATATCTTATTGCATAAAAATCGTAAGGATGAGCATTTTGAGCATACCCGTTAAGGAAAGTGTCCGTTCCCAACAAAACGGTAGAATCTGTATCGTACACAAGTTCCGATACCATCTTATAGTGTAACGGCGAATGATATTCAAAAACTTTTATACCTCTTAAAATAGGTAACAATGTTCCTGCAACAAGTCCTAAAGAAGAAAATATCGGCATTGCATTAAAGAAACTGTCCATAATACCGAAATCCATAACACTTGAAAGTTGCGCTCTGGAAGCTTGTATATTTTTATGTGATAAAACTACCGCTTTACTTTTTCCTTTAAATGCCGACGTAAATAATACAACGGCCGGAGAAAACACGTCGAAAGTAGAACAAATATTTCTATAATATGTTCTAGGAAAATAAGATTTTATATATGCCGCTACCTTATTAAATAATGTAAGACTGTCTTTAATATCTTCGGCATAAATAACTTCTATTTTATTTTCTTTTAAAGCATTTATTAAATTTCCTAAATTTGAAGCTTTTATGAATCTTTTTGAAGTATAAACTTTTGTTATACCGACATTTTGTAAATTGTAAAGAATATTTTCAATACTGTCGGTAAAATTTATCATTGCCGGAATTCTGTTCAGTGCCGACAAAGCAAAAAATATTTCTATCATTGTTTTTGTGTTGGCGGCTATAATTCCGACATACTCTTTATTTTCCGTTTGTTTAACTATCTTATGTGCAAAAGCAAATATAGCACCTAAAAATCTTCCCAGTCTTATAGGTTGTCTGTTGATATCGTCCAATATTTCTTTTCTTCTTCCGACTAAAGATAAACTGTCTATTAAAGATTCAACAAGAGTTTTATCGGAAAAATTGCTTGCGAACTTCATTTCGCACATAATATCGTAAAGTTTTGTCATAGCAATATTTCTTCTTCTTGTATCGGACAACGATTGGTTTACATCAAGTTTTCTCGGAGGCAGAATTGTAAGTTTAATTTTTCTTTGTCTTTTACTTTTTGTTTTTGCTCCGAAATATGAAAAATCGGAATATTGTATTCCTTCGATACATATAGGTAAAATATCGGCATCACTCTTATCGGCAATAACGGCGGGACCTGGATAAACTTTCATAAGTCCGCCGGTAGTAGTAATTCTTCCTTCGGGGAAAATTACCACTATTCCGCCTTCTTTTATTTCATCGATTATCGATTTAACAACCATCACATTTGTGTTATCTACAGGGAAATATTTTATTATTTTTAAGAAAGGTTTTAACCAAAATTTGTTTGTTACATCACTGTTAATTGCAAACGAAAGTTTTTCTCCGAAAGTTACCGAAAGAATAAGACCGTCTATCAAAGAAGTGTGGTTTGCAATAATTAAAGTTCCGCCTTTACATTTTTCAAAATTTTCCATACCGACAACTTCTATTTTATACAAAATATCTATAAATCTTTTTGCTATTATTCTTAAAAGGTGTGCAGGTAAAAGAGTACTTATGTATATAGCGGCAAGCACATTAAATATTGCTATTATCGTTAAAACTACAGGGAAAGCAAGTCCCATTTTTATAAACAAGAAACAAACGGAAGAGCCTGCTATCATAAACAGTACATTAACAATATCGTTTACAGCAAATACTCTTGCTCTGATTTTTCTTTTTGCCAACACTTGCAACATTGTTATTAACGGAACGATATAAAGTCCCGCAAAAAGCGAATATGCAAAAACATCTATTATTATTCTTATACCGGAAAAAGTTGAAAGAAAGCTGGTTAATGCAATGTTTGTTGTTAATGCAACATGTGCATATTTTGCACTAAACGATAAGTCCACTATAAATAATGTCATTAAAACTACTGATATCGGAACATATCTTACGGATATTTCTTTCTTTAACAAGAAATATGAAAGTAATGCTCCCACAAAAACTCCCGATGTAAGAAGCAATGCCAAAAATGTATACAAATCTTTTTGACCTTTTAAAACGATTTCCGCAAAGTTCGGAATTTGGTAAACCAACACAACACCGATGAACCAAAACCACGATATACCTAAAATACACATATAAATATCTTTTGTATATTTTAAGTAATGCATATTTTTTATTGTTGTTTTAATGAAATTCTTTGAAATTTTAAATTTTTGTGTGCTTGTTTTCAGTTCCGGAATGTAAAGAGAAGCAATAAATCCTATTACCGCTACCGCCAAATATATAAGAAAAAGCCAACTTCTATCTATCGAATATACCAGTATACCGCAAATAATTCCCAACAACATTGAAATATAATTTCCGACTTGAATTATTGTGTTTCCGGCAACGAGATCTTCTTGTTTCAAAAATTCCGGGATAGCGCTGTATTTTGTCGGAGAAAATAAAGTTGAAATGGTACCTGCTAAAAATAATACTATTAATAAAATCGTAACACTATGCAACAAGAAACCGGCTATTCCTATAAAAGCCAACAAAAGTTGAGCTATCTTTACAATTCTTATAATAATATCTTTTCTGTACTTGTCGGCAATTTCACCGGCTGTTGCCGAAAACAGTAACGACGGCAACATAAATACCGCTATCAAAAACGATGCAAAGAAATATCTTGTTCCCTGCGACAGTGAATTTGCGCCCATCATTATGTAAATAGCCAATGCTATTCTAAAGAACTGGTCATTGAAAATGCCCAAAAACTGAGATATGCAAAAAGGAAAATATCCTTTATTCAAAAATATTTTCATTAAGTTTTTCATATATTTTTTAACCCGGTTTTTAAATTATAACAACCATATAATTTTATAAAAATACTATAAGGTAAATCAAGGAAAAACATGTTGCTTTTTTAATTAAAATTTACTCTAAATTTTATATAATAAATTATTATGAAAAATAAAATTGTTTTAATAAGTGATTTTGACGGAACAATATCAAAAAAAGATTTCTTTTATATGGTAATAGATACTCTTTTAAAAGATAAAAAAGATGCTCTTGCACCGTGGAACGATTATCTTAACGGGAAAATAAAGCACATTGATGCACTTACCGGAATATTTTCTCAAATACATTTAACCCAACAGGAATTAGACGACTTTATTTCCACAATAGAAGTTGATTCGTACTTTTACGATACGGCAAAATATTGTATGGAGAAAAAAATTCCTTTTTATATTTGCAGTGCGGGAACAAACTATTACATAAAAAAAAGAATTGCCGACACTTTATCGAAATATAATATTATCTTGGTTTCAAACGATGCAACATATTCTCAACAAGACGGCATGAAACTTGTTGCTCCCGAAGAAACTTCACCTTACTATAATTCAAACACGGGAATATCCAAAGAAAAAATAGTTCAAAAATTAAAAGATGACGGTTTTTTCACCATATATGCCGGTGACGGGAAACCGGACTTTAAATCCGCCAAAATCGCAGATGTCGTTTTTGCAAAAGATATGCTTTTGGAATTATGCAAGAAAGAAAATATAAAGACGGAACCTTTTAAAGATTTTACCGACATTTTAAATTATATCAGGAGCATATATGAATAATAAAGAAATAAATATTCCTTCTTTACTTAAAATCGGTAACGGGAAAATTGCAAAAATAGGCAAATATCTCGTTGACAGGAACTTTACCGAAGTTGCTTTGTTTTTCAGTGACGGTATAGAAAATATAGTTGCGGACAAACTTTATTCGGGACTCGAAAAGTATAACATAAAAATTGTTCATAAAGATAACATTTCAGATATAAATATAGAAAATGCCATACATACCGCATTTAAAATTCCGTCCACCACTAAAGTGTTATTAGGTATAGGCGGAGGTAAAGCGCTTGATTACGGGAAATATTGTGCACATATACTGAAATTGCCTTATATAACAGTTCCGACATCGGTATCTAACGACGGTTTTTGCAGTCCGAACACTTCTTTACTTGTTGCCGGAAAAAGAAAAAGTGTAAAATCTACAATACCTTACGGAGTAGTTGCAGACATCGATGTAATATCCAACGCTCCGAAATCTTCAATATATTCCGGTATAGGTGACACTATTTCAAAAATTACGGCACTTCACGATTGGAAACAATCATTTTTAAAAGGACATGAATATTTTAACGATTTTGCAGGTCTTATGGCACACAATTCGTTGGATATAGTATATTTATGTAACGACTTAAAACCTGAAGATAACGAATTTAAATACAGAATGGTAAACTCGCTTGTGTTAAGCGGTATAGCGATGGAAATTGCCGGATCTTCAAGACCGGCAAGCGGAAGCGAACATTTAATATCTCATGCTCTTGATGCGGTTTGTACCAACCAAAAAATGCACGGTTTGCAGGTGGGAACAGCAACTTATTTATGTTCATTATTACAAAATAATCAACAAGATAAAGTAAAAGATTTCTTGTTAAAAACCGGATTTTTTAATTTCGTAGCTCAAGACCCGATAAATAAAGAAGATTTTATAAAGGCATTAAAACTTGCACCTGCAATAAAACAAAATTATTATACGATTTTATCGGAACAAGATTCTTTTGATAAGGCAATAAAATTTATTGAAACCGATGATATACTAAAACAGGTAATAAAATAACATGAGAAAATTTTTTATATTTTTATCTTTTATCTTTTTATTCTGTTCTTGTTCCACAATACAAACAAAACCTCCCGAAAATTTTATATATAAAGAAATAACTACGGACGACTATGTTTTGGCAAGTTGGCAAAAAATAGAAGATGAAAGTTTGCCGATAAGAATTTATGTTGAAGGTGACGGTCATGCATACACTTCTAACGGTTATCCTACGACAGACCCTACACCCAAAAGTTATTTTTTAAGAAATATTGCTTTTAACGACACCAATGCCAATGTCGTATATTTGGCAAGACCATGCCAGTATATTAAAAGTAACAATTATAATAGCATTGACTGGACAACCGGCAGGTTTTCACAAAAAATAGTCGACAACATGGCCCAGGCAATAAAACAAATTGCAGGTGATAAAAAAGTTATTTTAATAGGTTATTCAGGCGGAGCTTTAATTTGCGGACTTATAATAAATCAATATCAACAAGATTTGAATATTGTTAAATGGGTAACCATTGCCGGACTTTTAAATCATACAAGATGGACAACATATTTTAATTATGTTCCGTTAAAAGATTCTTTGGATTTAGATACTACCCCGGATATAGAACAAACTCACTATATAGGTAAAAAAGATAAAATCATCCCCTATCAACTAACATTGGAAAGTGTAGATAAATCGAATTGTGTAATTATTGAAGATGCCACGCACAATAGCGGATTTCCAAAGGCAATCAATTAGTATAGGTTATTGGGTTATAGGTTGAACGACTAGCGGCAACGACAAGATCCCGCATCAAGTGCGGGATGACACGGCACCGGATTGCCACGACGACAAGTCTGCTCACAATGATGAACAAAAAAAGACAGGGATTTTATTCCCTGTCTTTTTTATATCTATGTTCTGCTTTTATTCTTATTTTGCAGCTGAAGCTTCACCTGATTCTTCTTGTACAACTTCTTTTAATTCACCCGATTTTGTTACTTCGGCGCTACCTTCCACATCACTTATCTTAAATTTCATCTCTGTTCTTCTGTTCTTTGCTCTTCCTTCTGCAGTCTTGTTGCTTGCTATCGGTTTTGAGAATCCGAAACCTTCAGTTGTTACTCTGTCTTCTTCTACTCCCTTATCAATCAAGTATTTAGCTACAGATTTTGCTCTTCTTTCAGACAAGTCCTGATTATATTCTTGTGATCCGATATTATCAGTATGTCCTTCTATTTTTACTGTTACATTAGGTGTTTCTTGTAAGAATTTTGCTACTACATCTAATCCTGCATGATTATCTTCCGATATCTTATCGGAGTTAAATTCAAACAAACTTTGATTTGCTATCTTTTCAAAATCTATTGTAAATTCTTTCTTTTCTTCTTTTACAGCTTCTTGTATAACTTCTTTTATCGCCTGTACAGGTTCCGGTTCTGGTTCTGGCTCCGGTTCAGGTTCAGGAACGGGTGCAGGTGCTACTACCGGTGCCGGATCTCCTAATTCACATACACATCTGTCCGGTCTTGCATATTTTGAACCGCAACTTGTTACACATACTGCCAACAACAACATCATTACTAAACTTAATATATTCTTCATTATATCTTATCTCCTTTTTTACCTGTTACTTAAAATTTAAATTCTATTCCTGCATTTATTATGAATCCGTCTCTTCCGCCGAATGTCTTATTTGCTTTCAAATTCAATACTGTATATCCCCATATTTTCTCTATTCCCAATCCTACATTTGCGAAATTGTCATAGCTTGTATCAGGTAATACTATATCATCTGCCGTTACATCTCCGCTAACATTTTCTATTACATATTTTCCTTCACCGGTTAATATCCAACATTTCCCTAAATTCTTTGCCAATTTTAAGCCCGGCTCTATTGTTATGTTTGTTATGTTATCTATCGATAACTTTATCTTATTTCCGTCCACTATCGTATCATAATCATCTGTTATTATATATTTACCTGTTAATCCTAAATTAGGCTGTATTGTAAAACTCTTATTTGCTACTTCAAAGTTGTATCCTACTCTTGCTGCAAGTCCTGCAACTTGTGAATTGAAATCGTTGGAATCATCTGTTGTATCTGCTGTGTTTTGTATTAATGCATAATCTATCATTCCGTTAACAAACAATTTACCGAAATACCAGTTTGCTCTTGCACCGATATATCCGCCACTTTGTTTTACTTCATTATCCCAATCATCATCTTTCAATTTACCGCCTACATAACTTGCAAATACTCCGTATGTTGCATCAAAGTTATCGGTATATTGTCTGTCCCAGTCCAATCCTACAACTGCACCGTAATATGTAGTTTCTACCTTTGTATATTCTTTCAAATCTACATCTTCTTTACTTCCGAAAGCTTTTACCCATAATGTAGGAGCTGCTCTATCTTCTACATCTCCGGCATTTGAACCTTGTTTTTGGAAGAATGTATAGTTTCCTGCATTGTTAAATACCGTTGTAAATATTTCATCTTGAGATATATTTGATCCTGCTATTGCTACTTTAGATTGTAACAATTTGGGATTTCTTGCTTTATCATCTATTCTTGAGAATATTAATGTGTTTCCGTAATCTACATTTGAAGAGTCGGAATTATCGGAAGCCCTAACTATGTTTATCTCTCCCGGAGTACTTCCAGAAGAAGAAATTTTTACATTATATCCGTAATATGTACTGAATGCTTTGTTTCTTGCTAAATGTATATATTCCTGAGGTTTTTCATTTGCAATTTCTATGCTTACTTCTTCTTCATTATCCGTTAGAATATTTATTTTATCTATCACAATTTTGGATATTGGAGTAAAATCGTCAATTCGAACTTTTGATACAGCTATCTTAGGATAATCATTGTTATCTATATCTTCAACATTTAAATGATCTCCGGCACCTTGTTCCAAATCAACATCAATATTCATTTTTATATTAGCTCTCGATAATACCAAATAATCCATATTTACATCATCCATAGTTTCATTTACTAAGTTCAATACCGAGTTTCCGGAATAATAATGTTTATCGGCACCATTGAAATATGTACCACCTTCCAATACGTTTATAGTTCCGTTATCTACATAAATATCACCACCAAAACCGGAAGCATCTCCATCTATATTCATCGTTTTGTAATTATAAATATATCCATCTCCTGAAATAGAACTATCAACAGTTAAATTACTACTATTGTTTACTTCTCCATAAAAATTTAATGTAGTGCTGGATATATTTATATTTTTGCCTTTAAAATTTAATGTTCCGTAAGATTCAATATAAGCACTGCTCGAAATTTCCACTGTTCCGTTGGAAATGATATTAAGTTCCGTATACATATCATTTCGAACTCCTACAGCATTGTTTATTAGGTTAACATCTTCCAAATTTAATGTAACAAGCCCGTTCGAATCACCGACAACTTGAATCATAGCATTCCACGAACTGGAATAGTTGGTTAATGTTGCATTTTTTATTGTACCTGTTCTACTGGTATCACCCATGCTTGAATCATAGTTTGTCATTCTAAAACCTTCATATCCGCCACCATTCATAGTGTACCCGTTACCATTAATTGTTATATTGTTTTGTTCATCCCAATATGTACCCAAAACTTCAACAGCACTACCGTATTTCTCTCTAACTATGTCATTTTTTAAATTTAAAACATCTCCTGTTGCTACGGATCTTTCTAATCCGTTTTCTCCATCGTACTCTGTAACATCGTAAGTTGTTGCAAACACATTTATGGCTAACATCAAAGTTAACACAAATGCAAAACTTCCTACTACTAATTTCTTCATTTTTTTCTCCTTGATCCTCTTCTTGATCCATTTACAATTCTTTGTGTTTTTTCATAAAAAAACACCTACGGAGAGAAAGGGATTCGAACCCTTGTTACCGTCACCGATAAACAGTCTTTCCAGGACTGCGCCTTCAACCACTCGGCCATCTCTCCAAAATGATATTGCACTATTATATAAAAGTTTTTTTAAAATATCTACAATCTACGGAATCATCTGTAGTTTGTAAACTGTAACGGCAATGAAAACTTTGCATTTTTCAAAAATGCTATTACAGCTTGAAGTTCGTCTTTTTTAGGTGAAGTTACTTTTATTTTAGAACCTTCGATTTGTGTATTAACTTTAAACTTTTCGTTCTTTATCATCTTTGTTAATTCTTTTGCTTTGTCACCGGGTAAACCGCTGATAAGTTCTATAACTTGTCTGATAGTTCCTTCAAAAGCCTGTTCTTTAGCTTTAAATTCCATAGATTTTAAAGGAACGCCCCTTTTTGCAAACTTTCCTTCAACTATATCTATCAATGCTTTTAATTTAAATTCATCATCACCGATTAAAGTGATTTTTTTGTCTTGTTTATTATAATCTATGGAAGATTTTGAACCTTTAAAATCGTATCTTTGAGATAACTCTTTTTGTGCTTGAGTTATAGCGTTGTCCACTTCCATAAAATTTACTTCCGATACAATATCAAACGAAAAATTATTTGCCATAATATTCCTCCGATAAAAACAGTTTATAGCTTAAAGCTTACAGCTTAACTATATTTTTAGTTTTTTTATTGGAGGTTGCCTCTAACGCTCGTGGTCAACCGGAAATAAAGAAAACTAAAAATGACAATGGTGCTCGGTGTAGGAGTCAAACCTACGACCTCTTCCACGTCAAGGAAGCACTCTAATCAACTGAGCTAACCGAGCAAAATAAAAAAGGTGCGAATCGGATTCGAACCGATGCAAGGCGGTTTTGCAGACCGTCCCCTTAACCAACTCGGGCATCGCACCATTTTTACTATTCGTAATAAAATAAAGCTTGTAAAGTATATAAAAATATTAAAAAACAGTCAATTTTTAACTTTCTTACTATAATGGTTGCACAACTTATTTATAGGGCAAATATCACATTTCGGCCTTCTGGCAATACACACTCTTCTGCCCAATGTTTGTATCATAAAAGAAATATTTTTCCAATATTTTTTCGGAATAATCTTCATTAAATCTTTTTCTATTTTTTTCGGATCGGAATTTTTTGATAATCCTATTAAATTAGTTAATCTGATAACATGAGTATCAACCGCTATACCTACATTTATTCCGTAACCGCTGCCTAAAACTATGTTTGCGGTTTTTCTTGCCACACCTTTAAGTGTTGTAAGTTCTTCCATTGTTTTAGGAACAACACCATTAAACTTACTTAATACTATGTTTGCCGTTTCTATAATATTTTTTGCTTTGTTCCTATAAAAACCGGTGGATTTTATATCATTTTCAAATTCTTTCAAGTCCGCATCCGCATAATCTTTTATGGTTTTATACTTTTTAAATAATGTAGAAGTAACAATGTTTACTCTTTTATCAGTACATTGTGCCGAAAGGATTGTTGCTACCATAAGTTCAAATACATTTGAAAATTCAAGAGCAATATCAACATCACCATACTCTTTATCAAGTATTTTTATTATATTATTTACTTTTTCCTGTTTCATTTAAGACCTTTAATATATCTTTATGTAATACTTTGTTTGAAGCAACTATTGTTTTACCAAAGAGAAAATCTTTACCGCCGGAAAAATCGGTTATTTTTCCGCCCGCTTCTTTCAATATAACAATTCCGGCAGCCACATCCCAAGGTTTTAAACCTTCTTCCCAAAAGAAATCGAATCTTCCGCAAGCAACATAAGCTAAATCTATTGCGGCCGCGCCAAACCTTCTTAAACCTTGAGTTTCAAGCATTATATTTTTAAAATTTTTTATTACTCTGTCAGGATTTTCTTTTACATAGTAAGGAAAACCTGTTACCGGTAAAGCTCTTACCATTTCTTTTATTTTAGAAACTGTTATCTTTTTATTGTTTAAATATGCACCTTTACCCTTTTGCGCAACAAACATTTCCTTTAAAGCGGGTGCATATATCACTCCCGATATTATTTCATTTTTATATTTTAATCCTATGGAAATTGCAAAAGTAGGAACACCGTGAACATAGTTTACGGTTCCGTCCAACGGGTCTATAATCCAACAATAATCATTATTATTTTGTGCTAAAGTTGAATCTTGTTCTTCGGCAATAATATTATGTAAAGGAAAATATTGTTTTATATTATTGACTATTGCTTTTTGCGAAGTTTTGTCTGCTATTGTTACGGGATCTATTCTGCCTTTATATTCAATTTTCTTTATGTTATTGAAATATTTTAATAAAACTTCAGCACCTTTATATGCGCTTTCAACAGCTACATTAGTAAATTTGTCAAACTTCATATCATCACCAAAAAAAATAAGCCCTTTCCGAATAAGGAAGGACTTTTATTCTTGTTCTTGGCGGGAACGACGGGATTTGAACCCGCGGTCTCTGCCTTGACAGGGCAGTGTGTTAAACCAGGCTACACCACATTCCCAAAGCCAAAAACTTGTTTTGGTATTATACAACAACTTAAGAAGTTTGTCAAATTTTTATACATTGTAAAAATATCTTGCAAAAATTTCATTTTATTCCTATTATATTAATATGAGCATTAAAAATGCATTTTCCGATATATATGATTCTTTTTATAAAAAAAGATTTCATATACTTATAACTTGTTTTGCCGTGTTGTTAAATTGGGCAGGACACAGTTTCGTATACGAAAACAGTTACAGATTCCTAACTTTTGATATGGTAGGAACGTTTGTAGTTGCGATGACACTCGGAACTGTTTGGGCATTAATTGCCGCAATCGCAACACCGATAGTTTTGTCAAACATTACTTCACCGCATTTTATTTATTTGGCAGTAATAAATATGACAGGTGCCCTGGTTTGGGGTTGGCTTGCCGAAACCGGAAATTTAACTATATTCAACACAAAAAGCAAAAATAAAAATTCTTTTAAACAAACCTTTTTTATAGTTATAAAATTTATTTTGTTTGCGGCAATAGCAGCGGGTCTTATAATAGCAATACCTTCATCAATAATAAAAAATGTAATTTTTCATGATGCTATATTTAAACAACCTTACTCCATTTATTTTACGGAACTGTTCAGAAACATTTTTCTTATAGATAATTCAGGACCTTTATCTATAGTAGCAAACTACATAGCCGAAACATTTATAGAAATTCCAAACATTATAGTTACCGTATTTATAGGCTCTTTTATTTCAGTGACCATCTTAAAGTATAACACTACCATGTTTACTCAACATTATCAACAAAAAATAAAAAAGAATAATATTTCTTGGTTTAAAATTTGTATGTCGAACATTTCCATTGTGGAATTTATAATTTTTGTTATTACGGGCTACATTTATATCACTACCGTAAAAACTGTTTCAAACACAATATTAACAACAATTATGACGGATATTTCCGTTAATTCCAGCCAAGGTTTTATTTTTCTGGAAATGATTTCTATTCCGCTTATTATAATAATTCTTTTTTTGTTTTTAAAAATAATTATCCCCATAAAGAAAAATTCTTTTGATTTCAGTTATTTACAAAGAAACATTTTAAACAAAAAAGAGTTCGATTCCGATATAGCAAGTTTCATGTTAACATTGTTTTTTATATCAACAATTGTAGTCCTTATATACATATCTATTATTATAAACTTAACGGGAATAACACCGATAAGATACTATCAAACAAATTCCGTTTCGCCGGCAAATGTAAGCAACTTTTTATGGCTTATAATTCTTCTTGCAACATTTATTCTTATAGATAAACATAATAATAATATGACAAGAGATATCACTCTCGAAAATGAACTTATAAAAAAACAAACCATAACGGAAGTTTCAGACTCTTTTGATACACAAAGACAAAAACTTCAAGCTTTGGAACTTAACTGGTCACAAGATACCGTCGAATTGTTAAGAAGCAGCAGACACGATTTAATAAACGAATTGGAAAAGACAAAAACAGGATTTAACGATTTACTGTCGGAAGTGTATGAAAAAATAGTAAAACCTTATAAAGATGCAATTTTGGAAAACCAAAAAAACACAAGAGAACATATTGAAGAGTTGGGAACGGGAAAATTATCTAAAAATACAATTTCTTATATTCAAGAACAAATAGAAAATCAAATAGAATTTTATAATTTAAAATTAGCCCCTTACATAAAAATTACCTTTGATAAATTTAATGATGATATAGACTCTTTTTATTGTTATACAAACAGATTAATTTTTATTGCAATAAATAATATCCTGGACAATTCCATATTTGCCTTACAAAAGTTGTTACTTGACGACAAGTTTGTTGCTAAATTAAATATCTCATTAAAGTTGTCTCAAGATTCAAAAAATTTGATAATATCGGTTGTAGACAATGCCGGCGGAGTAGACGAAATAAAATTACAAAAGCTTTATAAAGAGCAAGTTGAAAGTTCAAAGGGTAAAAGACTCGGCGAAGGAACTATTCATACCGCCTATTTCGTTTCCGTATTAAACGGTAAAATAAATGCCGTAAATGTTACAGATAATAATGAAAAAGGATTGAAAACAAATATTTCGATACCTGTATATAAAATTTAAGGAGAACCAATGGAGAAGAAAATTATAGCTTTAACCGATGATGATTCAAACATAAGAAATGCTCTCGAAAGAACCATACTTAAACATTTCGATAATGTTGAAGTAAAACAATTTTCTTCGACTTTGGAAATAAAGAAGTTTTTGCTTAACAATCCCAACACAATAAATTTGTTAATTTTGGATATTCATTTCGGCGTAGGTGAAACCGGAATAGATATTTTACCTTTCATTAAACAAACCGCTCCTTCGGTACAAGTAATTTTGTTATCGGCAATGGAAAAAACTTACGGAGAATCGGTAACGGAAGTTGCCGGTGATATGATTTTTGATTTTATGTCTAAACCCGTTACCGAAACGGAGTTAATAGTAAAAGTAAGAAAAGCTTTAAGAGCTCAAGAAAACTCTTTAAACAAAACCGTTCAAGATTTACAATCGCAAAATGCTCTTTTATCTTCCATGTTGGACAATAAACAACAAGCTCAAGCCGGTGCCGGAAGAATGTTCGAAGAAGAAATTTTTAATAAAGTATCCCTGTTCAACAAAGTTATTTTATCTCCTAAAAAAAATGTTACTGTTTTTGGGCAGGAAATAGATATTATAGCTTTTACAAAACCGCCTTTACCGTTTACCGTTTTAATTTTTGAGACAAAATATTTTCCTAATGCCAAACTTATAGGAAGCGCAAACGAAGATACAAAAATTATAATTGACGGAAAAGAAATATTGTCGGAAAAGCGAAGAAATCTTTTTGAACAAACGGATAATCAATTTAAACAGGTAAGCAAAAAAATAGAAAAGATATTGAAAGAAAATAATTTTAATATCCGTGACGAATTTTACAGACCTTTTATACAAACGTTTGCGGTCTTTACGGATTCTACTGATATAAGCGGACTTGATTTAAAAAACAGCAACAGATATACCAAATTTTTGAAAGCTAAAGAATTGACCGCAGATTTAATAATAAAAACCGTTTTTGCTTCACCTAAACGAAATGTTACCGACCAGGTAAAAAACTTAATTCTCGAAAATTTAACAAAATAAAAACAGATGTATAGAGGTATGGATGAACGGAGGTATAGAAAAGACAAAAATTTTTGCCTTTTTCCGTATATCTATTCTTTTATCCTTCTATTCCTCTGTTTCGTTACCATAAAAACTTTAGCGGATCTAAACTTACACCGTTTTTCTTAACGGTAAAATGTAAGTGCGGTCCGGTAGATCTTCCGGTAGAACCGCTTTTGGCTATAATCTGACCGGCTTTAACTTTTTGACCTACTCTTACAAGAATTTTAGATAAATGTCCGTAATGAGTTATATATCCGTTTTGATGATCAATAAAAACAGCTGTTCCGTAATGACCGACATTAGTACTTGCAACGGTAACTATACCATCAGCCGCGGCACCTACCAAAGTCCCTGTTTTTACAGCAATATCTATTCCGCCGTGTTTACTTACTTTACCGGTTACAGGATGTCTTCTTGTTCCGAATGTACTTGAAAGTCTTCCTGCAAGAGGAGACCTAAACAAATCTCTTAAAGCATACTTTTCCTGCATGGATTCGTTCAACAAATCAACGGCCGGTTTCTTGCCCGGGATAAAAATATACGGTTCGCTCGTTAAATCCTGAACATTGTAATTTGTTTCTTTTAATACCGACTCTTCGATATTGTATTTTTCCGCTATGGATTGCCATGTATCGGTTTTGCTTACGGGATGAAGACTTCCTCCTATGGAAGGCATTAACAATTTTTCGTTTGTACTTACATTATATGTTTTCATTTGAGGATTACAACCTATTACCGTATGGACGGAATACCCGTGTTTTTTTGCTATCCCCCAAAGATTTTCTCCTCTTTTTACTTTATGTATAAGAAATTTTACACCTTTTGTTCTTGTAAGCAAATACTTCATTCTTGCCTGAACATCACTGATAAGTTCTTGTTGTGTATATTGCGGAAGAGTTAAAACCATTGCAGACTGCAAATTTGCCTGAGCAATTGCATGAACCTTTTTATTTATAACAAAACAAACAACAAATAAACAAACAAAAAAAACAGACCATCTTATAATAATATTTTTCATATCTTTATTTTAGTTAAGAACTACCTTTCTACGGCAAGTTTTCCTTTAACTTTTTTACCCCCAGATGTTTTTATATAATAAAAATATATCCCCGAAGAAATATTATTGCCTGCATTGTTTTTAACATTCCACAAGAATTCGTCCGTTTCTTCAACCGTTGTCTCAAAGACTTTTTCACCAGCAATATTGAATATTTGTATGTTCGAACCTTCATCAACACCGGAAAAATATATTCCATCTCCGCCATATCTTCCGCTACTGTTAGGTTTGTAGGGAACAGGATATACCATAATTGTTTGTGAAGGTGTATCTTGAGACAATTCTTGTGTTAAAGCGAATGATTTTCCTTTTACGGTTAAATACCCTAAATCCGCTCCGTTTGAATAAAAATGAATATATTTTCTTGTTTTATCCGGATTATATGCACAATATGTTTTTGTTCCGTTATCATTTAATACCATATAACTCGGAACATCAGCGGTATATTTTGTATTTTTATCAAAATCCAATGTTCCGTATTTGTTAAAGAAATTTATAAAGTGATAAGTGAAACTTTTTGAACTGCCGTCTTCGGCATTTTCGGATTTATATTCTTCAAAATTTGCTAACGCGGTCGATGGATTATATAATGAAACGAGTCTTGCCCAAATGTCGTACCATGTCTCTGTTGTTGACGGGGTTGTTCCCAAAGCATCATAAAAATCTTCTATATAAGTTTTATCATAAGCAAGATATGTCATGGACGGAGTTAAAGGTAAAATCTGTATCCCGTTTATATGTTCTGGCCTTGAAGAAAAAAATGTAGTATAACTCGAACTTCCTCCATACAAAATTCCCACGGAATTATGATTGTAATCTGATTTTAAAATATTACCGTCTATATCAAAATAATAATATTTGATTGCTTCGTATTCGTTGGAATATAAGTATATTCCGAGATCTTCATATTCTTTGTTTCCGGTAGCAAGACCCCATAAATATATTGCACTCCATGTATTCATCGCTTCCGAAGATGATTCTTGGTCTATACCTGTGTTATTTTGCCCACCCATACCGTTTGCCCAACTGTGAGATTCATAAAAATCAAAGTGTCTCATGAAAGGAAAGTCGGTATCGTTTCTTTTTGTGTTAGCAATATCTTTTATTAAAAGATTCACCATTTGGCCGTATTCGTTGGCAAAACTTGTATCGTACATTGCAAGAATCGCTGCGGCATAAATAAAATATCCGAAATGAAAATGGTGATCGTTATACATAAAAGAATAAAATTCATCATCTTTTATTCCTTCAAGTCCGCCCCATTTTTCATCATAAGCAAAATATTTGCTCTGTTCATTACCGGAAAAAGTCAACCAATTCGTAAGCAAAGCTTTCAGTTTAACGGTAATGTTGTGTTTGACAGTCTCATCTTTTAAATTGTCCGATATAGGTAATAAGTTAGCAAGTTTTGCAATAACTTTTCCTGCTCTGTAAGGATTTCCGGAAACATTACTTACAACAACAGAGGAAGAGTCTTTGACTAAATATTCAGATAAATCTGTTTCTATATCGGTTAAATCATACTGAAAAAAAGGAACTATGCCTTTGAAACCAACCCTGGTTGAAAAACCGCTTCCTTTAGCAACTTTTAAAACTCCTCTTAACGTGTTGAATGTTTTGTTATTCATAATGTCTGTCGTTGAACACAAGTTGTTATATTGGTGAGGATACAAACAAAAAATAGTACCGTCCTGTTGCCCTTCAATATCTGTTCTTTTTGGTGTAGTTATTATATTAAAATCTGTTTTTGAAGAATAATCGGAAGAAGATACTTCCCAACTCACTTTTGTATCGGTAATAAAATTGTAAGCATATTTGTAATAAGTACCTACATCTTCAACGGCCTCTTCCAAACTTGCAGAAGGAAGAAGTGCTGTTGACATATATCTTTCACTGCCGGAAAAACTAATCACGATTCTAACCCACGGAAAATAATTTGTTCCACCTCTTAAATTGTTACTGTCTTGAACAAACTTTGTTCCTGCCGGAACGAATATTCCGTAATACAAATCTTTTGTCGGAAGATGAACATGTAAAATCACAGCGTCAGAAGTATATTCCAAATCCGTTTCTCTTATTTGTTCTCCTGTTTTTGCATTATATAAAGTATAACCGGGAGTAGACCCGTCCCAATAATTTCCCCATTCATAAGGAAAACCTAAAGAAGGATAAACTCCGTCACAAAATTCATAGTAAGAAAAAGGAGAACCTTGAACTATCGTTGATTTAATCCAATAATTATTTTCATCTTCTTTTTCCCATTTTATCGTTGCGGCAAAATCGGAATATCCGTCTAATTTTGTCGAAGGAAATGTTATAGTGTACCCATTTGAAACTGTTGTGGAAATAGAAACCGCTATAGTGTTTGCATATCTGTCTCCACCGTCTTCCCAATATCCCCATTCGTTATAGCCGGAAGTAAAATCTTTATATACTATCTTATCGTTATGGTATTTCACTTCCGGATACTCGATTAAAAGTCCTGTGCCTTCCGCTCTCACAACTTGCGGATATGTGTACATATTTAAGGAATAGTTGTTATTGTTCGTCGGATTTTTTATTACCGAATTAAAAAATTTATTTGTCGGATATGGTTTAGAGATATTTGGTGTTATAAAAGTCGGATCCGGCGGTATAGAGTGTGAAGGGACAACAGTGCTAAATGAAGATTTGTCGGTGGGCTGAGAAGGAACGGCTAAACAAAACGAAGAAAAAAGCATTAAAGCCGTAAACAGAACAAGTGTTTTTTTCATCATACTCCTATATTTTTTTCTTTATATTATCTTATATTCTTTTTTGCAACATCAACTTATATTGGTTAGAAGCTGTTGCAACTCTCAAATTTAAATGGTGCCTCTTAGCGTAAGCATTAAATTTGTGCATATCAAAAAAATGATCAATTATGAAATAAATACCTGCAATTCCGATAAACACTCCCGCCACACCTTCCAAATCGCTTTTATGTTTTGTTTCATATATTGGTGTGTATTGTTGATGTTTTTTCAATATTACTCTAACATCCATGAGAGGAAAAGTGTGTTCTTGAAAATTAAGCCCCTTCGTCCCATCTTTCTGATCTTCATCATCTGTAAACATGACTCGAGCATCTCCACTGGGAGAAGGACCTTCGGTTGTAGAATATCCCCAAAAATCCTTCCAACAAAGAGATTCTCCTTTTGCTAAAGATATATTTTCATAAACTTTTTTATCTGTGTCTATCCCATCATCAAAAGTTGCTACGTGATAGCCATCGCTTGTGTCTTTCCCGTTCTTTTCAAAACCTGTTATATCGTCTGCCCAAACTATAATTTCATCACCATGATATTTATATCTAACTTCTATCGTGATATCTCGTAAATCGACATTACCGTTATTATATATCCTATTATATGCATCTGTTTTATCTTCGCATAACATATATGTCACATACTGATCATTTTCATCTTTTATATCATATCTATAATACTTAGGTTCAGTCCATCCCGATTTCAATTCATATTCGTAAGGAGGAGTTGTTGTTTGTTGTGTCCATTCTGCATGCAACACAGAAACAAAATCCACACTAGGTTTGGAAACATCGACTTTTTCCAAAGAAAATCCATCGTATGCAAGAAACCCGCCCAGCAACGTAAGTGCTATACCGTAATATAATTTTTTATAAGATTTTTTTTCTACTTCTTCATCTGCATAAGGATCAAAGGCAAATGAAATATTCACGCAAAAACACAGTGTAAGCAAGATTGATAAAAATTTTTTCAATTTTATTCTCCGAAATCTTTCTTGATAGAATCTAATGTTTTAAATAACAAATCTATATCGACAGGTTTTTGCAGATATCCCTTAGCTCCTGCCGTCTTAGCATTTTCTCTAGTAAAAACCGTGTCCGAACCGGTAATATAGTAAACATTTACATCTTGTTTTAATTCTTTTAAATATTTGTGAATGTGGTCACCGTCCAAATCCGGCAACATAACATCCAAAAAAACAATGTCCGGATTTTCTTTTTTAAACAAGTCTATACACTCTTCACCGTTGGAAGCAACGACAACATCAAAACCCTTTCTTTTAATGATTCTTGCCATTGCGTCTCTGGCAAAAATTTCATCATCACAAACCAAAATTTTAATCATTTTCTCAACCAACCTAAAACCATTATATATATATGTTAATTATACAATATACTTACTTTTTTTTAAAGACTTTTTTATTATGAATAATATTGTAAATATAGTATAATTTTTAATATATTTTTAGGGGAAAATTATGAAAAACATATCTTTATTATTAACAAACAGCAAAAACATTTTTTACGTTACAAAAGCAACTTTTGAAGGGTTTTGGTTGCTTGTTCACAACAACAAATTTATAGTTATAACTTCTCAAATGATTTTCGGACAGGTAAAACAACATTTTAAAAACAAAGCAAAAATTTTTGTTATAAAAACTTCTTTCAGTGATGAACTTATAGAAATATGTAAAAAATATAAAATTAAAAATTTAAGTATAGATACAACAAATATTGATTATAATCTATTTTCATTGTTGAACAATAAGTTGAAAGAAAATAAAATATCCGCTATTACAAACAATGGCTCTGTTCTTGAAAAAAGAAAAATAAAAAGTAAAGAAGAAATTAAAAATATTCAAAAAGCATGCATTATTGTTTCCGAAGTATTTGAAACAGTGAAGAAAAAAATTATTCCCGGAATGACAGAACTTGATATTCATTTTAAAATTGAAGAAGAGTTTGCCAAAAGACATGTAGTTCAAAGTTTTAAAACGATAGTCGCTTCCGGACCGAACTCGGCAAACCCTCACCATATAAGCGGTAACAGGAAAATACAAAAAAACGATGTGGTTTTGATAGACATGGGGTGTATTTATAACGGATACTGTTCCGATTTAACAAGAACATTTTTTATAGGGAAAGAACACAAAGAGCAAAGAAAAATATGGAATATCGTAAAACTTGCTCATGATAAAGCTTTAATAAATGTAAAACAAGATATGAAAGCAAGTGATATAGATTTGTTTGCAAGAGAAGAAATAAAAAAAGAAGGATATGATAAAAATTTTATACATACAACAGGGCACGGTGTCGGATTGGACATACACGAAGCACCGACAGTAGGTCAAAAATCTAAAGATATTTTAAAAGATGCTATGGTAATAACCATAGAACCGGGAATATATTTAGATAAGAAATTCGGTGTAAGAATTGAAGATACCGTTCTTGTCACAAAAAAAGGCTACAAAGTTTTAACAACAGCCAAATATTAGGCGATTTTTTATTTGACAACATATCTGCTTTTTAGATAAAATTATTAGACATATTCTAAATGAGTTTTAGATTAATTTTAATAGAAGTAATAGGAGAAAGAAATGATTTCCACAGCAGATTTCAGAAACGGAATGGTAATTTTAGTTGATAATGAGCCTTACCAAATAACATGGTTCCAAAACCATAAACCGGGTAAAGGTGGTGCCGTTATGAGAGTTAAATTAAGACACGTAAAAAAAGGCGGTACTATTGATAGAACATTTAAATCAGGTGAAAAATTCGAAGAATTGTCGGTAACAAGACACAAAAAACAATTCTTATATGCCGATGGCGACAAATACAATTTTATGGATATGAACACATATGAGCAAATCGAAGTTCCTGTTGAAAAATTAGACGGAAAAGAAAAATATTTAAAAGAAAATCAGGAAATCGATGCAATATATTTGGAAGAAGAATTAATCGGTATAGATATGCCTTTAATAGTTGAAATGACTATAATTGAAGCAGAACCGGGAATAAAAGGTGATTCAGTAACAAACTTAACAAAGTTTGCAAAAATTGAAACCGGTGCTGAAATAAAAGTTCCTTTATTCATTAAAGAAGGTGACAGAATAAAAGTTGATACAAGAACCGGAGAATATGTAGAAAGAATTTCACAATAATTGTTTATTGAGGTATTATGAATACTAACGAAATTAAAAAATTTTTAGAATCCATAAGAGAAACGGATATCGAAGAAATGGAATATGAATCCGGTGAAACTTCTATATATATAAAAAAGAGTGAAGTTACACCGAAAATAGAAATTCCTAAAAAAGTTGTAGCTGAAAAGAGTAACACTATTGTTCCGATAAAATCGAAAATGGTGGGCACTTTTTATAATGCTCCCGCTCATGATAAACCTCCTTATATCATGGAAGGAAATCATATTGAAGTCGGTCAAAAAATCGGTGCAATTGAAGCAATGAAAATAATAAAAGATGTTATGTCCACAGCTAAAGGCAAAGTTATAAAAACATGTGTGGTAAACGGTCAATCCGTTGAATACGGACAAGAATTATTTTTGGTAGATACTGCTGCCGAATAATAGTAATCTGGAGAAAAATAAAATGTTTAAAAAAATATTAATTGCTAACAGAGGCGAAATAGCTTGCAGAGTAATAAGAGCTGCTAAAGAACTCGGTATAAAAACCGTTGCCATACATTCCGAAGCAGATAAAGAGTCTATGCATGTAACAATGGCTGATGAATCGGTTTGTGTAGGCCCTGCTTCAGCAAGTGAAAGTTATTTGAATATTCCAAGTATAATATCCGCCGCAGAAATTACAGGCGCGGATGCTATTCATCCCGGATACGGATTTTTAGCCGAAAACACATATTTTGCAGAAGTTTGCGAAAGTTGCGGTATCACTTTTATAGGTCCAAAAAGAAGTTCCATAGAAAAAATGGGTGACAAAATTGCCGCAAGACAACTTATGATAAAATCCAAAGTTCCCGTAGTTCCGGGTTCGGATGGTCCTGTTTCGGCAGATGATCCCAACATATATAAACTTGCCGAAAAAATAGGATATCCGGTAATAATAAAAGCTACTGCCGGCGGCGGCGGAAAAGGAATGAGAGTTGTTGTAAGTCAGGAAGCTCTTAAAAACTCCATTATTATGGCACAAACCGAAGCAAAAGCAAATTTCGGCAACCCTGATGTTTACATGGAAAAATATATTGAAGAACCTCACCATATAGAGTTTCAAATATTGGGAGATGCTAAAGGTAAAGTTGTATATCTTCCGGAAAGAGATTGTTCTATTCAAAGAAGGCATCAAAAATTAGTTGAAGAAAGTCCTTCACCTTTTATTTCCGAATCTTTAAGAAAGAAAATGGGAAAAGCTGCTCAAAGTGCAGCTGAGGCAGTAGGTTATATAACAGTAGGAACCGTAGAGTTTCTTGTAGACAAACATATGGATTTTTATTTTATGGAAATGAATACAAGAATTCAAGTAGAACATCCCGTAACTGAAGTTGTTACAGGTATAGATTTGGTAAAAGAACAAATAAGACTTGCAGCAGGTGAAAGACTTTCATTTGATTCAAGCGCAATAAAAATAAAAAATCATGCAATCGAATGCAGAATTAATGCCGAAGATCCCGATAAAGATTTTATCCCCTCACCGGGAAAAATCGGTAAACTTTATTTACCGGGCGGACCGGGAATAAGAGTAGACACTCATGTATACTCAGGTTATACAATACCGCCTTTTTACGATAGTCTTATCGCAAAAGTTATAGCTTATGCTCCTACAAGAGAAGAGACCATATCAAAAATGTCCAGAGCATTAAAAGAAGTTACTATCGAAGGAATAAAAAATACAGCTCCGTTACATGCAAAAATTATGGCTAACGAATATTTCCATGAAGGAAACATTTGCACGGACTTTTTACCTAAATATGTTTTCAATAAATAGAATCTTGGAGGATAACAGTGAAAAACACAATAGTATCTTTAATTCAAGAAAGTATTGATGCAAAAAAGAAGATGTTAGATGAAGGGCAGTTGGTATATATACAATCCATAGCAAATAAGATAAACGAAGCATATCAGCATGGTAAAAAAACTATTATTTTCGGTAACGGCGGTTCGGCTTGCGATGCATTACATTTTGCAGCAGAGCTCGTTTGCAGATTCGAAAAAAACAGAAAAGCACTTCCTTCAATAGCATTAACGGAAAACATTTCCTCTCTTACCGCAATAGGTAACGATTTTGGTTATGAGTATGTATTTTCAAGACAAGTAGAAGCTTTCGCAAATAAAGGCGATATTATTATTGCAATAACGACATCGGGAAATTCTGAAAACGTTATAAAAGCTGTTGAAAAAGCTAAAGAAATGGGACTTTTTGTTATAGGCCTTACGGGTGAAGACGGCGGTCAATTGAAACTTTTGTCCGATATGTGTTACAGAGCTCCCTCAAAAGTAACAGGGAGAATTCAGGAGTGCCACATATTGGTTTTACACATACTTGCGAAATTAGTTGAGGAAAAAATCTTTGCAGAATAAAAAAATCTGTTCCAGAAAAAAGATAATAGAAATCGTTAAACAACTAAAAAAAGAAAACAAAAAAATTGTTTTCACTAACGGTTGTTTCGATTTGCTACATATCGGCCATGTAAGTTTATTTCAAAAAGCAAAAACTTTAGGTGATGTTTTAATAGTTGCAATAAATTCCGACAAATCTTTAGCAGGACTTAAAGGTCCTAAAAGGCCGTTAGTTCCGCAAACAGACAGGACAAAATTGTTGGCAGCATTAAGTTGTATAGATTATGTTGTTGTGTTCGGTGAACAAACTCCTTATGAATTGTTAAGTAAACTAAAACCGGATATTCTTGTTAAAGGCGGCGATTATAAGATACAAGATATCGTTGGCAGAGAATTCGTAAAAAAAGTTTACAGATATCCTTTGGTTGAAGGAAAATCAACAACAAACTTAATAAAACTTATCGTAAAAAGATACGGGAACCAAAAATAAAAGCTTAAAAGTGGAAAAGAGATTTATAAGAATTTTAGATACCAATTTAAATAGATGCAAAGAGGGTCTGCGGGTAGTTGAAGATACCTGCAGATTTGTTTTGTGCGATGAAACTCTATACAAAAAAATAAGAAAAGTAAGACATTTATCATCAAAATATTTAACCGATCAATACGAACAAATGCTTTCCGCAAGAGACAGCATAAAAGATTCCGGAAGAAGAGCCAAAGAACAATCAAGACAAAATCTAAAAAACATAGTAATAGCAAATTTTAAAAGGGCCGAAGAATCTTTAAGAGTACTGGAAGAATATTCGAAAATTATAGATTTTAGTATAGCTCTAAAATATAAAGCTTTAAGGTACGAAGTTTATACTATAGAAAAGAAGATGTTCTTGAAATACAAGAACATCTTCTAATATAAATTATACATTGCTTTTTTTATCTTATCACTGCAACTTTAAATGTTTTTTTCTTTGAATTATTTTTTACCATTATAAGATAAATTCCGGGAGCAACATCTTCTCCATCGGAATTTTTACAGTCCCATTTTATTTTTCTAAATCCGTCATCGGTATATTCTGTATCATCCACAGAATAAGATCTTATAAGTTTTGATGTTAAAGTAAAAATTTCAACACTGAATTCATCTACAATTGTAGGAAGATTTATTATATTTATATATCCTTGTCTTGCAGGATTAGGAAAACATACAACATTTGATAAATCATCAACGATAACGACATCTTTTCCATACGCAAAAGTCATCAAAGAAGAACTTGAAGATATTTCCGAAATTTTTATGCCGGATAATTTTCCGTCATAACTTTTGCTGTTAGGACTTGAAGTACAATCATCATTAAAATAAGACACCGTATTGCTTCTAAAATAATCGGTATCGGTACCATTAAAACCGGGAGTCATACAAGGAAAATGTGCCCAATTAGATGTGCCGGAACCGGCCTCTTCCAACGAAACTAAATAATGAGTATTATATCTTGTATCATTACCATGATCTTTTTTCATCGTTTCGTCAATATGATAAATCAATATACCTCTTTTGCTTCCCGGCATTTCCTTATCAAAACCTACTGATTGTCTGTTTTCCATAAGGAAATATTCCTTTGAATTAAAACTTGAAGGAGCAAACTTATAAAAAGCTTCATCATCCGTAGCGGATTCTCCTATAGTATTTATTCCTTCAACAGCTCTTTTACAGGTTATCCATCCCAACTCATTTTTACACCAAACACTCGGATGTGCAGGACATGCACCATCACTCCCGTTCCACTCTCCGCCGGCCATTAAACAAAAATCACCTAACCCGCCGGTACTATATGACGCATCATATAAATCCGGCAAACCAAAAACATGTCCCGTTTCATGACAAAGAACTCCTATTCTTATAAGACCTTGATTACCGTATTTGCCTCTTCCTGCCGGTTCTGTTTGATAAGATTCAAATGTTATATTATCCAATGTAATAGGTTCTATGAACCATTGATGAGACCATATAAAATCAAGATTTCCGCTTTCAGCACCGCCGCCGGCATGAAGAATAGAAAACACATCGGGTTTATTGGAATTAGGCCACAAACTTTTAAAATCATATCCTTGTTTATCCAACTCTTGCAAAGAACTTCTTATTGCTTCTTGAAGTTTTGCAACGGCTGCATCTTCTCCGCCCGGCTGATTCCAAGAGAACTCCTTATAACTTTGTTTCAAATGTATTATCGGTGATATAACGGTATTATAATTAAGTTTACCATAAGAAGCCTCGGTAAAAAAATCTTTTACCGAACCTACTGCTCCGTCTGCACTATATCCCTTTTTATTAAACAAATTATCGAATGCCGCTACAATTTGACTATCGGTCGAATTTTTAAAAGGAGGGTTTTCATTAAATTTTAAATCTTCAAATTCTATCAACAACACAAAATTGGTTTTTTTCCCGGTAACGGAAGTTGCTTTTTGAACTCCGTCTATGCTTGTCGTTTCGGAATTTATATTCGAACGTAAAACTTTTTGAATTCTGGAACTACGTTGTAATCTCTTTTGGTTCGCTCTAAAAAACTTATTATCATCCTTTAAAGATTTCCTTATATTTAATTGTGTCGGTTTTATTTTCCCTACAAGATTTACGGATGGTTCCAATTCGCCGAAATCATTTTGTTGAGCATACGACCAAACTTTTGTTTGCGTATCTTGTATAATGGTATATCCGTTATCATCTTCAAACCAGCTATAAAATTCATCTCCCAATAACCTAATATTTATCTCTGTGCCATCGGGTTGTTTTTCTTTTATGATTTTAGGGTTTGCCATTACAGCAAACGATGTTTCAGTTAAAACAAACATTAAACTAAAAATAATGAATAATAAAGAAAATTTTTTCATAGTATTAAAAATTTATCCTAAGTGTAAACATATGCACATTTCCTAAATCTCCTTTAGGTAACCATGCATAATCAATAAAACAACTTGTAAAATTAATTCCCAAACCTACAGTTAAATTTGTAAGGACAGGGCTATTCGTTCCGTTATATTCTTTGCTGGGAATAATATAACCGAATCTCATATCAATTTTGTCCACTTTTTTTTCAATAGCTAACTTTAATTCCGATAAATCTTCATTATAATAACTGTCAAACTGAACAATCCCGGTCATTGTTTCATTAAAATTACCGGTTAATCCGCAATAAAGTTTTGTAGGAACACTATATCCCTTAATATCGGAACCAAAATTATCTATGCCTAATGTGACGAAAACATCGTTTGAAATAAAATATAAGCCATCTAACCCTGCTAAAAAACCGGAATAACTTACATCATCTATTTTTTGTTGTATGTATTTTAATGATAAACCTACAGATAAAGATTCTCCGATTCTTGTTCCGTAAGAAAGATTAAAAACTTTGTCGTTAGCACTAAAAGAACCATCTTCTTTATATCTACCGTTATCGTCCAAAGTTTTATCCATTTCACCGGAATCAAAATAACAAAAGCTGAAATTAATCCCTGAATTTTTATTTAAAGGAACATTTACAGCTCCAACACTATATCTCATATCTTCAAGATAAACAACATGCGACATTGTTAACGAACGAAATAAAAAAGGGATCAATGCCGAATTGGATAAAGCCGACATTTCTCCGGAAGTGGATGTGTTTGCGAGAGCTGCATCATAGGCAGTCATAGGCATCTGCAAAATTTGGAACATTGTAGTTCCAATACCTTTTGCAAACACAAATTGTGAAAATATTATAACCGACAAAAGTGTTATAATAATTTTTGATTTCATATTCACAAATTATAACCTATTATTCCTTTTTTATCAATAAAAATTTAATATGATACTATCTAACAGAATTTATTATATCTTTTAGCGGCTGAACTTTATTTAAAGAATAAAAATGTATTCCGGGAGCTCCTTTAGATAAAAGTTCTTTACATTGTGTTATAGCAAAGTCTATTCCGGCTTTAACAATCTGCTCCGGATTATCTTTTATCGGAGCAAACACCTTGTGAACTTTTTCCGGAACTGTTGCTCCGCACGTGTTACAAAATTTTATTAAACCGTCATAAGACGTTATCGGTAAAATTCCGGGAATTATTCTTTTTGTTATACCTGCACTTTTTACCGATTTAACATAATCAAAATAAATTTGATTATCAAAAAAAAGTTGAGTTATTATAAAGTCCGCACCGCAATCAATTTTATGCTTTAAATATTTTATATCAGACTCTCTCGTCGGCGATAACGGATGCATTTCGGGAAAACCGGCAACACCTAAACAAAAATCATCTTTATATTCTTGCCTTAAAAAAGTTATCAGTTCACTGCTGTGTTTGTAGTTATCTATACCGGGAACCATATCGGGATTATCTCTCGGAGGATCTCCTCTTAATGCAAGAATATTTTGTATACCTTTAGCTTTTATTTTTCTTACTATTTCATGTATTTCGTCTTTAGTATGACTTATGCATGTTAAATGAGCCATAGATGGAATATCGTAAGCTTTTTGAATATGTTCAACCAATGCTAAAGTTTTATCTTTGTTTCCGCCCGCAGCGCCATAAGTACAGGAGACAAAATCAGGCTTTAGTAAAGAAAGCTCTTTTAATGTTTCATGTATTAGTTTTATATCTCCTTCCGGAGTCTTCGGAGGAAAGATTTCAAAAGAAAAAGTTTTTTCTTTTTTTTCAAAAAGTTCTTTTATTTTCATTTTAGTTTCTTACTTTTTATTTTGTGCAATCCTTGAAATTGCTTTATCAAAACCCAAATCTATTATCGTATCGACAATATCTTTAATTTTATCCAATACCGAATTCATTTTGTCCGTATCTTCGTCATTGAATTTTGATAAAACAAAATCTACTATTTTTGCATACTTAGGTAACGGTCCCATACCTAACTTCATTCTCGGGAAAGCTGTTGTTCCGGTTTGTGTGATAATTGAATTTACACCGTTATGCCCGCCGGAAGAACCTGTTGCTCTAAACTTATATTCACCTATAGGTATGGAATAATCATCATACAAAACCAACATTTCCTGAGGTAAAATTTTATAATATTTTAAAAGAGCTACCACTGGAAAACCGGAATTATTCATAAATGTCATCGGTTTAGCTATAAGTATATTCTCTTCGTTTCTTTTATAAAATGTAATACTCGCCATATCATTCCAGTTTTTCCAAGAAAGATTTTCTTGGTCGGCAATTTTATCAACTGCTTTAAAACCGAAATTATGACGAGTATTACTATATTTTTCGCCCGGATTACCCAAGCCTACAACAAATTTAATTGGCATAGTTAATAAGATTAGAAAATATTTCTATTCTTCCAAAATTATTTCTTTGCACCTTCTGCAGGAGCTGCAGCACCTTCTTCTTCTTTCTTACCTTTGCTTATAACTTCAGGAGCTTGTGCTTCTGCTGTTTCTGCAGGTTTTTCTTCTTCAACTGTTTGTCCTATAACTGTAACAACTACTGCATCTTTATCGTGGTGAACATATTCAACACCATCAATCTTAGGCAACTGTGCAACGGTGATATCATCTCCAACTTTCAATGCTGTAACATCAACACTGATTTTGGACGGCATATCGGTAGGTAAACATTGAACTTTTATTTCTCTCATAACATGTTCCAATGTACCGCCTGCATTTTTTACACCGTCTGCAACACCTTCAACGTGTATAGGAACAAGAATTTCAATTTTTTCGGTTAACGAAATTGATTGAAAATCTATATGGTTAGGAGCTTGTGTAAGAATATGTCTTTGCAATTCTTTAACAATAGCCGGCTTTGAAGAATCTTTGAATTTTAATTCAATGATAACATTTGCTCCTTCTTTTTCTACTATAGACAAAAATTTCTTTGAATCAACACTTATTGCTATAGGTTGTTCCTTTTTACCATAAAATACTGCCGGAACTTTTCCTGAACTTCTAAGAACATTCAAGTTTTGTGATACATCTCTCATTTCTGCTTCTAAAACTACCTGCTTCATAACTTCCTCCATTTATATTTCTGCTATTTATTTTTAAACGAAAAGTGTGTTGAGTGACTCATCGTTATATATTTTTGTTATTGCTTCCGCAAGCAAAGATGCTATGGATAAAACTTTAATCTTAGGCAAATTTGCATCGTGTGTAATAGAATTTGTTATAACAACTTCTTCCAAAGCGGATTTTTGTATTTTATCAATAGCTTCTCCGGACAAAACTCCGTGCGATGCTGCCGCATAAACTTTAAGTGCTCCGGCTTTCTTTATTGCATCGGCAACTTTTGTTAATGTTCCGCCGGTATCTATCATATCGTCAAGAATAATAGCATTTCTTCCGTTAACGTCACCAATGATGTTCATTATAGCTGCTTCGTTAGGTCTTGGTCTTCTTTTATCTACGATAGCCAAATCAGCATTTAAAAGTTTTGCGAAAGATCTTGCTCTTTCTACACCGCCTGCATCCGGTGATACAACTATAGGATTATCTAAATTCAAATCTTTAAAATATTGGAACAAAACCGGTCTTGCATACAAGTGATCAACCGGAATATCAAAAAATCCCTGGATTTGTCTTGCATGTAAATCTACGGTTAACACTCTGTCTATTCCGGAAGCGGTTATAAGGTTTGCTATAAGTTTTGATGTAATAGGAACTCTCGGTTCTGCTTTTCTGTCTTGTCTTGCATAACCGTAATAAGGAATAACAGCCGTTATTCTTCTTGCGGAAGCTCTTTTTAAAGCATCAGCTATTACCAACAATTCCATAATATTTTCATTTACAGGGGCGCATGTAGGTTGAAGAATATAACAATCAGCACCTCTTACACTGTTTGTAATTTTTACCTGAATTTCTCCGTCACTGAATCTTCCTATTGTAGCAGGACTTAATTCTATTCCCATTTTTCCGGCAATTTCTTGTGCTAATTTTGGATTTGCATTACCTGCGATAAGTTTTAGCTTCATTTTGTCCTCTTATTTTTTTCTTACTTTTACTATTTGTCTTGCCCTCGCTATAGTCAGCTTATTTGGCGAGACATTATCGGTTATTGTCGAACCGGCAGCTATAAGAACTTTTTTTCCTATATTTACCGGAGCAACGAGATTTACATTAGAACCGACAAAAACATCATCTTGTATAACCGTCTGAAACTTGTTTTTGCCGTCATAGTTGCAAGTGATTGTACCTGCACCTATGTTTACGTTTTTACCTACTGTTGCATCACCTATGTAAGATAAGTGGTTAACTTTCGAACCGTATCCCACAACGGATTTTTTTACTTCACTGAAATTTCCTACTTTAACATTTTCTTTTAATAAAGATTTCGGCCTTATATGTGCAAAAGGTCCTATTTTTACACCTTTTTCAATTTCCGATTCTTCAATATAAGAATAAGTTATAAAAACATTCTCTTTTATTATTGAATCCGTTATTGTTGTATCCGGACCTATAACACAATTGTTACCGATTTTTGTTTTACCTTCGATAAACGTGTTAGGTTTTATTACTGTATCCTGACCTATAACAACATCGCTGTCTATATATGTTGTCTTAGGATCAACGATGGTAACACCGCTTGCCATAAGCTCATCGTTTTTCCTTGTTCTTAAAATATCTTCGGCAACGGCAAGTTGTCTTCTGTCGTTTACACCCAATATTTCTTCTTCGGTTGTTAATGCTACGGCATCGGTTTTGTAACCGTCTTTATTCAATATTTCAATTACATCGGTAAGATAATATTCTTTTTTATTGTTTTTATTATCTACCTTATTTAATGCTTTCCAAAGAACCTTTAAATCAAAACAATATATACCGCTGTTTATTTCTTTTATCTTTTTTTCTTCATCGGTTGCGGACTTTTCTTCAACTATACAACTAACCGTCCCTTTTGAATTTCTGACTATTCTGCCATACCCGAACGGATTTTGTACCATACCGGATAAAACGGTAGCATTATTTTTGTTTTTTGTATGATATTTCAATAAATCTTTAATGGTTTTAGATTTTACAAGCGGTGTATCTCCGCACATAACAATCAACTGCCCGTCAAGATTTTTCAATTTATTTTTAGACTGCAAAAGAGCATGTGCAGAACCAAGTCTTTCCTTCTGAAAAACATAGTCTGCATTATATTTTTTCAAATGTTCAATAACCAAATCGGAACCGCTGCCTACAACAACTACAAGTTTTTGCATTTTTACTGCACTGTTCAAACAATCTATTACATGAGAAATCAATTCTTTCCCTGCAACTTTATGCAAAACTTTTGGCAGACAAGACTTCATTCTTGTGCCTTCACCGGCTCCAAGTATCACACCATAAATATTATTCATAGAGTTACCTGCATTATATTAGACCTTTGATTTTACAAAATTATTATATGTTTTTCAAACTTAAATATAGTATAATTAGCATTATGAAAGGTAAAAATATAAACAAATTAGGTGAGTTCGGACTAATAGATTTCATCAAAAAGCACAATACAAAGCCGAAAAGTTATCATAATGTGTATTTGGATATAGGTGATGACTGCTTTTCTTTCAATCCGCACACAAAATCAAAATATATAGTAACAACTGACATTTTAATTGAAAATATTCATTTTAAAAGAAAGTGGGCAACAGCAAAACAAATAGGGCAAAAAGCAATAGAAGTAAATGTAAGCGACATTGCTTCAATGGGCAATGCAAAACCTTTGTATGCTTTTATTTCGCTCGGCATACCGAAAAACACTTCTGTTGATTTTGTAAAAGAATTGTTTAATTCAATAAAAAACACTTGCGATAAATACGGTATACATCTTTCCGGCGGCGATACGGTTGGTGCCAAAGATATTACAATATCCGTAACTTTGGCAGGTATATGTGACAAACCTATATCCCGTACAGGTGCAAAAAACGGAGATTTAATATTTGTTACCGGAACTTTCGGAGACAGTGTTGCCGGTCTTGAAATATTATCAAAAGCAAAAAAAAATTTAACCGTTTCCGAAAAAACTCTGATAAAAAAGCATTTGGTTCCGCAGGCAAGATTAAAAGAGGCTAACTTAATATCAAAAGCGATAAAAGTTACTTCAATGACAGATTCTTCTGACGGACTTTTCAAATCCATAGAACTGTTAACCGAAAATAAAGGTGCTGTTATAAACATGGAAAAGATACCTTTATCTCAAAATTTAATAAAATATACCAATAAAGATTACAACAAATTATATAACTGTGCTTTGTTCGGCGGTGAAGAGTTCGAACTTGTTTTTACGATAAACAAAAAAGATAAAACAAAGTTGGAAAAACTTTTACCGAATGTAACTTGTATAGGATATATAAATAACGGAAAGGTAGCATATTTACAAAATGGTAAACCAAAAAAAGTTAAATACAACGGATATAAACACTTTTAAAAACAAAACTTTTTATACCGAAACCGACACCCAAACAAGAGAATTAGGTAAAAAGTTTGCTTCAATATTAAAACCTAAAGATATAGTTTTTTTTAACGGTGATTTAGGTGCGGGCAAAACAACCTTTATTCAGGGAATTTTGTCATATTTCGGAATAAAAAAGTTTGTCAGAAGTGCAAGTTTTATGCTTGTAAGCGAGTTTGAATCGAAACTTTGTCCGATATATCATTTGGATTTGTACAGACTTAATGAAAACAACACTTTGGATTTGGGTATAGACGAATATCTTTTCGGTGACGGTATTTCCTTAATTGAGTGGTGCGACAGATTAAAATATTATAATATTAAACAAAGATGGGAAATAAATATAGATTACACCGATACAGGCAGAAAAATTAAAACAGAGAGATTTTTATGAAAATTTTAGCCATTGAATCTTCAGGTTCATCATTAAGTATTGCAATAAGTGAAAATTCCAATATCATAACGGAATATTTTTATAATGCAGGCAAAATTCATTCCGATGTTTTGGTTCCATTGGCAGAAAAAATAGTTAAAGGTGCAAAATGGGAACTTAAAGATATCGATAAATTTGCCGTTTCCTGCGGACCGGGAAGTTTTACCGGAATAAGAGTTGCAATGTCGGTAATAAAAACATTGGCACAAACATTAAGTAAGCCGATAGTTTCGGTAGACACATTGGAAATATTAAAAAATCAATTAAACATAAAAAATATAAAAATCGTTCCGGCAACAGATGCTTTAAGAAACGAAGTTTATGTAAAAGAAAAAGAAAAAATTGTTATTGTTCCTATAGAAACTTTTGTAAAAAAACTAAAAAAATATAAAGATAAAATAATAATCATCGGTAATGCTGTTACCGCTTATAACAAAATATTATCAAAAGAATTAGGTAAAAGTTCCGTAAGTTTACAACCAAACTTACATTTTCCGAAAGCATCAACTCTTGCTCTTATGGCGGAAACTATTGAAGGAACATCATTTAAAAATGTAGAGCCTATATACGGCAGAAAATCTTGGGCGGAAGAAAAACAAAAATAAAAGGGGTGTAATATTTTTATGAATAACATTGAAATAGTTGCAGACCTGATAAAAAAATCAAAATATGCTATCGGTTTTACGGGTGCCGGAATATCCGTAGAAAGCGGTATACCTCCTTTTACCGGTGCGGGCGGTCTGTGGAACAAATATGATCCGAAATTTATAGAGTTAAGTTTCTTCTATTCCAACCCTAAAAAATCATGGGAAGAAATGAGAAAAATTTTCTTTAATTCCATGGGAACGGCACAACCTAACAAAGCACATCAAGTTTTAGGCGACCTTGAAAAAAAAGATATTATAAAGGGTATTATTACTCAAAATATCGACGGACTCCACCAAGCCGCAGGTTCAACAAATGTTGTAGAATTTCACGGAACAATCAATACACTGGCTTGCATAGATTGCGGTTTAAGATATAAAACTTCCGAGACAGATATATCAAAAGATATTCCGAGATGTCCGTCTTGTAACGGAATACTTAAACCAGATTTTGTTTTTTACGGTGAAGGTATAAATAAAAACAATTATGATAAAGCAACAAATATGGCAACAAAAGCAGATTTGGTTATTATTGTCGGAACGGCAGGTCAGGTTATGCCGGCATGTTATTTACCTTTTACATCACAAAAATACGGAGCTAAAATTATTGAAGTTAACACTTTGGAATCGGCTTTTACCGGTCAAATAACCGATTACTATTTCCAAACAAAAGCTACGGAATTTTTCAGTGAACTTGAAAAATTTTTATAATGAGTGTAATACATGTAATAGTAAAAACAAAAAAAAGGAGAGCAAAATGAAAAAATTAGGTGCAGTATTGTTTTTAACAGTAGCATTAGTAGTACCTGCTTTGGCAGAAAAACCAAATATGGAATTGATACCGAAAATCGGTTACTTGTTTACACCGGAAGTAACAGCAGATGTTGCCGGTAAAGATGTTTCTTCATCATCCGAGTCAGCATTTTGTACAGGCATAGAATTGTTTTTCGATATGGATAACAATTTATTTTTAGGTGCCGGACTTATGTTTGGATTTAACCATAAAATAGATAGTAATTCAGATTATAAAATAGGTTTTTCAAACATGTATGCGGCAGTAAAATATAAATTCTTAGTAAATGGTGCTGAAGATGATCCTTTCTTTTTATATCCTTTATTCCAATTAGGTTTCGGATATGCAGGTTGGGATTATTCCGGACATGTTATAGATTATGAAGTAGTAGGAGGACTTTATTGGGGTGCAGGCGTTGGAGCAGAATTTAAGAATATCATTCTTGAATTTATATATGGTTGCGACTATGCAACAGAAAAAGGTGATAATATAAAAGATAGAGATCTTTCATATACAGCTTTTAGAATCAATGTAGGATATAAATTCAATTTATAATTCAAATCCAAACAAAAAAGCAGGAAGTATTTTTGCTTCCTGCTTTTTTTATGCTTAAAGCGTATAGTTTATCTATTCTTCTATAAAATAAACTCTGTTTTCTTTTCTGGGTGCCGGTTTAGGTATGTCTCCATCTATGTAACCTATTGCACAATGACCGATACCTTCCCATTCACCTTGAACACCGATATCTTTCAACAATTTTTTATATTCTTCCGTTTCAAACTCTTCTTTTGCTCTGTGTATCCAAATGCTTCCCAAACCTAACGAATGGGCCGCAAGCATCATGTTTCCTATAACCAGGCTTCCGTCATAAACTTTGTTTCTCCAATCTTTTTCGGCAAGAACTATTAATATTACGGGCGCTCCGTAAAACGGATCAAAGCCCTTGTCCCAACCGCCGATTTTACGATTATCTTCCGCAATTTTATCTCTTAATTCTTTATTTGTAACGGCAACCGTAATAACGGCTTGTCTACCCATACCGTTAGCGGCATAAAGGCCCGCTTCTATTATTTCATCTATATCTTTTTTTGAAACCATATCGGATTTAAATTTTCTTATACTTCTTCTTTCCATCATTGCTTTAATTATTTCGTTCATACCTTTACTCCTAAAATTGCTTTGCAATTTTTGTTATTATTTAATCTTCCTTTTTTCTTCTAATCTTCCGCCGTTACAGTTCTTTCAAAACTTCCCCTATATCTCCGTTAATAGAAACGGTTCTGTCTTTTATTGCTTCGGGAGAGAATAAATCTTTTACATTTATATAAACATATCTTGCGTTTTCGTTTTCGTATGTCATTTGCCAAAAAGGCATTTTTATTATAACCGGTGTAAACATTCCGACACCAAGTTCCAAATACAAAATATGATTGTTTTGATTTTGCATAAGGAAGTTATAATAATTTCTTGATGCTTTACGCCATCCTTCATCTTCAACAAAAGTGTCGTCCATACGCAGGTTCATAACAACATCACTGTTATCATCCGGACATTTCGGTATAAGTTCCGAAGGTATTCGCATTGAAATATTTTTATCTTGCGGAACTTGATATACTCCGTTATCATCTTTAACAAAACCTTGTGCGGCCATCATTTTCATAACTATTTGCTCGTTATCATAAGTTTTTTTGTTTTCCGGGTTAATACTTTGGAATAAACCGTAATCACCTTGAGTATAAAAAAGTTTGGTTTTATCAAAACCGGCCTTTTGAAATAAGTGGTCAACATTTGTCGTAATAACAAAATAGTTTTTATCCTTCACAAATTCAAGAAGTTCTTTATGTACAGGTTTGGGGGGATCAATATATCTGTTGTAATAAATATGTCTTGCCCACCAAGCCCAAAAAGTTTCTTTGTCTTTAAAATGGTGAAATCCTCCGGAATATATATCTTTAATTCCATACTTTTGCGCAAAATCAAAAAAATATTTTGTAAATCGTTCCCCTGTATAAGTGAACCCTGCAGAAGTTGAAAGACCTGCTCCCGCACCTATCAAAATTGCATCTGCCGAAGAAAGTTCTTCTTTTAAAAATTTTATTTTTTCTTTTCTTGATAAATCTTTTCCCAAAGAAGATACTTGTCCGAAGAAATCGGATTCTATTCCCTTCTGTATTGAATATAGATAACCATTGTTTGTTTTATTGTTGTAAGAAGTGCTCATAACAAAATTTGTCCTCTTGTTTAAAGACATTAAATACTACTCTGTCTATTTTGTTTCCATTTTGTTTTAGCCAATTTGTAACTGTTTCAACGGCAATTTCTGCAGCCCTTTCGTTTGGAAAACGAAATACTCCGGTAGATATACAACAAAAAGCCACAGACCTTAAATTATTTTCCAAGCATAAGTCTAAAATATTTTTATAACACTTTTTTAAGTCTTGTTCAAGAGATTTTGTCAGTGTTCCTGTAACAATAGGTCCCGCAACATGTATAACTTTTTTTGCGGGAAGATTGTATCCGTCGGTAATTATCGGAACGGATGTCGGTTGTTCGTAATCACTACCGTATTTTTCCCTGAATTCGTTCATTATCTTGTTACATTCATATCTTAATTGAACACCTGCAAAAGTGTGAATACAATTATCTATACAAGTATGCATAGGTACAAAACAACCGAGCATTTGCGAGTTTGCCGCATTTACTATTGCATCACAAGATAATTTTGTTATATCTCCCTGCCAAACTGAAATTTTTTGTGAATACGGATGTTTACTGTTAATAGTTTCCTTTATCGTTTTAATATCTTTTAAATTCACTATACCTTTTTCTTTGTTTCGTTCGGTAAGATATTCATCTTGAACTTTTAATATTTCACCGGAAGTTTCTTTGGGTTGCCTTACATTCATTAAAGAGCGCAATAACACTTTTTTATCTTCAATACCTGCGGGTGTTTCTAAATTTCTGTATTCCAAAGATTCTTCTTTAAAATTTTCTATTAAATAATTTAATCTCTCTTCTTGTGTTTTCATATATAACCCTTAAAAAATTTGTCCGGGAAGTTTTAATTTTTGTTTAGGCGGAAACTGTTTATCGAATTCTTCAACTTCTTTTTCATTAACAAAATATCCTTTTGGCGGTGTATATTCACCTGTAACACCGGTAAGATAACCAGGTATTAACTCTTTACATAAAAAGAAAGAAGCATCCGCACCTTCGGGCAAATCATGATACCTGATTCCAAATTTACTTGCAAAAGTAAATCCGCTTTTACCGTAAAAATCTATGTTACCTTCAAAACAAAGTGCACCGCAACCAAGTTCTTTTGCTTTATCTATGGAATAATCAAGCAACATCTTTCCGTAACCTTTTCTTTTTAGTTCGTTAGCGATACAAATAGGTCCCATAGCCATAATGGGAATATCTTTTCCGGTATCTGCTTTAATAACAGCTTTCATAAACATATTTTGTCCTATTATCCTGCCGTCTTTTTCCATAACGAAATCAAGTTCTTTAACAAAATCTTTATCATTTCTTAACTGATTAAGAACATAATGTTCCAAACAGCCCGGACGATACACATTCCAAAAACTTTCTCTAACAAGATTTTCTACTTCTCTATACTCTTCTTTCTTTTCTAAACGAATTATTATGTTGTTCATTTTTTCCTCTTTGGTGCAGGTAATTCATTATACATTGCATTAAACAATTCTTTCAGAAACTCTTTATTATCTACTTCATCAACAAGCAACATTTCTTTAGCACCTTTATAAGGTAATTCCATAGTTGCATTCGGCATCATTGTTATAGCCGATTTTGTAGGTTTTACAAGAAACCTGTCGTCATAAATTCCGCCGACAATTTTTCCTTGATAATAAATTATATATTCGCCCATCATTGCACGATATGATATGTCTTTTAAATTGGAAAGTTGTTCTAAAATAAATTCTAAATATTGTTTACTTGAAGCCACTTTATTCCCCAATCAGCTTGTTATCTTGTTAGTTCGTAACGAGGTCCTTCTTTCCCGTTTTTTCCGGTAAAAACAAATCCGCACTTTTCTAGAACTTTCTTTGAAGCTATATTTTTGCTGTCTATTTCTGCTTCTATGGAAGAAATTTTCGGCTCTTGAAATGCCCAAGCAGAAATTGCTTTTACTGCTTCTGTAGCATAGCCATGATCCTGATATTGTTCCATAATACCATACCCTATTTCCACAACACCGTCGGAATCAAGACCTTTAAAACACATTTCACCTATATGGGTTCCGTCTTTAAGTTCTATCATCCAAATTGCATACCATTCCCACTGCTCCGAATTTTCAATGCATCCGTTCAACATTTCGGTATAAGCAGCTTTTAAAACTTCATTGGTTTGTAACTCGATGAATTTTTCCATTTCGTTTTGTGAAGCTGCATAGATTTTTAAATTTTCTGTTTCTATCATTATATTTTCCAACAACTATTTTTCTAAATTTTTAAGTGCATCAGCATTGTTTCCGATAACCATTGCAACTTTTTTACAACTTTTCATTTCGTTACAATCACCGCAAGTTTCATACTTTTTATTCATGGCACATTGTCTTATTTGGCAAAGTTTATCGCAAAATACTGTTTTCTTTCCGTTTATTCTGCACCCTTCACAGTTAATCATTTCCGGAGTAATGGTAATATTGTTCAGTTTGCTCCATTCAGTTGCAACTTTTTTTCTTAACTCATTATCGTTATTTATTGTTGCTAACCTTGCTTCACATTTTTCACAATCCAACCCGCAATATGCAATAAGATTTTTCATTAGTTGTTCCTATATATAATGTTTAAAGTGCATGGCCGCCGGAAACTTTTATTATTTGTCCTGTCACCATTCTTGCTTGTTTGCTTGCCAAAAACAAAATAGTTTCGGCAATATCTTCCGGTTGAATCAGTTTTCCCATCGGAATTATCGGAGTAACGGATTTTTTCAACTCATCATCAATCCATCCGGTTTGAGTCGGGCCCGGTGCAACACAATTAACGGTAATTCCGTACTTTGCCACTTCAAGAGCAATGCTGCGGGTAAGTGCTTCCAAAGTTGCTTTACTTGCTCCGTAAGTAATTTGTCCCGCAAAAATTTGAGATGAGTCTGTAGAAATATTTATGATTCTTCCATAATCGTTACGATGGTTGATAAATTCTCTTGTCATCAAAATGCTTCCACGGACATTAACCGCAAATGTATCGTCAATAACTTTTTGTGTAATTTTTTCTATTGTATCAAAGCCGTCCATATCACCGTCTGCAGCATTGTTAACAAGAACATCAGCTTTTCCGTATTTTTCCATAACAATTGAATATATTTTCTTTACATCATCTTCTTTAGTAATATCATTTTCCAAAACAATATAATCTGCATTCATTTCTTGTAGTTTGTTTTCTACAATATCTGTATTTTCTGCATTTGCTTTAAAATATCTGTCTGCTCCGTTTTTATCTGTTTTATTTTCATCAAACTGTCTGAAAATTTTCTTATATACTAACACAACCTTTGCTCCTTCCCTTGCAAAAGCAAAAGCAGTTGTTGCACCGATTCCTTGCGGATTATTTGCTCCCGTAATTATAGCTACTTTATCTTTTAATCCATAATTAACCATTTATATTTTCTCCAATAAAACAACTGTTTCGACAGTTGTTTCAGTTTCCAAGGGAAGTTCTTTCACTTCCTCGCCATCAACAGGCACAGGGAAATTGAATACGATCTTCTTTATCCAGCTTCCGTCTTTCCTTTTCTCCGGGAACATTTCAATTCGCTCGATAAAGGCTTTCATAAACTCTTTCTGTTCCGCTTCCGTTGCGGAATGGTAGACTTCATCAAATGCCAGTAAGAGCCGATAGATATTGTCGCCGGAGATTTTCTCCTGCTGAATGCTGCGGATTTGGCTTTGCAATTCCCCAATCTGAACTTCGATATCCTCTATGGTATCATACTGCTCATCATAGCGGCGCTGCAAGTCCAAAATCTTTCTGTCATAGTGGGCATCGTTGATGTCCAAGGTGTCCATCTGACGCTCCAAGCGGCTTTTTGTTCCAAAGGCTTGCTTTAACTGACCTTGCAGAACGGCGATCTGCTTTTCCATATCCTCTGTATCAACTGCCGAGCCGATTTTCGCCTGAATCGCTTCTACAAACCGAGGATTGTTGACCATAGCGGATATAATCTTTGCCACAAACTTATTGATTTCCGTCTGCTCGATATTCAGTCGGAAGCTGCACTCATGCCCGGTTGGTGTTACTGTGTTTTTACAGTAGTAATAATATCTTGTTTTCTTGTCCTTGCTGTGAGCCTTGGCGATATTGCCATACATACTCTTTCCGCAGCATGGACATTTCAGAATACCGGACAGGATATGTGCGTGATCTGGATTATTGACCTTTTCCCGCTTAAAGGAATTGATCTTGCGCTTTTCCTGTGCCAAATACCAATCTTCTTCCGAAACGATTGCTTCGTGTTGCCCATCATAAATAGGGAACTCTGACTGCTCAACCACGTGCATCTCGTTTCTTGTACCTTGCTTCTTTTCCGTCCTGCGTCTGCCATAGGCTATCTTACCCATGTAAACAGGATTGTCCAGTACGTCCTGCACGAAGCTCCTTGAAAATCCGGGAATGGTATTGTTCTGCCGCAGCTTCTTGACAAAGCCATTGCGATTCAGGTATTTTGCAACTCCAGCAACCCCCTCGTTGGTGTGAATATAACGGTCATAAATAACACGGATTACTTCCACTTCATCCTCGGCAATAACAAGATCGCCGTTTTCCAGACTATATCCATAAGGGGCAAATCCGCCGTTCCACTTGCCCTCACGAGCCTTTTGCTCCCGTCCTGCCATTGTTTGGGTGCGGATATTCTCTCGCTCGATTTCTGCCACCGCAGACAGCACGGAAATCATCAGTTTTCCGGCGTCCTTAGAGCTGTCAATGCCATCCTCCACGCAGATCAGATTGACACCGAAATCCTGCATGAGCTGCAAAGAGTTCAGAACATCCGCTGCATTTCTGCCAAATCGGGAAAGCTTAAAGACCAGCACATAGGAAACGCCGTCTTTGCAGTCCTGAATGTCATTCAGCATCCGTTGAAAATCCTGCCGTCCTTGGATGTTCTTTCCGGAAAAGCCCTCGTCAGAATACTCCCCCGCAATAACCATATCTTCGTATGCCGCATACTTCCGCAGTTTGTCACGCTGGGCATCCAAGCTGTACCCGTCAACCTGCATAGAGGTGGACACTCTTGTATAAAGATAGCATTTAGTTTGTTTCTTTTTCAGAATCGCCACCTCCCTCATCCATTTCTTTTACCATAAGTCCCTCGTTGCGGATATAATACTCCAAAAGCCACAGCACATAATCCGGTGCATGGCGGTTATCCAATTCCCACTCGGTCATAGTCCGGTAAGGGATATGGACGAGCTTGCAAAAATCTTTCCGGTTCAGTCCTGTACTTTCCCGCAACTTGATAATTCTGTTCTTACAATCCATCTGTCTTTTCTCCATTAAAAACAAAAATACACGTTGCGTAATCATTATAGCATAGCTACACCGAATACGCAACGTGTAAATTGTAAATTTTTACGCAGCCTTATTCGTCAAAGGCTGCGCTTGATTTCTTTCCTCGGAATGCTCTACTTTCTGCTGGGCATCCTGTTCCAATTTATCCAAAACCTGATGTCCGTATTTCTGGAGCATCTGGCTCATAACATCCACACAGCGGACAAATGCCGCATTATACTTTGCATCCTCATAATATTTCTTCAATAGGCAGTTACCTCCATCAAATTTCCATGTCCTGTCCACGCTTGCGGGCAGGTGCTTTGTGTTCCTGTGTTTCCTTTCCTCTGGCGAGGATAGAATTGATAAAAGCCCAAACCTTTTCGGATGCAACTTCCAGTGCATCAAGGAAAGGCTGGGCTTTCTGTTTCAATTCCTGATATTTTTTATTTGCTTCTTCACATCGCTGCTTCCAAATGGATGCAGACTTTTGAGCCGATTCCAGTTTCCCTTTCAATCGCTCATTCTCTGCATTGATGATAATGCCATTGGTGGCATAGCGTTTCAGCGTGTCACATTCATCCGGTGTCAGCGTGATATTGTTTCCGAATTTAACTTTCTTACCCATCGCTTCAATATCCTGCACCGTCAGAGCAACGGTCTTTACTGCCTTGGTTTCCTTTTGCAGAGCTTCCAGTTTCTTTTTCTGTTTCTCTGTGGCAGCCTTGGCATCCTCCAAACTTTGTTCTGCCTGTGCCACCTGTCCGGTCACAGCTTCCAAACGCTGCTGCTCTGCCTGCACCTTAAACTGTGTCACCGTCAGATGTTCTTCAGTGCTGCCACGTTCTCCACGCTCCACATCGTCATATCCGGCTGCACGCATGAACTGAAAGAAGTCATCCTGCAACACACTGTAGGATGACTTCAATATCTTTTTTCCTTTTGCGTTAATCATGGGATTACCGTTTTCGTCAAGCACCGGCTTGCAGTCCCATTTCTTACTTCGACTGACCTGCGTGATCGTTTCCTTTACGGTTCCCCGGAGGGCTTCATCCTTACACCGCTTCGACCAAAGGATCTGCTTTTCCACCACAGGGATATAAACCACATGAAGATGGTAGTGGTACACATCCTCGCCCAGCGCTTCGGACATTGCCTGGTTGCGTTCATCGGCGTGCATCACAGCGGAGAGGATATACTGTTCACCGCCCACGATCTCCACAGCGGCTTTATAGGCATCGGCATAAAACTGTTTTGCAAATTCATAGCCGCCGTGGTTATAGAAGTAAGCGGAGTTCACGTCAAAAACTAACTCGCCGTATTTAACTGCGTCCGGTTTCAGACCTCTGGTAGAGATGATCTTGTCCTGCTCCATCTGCTCAAACATTTTTACATAATCATCGGTAGGAGCTTTGAAATGGACATTCAGGGTCGTGCGTTCCGGCACAATGTCCTGATTGCTGTAGCTGTCCTTTTCACGCTCATTGTGTTCCTGTATTTTTGCTACATCGTCCGGAGTTTCCAAGTCCTGATTCCGGGCTACGGTGCGGTCTATTCCATCATTTCTTGCCATAGATTTTTTGTCCTTTCTTTGAGATTTGCAGACAGCGGGGAGCTACGGAGAGGCACTTTTTCAAAGTGTAATAACCCACTATAACACTTTCATCCATACTGGCTGCAAAGTGCCGTGGGCTCTCCGAGGGCTCTCCCGAGGGGGAGTGCGGTCGCTGCGGCGACCTCTGCTGACCAAGGCGAAAATGTCTGCAACTTTTCTTATGGTCAGCCCGTCTGCATGAAGCTGTTCCGGCGAACTTCCTCTTGCAGACGGTGGCAGCGAAAACCGTATCTTTCACTGCCATCCATAGGCAGCACTGCGGTGCGCCTATGGGGACGGGAGAAGCGAGGGGCTGCTGCCGGGGCATCATTTCTCCCGTCTTTGCTGCCATACGATGTCGTATCCCAGCACATCGGCAAGCTCCAATACTTCCTTGTATCGGATGCTTTCCCGCTGTAATTTTGCGGACAGGTTGGAAACGCTGTCGCTCCAACCGTATTCGTCCGAGAGCAGGTCAACAACTTCCTGCATGGTCATCCCAGCACGGATGATCTGTGCCTTTATTTCGTTGCGTACATTCATATTGAAAAATCCTCCATATTTTTGATTTGTGGTTTGGTGCAAAGGCTACTCTCCAAAGCGGAGCAGATGCACCGAACAGTAAAAAATCTGCTTTCTCCTAAATCGTTTTAATTTTATGGGTGCGATACTCTGTCCATATAGGCATATATCCCACTTTACTGTTCCATGCGGTTTGGTCTGGAACAGTGAAAACACCTACTGTTCCGTGAACCGGGTGCATGGTTTGGAGAAGCACGATTTGGTGAAATGGTTTCGTTCTGCGGTCAAGAACTTTGCTGTTTTCATTACCATTGATTTTCAATGCCCGAAAACAGCTCAATTCTGACCGCTGATTGTTCCTATAAAAAAGAAAAACGGGCAAAACACTGCGTACATACATACAGAAAATGAAAGACAGGAATCAGTCCTGCCATTCCTCCGGTACGTACGTACATGGCGAAACGTCGTAAAACCCGTTTATATTAGGTCGTGCCACAGCTTCCACGCCCATAAACCCCCATACCCGCCGTCCGGCAGAATTAGTGATGTTGTTGCAATGCTCCAAATTAAATTTCTTCGCATTGGCAACCATGGCATCGCTGAAGCTGCGGGCTTTCAGAGGGGCAAGGGAGTTTTCCTCGCACCACAGGCGATAGATAGCGTAGAAGTCCTTGGAACTGATGGAAGCATCCGCTTTGCGCCGGATATACCCCTCGGAATCCATGAAGTCAAAAATGTTGTTATTGTCACGCTTGACCGCTTCCCGGTTTGCACGGATGCGGTCACTCTCCGTAAACTTAAAGTTGTTGGCAGCGAGCCGCTGTAAGCCTTCAAACGCCCAAAGGAAAATCCCCTCGGCTTCGGCTTTCATTTTCTCTGCAAGGTCGGGATCATCGGCTCTGCCTACGGGTTTTTCCTTGGTAGTCAACACAAGCTGTCTGCGGTAAAACCCATCGCTGCGGTCATACAGGGCTTGCAGATCGCCGTTGCTGAATGCCAGTAATCGGCAGAACATCCAGCCCTGATAACTCTGTTTGTTCTTTCGCTCCAAATCCATTCTGCCTTGCGCTGTCACAATGGATTTTACATAGTTGGTCTGACGCAGAGCTTCCATGCACATATCATCATCCACACACAGCAGGATGTGTTCCAGATCAGCACGGGCGAAGCGGTCTTTAGAAATCTTACCGATACTGCCGTCTTTCATATTCGTACCGAATATAGCAGAAAGCACCGAACCGATTTGAGATTTGCCCTCGCCGCCGTTGCCCTTAATCACCATCATGCGCTGTCCCTTGTTGGAGGGAATCAGGCAATAGCCGATAAATTCCTGCAAGGTGGGGATGTCCTCCGGGTACAGCAGACCGTCCAGAAAGTTCAGCCACAGGGCAGGCGCAGAAGCATCTGGATTGTAGGAAACAGGCAAGCGGCTCTGTACGATTTCCTGTTTCCCCTCGATAAATCTTCCATCCAGCATAAGTGTTCCGTTGGCAACATGGAGGCGGTCAGGCTGGGGAGGAAGATCCTCAACCATTGCTTCCAGTTTCAGCAATTCCATGATGTTTTTGATCTTCTGCGGTACGCTGCTGATGGTGTAGCTTTTCAGCTTTTCGTAGACCTCTCCCCGCAGGACAATATCATCCGTTACCCGTCCATTGGGCGTAAAGAAAGCTCTGTTTGCAAAGATGATTCTGCGCTCTTGCAGAAATTCTTCACAAAACAGAGCTTCGTTGATGTTCTGCCCCTCAAACCAGACAGGCAAGTTCATATCAGGCATTTTCCGTTTCTTCGCCATGGTGCGCCACCTCCTTTTTCTTTCGTGCGGTGTACTCTTGCAGAAAAGCAATTTTGCCATCTTGCATCAGCTTGTCCACCAATGCCACCCGTTCTTCCAGATCACCCACGGTAAGCACATCTGCCATATATTCGATATGGCAGTGCATCTGGCAGGCTTCCACAAAACGGTCATCATAAGGCTCGTCCGGTGTTTTGGGTGCATACAGCACTTTCCAATTCTCCAACAGATGCAGATAATCCGTCAGCACACGGAAGCAAAGCATTTCATCCTCCCGGAACTGTCGGATATGGGGGCGCTTTGGCTTGACCATAGCTGCGGCAGTGGGTGGTTTCGGGTCAAGCCCGAAGTCCGCAGCCAACTTTTGTGCCGCTTGCAAACTCGTCAGATTGAACAGCCTTGCCACAAGGTCAATTACATCCCCCTTGGCTCCGCAGCCGAAGCAGAAGAAATAATCTTCATTCAGCTTCAGGCTCGGATGCCTGTCATTGTGGAACGGGCAGCAAGCCATGCCGTTGCGGTTGACTTTCAGCCCGAAGTGTTCGGCGGCTTGCTTTACGCTGATTGCCGCCTTGATGTTTTCATAGATTGTCATAGAAAAACCTCCGTTCATAATAGTCTGGAAAGCACGAAGCACCCGCCGTGATTGGCAGGTGCTTCGCCCTTTCTACTATGGTTATGACGGATTTGGAAAAAAGCAGGCTAAAAGCAGGACAACCCCGTTTCAAAAAACAGGACAACTTATCTGATGATGTAGATTCCTTCACATTTGCATGGTATAATTAGAAAAGTGAAAAAACAGGACAGGAGGGCAAGCATGAATCAAGAACTTATGACATTGGATTTTTGGCAGGATACGGTCATATATGAGGGAAAAACATTTCCTATCGGTACTCTTGCCTGTGATGCGCTGAATGTTCCTGCGGATACCATTTCTAAAATGAACGAGCAATGCGAGAAAATCAATCTTATGCTTGGGGCGATGAATGCGAAACAGGATGCTTCGGCACTCTTTCCTATGGTAAGGGAAGCTGCTCTGGCAATGCTGGATATTCTCAGTAAAACGCCGCCATTCTCCTATATGGATGTTCCAAAACACAGAGAACGGATAGAAAGGGTCTTTACTACGGATTGTGCGTTGAGCCATTTAGAGTGTGTCCAAAAAGCGAACAGCGGCACAATGCAGCTTGAAGACCTCGTAAAATATGAAGATGCAGTACTACTTGAACGTTATACTGCGGTTTTCGGGCATCTGGCATTCTCTCTCGGAGAATACCAAAAGGCAATGCTTGATTTTGCGGAAAAGTCGGATAGCAATGAAGCAGACCGCACCGCAGAGGGCTTTGCAAAGATGTTCGGCAGCTATTTCCCGCCGGAGTTCTCCATCACGGAGGGCAATGCCTGGATGTCTGTGTCCAATCAGTCTGTTCAGTATGTATCCACCATCCGTCCCGGTGAGGATGTGGCAAAACTGGTCAAGCGGATGCACTATGTTTCCTTTGTGGGGATGTTCCGGTCTGATCTCTTTGAGGGCTTATGTGTCGGTCATGCACCGAAGAAATGCAAAATCTGTGGCAAATGGTTTTTGACCACCAATGCAAGGCACACAAAATACTGCGGCGGTTATGCACCGGAGGACAAGCTGCACCGCACCTGTCGGCAAATCGGCAATCTGAAAGGCAGAGAACAGCGAGAGCTTGCAGACGATCATCCGGTTATCCAGATATACGAAAAGCGGCTGAATACCATAAACCGCTATATCAAGCGTGGCAAACTGGACGATGACGTAGCGGAGGTTATGAAGAAACTGGCGAAAGATAAGATGCTCCGGGCAAAAAGCAATGTCGCTTATGCCAAAGGAGCTTATGAGAAAGAAATGGAACAGGCTGCTTTGAAAAAAGAAGCCCTAAAGAGAATTTGAATTTGGAGGTATATCCATGGAAGGAATAAATGCAAACGATAAAATTTATAAAATGTCCTTTTCAAAGGTTTATCCACTTCTTGTTACAAAGTGTGAGAAAAAGGGACGAACAAGAGAGGAAGTAGATCAAGTTACTTGCTGGTTAACAGGGTATAGTAAAGATCAAGTGAATGATTTTCTGATACATGATGTTGCATATGGAGACTTCTTTTTGAATGCTCCCCAGCTTAATCCTAATCGAAAACTGATTACAGGGAAAATCTGCGGAGTTTGTGTAGAAGAAATCGAAGAACCGCTAATGCAGGAAATACGCTATCTGGACAAGCTGATTGACGAGTTAGCAAAAGGAAAACCGATGGAGAAAATATTGAGAAAGTAATAATTGATATTGAGGAGGTTTTAGTATGTGGACTTGTCCAAAATGCGGAAGGGAGTTTAAAAGGACAAATCAAAGTCACTATTGCGGCAAGGCTCCTGAAAGTGTAGATGAATATATTGAATTACAGATTCCAGAAGCGAGAGCGTATGTTGTGGAATTAAGAAATCTAATTCTTCGTTGTGTTCCAGCAGTTAAGGAACAGATTGCTTGGAGTATGCCAGTATATAAGAAAGACAAGTTCTCAATATCTTTTGCTGCCTGTAATAAACATATTAGCCTTTACGTAGATACAAATGTTTTAGAAATATTCAAGTCACAACTAAGTGCTTTTACAATAAGGAAAAATGCAGTCTATCTGCCCTATGAGAAAGAATTACCGATTAAAATAATTGAAAAAATTATAAAACAAAGCCTTGAAGAAATAACGTGAATTTCAGTTTTCTGGAGATTGATAAACGTTATTAAAGTGAAGGGAGGTGCGCTATGCTGAATGATTTTACATGGAATATGACCGGATACATACCGAAGCACCAAGTCAATCCGCACGGTGATGGTCTCATTCCCTATGTGGCAGAGCGCATCTTCCAACTGGAGCCGGAACCGCCAACGGTTAGCAATCCAAATGAACATATTCTGTCTGCATTGCAGGAAAAGAATTTGCTATATTTTTCGTTCTTCCTGCACCACTACGAACCACAGCTCAACAAGCGCATCAAAGGCTTTCTCGGTGTGGATGGCGGCGATCTGTACGACACAGATCGATTTATAGATATAAAGCTATCCTGTCGGGAGCAAATGCTCCAAAAGCTGATGGATTATGATCCTGCCAAGGGTGCGGAGTATGCTACATACATTTTCCCGTTCATACGGGATGCGATGCTCCGTTTCCGTATGGGCGAAGAAAAATGGTCGGTATCCTCTCTGACCAATTACAAAATGGTGCGGTCAATGGCTTGGCTCTACCATAACACCAAGGATGCGGTCAGTGAGTTTTCAAAGAAATACAACTGCGACCTTGCCCTTGCGGAAGAATATTTGAAAGTTGTCCGTGGCATCCGCAATCAGCAGCCATTCTATGTGACGGACGAGGACGGAGAAGAAACAGGCGAAGATGTTGCCCTTGATGATACTTGGAACTATGCCGATATTCTCTGGAATGGCATACAGGCAGAAAAGGTGCAGCGGGCATTTGAGAAGCTAAACTACCGGGAACAGACCTTGCTTGAAAAGCGGCTGGCGATCTGCATGACCTGCGGGCGTGTCGGCTCAT
>JBGUZU010000014.1:0-2275 GCA_045223915.1 Endomicrobiaceae bacterium | reverse complement strand
TCCATTTATGTACACCGCAGTCGGCAAATGCTTTATTCTAAGCAAAAACTTGAAAACTCTTTGTGTGCAACCAACAACTTTCCATACATCTATACATCCAGACTTCCATTCCTCTATTGTTGTCGTTTCTATACCTCTATACCTCTATTCTTCCATACCTCCGGAAAAAATCACTTCTGTGATTTTTTCGTAAGCATCGAATTAACCGTAATGCCTTCCACCCTTCCGAGTTTTCCGGTAAGAGCGGAAATATTGTCGTTAGTACCTTGTGCAATAAGTGTAATAACGGATATTTTCTTTTCTTTAAACGGAATACCCATTCTGCCCACAAACAAATCGGAATAATCGTGCAATATAGCATTTACCGTATTGGATTTTGATTTATCTTCAATAACTATTGCTATAATCGCTATTCTTATTTCGTCGGTTTTTACCATAATTTTACCCTAAAATAAAAAAACTCTTTTTGCACATTGCAAAAAGAGACTCAAAATAAAATTCATTGTACCGACTGTCAGGAAATACCGAACAGTTTGTTTTATTTTTCAGCCCCGGGATTTTCAAGAGTTACCAAGCCAATCCGTTGCAATGTTTCACCATTATATAGTTAATTTATTAGATTGTCAATTGTTTTATGGTGACCTTAATATTTTGGTTATAATTTTGCAACTATTCCTTAATTAATTTGGGCGAAGCGAGTTTTATTTTTTACTTATAACTTCGCATTTACCTTCTTTATGTACCATCCACTACCGCTTACATTTATGTACACCGCAGTCGGCAAATGCTTCATTCTAAGTAAAAACTCAGAAACTCTTGATTTGCCAAGAATGACAACGACAAAGTTGTGTCATTCCGGACTCGATCCGGAATCTGTAGAAATCTGTGCCGCAGGCACTCCAAAATTATAAATTGTCCTTTCGTTTGTCATTGCGAACGAAGTGAAGCAATCCATTGTTTAATCATCGGTATCTTTATCTTTTATTTGGATATTATCTTTTTTTTCATATTCCTCATATTCATCTATTTCAATATAATCCTTGTAATTATTTTTATCTTTTTCATCTTCTTCTTGTTCAGTCTCAAATGATTCCGACGGATCTTCATCTCTTTTTGCTTTTATATATTCGTACAACAGTGCAGAAATGCACAATATAATAAAAAAAAGACCTACAAACATTTGTTCTGTTTGTCTAAATGTCTTTGTAAAAGGAGTTCTGTTTTGTATTGAATCATTTATTTGATTTTGTAATTTTAGTGCAGAGTAAGACTCTTCAAAGCCGAATATAACACGAATTAGTTCTCGTTCTCCGGAATAAGTTTCTAATCCTACATAATGAAAATAAAAAAGCCCGAGCTTATAAGCCTCCTGTTTGGTTAGTATAGCTTGTTTTATTTCCGGTATAACTTCTTTTTTCTCTTTAAACAGCAACCATGCCGATTTTTTATTAAAATATGCAGTTACTTCTGTTTCTTCAGGAACTATTTTAATTGTTTTTACGGAAATGCCTTCAATAAAAACATATGCAGCAACTATTAAGATAAATATCACAAAAAGTATCTTATATACTGTTAAATCTGTTTCTTCCATATTATTATTATATAAATTTTTGTGGTTTATAGTTTATGGTTGTTTTGACAATCAAAAGATTATGCATCTTTCAATTCTAGTATTCTTCGTCATCTCTTACAATATCGCCATATAGCGATATATAAAACCATACTTTCGGCATAGGTAAAAGTATCAGAGCTAAAATAAGTATAATCATAATCAGATTGCCTGAACTGATTTTATATTTAAAGTAAGTTTTGTTTTTTATTGCATCGTTTATTTTGTTTTCTAATTTTATCTCGGATTGGTAACCGGAATGTTTATAAGATGTAACAGGGAATCTATGACCTTGAAAATCTTTTAATTCTAATCTGATTCGCCCTTCTATTGATTCTGTTACCATAGCTTCTTTTAAGTTTGGTATAACTTCTTTATTAAACGGGTTTAGTATAGTTTTCTTATATATTTTTGCTTGAACTTCTGTTTCCGTAGGAATTATTTCAATTTTTGTCGGAGCAAAGAAGATAAAAACAGGATAACAAAGTAACAGAAAAATACCGGCCATTATAAAAAATTGTTTTAAGCTTTTCATAATGTTATTATACAAAATAATAATTATTTTATGATGTATTTTTATTTTCAATTTTATATAATCTAACATTAATAATAGCTTATGGCTTATTAAAAAATTCTACGAATTTTTTGCTTAAAGCTTATAGTTTA
>JBGUZU010000013.1:0-1638 GCA_045223915.1 Endomicrobiaceae bacterium | reverse complement strand
TAAAGCTTATAGTTTATGGTTGGTGGTTTAGCAATCAAAGGATTTTAAGATTTGGTCGTTAGTTGTTGTTTGGCACTCAAAGAGTTTCAAAGTTTTTGCTTAGAATAAAGCATTTGCCGACTGCAGTGTACATAAATGGAAGCGATAGCGGATGGTACATAAAGAAGGAAAATGCGAAATTATAAGCAAAAAATAAAACTCGTTTCGCTAAATTTTGAAAAAGATATTATTTAACTATCGAATCATTAATATTTTTATATTTTTCTTGCAAGGAATCATTTGTTTGTTGTTGATTGTATGAAGTAATATTTATAGGTATTTTAAATGTTTCTTTCGCTCTCTTCATATTCATGAGTCTTTTTATTTTTCTAACATATAACAATATTTTAGAAATACCTATTACAATAAAGAAAACACCAAAGAACAGAAAATCCTTTTCTATAAAATCTACCGTAAAGGGAATTTTACTTTGTATTGAATCGTTTATTTGTTTTTGTAATTTTTGTTTAAATTTATATCCATGTTTACCTGTAACGACAACTTTTCTTCCGTCGGAATTTTCTAATTCTACTCTGCAATAAACTTTATTTTCAGAATCCTTTCCTTTACTTATTATGGCTTGTTTTACATTTGGAACAACAATATCAATATCTTTGAATGGGGGTAGAAAGGACTTTTTATGAATGTATGCCGTTACTTCTGTTTCTGTAGGAACTATTCTAATTGTTTGCGGAACGAAACCTTTAATCACAAAGAAACTACCCACAATAAGAAGCAATATTGTGAATATTGAACCTATTATTCTTCCTAATTTTTTTCCTATTTTCCTTTGTAATTTTATACTCATATTTTTACTAAACTATAAGCTTACTTAATTATCGAATCATTGATGTTTTTATATTTTTTGTCTTCGGATTCGGTCTTTGGTGGTTGTAAAAAATCTTGTAAGCTTTGATACTCTTTAGGTTTCTTTTCAGAAGGTTCTTTTGTGCGTGGTTGTTCTTTATTACTTTTATTCTTATTTTTATTTTTATCTGTTATAAAACTTATTATTGATGCAAGAATAAAGACAAATCCAAAAGCAGTAATGGAATCTTGATTTATTGAATGCGTAATGGCTGTTTTATTTTTTATTGAATCGTTTATTTTTTTCTGTAACATTACATTTGGTCTATGACCGGAAGAAAACAATGCTTCAATAGGAAAAAGACGTCCTTGAAAATCTTCTAATGCTACTTCGTAAATTGTTCTTCCTTTAGAATCTTTTGATTCGATTACGATGGCTTGTTTTAAATTATGAACCGTAGTATCAATATTTTTTAACGGGGGAAACATTGCTTTCCTGTGTATATGTGCTCGTATTTCCGTTTCCGTAGGAATTATTTCAACTTTTACAGGAAAAGCCCCAACAATAAGGAAATAAAGTCCCAGTATAAAAAAAAGCCATGGAAAGTTTTTTAATTCTTGTTTTATTTGCATATTTCTATTATATAAAATTATTTAATTTTATGTTTAGCTAAGCAACACTCGATCCGGAATCTATAAAAAATTTTTTCAATTTTATATAATCTAACATTAATAATAGCTTATGGCTTATTAAAAAATTCTACGAATTTTTTGCTTAAAGCTTATAGTTTA
>JBGUZU010000012.1:0-20864 GCA_045223915.1 Endomicrobiaceae bacterium | reverse complement strand
ATGGAAAGTTGTTGGTTGCACACAAAGAGTTTTCAAGTTTTTGCTTAGAATAAAGCATTTGCCGACTGCGGTGTACATAAATGGAAGTGAAACGGATGGTACATAAAGAAGGCAAATGCAAAATTATAAGTAAAAAATAAAACTCGTTTAGCTAAATATAAATTTTTATGGAGATTAAAATGAGTTCTTTAGAAAAATACAAAAAAGAATTAGAACAATACGATAAAATGGAAAAGGATTTCATCGACGATGATTTAATATGGGAACAATTAAATGCGGCAGAAAATCCTACAAAAGAACAAGTCAGGAAAGTGTTACAAAAGGCAGACAACTGTATTCGTTTGGAACCGGAAGAAACTGCCATATTGATACAGAACAAAGATCCTGAAACTATAGAAGAAATGTATCGGTTGGCAAACAAATTGAAACACGAAGTTTATGCAGACAGACTTGTTTTGTTTGCTCCGTTATATTGCAGTGATGAATGTGAAAATAAATGCAGATATTGCGGATTCAGATGCGATAACGGTGTAATGAAAAGAAAAACTTTAACTCAGGAAGAAGTTGCCGAAGAAGTTAAAGTTATGATAAACGAAGGTCAAAAAAGAACCGTTTTGGTTTACGGAGAATCGGCCAACACTACCGTCGATTATATGGTGGATACAATAAGAACGGTATATGCAACAAAAACCGATAAAGGTGCAATAAGAAGAGCAAATATTAATGCCGCTCCGTTATCCGTAGAAGAATATAAGAAGTTAAAAAAAGAAGGTATCGGAACAATACAGGTGTTTCAGGAAACTTACCATCACGAAACTTATAAATATATGCACCCGCAGGATACAATAAAAGGTCATTACAGATGGAGACTTTATTGTATGGACAGAGCATACCGGGCAGGTTGCGATGATATGGGACTTGGTGTATTGTTCGGTTTATACGATTGGAGATTTGAAGTTATGGGCCTTTTGTATCACACGATACATTTGGAAAAAACATTTAACGGTGTAGGCCCTCACACAATATCGTTCCCGAGAGTAACACTTGCAAACTCCACTCCGTTGAGCCAACACTTAAAATATAAAGTCAGCGACGAAGATTTTAAAAAGTTGGTAGCAATTATAAGACTTTCCGTTCCTTATACAGGAATGATATGTACCGCAAGAGAACCTAAAAAAATAAGAGACCAGGTTATAAAGCTCGGTGTATCTCAAATGGATGCAGGTACAAGAATAGGTGTCGGCGCTTATACAAGATCGAAAAAAGCAAACGAACTTAGCGATGCCGAACAGTTTACCATAAACGATGAAATATCGTTGGATGCTTGTTTAAAATCCATTTGCGAAATCGGTGAAATCCCCTCTTTCTGCACCGCATGTTACAGAGCAGGCAGAACCGGTGAAGAATTTATGAAATATGCCAAAACACAATTTATACATAATTTCTGTATGCCGAATGCAATTCTTACATTTAAAGAATATATTGTAGATTATGCTTCAAAAGAAACGGCGGAAATAGGTAACAAAGTTATAGATAAATATCTTAAACAACTTGAAGGAACCGAATATTACAATAAAATTCTCGACGGAATTAAACAAATTGAGAACGGAAAGAGAGACGTGAGATTTTAGAAGATTAGAAGATTGGAAGATTGGAAGAGATTTGATGCAAATATGTAAAAAACGATGGATAAAAATTATCCATCGTTTTTTTATTATAAATTTATATTATTATTGTCATTCCGCACTTGATGCGGAATCTCGGCTTATTGTCGTTTCCATGCATCCATGCATCTATGCTTCAAAAAATCGTTTACGATTTTTGGATGCTTAATGTTATTCCAAGGGCAACTACTGCCAACGAAATTAAAACCAAAAACGGAACCGTGTATCCGCCGGAAACTGCCAAAAGATAACTTTCAAGAGATGCTATAAGTGAAGCTATTAACAAATTCAAATTAAATACGGAATAATTTAAGTTATAATTCTTCTTGCCGAAAAAGTCCGCAATAAATGCCGCGGATATTGTCGGGCAACAACCGAAAGATAAACCTACTATACAAAGACCTGCAATACATAAAATAACGGAAGAATTCATTACGGCAACCAATATAACTATTCCTGCAATTATGGTTAACACATCTGCATATATCATTGTTTTTTTGCAACCGAACTTATCGAATATTAAGCCGCAAATAATTCTTCCCAACCCGTTACAAACAGATAATACTCCGACCATAGTTACAGCTAAAGTTTCTGCCAGTCCGCTTGCAAGTGAAATGTCTTTTGCAATGGAAATTACAGTATTTCCGCAAGCTGCCAAAAAAGTTATTACAAGCAAAGCTTTCCAGAACGAAATACTTTTAAGCATTTCTGCCAAAGTATAATCTTTAACCTGTAAAGCGGCTGTATCTGCTGTTTTGTTTGTGTTATCGAATACTCTTGTTTTTAGTATTAATGCACAAGCAAACAATACTATAAATAAACAAATACCGATAGATAAGTAAGTGTTTCTCCAACCGAAATTTGCATTTGCTATTGTTTTAGCTGCAATAGAACCGATAATTAAAGAAGATGCTCCGTAACCCATAAGAAGTACGCCGGAAGAAAATCCTTTTTTATCCAAGAACCACTGATTTACCGTCGATATTATGTTGTTGTATGCAATACCGATACCAAGACCGCAAATTATTCCGTACCAAACATACAACATAGATATACTGCTGCCTGAAAGGAACGATGTAAAAATAAATCCCGCTCCGGAAAGGATTGCGGAAATTATTAATGTGTTTCTTAACCCTATTTTTTTGTTAAGCAAGCTGCCCAAAATTCCGCCCAAGCAGAAAAAACTCATTGTAAGTGTAAAGTTTACCGTAAGTTGCGGAACCGTCCACCCGAAATTTTGTGCCAAAGGAACTTTTAATATAGACCAAGCATAAACCGTTCCGGCAAATAAAAGTGCGATTGTTCCGACGATTAAATACAAATACCTTTTTGAATTACTCATTTTCCCCTTCCTGTATTTAGATTTGTTGTTTTTTATTTCTTTTTACCTGCAAGAGACCAAATTAAAGCTACAACCCAAAAAACATATCTTGCAATATGAAGTACAAAGTTAAGCCAAAAAATTGACCAAACAGCAGAAAACGGCAAAATAAGCAGGAAACTTAAAAGAAATATTAACCATCTGCTTTTAGCTTTTCTGACAAAAGCTATTATTGTAGGAATAAAAAATAATAAAAGTGCGGCAATGGTTGTAATTCTCATAGTAGTTAGAAATTGTGGATCAGTCATTTGTTAGTCTCCTTTGTTTTTATTTAAAATTATTTTTTAGTTCTACCTTCACAAGCCCAAATTAATGTAACAAGCCATACAATAATTGTCCAGCCGAAGAATAAGTTTACAAGAAAAATTATCCATCTGCTTGCAGCACCTCTTTTAAAAGCGATTATTGCAGGAATGAAATGGATTAATGTTACAATAAAAACTATAACTATTACAGCAATAATTGCTATTTGTGTTTCATCCATTGGCTTTTATCCTTGTTTATTTTTCACTATTATATAAAAGAAATGTTTTTTTATACAAATAGTTAAGATTAGTATAAAATTTATGATATAATTGTAAACATATGATGAATATAATTTTAGCAATTAATAATCAATATGTAAGACAGGCTTCGGCACTAATAATGTCTATACATAAAAACTCAAAAAAAGATGCTTCGATAAGAATAAATATTATCCATTCAACTGTTACACAAGCACATCAAGATATTATAAAAAATATGGTAAAAGATATGGATAATATCTTGGAAGTGAAATTTGTTGATATGAAACAATTTATATCAAACAAAAACCTTGATAAATTTTTGCCGGGAGGCAATTCCGGTTATACAAGTCCCGAAGTATATTATAGATTATTTATACCAACTGTTTTTCATGAATACGATAAAGTTTTATATTTGGATTCTGATCTTGTTGTATGTGACGATTTAACTGAATTGTATAATACAGATATTAAAGATTTTTATGCAGCTGCAGTTCATGAACAGAAAAGTTTTTTTAAGTCTGTTTTAGAATTAAAAAATAAAAAAATAGAAATGGAAGACTATTTGGTAAATAAGCTTAATATAACTGACAGGTCTTACTTTAATTCCGGAGTAATGTTATTAAATTTAGATAAAATGAGAAAAAATAATGTTCAAGAAAAGTTTCTTGATTTCTTGTCTAAAAGACATCCTTTTGTGTTTTGTGACCAGTGTGTTTTAAATTCAATACTTCATGGTAAAGTTAAATTTTTGGATAGAAAGTATAATGTTGTTTATAGTATTTTTAATACAAGCAATGTGACAAGTATCATTCATTTTGCCGGATTAAATAAACCTTGGAATTGTTATAAAAAAAATGAAGGTTTTGAATTATATTGGAAATATTTTAAATTAACTCCTTTTTATAACGAAAAAGAAGAAAAAGTATATTTAAAACTTAAGAGCAAATATCTAAAGAAAAAATTTATAAAAATAGTTCTTGGTAAAAAATGTTATAGAGTGAAATTGTTCGGATATTTCTTTAGAATAAGTCCTAAAATAGTTAACTTTTACAGAAAATCTAAACAAAAGACTCTTTCATTATGGTACAACAAAAAATAAATTTGTTATTTCTTCGCGACTATGGTAATCCAATGTCTGTCTATATCATGAAATAGCATAACACATTGAAATCCGACTTGTTTTAAATAATTCATTAATTCTTGGTTGGAATACAGTTTTAACCCGTCTATAATTTTTTCATACTTTTTTTCCCGTTCACTTATTCCGTCAAACTCGTTAACTATCATAAAAGTTCCGCCGGTTTTTAATACTCTGAAAACTTCTTTAAAACTTGTTAAAGGTCCCGGCCAAAAATATATGGTTTCAAATGCGGTAAGAAGATCAAACTGTTCATTTTCAAAAGGCATATTGGAAACATCACCCTGCACTATATTACAAATACCTGCCTGTACGGCATCTTTATTTTCTTCTTTGGATTTTTTTACGGAAACGGAAGAATAATCGAACCCTGTTACTTTAGCACCAGGAAACAACTTTATGAGTTTTGCAACATTTATTCCTCCGCCGCAGCCCAAGTCCGCAATTGATACCGGACTAACATTTTTTAAATGAGAAAGCCCCCAATCGGAAAGCTTTGCATGTCCGATATTCATTTTGTTTATCATAATGTTACCTAAAAAGCCTTTAGGTTTTCTTGTATTACTGTAAAAAAGTTTTTTAAACATTGTTGTTACTCCAAATAAGGTGATAAAGTATTATATCAATTTTTTGTATAATAAATTTGTTATGTATAAAAAAATAAGACAAGATTTATTAGATTTACAAGATAAAAAATATAAAGAGTTTCACTCCTCGTTATGTCCCGGAACGGACAACATTATCGGAGTAAGAATCCCCGTACTGAGAAACTATGCAAAAAAACTTTCTAAACAAGAAAATTTCAGGGAATACATTTCTTTTAATAAAACTGTTTATTATGAAGAAGTTATGTTGCAGGGTATGCTTATAGGGTTAATAAAGAATTGTGACATAAAAGAAATATTAACAATGCTAAAAAACTTTGTTCCTAAAATAGATAATTGGGCGGTATGCGACATTTGTTGTGCGGGATTAAAGGTTGTAAACAAGAACAAAGAAACTGTTTGGAACTTTATACAGAAATATTTGAAATCAAAAAAAGAGTTTGAACTCAGGTTTGCAACAGTTATGATGTTGGACTATTTTATAGACGACAAATATATAGATGATGTTTTAAACATATTAGATAACATTAAACATGACGGTTATTATGTTAAAATGGCTGTTGCCTGGACGATATCTGTAGCATTTGTAAAGTTTCAAGATAAAACAATGAAGTATTTAAAAAAGAATAATCTTGATGATTGGACATATAATAAATCATTACAGAAAATATGTGAATCGCTCCGCGTTTCCAAAGAGACGAAAAAAGCCATAAAAGAGATGAAAAGATAGATTAGAGTTTACAGCTTATTAAAAAATTGCTCCGCAATTTTTAGTTTATAGTTTATGGTTTGTGGTTTATAGCTTAACGACAAACAGCAAACGACTGAGGCAATAGAGGCATGGAAATTTTAGATAGGTTAGCAAAATCTAAATTTAGAAGCAGTTTCAAGTTAAAACAGAAAGACATAGACTACATAAATCAAAAAGGACTTGAAACAATAAAAAAACATGCTCAAGATTTTATTTCTAAAAGAGTTGCCCCCGCCTATGTTGCCAATGACGGTAAACAAACTCCCATGAGAGGACATCCCGTATTTATTGCACAACATGCAACAGCAACATGTTGCAGGAAATGTATAAATAAGTGGCACAAATTTCCTATGGGAACACAATTAACACAACAGCAACAAGATTATATTGTTGAATTGATAATGAAATGGATTAAAAAATCACAAAGTGATTTTTTGAGGGATAGAGGTTTGGATGTATAGAGGTATGGAAAAAGGCAAAAGAGATAGATTGCTTCACTTCGTTCGCAATGACAAAAAAAAGTAATGTATAATATGAAAAAAAGGAGTAGGTTATGTTAAATATAGGTTGTCATTTATCTGCATCGGAAGGCTATGTTGCAATGGCAAAACAAGCCATTGAAATAGGTGCAAACACATTCCAGTTTTTTACAAGAAATCCGAGAGGATTTAAAGCAAAAGATATAGACGAGCAAGATGTTAAAGAGTTTTTGGAAATTATAAAAGAAAACAAGTTTGTTAAAATACTTGCTCATGCGCCGTACACATTAAATCCGTGTTCTGCAGATAAAAGAGTTCGAGATCTTGCAAAAGAAATATTTATTGATGATTTAAAAAGAATGGAATATACTCCCGGCAATATGTATAACTTTCACCCGGGAAGCCATGTAGGGCAGGGAATAGATACCGGAATAAAAATAATATCGGAAACATTAAACGAAGTATTAAAAAAAGAACAAACGACAACAGTTTTACTTGAAACGATGTCCGGAAAAGGCAGTGAAATAGGTTCCAAGTTTGAAGAATTAAAACAGATAATAGATTCGGTTGAATTAAAAGATAAAGTAGGTGTATGTTTGGATACCTGCCACATTTACGACGGCGGTTACGATATAGTTAATAATTTGGATGATGTAATAAAAGAGTTTGATAATATTATAGGCCTTGAAAAATTAAAAGCAATACATTTAAACGATACTAAAAATCCTTTTGCTTCTCATAAAGACAGACATGAAAAAATAGGAGAAGGACATTTGGGACTTGAGGCAATAAGTAAAGTAATCAATCATCCTAAATTAAAAAAGTTACCTTTTTATTTGGAAACACCGAACGAAATTGAAGGATATGCAAAAGAAATAAAGATGTTAAAAGAAGTTTATAAGTAAAAAGTTATGGAAGAAGAAATTTATAATTTACAATTATCCGAAAATAAAATTGTTCCCGTTCATATAGAGAGAAAAAATATAAGAAATTACTATATAAAAATTTCTCCCGACTTAAATATAGTTGTGCCTGTTCCGTTAAATATGAACATAGAAACTATTTATAAATTTTTAAATTCAACCAGAACTAAAAAGTGGATAGAAAAAAATATAAACAAATTTCAAAAAGCCAAGGAAGAAAACATAAAAGACGAATTGGTTAACGGCGGAACGGTAAAAATATTGGACAGCCAATACATTGTTTATATTTACGACAGTATGGAAGATAAGGTTGTTTTAGACGGATTTAATTTATACATATATTCAAAAAATTCCAAAGATAAAGAGTATTTACAGAAACAATATAACGAATTTCTTAAAGCCGAAGCAAAACCGTATTTTCAAAAAGTTATGGATAAGTTCTTACCGATATTTAAAAAATATAATGTTCCCCAACCTACACTAAAAATAAAACCGTTAAAAAGTAAATGGGGCAGCTGCAAAATTACCACCGCGGAAATTACATTAAACTTAAATTTATATAAAGTTTCCGCCGAATGTATAAATTATGTTGTGCTTCACGAACTTACACATCTCGTTCATCCCGGACATAAAAAAAGATTTTACAATTTTTTACAAAAGTATATGCCGAACTATCAGGAGATAGAGAAAAAACTGGATATAGAAGCAGGGCAGGTTCTTTATTAACATTTTTAGCGAAACGGATTTATCTTTTAAATTCTAACTTCGTATTTGGCTCAATCGAGTACCAACCGCTATCGCTTTCTTTTACGTACACTTCATTCGCCAAATACTTCGTTATAATTTAAAATCTGTAAATCCTTTGAGAACAAAGAATAATGTATTGATATTTTGATAGATTCCGTGTCGTAGCACGGAATGACATTTCTGTCGTTAGTTGTTGTCGTGGTTGCTTTTTTGCATCCAAAGAGTTTTCAAGTTTTTGCTTAGAATAAAGCATTTGCCGACTGCGGTGTACATAAATGAAAGTGAAACGGATGGTACATAAAGAAGGCAAATGCGAAATTATAAGCAAAAAACAAAACTCGTTTCGCTCAAAAAAAGAATAAATAATTTTATTATTTTTTTGCTATAATTTAAACATTATGAATTATATAATACTTTTATTAAACAAAATCGGTTTACCGCAACAATATGTAGAAACTGTAGCAACACTAACGGCAATTTTACTTTTTATTTTGCTTTTATATTTCATTTGGTATTTTTCAAGAATTATTTCAAAAGCATATATAAACAGTAAATACTTTAAGTTAAGAAGTAAAAAATGGGTTTATGCAATAAGAGAAGCAAACATATTTTCCGTTATCGGTTATGTTGCCGCCGGTTTTATTGCAAACTTTGTTTCTATTCTTTTCTTTCCGGAAGAATATGCACAGTTACAACACACAATAAACAAAATCATAAATGTTTACTTTTTAATATGTATAATCCTTATAGTTAACAAAGTATTAACGGTTATACAAATTGTTCACGATACCGGCAGAGAAATTCCTATTAAAGGTTTTATTCAGTTCATAAAAATATTTATAAACTTTTTCGCTTTCTTAATAATATTCGCGTATGCAATAGGAAAACAACCGTTGTATTTTATTTCGTCACTCGGGATAATGGCATCCGTTTTGATGATAGTATTTAAAGATACTATTGTCGGTCTTACTGCAGGTTGGCAACTTTCAATGAACAAAATGATAAGACTCGGTGATTGGATAGAAATGCCTGCTTACGGCGTAGACGGAAATGTTACAGATATTTCTTTAACAACCGTTTATGTTAAAAATTGGGATAACAGAATAGTTACAATCCCCGCTTATGATTTAATATCGAAATCTTTCCAGAGTTGGAGAGAAATGCAAAAAGTAGGCGCAAGAAGAATAAAAAGAAGTTTCTATATAGATATGCAGAGCATAAAGTTTGTTGATGAACAAATGCTTAAAAAATTACAAAAATTTGAACTTTTACAAGAATATATCGACAGAAAAGAAAAAGAAATTGCAGACTATAATGCCAAACATAACACACAAGATACAATGTATAACGGCAGATATTTAACAAATATCGGTATGTTTAGAATATATTGCCAACAATATATCAAAACAAGACCTTTCATAAATAACAATTTTTCCGCATTTGTAAGACAATTGGATCCTACACCTGAAGGTTTACCTTTAGAAGTTTATTGTTTTACCAACACTGCAGATTGGTTGGTGTATGAAGCATATCAGGCAGATGTTTTCGATCATTTGTTATCCGTAATAGGTGAGTTTGATTTGCACGTATTCCAAAACCCGTCGGGAAGAGATTTGAAGAGTATAAACTTACAATCCAAGATCAATAAATAAGCGGTGTCTGTAATAAATAATGAAAGTATAAAAAATCATTATTAAACCGGATACTATAAGAATTGTAATTAAACACCCCCACTTTCTTTTCTTTTTTTGAGGAGTTTCCATGTTTGCTTGGGCTTGTTGTTCGGCTTCTTTCAATAAATTATATTTTTCTTGATCAATCATTTTTTATTTCTTTAAAATTGTTCCGAATAAAATCAGTAACGTTAAAGCTACGGGAGTAACAAACCTTAATAAAAAGTTAAATATTGCATATACGGTTTTGTTACGAAATGCTCTGATATTTCTTAATTTAACAAACCATCCTATAACAATACATAGTATGATTGTGTTTAAAGGCAACAATATGTTGGATGTTATATAGTCGAAGAAATCAAATAAATTTAAACCGAATAATTTAAATCCTCCGAAAATTCCCATAGATAAAGTTACGGGAACAGCCAATGCCAAAACAATAACAGAAACTATAGTTGCAGCTTTATTCCTTGATAAATGAAAGTTTTCTATTAATGCTGCCGTAGGAACTTCCACGATGCTTATGGAAGATGTGAATGCGGCAAAAAACAGCAAAATAAAAAATAATACGGCAAATACATTTCCGTAAGGAATTTGTGCAAAAATATTAGGTAATGTAATAAATGCAAGTCCCGCTCCGGAATTAACATCCAAACCGAACGAAAAAGCCGCAGGAAAAATCATGACGGCCGCAAGAAGAGCAAACATTGTATCGGAAAAAATTATCATATAGGCGCTTCTTGCCGTATTTTCTTTTTTTGTCATATAACTGCCGTAAACAAGTAAAATTCCCATACCGATACTTAAAGTAAATAAAGATTGCCCGAGTGCCGCAAGCAACATTTCCCCGTTTATTTTCGAAAAGTCCGGCATGAACATAAATTTAAGCCCTTCGGCAGCATTAGGTAATGTCATTGAAAAAATGCACAGAATAATTATTATAAGTAAAAATAAAGGCATCATAACTTTGTTTATAAATTCTATACCTTTATTTACTCCCCTGAATATAAAAAACATAACCATAAAAAGAAAAAGTGTTGTTAGTATGCACGGAAGAACAGGTGAAGAAACAAAATTTCCGAAATAAGTGCCGTAATCGGTTATAACGGTGTTTGCTACATTGATGTATATATAATTAAGTAACCAACCGCCTATAACGAAATAAAAAGATGCTATTATTGTAGCGGTTATAACATTTGACCATCCGAAAATTTTTAATTTCGGATTCACCGAACCGTAAGCACCGATACTTTCTTTCTTTGTTCTTTTTCCGAAAGCAAGTTCACAAATTAGAGGTAAAGAACATACGAAGAGAATTATGAGCAAATATACCAAAAGAAATGCGGAACCGCCGTATTTGCCCATAATATAAGGAAATCTCCATATATTGCCTAAACCTACGGCCGAACCTACCGCTGCTAAAATAAAACCTATTTTTGATGCCCATTCGGGTCTGTTTGAATTATTATCCATCTTTAATGTTACCTTTTAAATATCAATATGGCATTATTATACAATAAAATATATTTTAACGACAAACAACCGATATATTATCAGAATATTTTAATATTCGTTTTAAAATGCTAGAATAACGTGCTCGTATGGAAATTTTTTGTTATGAATAAAGATAAAGCCATGAAAAAAAACAGTTTGAAAGATAAGAAAATAATAGTGTCTTTTACATCTTTTCCCAAAAGAATTAACACCATAGCACCGATGTTAAATTCAATAATAAATCAAACATTAAAAGCTGATAAAATTGTTTTATGGCTTGCTCAGTCTGAATTTAGCGAAAAAGAAAAATCTTTACCTGAATATATTTTAAATTTTGTAAAAGAAGGAAAACTTATTATTGAGTGGTGTGATGATTTAAAATCACATAAAAAATATTTTTATGCATTAAAAAAATATGTTAACGATATCATTATTCTTGTTGATGATGATTTAATATATGACAAAAATTTAATACGAAGTTTGATAAATTCTTACCTGCTTTTTCCGAAAGCAATTTCTGCAAAAAGAACACATTTAATGTTAAAAAATATAAAAGAGAACGATTTTGTCGAATATAATTATTGGCCGCTTGAAGTTAATGCATGGATAGGAAAGCCGTCAATGCAGTTATTTGCAACAACAGGTGCCGGCACACTGATTCCCCCTAAACTATTAAATTTAAGCTTTTTTGACGAACAAGTGATTAAAAATATATGTTTGTATTCCGACGATATATGGCTTAAAGCGATAGAAACAGTTTCAGATATACCGATAGTTCAAACGGAGTACTTTGATGGTTTGAAGTATGTTCCGGAAACGCAAAAATTTTCACTGTCCAAATATAATTTAGAAAAAAAACAAAATGATGTACAACTTAAACAAGTGAAAAATTGGCTTGATAATAAGTTTGGTGAGAATTATTTCATGTCAAAGATATTTAACTCGGATATAGGAGAAAATTTATCTTCTATTGAGAGCGTTTGTTTGAGTTTTCAAAATAAAATAGATGATATCAGCAAAAAATTGAGAAAAGCAAACAAAACTATTCGCAAAATAAAAAAAAGAAAAACTTTTATCAACAGAATTGTACAAAAAACAAAAAATTTAGTAAGTAACAAATAGGAAAACTATAATATGAACAGTGAAACCGAAACCGTTTTTTACTTTTGTCCGCATCAAGATGATGAATTGTTAAGTATGGGAATAGATATCTCTTATTCTGTCCTTCAAAATAAAAACGTTCATATCGTTCTATGTACGGATGGTTCTAAATCTTCGGTAAGAGACAAATTAAATGACGGTAAAAATTGTACAATACACAAAGAACTTCACAATTATAATATATCTGAAAAAGAATTTATAAAAGCAAGAGATGTAGAATTTGTTTTAAGTTGTAAAATGTTGGGTGTTTCGCATGAAAATATTCATATATGTAACAACAGAAGTGTTGACGGTTCTTTATCAATAAAACAAGCACAGAATATTATTAAAGAATATATATTTAAATACGGTAATAAAGACGCTACTGTATGTACTTTTTCACCATACAGTAAAAAAGTTCAACATATTGATCACTATAATTTAGGAAAAGCCGTTAAAAATCTTATAAAAGATAAATTTATTCATAAAGTCAAATTTATACTTGAACCTTATTGTGTTCCCAAAGGATTAAAAAAATTTTTTCTTGTTCCTTTTAAGTTAAAAAAGAAAAAGGCTTCATCGGAAATAACAGAAAAAATACTAAAAGCTTTTAAAGAGTATTCTTATTGGAATCCGTCAGAAGGCAGATATGCCATAGGCTACCATTCCGTGATGAAAGATTTTAACAATTACAAAGAAAATATGAGTGTATATTATTATTAATTTTGTGTTATAAAATTTTACTGAAAACATTTCACCAATAAATAGATATACAATTCATGTTCACCCGTTTACCTGCCATTTCTATATCTCAAATTGCAAAGCAATTTTTATAATGCTAAAATATACATTTCTAAAGGTATTATTATGCCAAACATTACTGAAATAAGAAAGTATCCCAGGATAAAAGATTATTTTAAAATCTTTTTTGATAATGAAACGGCAATTTTAATTGATGCCGAAACTATAGTTAGTTTCGGTTTAAAAAAAGGTCTGTTTATAGACGAAGATACTTTTAATAAGGTGTTGAAACATAATAATTCCAACAGAATTACAAGTTATGCTCTTTATTTGATATCGCATAAGTTTTACAGCAAAAAAAGTTTGTCCGATAAACTGTTATCAAGAGGTTTTGATAAACCGGATATAGAAAAGGTTATAGCAAGATTTGTTGAACTTAACTATATAAACGACGAAGTTTTTGCACAAAATTTGGTTGAATATTTGCAAAGCAGAGGCAAAGGCCCTTTTTATATAAAAAACGAGTTAAAACAACACGATATAGATAATGAAATAATTTCAAAAGTAATGGAAAGTGACGAAGAAAACGAACCTTACATGCAAATTATAAATATAATGAAAAAGAAATTTTCGAAATTTGACGGTAAGGATAAAAACGAAGTAAGAAAAACGGCTATGTTTTTTCAAAGAAGAGGTTTTTCCTCGGAAGATATAGCAAAAGCTTTTAGAGAATTTGAAAACGAGTAAATAGCAGCTGATAGCTTAAGGCTTAAAGCTTAAAGTTTATTGTAAAAATTTACAAAGTAAATTTTTGATATCTATTAGAAAATTTTGTTTCGCAAAATTTTACCTAAAACCATAAGCTATAAACTATAAACTATAAGCTAAAAAATTTTATAATTTAAAATTTTTTAAATATATATAAGGAGATTAAAAATGGCAACAGCATTGTTAAGTGTTTGTGACAAAACGGGAATAGTAGAATTTGCTAAAGAGTTAAAATCTTTAGGTTATGATATTATCTCCAGCGGAGGAACCGCAAAAAAATTAAAAGAAAATTCAATAGAATGTAAAGAAATATCCGATGTTACGGGATTTCCTGAAATGCTCGACGGCAGAGTAAAAACATTAAATCCTAAAATTCACGGCGGAATACTTGCAAGAAGAGATATTCCAAAACACATGGAAGAATTAAAAAAACTCGGAATCAATACAATAGATATAGTAGCGGTTAATTTGTATCCTTTTGAGGAAACTGCGAAAAAAATAGCAAAACCCGCGGACAAAAACATATCTCAGGATATTATCGAAAATATAGATATCGGCGGAGTAACTCTTATAAGAGCAGCCGCAAAAAATTATAAAGATGTTTTAATAGTTTGTTCCCCTGCCGATTATTCCGTAATAATAGAGAATTTAAAGAACAAAACCGTAAATAATGAGTTAAGACTTAAACTTGCCGGAACAGCATTCAGACATACCGCATATTACGATTCGTTAATTTCAAATTATTTATCTTATGAAGATTTTCCTTCACAACAGGCAATTCCGTTAAAAAAACTTGCTTCTTTAAGATACGGTGAAAATCCTCATCAAAGAGCAGCATTATACAGTTTCGGTAACGAAGAAAATTCTTGTGCGGCAATTGCCGCAAAACAATTGCACGGTAAAGAGCTTTCTTATAACAATTATTTGGATTTGGAAGCTTCCTGGAGACTTGTTCACGAATTTGACAATCCGGCTTGTGCAATAATTAAGCATAACAATCCTTGCGGATGTGCTGAAGGAAAAGATGTTAAAGATGCATATTTGAAAGCTCTTGCTTGTGACCCTGTAAGTGCATTCGGCGGAATTCTTGCTTTTAATATGGTTGTAGATAAAGCAGTAGCAGAAGAAATAGCAAAACTTTTTGTTGAATGTGTTATTGCTCCCGATTATTGTCAGGATGCTTTGGATGTTCTTATGACAAAGAAAAATATAAGAATTTTAAGACAACCCAACCAATATGTAAAGAAACCGTCCACGGAATACAGAATGATGGCAGACGGTATGCTTGTTCAAGACAGAGATGAACAGTTGTTAAACGAAACAAAAACAATAACAAAGAGAGAACCTACTAAAGAAGAAAGAGAATCTTTGGAATTTGCATGGAAGATTTGTAAGCATGTAAAATCAAACGCAATAATTCTTGTCAGAGGCAAACAAACCGTTGGTGTCGGTGCAGGACAAATGAGCAGAATAGATTCTTTAAATATAGCAATAAAGAAAATGAAAGAAGCAAAATTCGAAATAGATGAAAATAAATATCCGTTGGTACTTGCTTCCGATGCATTTTTCCCGTTCCCCGATGTTGTAGAAGGTGCAGCAAAAGAAAATGTTACCGCAATTATTCAACCGGGAGGATCTATAAGAGATAATCTTTCTATAGATTTGTGCAATGAGAAAAACATTGCAATGATATTTACATCTATGAGACATTTTAAACATTAATAACGGCAAGGTTATAAGGTTATAGGGTTATAGGTTTAATGACAAAGAAACAACCAATAACCTTATAACCCGATAACCCCATAAACTAAATTAACATGTCGTTTAAATACTGCTTATCATTACTTTTTACCGTCTTGTTTGTATCGGTATGCTTTTGTTCTCAGAAAGAGCAAATAGATTTGGCCGGTATTGCAAACTATTCGATAACCCCTTCAAATGTTTTTGTGATAAAAAACAAACTCTTTTTGGATTTCGGTGCAAAAAATCTTTATCTTACACTAAGAATACCCAAACAATACAAAAATAATGCAGTAAAAAGATTGAAGTTGGATGCCGAAAAAACAAAAAACAAAGAAAATATTATTGAACCCGTAGTGCAGTTATCAAACGAAATATATCAACAGATAATCAACGAAATGGTTGTTGAAAACGGTATAAAAAAGAAACGAGCAGTATTAAAATATGAATATGAAACAGAATTAGGAACTACAAAGGAGTTAGAAGCTGAAATACAGTTGGATAATGTTTATAATGTTGACGGAAATATTCAACAACCTTCATTAAGTAAAGAATTAAAAGAAGAAAAAAAATATGACAAGCAGAAAACAAAAGAAGCGATAGATAGTGTTGTAAATATTATAAAAAACAATTTCCCCGACAACACAAAATTTTTAGTTTTAACCAAAAATATTACCGATATAGTTTATTTTTATGTTGATACGGAAAAGAATTATGTTATGCCGTTGATTTTGCCTCCTTATCAAAAAAAAGAAAATGACAGCAACATATTTGTTTCAAGCGGTAAGTTTTTGTACTCTTTTATAGTAAAGAATCATATCGTCCCCATAATAAAATCCCCTTTTACATCCGGATACAGATTGTTTTCAACAACATCATCTTCTCTTATGACTTTTGCCCCTATTTTAACGGAAAGTTTTTATCCCGATGATGATTGCGATCAATGTATGATGGATATAAATGATTTTAATAAGTTTTTAGATGAAGATTTGGGAACAAAAGAATATAAAGCGAATATAAAACTTCTTATAGACGGTGAAAGCTTTTTTAATGATTTTATAGAGACGGCAAAACAAGCAACTCATTCTGTTTTTATACAAATGTACATTTTTAAAACAGATACTTTTGCTATGGAAATAATAAGTCTTTTGAAAGAACTTTCGAAAAAAGTTGATGTAAGAGTATTAATAGATTATATCGGCAGTCTTACAAATTCAAAATCAAATCAAGATCCTATAATAAAAGATTATAAAGAACCGAAAGATATTATCGATACTTTGAAGGAAAATTCTGACATTAAAGTCAGAATGCATCCTGATACTTGGCTTGTTTCCGACCACAGAAAAATATTTTTGGTGGACAGAAAGAAAGCATATATAGGCGGTATGAATATTGCCAGTGAATACAGATACACATGGCACGATTTAATGGTATCTTTGGAAGGGCCTGTTGTTTCACCTATAGTGAAACTTTTTTACAAATCCTGGTCATTTGCGGGGCTTGGAGGTGATTTTGCCGTAGCTTACAGAAGTTTGTTTACAAAAGTTACAAGAAAAATAAATAAAGCTACCGATGATATGATAAATGTAAGGTTACTATTTACGGATTCAACGGATTATCAAATTTATGAAGCTCAACTTGAAGCTATAAGACGAGCAAAAAAAAGAATATATATAGAAAATCCTTACTTTACGGAAAAAGTTTTGGTGGAAGAACTTGTTCTTGCAAAACAAAGAGGTGTGGATGTAAAAATTATATTGCCCGGTGTAAATGATTTGGTTATATACGACAAAACGAATTTAAAAATAGCAAACTATTTTATAGAAAATGATATAGATGTTTATTTTTATCCTAAAATGACACATGTTAAGGCAGCTGTTTATGATAATTGGGCTTGTGTGGGCAGTGCAAACTTTAATAAACTCAGTATGTTTAAAAACAGAGAAATTAATGTTGCTTTTTACGACGAAAAATTAGTAAATGAATTGATAGAAACTTTATTTGAACCTGATTTTGAAGTATCCGACAAATATGAGAAAGAAGTAGATATACCGTTTATTTACTATTTAATATAAATTTGCCGAAGGCAAATTTTGAGGGATAGATGTATAGAAGGCTGGAAGGATGGAAAAATAGAGGTATAGAATTAATAGAAAAAGAATAAGAATTTTTTTTCTATACATCTGTTCATCCATACCTCCATACCTCAAAAATTCGGAGGATTTTTTTGTGGAAAAGAAGAGAATAAGTTTGGCGGATTTGGATTTATTGAAGAAAAGCTTTAAACAAAGCGGACTTCATACCGTATGCCAAGCCGCTAAATGTCCGAATATAGGTGAATGCTTTAAACATAAAACAGCAACTTTTATGATATTGGGTGATGTTTGCTCGAGAAATTGTGCTTTTTGTGCTACAACACACGGCAAGCCGTTGGATATAGATAAAGACGAACCTTTAAAATTGGCAAACACAATAAGGAATTTGGGCTTAAAATATGTCGTTATAACTTCCGTAACAAGAGACGATTTACCCGACGGCGGCGCGGAACACTTTAAAAATGTAGTTAATGTTATAAGAAAAGAAATAAGAGATATAAAAATAGAGTTATTGGTTCCCGATTTTAAAGGTGATACAAAAAGCATAGATATTGTATTATCTTCAAAACCGGATGTTTTCGGACATAATGTAGAAACAGTCCCCTCTTTATATAAGTTTAGAAAATGGGCTGATTATAACAGATCTTTAGATGTTCTAAGTTATGCAAAACAAAAAGGTTTTATTACAAAAACGGGAATAATGTTGGGACTTGGCGAAACGGAACCGCAACTTTTAGAACTTTTTAAAGATTTAAAAAAAATAGATTGTGATATTTTAACAATAGGTCAATATTTAAAACCGTTAAAAGATAATGCCGAAATGGTAAAAGAATATACCGACGAAGAATTTGAATATTTGAAACAAAAAGCTTTGGAAACCGGTATAAAAACTTGTGTGTCCGGCAAATATGTAAGAAGCTCATATTTTGCGGAAAGTACTTATAAAATTGCCTTCGGCAATTTTGAGGGATAGAGGGATAGAAGTATAGAGGTATGGAGTAATTTTTGAAAAAAATAAATTTAGTTGTAGATAATACCGAATATAAAGATGTTTATGTCGCCGAATCTTTTATGGAAAGATTTAAAGGTTTGATGTTTGTGCCTGAGCAAAAATCTTTTAATTTGCTTATCAAAAAATGTAATTCTATACACACTTGTTTTATGAGATACAATATAGATGTTTATTGTTTGGATAAAGATTTTAATGTAGTAAAAAAGTACATCAATGTAAAACCTTTCAGGTTTATATTGCCTGTTAAAAATACTTGCCAAATGTTGGAAATAAAGAACGAGAGAGGTATGGATGCATAGATGTATGGATGTATGGATGCATGGAAACGGCAACGACAAGACGGATAATGCAATTCCATCTTGTCGTTTTTTCTATTCCTCTATGCTTCTATTCTTCTATACCTCAAAATTTTGCGAAGCAAAAATTTTAGCCGTTAATGATGTATTTTTCTACCAACGAGTTAAGTTCTTCTTTTGTTAAAGGATTTCTTCTGTCACCTTTAAAAAGTTCGTCGATATACTCTTTTATTTTTACAACACCCGGATTGTTTTTGTCCAACTTTTTATCGTTATCTTTAAAGTTAGGATGTTGTGTGTTTATCCAATAAGCAATACCTGCAAGGCCTGCTCTGTCGGTTATTGCAACTTCAGGAGGTCTGTTCAATATAGCTTTTGTATCAAATACATTATAAATTTCCTGTTCTTTTAACAATCCGTCTGCATGAATTCCGGCTCTTGTGGAATTAAAATGTGCACCTACAAACGGTTGCATATTAGGAATATCGTATTTCAATTCTTGTTTGAAATATTTTGCTATTTCCGTTATTGCGGATAAGTCCATACCGTTATGGTCGCCTCTGAAAGCAACATATTCTATGGCTAATGCTTCTATAGGAGTATTTCCTGTTCTTTCCCCTATTCCGAGCAATGTTCCGTTAATTCCGGAACATCCGTAGAGCCAAGCAAATGTGGAATTTGTTAATGCTCTGTAGAAATCGTTATGTCCGTGCCATTCGAGCCATTCCGAAGGAACTCCCGCATGGTGATTTAATCCGTACATTATACCGTTAACATTTCTCGGTAAAGCAACACCCGGATATGCAACTCCGAAACCCAATGTGTCGCAAGCTCTTATTTTTACCGGCATTTTTGCCTGTTTTGAAAGTTTCATTAACTCTTTGGCAAAAGGTATAACAAAACCGTAAAAATCGGCTCTTGTAATATCTTCGAAATGACATCTGGGAACGATACCTTCTTCCAAAGCTGCTCTTACGATATCCAAATACATATCGAGAGCTTCTCTTCTTGTTTTCTTTAATTTTAAAAATATATGATAATCGGAACAGGAAGTTAAAATTCCGGTTTCTTTTATTCCCATTTCTTTTACTAACTTGAAATCGTTTTTGTTTGCTCTTATCCAAGAAGTAATTTGAGGAAATTCGTAACCTTTTTCCTGACATTTTCTTACGGCTTCTTTATCTTTGTCGGAATACAAGAAAAATTCGGTTTGTCTTATCATACCGTTAGGACCGCCCAAACGATGCATTAAATCAAATAAATGAGAAATTTGATCTACGGTAAAAGGCGGAAAAGCCTGTTGACCGTCTCTGAATGTTGTATCGGTCATCCAAATGTGTTCCGGAGGATTCATCGGAACAACTGTATTATTAAAAGCGATTTTCGGAATATCCGAATAAGAAAATGTTTCTCTTAATAAGTTGGGCTCCTTGACATCCTGAAGTTCGAATTTATATTCTTCAGGTTCAAGCATTTTTTTCTCTTTGTTGTACACTAACATTATATTTTACCCCCTTATTAAAGTGAAACTATATTATATTAAATATTTATTATTAAGGCAATTAGAAATTAGTAATTAACGGCAATGACAAAATTGAGGTATGGATGTATGGAAGTATAGAGGTATGGAAAGTTGTTGGTTGCACACAAAGAGTTTTCAAGTTTTTGCTTAGAATAAAGCATTTGCCGACTGCGGTGTACATAAATGGA
>JBGUZU010000011.1:0-10995 GCA_045223915.1 Endomicrobiaceae bacterium | reverse complement strand
CCCCAATCCCCAATCCCCAATCCCCAATCCCCATAATAAAATGATTTACATGATATAAAATTTAAATTAATTAATTAAAAAAAAAATTAATTAACAAAAAAATTTAAATCAATACAACAAAATAATAAAACAAAAAAAATATTTATCAAAAATAATTAATTAAAGATATTTTAAATAAGAAATGGGATTAAAATCAACCTTAAAACTACTCTTGCTTTTTTGCACACTTAATTTGTTTCTAAACCAAGAAACTTATTACTTAAATGAATCATATCCTGTAAAAATTGGTTCCGATAATGCAGATAAATTTGTAATTGAGCCTGAATTTTTATCTAAAGAATATATAAGCATTGTTTTAACTCCAAATGATGAAACAAAAAAAAATCCTTCTTTAATTGTCGCATTAGACTCAAAAAATTGTAATGCAAATAGAATTGCTATGTCAGCTCAATATTCTGGAAACATTTATATTTTCCTCAAAAAAGATCAAATCGAAAAAGAAGGAGATGATAATAATGTTTTCATAATTTGTACTGAACAAAGAGAAGGTGATTCGATTGGTGGATATTCAATAGAAGTCAAAATTACTGAAACAGCAGAACTTCCAATAGGACAACAAACCAGTTATTTTGTTGATGCCTATAACACTAATATGAAATTTAATTTAATAAATCCAAATTCAGAAACTCCAAGTCACCTGTCCATTTATGTCAAAGGGAAATCCATAGCAAAAAGTCATACATCAATGAACAGTTATATTGAAAATCCTTTTGATTCCGGAAAAGTATTTTATAATAGTTATGACGAAGCTGATAATGAATTGACTGTTGAAAGTACTCAAGGCGATTATGTCATTGTAGGAAGTGTTCCTTATAATGGAATACGTGATTCAATAAATAAATTAACAATAAGAGGAAATGAAATGACAGTTTATGCAGATAACATAATATGCTTCCCTATTGATTTTAAACAACAAGCCTCTTATATAACTGGAAAATTATATACATTAAAAGGTTCCTCCTATTTCACAGATAGTGATAAAAATCTAATTGGTACTAAAAAAGAAATTAAAGATGGTATTATTTCAGATTATAATATTATAAGGCAATTATACCCAACTCAAACAGATGGATTTTATTGCGTTGAATTAGAAAATTCGATGATTATATTATCAATCCAAATGTTAGCGTACGACGATTCTTTATTGTTAACTACTCCTGCTATTCCTGGTGAAATAAGACGTTATATTTTAAAAGAGGGAGAAAGGGCTGTTTTTTCTGGAATTATTCCTCCAGAAGCAAAGAAAGAAAGTTTCAATATGAAAGCTGTAAAAGGTTCTCCAGAACTTTATTATACCCCTAATTCTCAATTCCCCACTTGTAAAATTACTGAAATATATCGATTAACTCATCCAATTGTATCCAACAGATTTGCTACTTATATACATGAGTTTAAAAGTCCAATTAATCCTATTCAAAGGAATCAACCAGTTGTGGTTGTTGATTGTCCAAGCGGAAATAAAGCTGTAATTGGTTCCAATGATAAATTCTGCGAAGTTGAAATTACTATATTTTCAGATATTGATGTTGTTAATGTTGTCGAAGAAGGAACATTCACCCAATTTTTAGACGAAGGCGAACAACATTTTTATAATATAAAAATACCAAGTGATATTGAACCTAATAAAAATATTAAAATCTATTTAGATTTAACTATTTTCAGCGGAGATTCTGATATAAAAATAGTTGACTATACTAGCGGTGAGTCGAATAATTATTATTTACCAAATAAAGTTTTTTATTATATTAAATACGATAAAGCCAAAACTGAAAATTTGAGATTTAATGTCGAAGCAAAAAAGAATACCTTTTATATGGTAAATTATATTATATTAGATGAAGATAACTCAGAAGATAAAAATAGCATTGATTCAGGAGTTAATTATATTACATTAAAAACAGTTAGTACTGATAACGTAGAAAAGGCAGTTTATTTAAAGAACACTAAATATGAAGACAATCAACCATTTATGGCAACATTTTATTCACCAAATTGTAAATTTAGTGCTCTATGGAAAAGAATGGCCGGTGATGAAATAGTTCCTCAATTTGATAATTATGCCAGCATTACCATAGATAAAAATTATAATGATTTTTCTCAAGAAATTTATCAATTCAATTATAGAATAATTCCAGATGCTAATACTGATTCTTCAAAATCATTCTGTATGGTAGCAGTCTCTGGTCTCGAATTACCTGATAAAACTTTAGCTGGAAGATCAATCTCTCTTGAAGAAGGCGTTCCACATACATTTACTTATTCAGAAAGTTACCCATTCTCGAATTATTCCTATTTTGCAACTGATTATGATAGTACTTTCGTCGTAGATTTACATTTATTAGATAGAGGTGAATATATGGTTTATACAATTGTTAATAATGTTGCTTTGAACAACGGTGAAAGAATTTATAGAACAAAACAATTATCTATTAGTTCTAGTACAATTAGAAATAAATGCAAAAGTTTAAAAGTATGCAAAATTGATATCAATGTTTTATTGATAGATTTTACAGAAAAGACAGAAAAAAAGATTCAAATAAGAGCATATCAACTCGATGCAAATCCACTTTATTTAGAAAAAAACAGAGTAACTTCAGATTTCCTAGACGGAACCCATAAAAAACATTACTATTTTGATATTTCAAATGAAGAATATGGCGATATCACTTTAGATTTTAAAAGAGGAAGTGGTAATATTTATGCAAAAATAGTAAGAATTACAAATCCAGAAATTGAAGAAAATCCTGATTGGAGAGGAGTTTATAAATTCCCAGATGGACAAACAGAAATAGAATATAGTGCTTATGGAAAGAAATTATCAATTTCTAAATCCGATACTATGAAATGTATCAGTGGATGCTATGTTTTGATTACTGTTAATACGAATATGGCAATGGCAGAAGAATATGATATGGAAAAACTTCCTTTCAGAATAAATTTAAATACAAGAGTTATTAAAACAGATACAAAAACGCCAAGCCCAAAAGTAAATATACGTTTGAATGAATTTATTATTGGTGATATAATAAATGATCCTTTAGATAATAGAAAATTTGATTATTATCAAATTCTTTTACCTTACGATTCAAATGAAGTTATTATCGATTGGCAAGCAGATAGTCCTGCTTTACTTATCAATGTCGGAGATCGATTACCAGCACTCAATGATTTTGATTTCATTTTACCTTCATTTGGCGATTTTGTTTTTAAAATACAAAAAGGAAAAATCCTTGAAAGTGCATATGCTTCTCAAACTGATAGTTTAAAAGGAATTCCTTTAACTTTAGGTATTTATGCAAATTATACCGATAGTATAAAATCCTCTCCTTATGCCTTTAAAATATATATGCCTCAAATTGTGACAGAAAACTTAAAAATCGCTTCTCAATTGATTCATATAAGAAGTGACCAAAAAGTTCAATGTACTCCTTGGAAATATGACGAATATTCTTATATGTGTGCATTCGCTGTTATTTTTGATGAAATAGATTTCAATAATAATTTAGTTCTTTATCCAACAACTAATGGTAAAGAGTATATTAAATATGGAAAATTAGTTAAAGCTGAAATAATTGAAACAAATGATATTAATGAAATAATATCAGAAGCCAAAGATATAATGAATAAAAAAAGCACTGAAGGATTTACAGATAATGATTTGATTTATATTGAAAACGTCGACAAAGAAAATTCTTATTTATTAATTACCTTATTTAATCAAGATATCTCTGATGATAAAATTGAAATTTTATCTTCAACTTATAGTTATGAAAATGGTATGGTCTTCACACCAAATCCAAGTACACCTCAAATCTTTGCTTTAAAAGAAAAAAATATATTTTTAGAATTCCAAACAACCGATGATCTTTTAATAAATCTTCATTCAATCGCTGGAATTGGTGGCTTTAGTTGGTCTACAGAAAGCGAAAAAGATAAAATAATGTATTTAAGAGGAAGAGATGATAGATTATCTTTAACAACTTCAAAAGAAAAAAGCACAGAATTACCTAAATTAAATGCTACTTCATTTACAAGTTTACTCGAACTCAAAACTGGTTTCGTATTTTATATTACATATTATCCCAGAAGTTATATGGATCAATTAAAACCAAATTCAATCGGTGAAATCCATTATAGATCTGTGAATATGCCACTTAACTACTTTGGTCATATAGGTTATTTCCAATCTTGGACAGTTAACTTGAACTTTTATGATATTATTCTCAAAAATAAAAAAACCGAACCTTTAGCTTATGAAAATGATCTTTTTACTCTTTATGGAACAGTTGTACCAGAAATGCAAATCCATAAAGCAAGATACGATGAAAGATTAAGACCAAAACCAACTCCGGAAAATACATTCTTAGGTAAAGTTGATGGTATGTTTGGTGTTATGTTTATTTCCGAAGGCGATATTAGTAGAATAATGGAAGAAGAGATTCTTGATAAAGTTCCTTATATTTTCTTCGGTATAAATAATACTAACATGTTAAATGAATATGAAACTATAGGATTAGAAGCAGATGTTCATTCAGTCGGTGTTGAATCAGGATATTATTATACTCCAGAAGGAATATATATCACAGGAAAATTAACCTCAGTTATTCAAGGTAAAAAAATATACAGATTAAAAAATATTAAAAAAAATGAATACTTAAGATTAGAATATTCTACAAATTCTGTATATGTTAAATTCGCTTTAACTTTCGATTATAATATTGAAGCCCATTCAGAATTCCAATCATTTGAAGTAAAAGAAGTATCAGGAAGAAAAGTTTTAAATGTCCAATTAAAAAAAGATCAAGTCGCAAATGATTTATTCTTTATTGCATATGCAGAAAAAGGTGTTGAAGATACTTATGATGAAAGATTAGACTATTTTGTATTTAAATATTTATACGCAAATTCTGATAGTGCATTTTTACCAATAGATGTTGGCATTGATGAAAAAATTACTTTCGTCGAAAATGAAAACGAGCAAAAAATAACTATTTCATTCCAACCATTAAAATATAACGACGTATCATATTTCATAAAAGCTATATATACCGAAGATTTTGTTCGAGGTGAAAATGTAAATTCTATTGCTATGTCTGAATCAAAAGGTATGAACTTATTTATTAATGTGCCAGAAACAGAAGAAAATTTATTAACTTATGAAATACCATACAATAAAGATGTCTTGTATGTGAAAGTAATGGCCATGTATGGTTTAGCTGAAGAAAAATTAATTTATTTATATAAACCAGTTGATATATCAGAACATAGAGTCCAAGAATCTGTAGTTTTAACAAAGACAAATGTTATGCAAAATATTACACTCCAATCAAAATATAGAATTATTACTGCACAAGTACCTGAAGCCGGGGAAAAACAAAGATATCAAGTTAAATTCGAAAATCCAGAATTATTATTAGAATATGTCAAAGTCGAAGTATATAATGAAGAAGGAGAAGATAGTCCCATGCTATGTTTTTCTGGTTCAGATCCTAACTGTATGTCAGATAGAGGACAAATATCAAAAGGAGGAGCTAAATCAACTGAATTCTTTATTAAAAAAGGACAATTCTTAAATAGCTTCTTTTTAACTGTTCAATGCCCAACTACAGAAGGTTGTTCTTATAATATTACTATTTCTAAAATGAACGAAGCTGTAATTGATCATATGGGAGTATTTAACTATTATGTATCTGAAGAAAATAAAAATATGAATTTCAAATTTAAGAATGACTTCACTGGTGAGGATGAAAGTGCTTTATTAACTGTATATGCAACTGGTGGAAAAAATATTTTATTGAAAGTTCATGATTGCGATGATGATGAATGCATACAACACGATTTTAATGGTGGTGCAGCAATATTATTTGAAGCAACCAATTTAGAGTATTACGGAGTACAAGTTATCGCTCAACCAGGTGATTATATTTCCTTAGGTATTAATTACAAACAAAGAAATGTTGTGAGAGAATTAACTCCAGAAATGGGAGAAACAACTGGATTATTAAAAAAAGAAGAACAATTCGAAAGAGTTTGCTATGATTTACCAGAAAATGATGTTTTTTATATAACAGGTAGAATATATGATGGAAAAGCTAAAATTATATATAAAGATTCAGGTGATGATGAAGTTATTATTCCATCGAGTAAAAATGAAAATGGATTTTTCTATGCTGTTTATAATTACAATATGAATCCAGTTAATACTTTATGTATCAGTTTAGATAAACAAGACGTTTTAGCTTATTCGGTTCAAATCCAAGCCTATTCGACGTTTAACGGTGCTAATTTCTTACCACAAGTAAATGCAATTACTTATTCAAGAATTATCCCAATAGGTAAAACTATAACTCTTAATAGTCTTATTCCAAAAACAGAAACAAATCGTTTAGTATTTAATATGATTGCCAAAGTTGGTTATCCAAAAATGTATACATATGATTGTGATTCTTATCCTTTAATCAATGTTGATGATAAAGATATAGAAAATAGTGTTACTAAAAAAGTTTCGGATATAAATGGAATTTCAACCATATCTACTACTGATATTCCAGAATCTCCTATAGATTCAGAACAAAAATTGGTCGTCTTTAAATGCCATGAATCAAAAGATAATACTACCATTGACAATTATCAATATTGCGAAGTTTTAGTTACAATATTTGGAGAAAGCGAACTTATCAAATTAACAAATAAACAACCTTTCGGAAAATATAATATGCAAGATGATGTTAACCATTATTTAATTGACTTTTCTTCAGAAGAAGAAAAACCAACTAAAGTTTTTATTGACTTTTTAGTTGTTACTGGAGATGTAGGCATTACTATTTTAAATGATGACACAAATGAAGAAATCATAGATGCTCAAAAATATTATTTATCAAATAAAATATTTTATATTGTACCTGTAAATGAAGATCTTAAAGCGATACGTATTGAAACAACTTCAAGAATTGATTCTTATTATATAGTCGAATATAAATTAATTACTGCCAAAGGAGAAGAAACAACAATAAATTATATTAATTCAGGTATTAATTATTTAATTCCTGTTGAGGCAGATAAACCAGAAAAAACAATTGTTATAGAAAGTCTTAATATAATTCCACCATCAATGTTCTACTCTTCCTTCTATTCTCTCAATTGTAAATTTGAAATTACAGGTCAAGTTCAAGATAGCGAAGCAAAGATTGATTCATATGGAAGTTATTCTCAAAGCGTTTATGAATATAAAGAAAATGAAGAATCGAAACCCAAAACATTTATTGCTAAAATTAAAGAAAAGAATTTAATAAGTGAAAATGATATATGTATGTTATATGTATCAGGTCTTGAATTTTATAAAACTTCAACTGGTATAAGAAAAGAAATATTAATAGGTGAAGGTATTCCTCAGAAAACAATATTCACAGAAACTTTAAAAAAAATAAGATATGTTTTCCCTCATGTTGATCCATCCAAAAAATTAACTTGCAGTCTTAATATGATAGTTCCAGGAAAATTCGGATTTAGAATATTCTTCAGAGAACAAGAATTTAATTTCGATAGAGTTTATTCACAAAGTGGTATCTTCTTCTTAAAAAATGACACTATACAACATTACTGTCAAAATTATGAACTTTGCTCAGTAACAATCGAAATAGAAAATCTTGAGACTTTCAATGATGAATCACCAATAATAGAATTTTCGATGAAACAAGAATATAATACACCTTATTATGTCGAAAGAAAAGTTTTAAGAAAAGATTATGTTACAAATGATGCACATTTATTCCTTTATACTGATGTTGGAAAAGAATATAGTGGATATGCCACAATTGACTTTAATAGAGGAAGTGGATATTGTTATGGTAAAATTGTCAAAAAAGACCAATCAATTCCTGATGAAAATCCCCATTGGAGAAATTATAGATTTATTAAATATTTAGATGATGAAAATTCTCTTGAATATGATTTCTATAATAAAAAAATTAAATTTAGCATAGAAGATACAGAGAAATGTGACAATGGATGCTTTTTATTAATAAGTGTAGTATCATCAGTAATTAAAACAGGAAATAGAGAATATGACTTCTCTCCTTTCAGTATTTTAATTGATTTTAGTCCTGAAACTTACTTCATGTTAGGAGGTAGTAAAGTTGATATATTACCTGATGAATTCATAATAGGTTCTCTTTATAGTACAGTTCTAAGAGAAGAATATAATATTCAAAATTATTCTCTTATTTGTCCTTACGATGCCGAAGCTATAGAAATTGATTGGCAAACAAATGTTGTCCAATTAAATGCAGAAATAGATGGTTATTCAATCGAGTATACAAATAATGGTCAAAGTGTTATTGTTATATCTAAAGAAATGATTTATGGCGAAGAGCAAAAAGATAATAAATCATTAAAAGATAAAGAATTAAAATTGAGAGTAAGTACTCAATATTTCGAAACACATAAATTCTCAGTTTATTCATTCAGAGTTCATTTCAGGAGAAAAGAATTAAATATACATAAAGCAACTTCAGACCAAAAAATATTATGTAAACCTGAAAAAATAGAAACAGGAGATGATTCGTATTATAGATGTCTTTTAGCCGTCATTTATAAAGATACTGAATTATTCAATGATTTAATGGTATATGCTAAATCACAAGATCCTTCTTCAAAAATAGATATGTTTGGGACCTTTATTGAGAGAGAAATCTATGATGGTTATAATGTTGAAGAATTACAAAGAAATATCCCAGTTCAAGGAGCACAATTTGATACAAAAGCAACAAAGACAAACTTCTTATTTATAAAATATGGCGATTTTGATAAACATGTTTTTATAAGTATAGTTTCGAATACTGACAAAGATATTGAAATATTAACATCATTTATGACTTTAGAAATTTTATTAGAACCTAATCCTCGTTCACCACAAATATATCCAATTGATCTTAATAAACAAGAAATTCATATTAATTTCTTGACAAAGCAAAGTCTTGCTCTTAATTTAATGTCATTACATGGAGAAGCAAAGGTTACTTTAGAACAAGATAGTAATGGTCCTTTCTATCTTAGAGGTGATGAAGATAATCTTAAATATATAGTCAAAAGTGATGAAGAAAGAGTAAATACTGATTTAACAGTAGAGAATTTAAGATTTAGTGATCTCGATTACCAAAATCCCGGATGCGCTTTCATTTTGGAATTCTTCTTAAGAATCAAATCAGAAGAATTAGATACTTTAACTATTGGTCAAACTACAGAATTCGGATATCAAAATATTAAGGAAAAAACTGATCTTTATTATTATGCTAAAGTTACCGATAAAGATAAAGATGTCACTGCATTCTTCTATTTACATGATTTAATATATACAAGCTCTGAAATAGAATCAAGAACTATTAAAGGTGATGAATTCGTATTTAAAGCTATGGTTCTTCCAGAATCAAGAATTTTCGATATTAAAAATGATAAAGAAAAAATCCCAAATGATTTCTATCTTCAAGGTGTTTATGATACTGCTCTAAAGGCTGGAAGTATTTATATTCCAAAAACAAATTTCAATGGCATACAAAATCCAGTAATACTCCTTGCTATAAGAAAGAATGAAAAATATCATTTAGAATTCGAAAGATTCAGAGGAGAAATTGGTCTAAATTATATCAATAGTGATGTCCCAGTTATTCAAAATTCATATCAATTAGGAAAAATTGAAGATAATGCAGTAGTAAATTACAAATTAAAAACTGATAGCAAATTTTCAAATTATATAAGAATACAATTTTCAGCGAATAGTGAATATGTTGACTTCGCAATAAATCAAGAAAAAGGTCAAAAAGTAAATGGAACATTTGAAGAATTTATTGATAAAAGAGAAAGAGGTATAACATTCGTTACAGTAAAAAGACCAGAAGATGCCGACTTTTTATACCTTACTATATTTTTAACTTCTGATTTTAAAAATAAAAAATTAAATAACTATATATTCAAATATATGAATGCGGAATATGATTCCTTCTACGAATTTAAAATTAATAATAATAATCCAAGATTTACTGCTACAAAAGAAAATGGAGGTCTCAATATAAAGTTTTATACTATTAATACAACACAAATTGATGAATATGAGCCAAATATTATTTACACAGTTAAATTAGTAGATAATGAAACATATGTCGAAGATGAAAAAACCGATATGATTGCAATAACTGAATCTCCATCAATCGCACAGCAATTTAATCATCCTACAGATTCGAATGATGTGAGCGAAATGAATGTAAGATTCAAAGAGCCTAATGTCAATTACACTTATGCTCAAATTATCGCAACAATTACCAAAGGTTCGTATGTTGAATATGTTACATATCAAGCAATTGATATGGATGGAGAAATAATTGATCCAGAATCAAACCCAGACCCAACAAGTGAGCCAGATACATCTGATACATCAGATATACCAGCGCCAACAAGTAAGCCTAAACCTACAGATGCTCCTAGCTCAGGAGGAGTAAGTAAAAAGGCATTAATTGCTATTATTGTAGTAAGTTGCTTCCTTTTCATTGTCGTTGTTGTTTTAGTAGTTGTTATTGTTATGTATAATTCGAAAAATAAAGATCTTCTTACTCAAGTCAATAAAATTTCATTCGTTCAAAGTGGTGCTTCTGCCAAAGATGATGCTAATTTATTGCTTGATAATCAAAATGAATTAGATTAATTAACTTAAATATAGTTGAGGTTAATATTAATTTAATATTTATATTATTATTATTTATGAAATAATCTAAATAGAGAAATAAATATATTATTAATTTAATATTTTTTTTTAATTAATTATTTTTTAATAATTAATTAATTATTTTTTTTTATATTTATTAAATAATTTAAATTATTATTTATATTATCATTTTTAATGGGGATTGGGGATTGGGGATTGGGGATTGGGGATTGGGGATTGGG
>JBGUZU010000010.1:0-27505 GCA_045223915.1 Endomicrobiaceae bacterium | reverse complement strand
GTTAAGGTTGTTTTACCGTGGTCAACGTGTCCTATTGTTCCTACGTTTACATGTGGCTTTGATCTGTCAAATTTTTCTTTTGCCATTGTTCTTTCTCCTGTTTTATTTTATTATGCCTTTTTCTCTAAAATCTTATCTGCAATTTGTTTTGGAACTTCTTCATAGTGTGAAGGTTCTATGCTGTAATTTCCTCTACCTTGTGTTAACGATCTCAATGTTGTTGAATAACCGAACATTTCAGATAAAGGAACATTTGCTTTAATATGTTCGATTTTGTTTACAGGTTCCATGCTGATGATTTTTCCTCTTCTTGAGTTCAAATCACCGATAACATCACCCATGTAATCTTCCGGAACCATAACTTCTGTTTTCATTATAGGTTCAAGAATAACAGGGTTTGCTTTTTTGCAAGCATCTTTAAATGCCATAGAACCGGCAATCTTAAATGCCATTTCCGAAGAGTCCACTTCGTGGAAAGATCCATCTGTCAAAGTTACTCTGACATCTACAACAGGATAACCTGCCAAAACACCGGATGTTAAAGCTTCTCTGATACCTTTTTCAACTGCAGGTATGTATTCTCTCGGAATAACACCACCAACAATTTTGTTAACAAACTCAAAACCTTTGGCAGGAGGTAACGGTTCCAATGTTATAATAACATGTCCGTATTGACCTCTACCACCAGTCTGTCTGATGTACTTAGATTCAGCTTCAGATGTCTTTCTAACTGTTTCTCTGTAAGCAACCTGAGGTTTACCTACATTTGCTTGAACATTGAACTCTCTTCTCATTCTGTCTACCAAAACATCCAAATGAAGTTCACCCATACCTGAAATAATGGTTTGGTTTGTTTCCTCATCACTTCTTACCGTGAATGTAGGATCTTCTTCTGCAAGTCTTGATAAAGCATTAGCCAACTTTTCTTCATCGGCTTTTGATTTTGGTTCAATTGCAACCGAGATAACCGGTTCCGGGAATTCCATAGATTCCAAGATAACAGGTTTTGCTTCATCACAAAGTGTATCACCTGTTCCGGTATTTTTCAAACCAACTACTGCTGCAATATCACCTGCTCTAACTTCTTTAATTTCTTCTCTGTTGTTTGAATGCATTCTTACGATACGAGAAATTCTTTCCTTGCTGTTTTTGCCAGGATTGAATACATAAGAACCGCTTTGCAAAGTTCCAGAGTAAACTCTAATATAGGTGAGCTTTCCTATAAAAGGGTCTGCTTGTATCTTAAAGGCCAAAGCTGCGAAAGGAGCATTATCGTCAGCCGGTCTTGAAGTTTCTTCATTTGTATTTGCATCTATGCAGTGCATATCTTTTCTGTCCAAAGGTGACGGCAAATAATCACAAACTGCATCCAACATTGGTTGTACACCTTTATTTTTGAATGATGTCCCGCAGAAAACCGGGATTAATTTTATTTGAAGTGTTGCATTTCTTATTGCTTGTTTAATTTGAGGGATTGTAGGTTCTTTTCCTTCCATATAGCAATTCATAACATCGTCGCTGTAATCTGCTATAAGTTCTATCATTTTTTCTCTTAATTCTTTTGCTTTGTCAACTAAATCTGCAGGAATTTCTGTTACATCGAATTTTGCACCTAACTCTTCTCCGTGCCATATATAAGCTTTCATCTGAACCAAATCAACAACACCTTGGAAATCAGCTTCTGAACCTATAGGAATTTGCATTGTAAGAGGTGTTGCGCCCAGTTTATCTCTTATTTGATCTATAACCATGAAATAATCTGCACCGATTTTATCCATTTTGTTTGAAAAAACGATTCTTGGTACATGATATTTATCTGCTTGTCTCCAAACGGTTTCGGATTGTGGTTCAACTCCGTTACCTGAATCGAAAACAATAACTGCACCGTCAAGAACTCTTAAAGATCTTTCTACTTCTGCAGTAAAGTCAACGTGTCCCGGGGTATCTATAATGTTGAACTGCATATCTTGCCATTTGCAATATGTTGCAGCTGAACAAATAGTAATACCTCTTTCTCTTTCTTGTTCCATCCAGTCCATTGTTGCAGCACCTTCATGAACTTCACCGATTTTGTGAGTTCTTCCGGTATAATAAAGGATTCTCTCTGTTGTTGTGGTTTTACCGGCATCAATGTGAGCGGCAATACCAAAGTTTCTAACTTTTTCTAATGAAAACTCTCTAGCCATTTTCTTTCCCTAATATTTTTTTATTTTACATAAATATTTTCTTGTTTTTTAAATAACAAAAATACGCAAAGCATAACGATATTTTTTCGTTATACATGCACGATAAAACATATAGTTTCTTACAAAAAAAACTTATGTAAGTTATTGCATTATATCTAAAAATTATTTTAAAGTCAATAGTAAAACAACATAAAAATTTGCTTTGGCAAATTTTAGTTTATAGGGTTATAAGTTTAAACAACAACTTTAAAATATGCCTTTAAACTTTGTCATTCCGGACCTGATCCGGAATCTAAAAAGAATAAAATACCTTGTTGCCGTTGTTAGCTTTCAAAGAGTTTTCAAGTTTTTACTTAGAATGAAGCATTTGCCGACCGCGGTGTACATAAATGAAAGCGATAGCGGTTGGTACTCGATTGAGCCAAATACAAAGTTATAATTTAAAAGATGAATCCGTTTCGCTTATTATTAAAGTTGCTTATTGCCTATGGCAATTTTTGAGTTAATTTTGTAAAATAAGCAACATTATATACATTATATATATAATGTAGCGGAGGTTTTGTTATGGCTAACAGAAGAGTTGGTATAATTACGGCCGGCGGTGATGCTCCCGGAATGAATGCTGCAGTCAGAGCCGTTGTAAGAACCGGTATATATTGCGGTTTTGAAATGGTAGGTTTTAAAAGAGCTTTCGGTGGCCTTTTGGATGGCGACTATATAAATATGACCGCAAGAAGTGTGAGCGGAATAATAAATCAAGGCGGAACAATTTTAAGAACGGGAAGATGTCCCGAACTTAAAACGGAAGTCGGCAGAAAAAAAGCAATTAAAATTTTAAGCGATTTAAATATAGACAGTCTTGTAATTATCGGTGGAGACGGTTCACTTGCAGCAGGTGAAGCATTAAGTAAAGAAGGTGTAAAAGTTGTAAATCTTCCCGCAACTATAGATAACGATGTTGTAGGAACGGAAGAAACTATCGGTTACGATACGGCACTTAATACCGCCGTTGATGCAATAGATAAAATAAGAGATACCGCACAAAGTCACGACAGAATATTTGTTGTGGAAATTATGGGCAGACATCACGGCTTTTTAACTTTGGCTGTAGGTCTTGCTTCAGGTGCGGAAGTTATAGTTGTTCCTGAAGTTAAACCGGATATGGAACAATTGTGCGACAGATTCAGACAAGCAAGTATTTCCGGTAAAAAATCTTTAATAGTAGCTTATGCCGAAGGTTGCGGAAACTCTTTTGAGTTCGGAAAAGAAATAGCAGACAAAACCGGACTTGATGTAAGAGTAAGCAATTTGGGATATATTCAAAGGGGCGGAACACCGACAGCAAGAGAAAGAATTTTAGCATCCGTTCTCGGTTCGGAAGCCATAAGAGTATTAAAAGAAAATAAAACAAACTTTTTGGTAGGTGTTGAAAAAGGCAGAATAAAACTTACACCTTTTAGTGAATTACCTAACTTAAAAAGAGAATTTAACGTAGAAAACTTTAAGTTGATACAAAAACTTTCAATTTAGAAGGTTGGAAGATTTGAGGATTAGAAGATTAGAAAAAAAGAGGTAATTATTGATGTCATTAACAGATGCACTTTCATTAATAAGAAGAGGAACAAACGAAATTATATCCGAAGAAGAGTTGGCAAAGAAACTTGCTTCAGGTAAAAAGTTAAGAATAAAGTTAGGTGTTGATCCCACCGCTCCGGATTTACATTTGGGACACAGCGTTATTATAAACAAGTTAAAAGTGTTTCAGGATTTAGGTCACCAAATAGTATTTTTAATCGGTGATTTTACTGCAAGAATCGGAGATCCTTCAGGAAGATCGGCAACAAGACCGATGATGACCGAAGAACAAATAATGAAAAATATTAAAACCTATCAGGATCAGGTTTTCAAAATTTTGGACAGAGAAAAAACGGAAGTTGTTTTTAACAGCAAATGGTTAAATGCGTTGGGTATAGAAGGTCTTTTGAAATTGGCATCCAAACATACGGTTGCACAAATGCTTGTCAGAGACGATTTCGAAAAAAGATTTAAAGCGGATATTCCTATAAGTATCGTTGAATTTATGTATCCTTTGTTACAAGCTTACGATTCCGTAGCTTTACAAGCGGATGTTGAGCTTGGCGGTAACGATCAAAAGTTTAACCTTCTTTTAGGCAGAGATATGCAAAGAGACGCGGGACAGGAACCGCAGGTTGTTATAACAATGCCGTTACTTGTAGGAACAGACGGTGTTAAAAAGATGTCCAAATCTTATAATAACTATATTGCATTAAACGATAAACCTCAGGATATGTTCGGTAAATTAATGTCTATATCCGATGAACTTATGATGTTCTATTATGAACTTTTAACGCAGGAAAATTTAGACGAAATAAAACAAATGCACCCGAAAGAAGCAAAGATGAAACTCGGCTCAATTATCGTTGAAAGATATTGGGGTAAAGAAGCTGCGGAAAATGCTAAAGCGGAATTTAATAAAATATTTGCAAATAAAGATTTACCTACCGAAATTGAAGAATTTAAGTGCGATAAAGATAAAATAAAGTTGTCCGAACTTTTGTTTGTATCTAAAATGGTTGCAAGTAAAAACGAAGCAAGAAGATTAATTGAACAGGGCGGCGCGAAGGTTGATAATGAGAAAGTGACAACAGACACCGAAATTGAAATCAAAAACGGAATGATATTGCAGGCTGGGAAGAGAAAGTTTAAGAAGATTATAAAATAATCTTTTTGGCGAAACGGATTTTTCTTTTAAATTCTAACTTCGTATTTGCCTCAATCGAGTACCAATCGCTATCGCTTTCTTTTACGTACACTTCATTCAGCAAATACTTTGTTATAATTTAAAATTTTGAAATCCTTTGAGAGCAAATAACAACAATAATGTAAAACGGGAAGAAAATTCTTCCCGTTTTTTTAATTTAGCTATAAATCATGCAGTAAAATATTTTTCAAATTCGTTTTGAATATCTTTCAATGTTAAAATTTTTTTCATTTCATGAATTTTAAAATCGCATTTATAACCGGCTCCTGTTGCATTATCTCTTGTATTATCTTTACCCCTATTATGTAATTTCGTTATACCCGTATCGCTATGTAATTGTAAGTTATCAAAATCTATATCTTTTTTTCTTACTATTTTAATATATAAATCATTAGGGGCTATCCCCAAAAATAATATTCCATCATAATCACCATTCTTTTTTAACCCTTCATTTTGAAATTTATTACTTTTATCTAAAGAAGATGTTTTTATTTCAAATTTAATTTTATTAATTTTCAAATCCCAATCTCCCTGATCACCATCTTTATATTCTATTCTTCTAGGATATAATTCAACTAATACCTGGGTAAAGAATCTCTCTCCAACACTTCCTCTTTTATCTATCTGTAACATTCTTTGTTTTAAAAATTTTGAGTTTTTCCACATATCTGGCATATCTTCTATAACCATCTTTTCTAAAATATCAATTAATTTCTGTTCTATTTCACTTATATTATTTGTCATAAAAGCCTCTTTCTATTAATATATTTTCTATTAAATCTGTTCTTAAATTTAAAGCATTGTTTGTCGATAGAAATGCAGTTTGTTTCCAGTCGGTATTGATAAAGATATTTTCCAATTGTTTTCTGCTTTTGAGGAAGACAATGCCATATCCCCTTTTATTTGGCAAATCATAAAAATTCTTGTATAGTTTCATTCCGGAAAAACAAGTTGATGGCAAGTAAAAATCACACTTACCTATCATTTTTTTATTTCTTGTACTACTAGGGGTACCGCCATCTGATAAAGAATAAATTTTTATATATGTTTTACATTTCTTTTTAGGTTCAATTTTTAACCTATCTAAATTGATTTTTGTCCATACTTGAAAAATAGTTGATATGTTTATTTTTTTACCATCGGGGTATACAAAAGAATCTAAAGGAAGTTTTTCACTATGTGCCAATTTGTATCCAACAACTCTTGTCATAGGAACGCCCTTACCCGTACTATTAAATAATGGAGGCAAAATAAAGGCGACAATATCAGCGAAATTATAGGAATGATTGATAAATCTTAAGGCAAGATTTCCCCTTAAACCAAAAGGAGGGTTCCCTATTACTATATATTTTTTATTGCTTTTTGGAATAAAATCTAAATAATTAATTTTTATTAATTCTTTATGTAATATTCCTTTTGGCTCTATATCTATTCCTATTCTTCTTTTCTTTGGTAAGATACTATAAAAGCTACAAGAGCCTGCACTTGGCTCTATAAAAATATATTTTTTTTCATCAATATTTAAAATTTTTAATATTTCTAAAGTTTTATTAAAGCAATATTTTGCAATCTGTGGAGTTGTATAAAATTGGTCTATCTCTCTAAATGTATTTTTATTTTTATATTTATCACCTAACAGATGATTTATATCGTTATAGTAGTTATCTGGAACCTTTTTCTTTTCCAACCATCTTTTTAAGGTTCCTTTGTGAATAAATAATTTATTTACAATTTCATTCAGACTATTTTTATTTAGTAATTCTAACAACAGCAAATAAGTTTCTTTTTCTTCCTCTTTCATTACTTTCCCTTTCGTTTTTGGAAAGGTTCAGAGAAAAGATCTTTTTGTAAATAAAAAATGGCTAAATAGGTAAGATACCAAACCTAAATAGCCATAAATATTTGTACATAGATATAGCGAGAAGAAAACATATCAAACGATATGTCTATTAATACATGACTATTTTTGGACTGGTAACTACTTTTGTTTTACAAAAGCGGTTCTGCTCTCCACAGAATTCCAAAAACAATTTATTAAGTTGTTTTAATAATTAAATGTTTTTACTTTTGGGAAGTTTTAACAAAATAAAAACGACTGTTTAGGCAGTTACCAGCCGACCTAAACAGCCGCCGTCTTTGCCCCGAAGGGCAAAGAGTATAAATTAAAAACAAAACAAATGAATTTGATTTGCTTTTAAAGACGACTGTTTTTGGACTGGTAACTACTTTTGCTTTCACAAAAGCGGTTCTGCTTTCGCAGAATCCAAAAAACATTCAATATTAAGTTAAAAACATTTTAGCAAATTTTATATTTAGATTCATAATCTATAATTTTTACATTTTCAAACAATTTTAATTTATTGATAATAATCAACAATAATTAGTATAATAATCGGATAGAATATTTTGAAAATAAAATATAAATAAGGAGTTAAAATGAAGAAATTATTTTTGATGGGTTGTTTGTTAAGTTTTGCAGTAGTATTGTTTTCTTGCTCTTCAGCACCGAAAGTTACAAGAGTAGATGAAAACGAACAAATTGATTTGAGCGGTAACTGGAACGATACAGATTCCAAACTTGTTGCCGGTGAAATGATTGAAGATTCATTATCAAGACCTTGGTTAGAAAATTTCATGATGAAAAAACAAGCTAAGCCGAGAATTATTGTCGGAACAATTTTGAACAAAAGCGATGAACACATAAGCACCGAAACATTTACAAAAGATCTTGAAATCGCTCTTTTAAATTCCGGTAAAGCATCTTTCGTTGCATCCAAAGATCAAAGAGAAGAAATAAGAGAAGAAAGAATGGACCAGGCAGATTTTTCAGATCCTGCAACAGTAAAAAAATTCGGTAAAGAATTAGGTGCCGATTATATGTTGAAAGGGCAAATAAACACAATAACCGATGCAGCAGGAAAAACAACATTGAAATATTATCAAACAGAACTTGAACTTATCGACATTGAAACAAACGAAAAAGTTTGGATAGGTCAAAAGAAAATTAAAAAAGTTGTAGGAAAAAGCAAATATAAAGCTTAAGTAAATAATGCACTTAAAAAGAGTTAAATATTTTATACTATCGTTAATATTCATAAGTTTAACTTCTTGTGCAACAACAAAAGTAAACGAATTTCATAATACATTAGCACCACTTATAGAACAAAGGGATATAAGTGGTGCTGTTGATTTTGCTTCGGATTTTTATCAAAATTGCGATAAATATAACAAACTTTTATATTCGTTGGAACTCGGCTTTTTGTACCATTTAAACGGCAATTATAAAGAAAGCAACGAAACCTTCGAAAAAGCAAAATATATTTATTCAATGAAAGATTACACTTCAACATTTTTCAACGACGACACATTGTTACCAAGTTACTATTTGGGTGAAAATTATGAAATGGCATATGCAAACTTTTTTTGTGCATTAAACTATTTAAAAACAAGAAGATTAAAAGGCAAAAGAGACGAAGCCGCCGTTGAAGCAAGACAAGTTAACAACCTTTTCAATAAAGTAAAAATAGACGAAAAAAATGCTTTGTATAAAGATGATCCTTTCATAAGATATTTTATGGGACTTGTATACCAAAATGCAGGGTTCCTTAACGATGCGATGGTATCTTACAAGTTGGCACTTTTGGCTTATGCAAACTACAACATTTGCGATATGAAAGTTCCGGAAGATTTAGTGAACAATTTGTACACCATTTATTGCCATTACGGGCTTGAACAAGATGCAAAAAATTTAAGAAAGACTTATCCTTATGCAAAACAACTGTACACCAACGATAACGGAACATTGTTTATAGTAAACTATAACGGACTTGCCCCGAAAAAAGTTGAAGAAGTTGTAACTTTAACCTTTGATTTCGCATGGGCAAACTATTACAAAACAAACAACATGTACAGATACGAAGTGGAAAGAGAATTTAATGTTCATGAAGTATCTGCAGCATTTGCCGTATATCAGGAATATTATAACAGAATAAAATCTTTTGAAATCGAAGCAACGGACGAACAAGACAGCACAAAAAAGTATCATTCGAAAAGTTATCTTGTAACCGATATTGCGGCAATACTGGAAAAACATTTGCCGGAACCTAATTACAGATCAGTATTTTATTCAAGAATAAACAAATATGTTGCAGGTTTTAGAGAAATAGAATATATTCGCGAACATTACGAACAAAAAAAACAAGATATTTTAAACGACAGAGATTTAAGTAAAAACAACAAAATAAGATTGTTGGAACGACTCGACAGAGATACGGCAGACAAAATCAGAACGGTAAAAGAAAGATCAAACACACTTAACAGAGTAGATTTAAGATCCTGGAGAAGTTTGCCGGAACAAGTAAATATGGCGACATTGAGTTTACCTAAAGGAAAATATAATATAATAATAAAGTATTTGGATAAAAACGGTAGGGTAGTTGAAACAAAAGAACTTAAAGCTAAAATAAGAAAGAACAGAAACAGATTTTTGTTAACGAACTCTTTTAAAGGACATTAATGAAAAAGTTATACTCTTTATTAACACTTTTTGTTTTTATAATGTGTTCATGTTCAAGTTTAAACAGTTACTATTCAAAACTTGAAAAAGACATGATGACCAACCATACCGAACAGGCACAAAGTTTAACTTCTTCATCGGAAAAATCTTACGGAAACAAGAACAAACTGTTATATTATCTCGATTTGGGTTTTTTAAAACATTTATCAAAAAAGTATGAAGAAAGCAATGCCGTTTTCGAACAGGCAAAACAGATATACGACGAAAACTATACAAAAAGTATTTCCGCGGGAACCGTATCTTTATTTTCAAACGATAACGTAATTCCGTATTACGGTAACCCTTACGAAATGGCTTATGTAAATGTTTTTTGTGCACTAAACTACATTTTGCAAGGTAAAGATAACGAAGCAGTAGTTGAAGCAAGACAGTTCGACAACTTGCTGAAAAAACAAGTTACCGACAGTAAAGGAAAAGCATTTTATACGGATGATCCGTTTATAAGATATTTCATGGGAATAGTTTACGAAAATGCCGGATATTATAACGATGCACTTGTATCTTATAAACTCGCTTTAAAAAATTATGAACATGCCAACGAATACAATTTGGAACCACCGAAAGATTTAATATCAAGTTTATATTATTTGTACACAAAGTTAGGTTTTTCGCAGGAAGCTAAAGATTTAAAAGAACAATATTCCGTGTCTGCTCCCGTACAAAACGGTAACGGCGGTGAAGTTATAATAGTAAACTATAACGGTTTATCACCGAAAAAAATAGATCATATAACGGAAATGTCTTTCTATAAAGCATGGCCGTATTTTACATCCGCAAAAATTGAAAATGACGAACAGGAAAAAGCACAAAAAGTAATATCGGCAGTACAGGCGGGTATTTCCGACAGTTACTTAAAAATCGCTTTCCCTCAATATGAAAAATATGAAAACAGAATTTCGTCTTTCATTGTGGAAGAACTGAATTTCGAAAACAAAGAAACCGGTTTGCAATACAAAAGTTATGAAGCAAGCGATATAGGAACTTTATTGATAAATGCATTGCAAGATGAAACTTCATCGGTATATGCAAAAACGATAGCAAGAGCCGTAGGCAGATATGTTCTTTCAAAAGTTATTACAGACCAGGTAAGACAACACGAAAACAAAGATACTTACGGGTTAAGCATATTAACCAACAGTGTATTAAACATTGCAAATTCTTTAATTGAAAAAGCCGATAAAAGATCCTGGAGAACTTTACCGGAACAAATAAATATGAGCAGAATATATTTACCGGAAGGAATTCATACATTAAATATTAAATATTTGGATTCATCATCGAATGTTGTTTCTCAGGAACAAATAGTGGTACATGTAGAAAAAGGTAAAAAAACTTTTGCAATAACAAAATCTTTTAAAAGTTAATTATGAACAACGAAATTGTAAACTTAAAAATTGATTATGAAGATGTACTCGTAAGAATGGGTGCAAACAAGTACAGAACAAAAATCGATACCAAAATAGAAACTTCCATTTTGGAAACAATAGATTTGGCAAAAAAGTTGTTACAACCGAAATATGCCATATCCATGGCAACAAAAAAAATAAAAGATAACGACATATTTTTAGACGATTTTCGTATAAGCAGTAAAGATATTTTCAGATTATTGGAAAATTCCGAACAAGTTTGCGGACTTATAGCAACAATAGGATTTTCCATTGATACAAAAATTTCTTTTTTCCTGGAACAAAAAGAAATTATGCCCGCATTTATTTTAGATTCCGTAGGTTCGGTGGCAATAGAAGAGTTGGTAGAAAATATATGTAACGATGTAAAAGAAAAGTTCGGACCTACAACAATGAGATTTTCGCCCGGATACGGAGATTGGCCGATACAAAACCAAAAAGATTTTTTGCAGTGGTTAGGTGCGGAAAAAATAGGTATAGCTTTATCCCCCACTTTTCAAATGGTACCGAGAAAATCCGTTTCGGCTTTATTCGGAATAACAAAAAAATAATAATGATATTTACAGTAAAAAAGACTATACTTATAAGATAGGGTAAGTTTATTTTTTTATTAACTTATTTGGCGGTTTTATTATGAATATAAAAAAGTTTATATCTTTAATAACGGCAATATGTTTTATATCGTTATCTTTTAACGATATAATCTATTGCCAATATCCTGCGGATATTACAAACCCCTTATCGGAACAAAATTTGGGTTCGGTAACATATTCAAACATAAAAGATTCACAAAATGTTGTTATAAACATTCAGGATCTTCACGGTAACTCTCAAGTGCAAAAGAACATATATTCCATACTGAAACAGTTGTCCGAAAAAAATGATATAAAAGCAATATATTTGGAAGGTGCAAGCGATAAAGTAGATGTTTCCCGGTTACAAAATCCGGACAAAACAACTCAAACGGAAGTTTCCGATATATTACTTAATATGGGCATTTTAACCGGAACGGAATATTTTACTCTAAACGATACAAAAAATATTCCTTTATACGGTCTTGAAAACAAAAAAGTTCACCAAGATAACATTAACAGATTATCTTTAATGATTAACGATACCGATTTTGTAAAAGAAAAGTTGTTAAGCATAAAAAAAGATTTAACCATTTTAAGTAACAGGTTTGTAAATTCACAAAGCAAAAACTTTTCCAACCTTATAAACAGTTATAAAACAAAAGAAATCGACACTTTGCACTTTTATTCGGCATTAATAAATTATGTTGATACAATATCTAAAAATCCAAATAAGTATAACAATTTAATAAGCTTACAAAAAGAAGATTATCCCGACTTATATTTGTTTAGGGACATGTTGGCATTGGAAACAAAAATAAATAAAAAGAAACTTCCTAAAGAAATACAAAATGTTTTGGCAACCATAAAAGAAAACTTAACGATACAAGAATACAAAAACTTTTTAAATGTGACCGGCGACACAAAAAACTTAATTAACTACATAAACCGATTCTGTTCAAATAAAAATATAAATTTGGCAAAAAAGTATCCGAACATAAACCTTATGATACAGTACCAAACCAAATCCGAAAACATAAACCTCGCAAATGTGTTAAAACAGGAACAGTTAATAATAAACAATATTAAAAGCTCTTTATCTTTTAATTCCACCGAATACGAAATTTCTTTCTTAAACGATTTTTATGTATACTTGGAAAGTGCATTAACAAACAATCTAACCGCAAAAGATTGTGACTATTTCAACAAATCTGTAGACAAATTCGAAAAATTGTATCCGAAATATGTAGTTTATAACCAACTTAACGATATAAAAAAAGATATAGACAACTCAAAAGTTTTTTATCAGGTTAACAACGAAAGAAACTTTATATTTTTAGAAAAAATAAAAGATACTTTAAACAAAAATCCAAACGGCAAAAATGTTATAGTAGCCATAACTGGCGGATACCATAGTGAAGGGTTAAGTAAATTGTTGGAACAATCGAACATTTCTTTTATATCGGTTACCCCAAACACTGCCGCATTAAACAATAATTCAAATATTTATAACAATGTAATAAACGAAGAAAGTTTGCAATACAGTAAAGAAACTTTAGCATTTACGATTGCTTCTCAAATGCCGGATGCGGCATTTATTAAAATATTGATATCGGCAGGATTGCAAAATAAAGTCCCGTACAATCAAATAAAACAAATATGCAAAAACATTTTTAAAGAAGATTTTGTCGATAACGGAACGGATTTCACAATAACAATAAAAGAAAAAGCAGAAAATGAAACAGAAACTAAATCCGAAACTTTTACCATAGAACAAGAAAAAGGTTATGCCGTATTTAATTCCGATATTACCGGCACAGATGACAGTTTAGGTAAAGATTTGTCTGTATTGACTCAAGATATAATTTCCGAAGATGGTAACTCCGGCTTAAAACTATTACTTAATTTATTGAACATTATAAATCGTTCTCAACCTTTCGATACATTTTCTTTAACGACAGAAGACAAAATATTCCAAGAAATGATAAACACTTTAGTATTTTTTGTGGAAAATTTAAACGTACATTTTTCAAACGGATTTGAACGAACAGATATAGAAGAATATGTTAACAATGAAATAGCTCAAAATGATAAAAGAACAGACAAAACTCTTAACGGCATAGATATAAATACGGCACGATTTTTACCGGGTTTTATTCAGTCTGTTTTATATGAAAACGATAAATCCGAAAAACAAATACAAAGAAGAATAAAAAAAGCCAAACAAAAAGTTATTGATGACATTGAAACCAATTTTTTGGAAGAAAACTATGACGGTTCTTTACAAATAAGCGGCTTAATATCGATAATAATAAAAGAAATTTTATCTTTTGCAAAAGATTTCGATTTTAAAACATTTGATTCCGCTTCAAAACCTTATCTGCTCAACTTTATAGACATTTCAAAAGCATTAACTTACCTTACAGTTTCGGCATTTTCCTTAGATAACGAAAATACTAAAGGAATAAGTTTAAATCAAGGTCTGATAGGTATTTCCAGACATTTACAATATGGCACATTGGTTGAAAGTATGGGACACGAATTCGCACACGAAATGTTATTACTTATGAAAGATTTTCATCCTTCCGGAAGCACTAAAAATCTCGCTCATGAAACTCATTCTTTTATATTCAGCCTTTTATTCGCACAAATATTTAACGAAATGTTACAAGCGTCTTTTTCCGAAGAGCAGGGATACAGAGATTACGGCAAATTTATGATTGATTTAGATGAAATGTTCAAAAATACGGTCGACAGAAACATAACAAGAAACTCTCAATCTTTGGAAGAAGTCCCCTTTATACATATACCTTCTTTAAATTTTATAAAGATTTTAAACAGATGTTTCGACAAAGACGGAAAGATAATGAGTTTGGAAAATTTAACATACTTGGCACAAACCGTAAGAGAAGTTTTTGCAGACAAAAGTTTTGAAGAATTATCTTATGCTACAGTCTTTTATATTATTCTTATGGAATTTGTAAAAAAAGTAAAACCGAATCTGAAAGGAATTATAGATAAATACCATGATGATATTGTAAATTTCACAAAATTTTTTACGATGGAAGAACTTGATGGTAATTATTTATTAATTGAATCTTTTGCTTACATTTTGTTAAACGGGAACATGCAGGATATAGAAAATTTTATAAACGATAACTTTGTATCCCCTAAAATAGACATCCAGAAATATAAAAGCATATTAAGCAAACATTTCATCAGAAAACCAAATACCAAAATAACTTCCGATCTGCACGATGTTGCCGGTGAAATATTTTTTACAGTTCTCGGAAAAAGAGCATTCTTGGTAGGAGAACTTGAACACAGCAGAAAAAGGCCTATGAATATGGAAAAAGCTTCAGCCATGGCATTTATAAGTAAAATCCATATAGAATTAGAAAGATTTTTAGAAACCTGTGAAGAAATAGGAATAAAAAATAAACTTGAAGCTTTAAACATATTGTTAAAATTTTTAAAAGAACAACCAAATGCAGGAAATTTTACGGAAGATGAAATTCCCGATTTGTTTATGAAAGCGTTATTTTCTGTTTCCCAGGATTCTCAGTTATTCACATTAAAAGATTCCGAGCAAGATAAAAACATTTACAAAGCAATAAACGAAGTCCTTCCCCAAATTTTACAAAAGCACAACAAAACTTTAATTTTAGGCCCTGTTATAAATTTAATTTTAAATCCGAGCGTATATCAAAGTATAGATATAACAAAAGAAATATTAAAAGCAGATAACAATTTAGAAGATGTTCTTGAAATTCTTACCGAACTTTTTGTAACACTTGTTAAAGACTATAACCTATCTTTCAATACGGATATCACAAATCCGCAAATAAAAGATTATGCAAAAGATAAACAAACAATAGCGGGTTTGCCTATAGACACTTTTTCCAAACTGCCTGCATTTATGCAAGAAATTCTTTATAATGCCGAAACTACAAAAATAACAAGAAACCTAAATGAATTTACCGCAGAATATTTCAAAGAGAATAAAACCAAAACAAATGCTTTAATGAAACTCATTTTAAAAGAAGTATACACATTACTCGAAAGCAATGAATATACAGAATTGTTAAGTATACCAAACACCGAAGATTTAATGATATTTGCAGGGCATATTCCTTCCGGTGTAAGTAACGGAAAAGATATTGCTGTTAATCCGGTTGATGAAAGCTTTTTAAATGTTGTAGCTCACGAACTCGGTCATGTTTTGTTCACATCCGCAGGGTTTTCTCAGCATAAATCAGTAATGGTTCATGAATTGTTCGCTTACTCTTTAGGATTACTTGCAACAACATTATTTAACGATACAGTCATAGAAACACAAAAGATGTTGCCCGTAACTTACGAAAACATTACGGATAAAGATGATGAACATTCTTTACCGAAAACATTGTTACAACTTGCTATTGATACTAAAGGCAGACCTTTAAACGAAAGAGAAATTTTGGCAATACTAAATACTTGCAAAACGGTTATGACAGAAGATATTTCAAGAATAAATAATATTACTTTGGCATATAGAATATTAGATGTTTTGGAACAAGATTCTTATTTTATGAGAGATCTTTTACCTAATGCTCTTACAATGAAATTAGATACCCTGGTTGATGAACCGCACGAAAGAAAAGAAAAAATATTACAACAATTATTTAATGTGGATTTACCCGGAAACATTCTTATAGTAGATAAAGAAAGTTTTATAAGAAACACAGAAGAAAGTCCGATTTATATAAGCAGAAAAGTAATAAACGAAATATTCGATAAGGACGGCAATCTCATTGAAGGTAAAGAGAGAGAGCTTTATTATTTATCCGAACTTGCAAAATTGCAAGTTCTTCAACAGTACAGCTCGACAAAACAGGAAAGAGTTGACGACTTTGAAATGCTTTATTACGCTTTTGAAAGTTTGGATAATATGTTAAAGGTAGGTCCTTTCAGCAAATATACCGTTACATTCAAAAAAGAAGCAAACAGGACATTACTGCCGGACGGGAGAGAACTTATTTATATAAGTCCGGAATATCTAAAAAAAATAGATTCTCCGGAATATTCCAACTATTTAATCAACTTAATTTTATTAAGATCTTTGGAAAAGAAAATTAATTCCGAATTTAATGCAAATGCAAAATTCGATTTTTATGTCGGTATAGATAATTTGGACAACATTGAAATTGATTTACAAAAATTTACAAACACTACAACACAATTAAATTATTTAAAACAAGTATACAATGAATATTCATCAAAACAAGAAAAAATAGATATTGCCATAGATAAAGTCTTGGAAAGAAATCACATAATTGATAAGGAACTGTTTAAAAGCAAAATTAAAGATTTAATGTTTATTGCGGAAAATCCGAACATAGAATTTACAAGCATAGAATTTTTCAGAGTTCTTGCTGCCAATATAAACCATTCTACAATGCAACAAATATACGAAAACTTAATTGATGTTTATTCTTATCTTATAAGAAACAACATGTTTACTTTCAATTCTTCTTTAGATGAACAAATAAAAAACTATGTTGCATTCGCAAAAGCAGAAGATTTAGACGGAACAGATATACAAACAGCAACACAAATGCCCGCATTTATACAAAAAATGTTGTATGAAAATACGATAGCCGAAGAAACTTTCAAACAAATGCCGAAATTCGCGAAAGAGGTAAAATACAAAAAGGATAATCTCAACGGGCTGTTAAATATAATGTCACATGACATAGCAAACATTGTTGCTTCAATATATCCCGAAATGGATGCCGATATTTTATCAGCGCAAATTTTCTTCTCTTCGTTAGACAGACTTGTCTTCGGTACAAATTACGGTAACAACAATATTGCCGTATCCACCGATTTGATAAACAGATACAAAGAAGATCCCAAAGCTCTTGTAACAGAAATACTAAAAACTATTTCTCACGAGTTGGGACACGAAGAACTTTTCTTAAGAGGTGTTACCGGAAACACTGACCTTATAAACACATTACACGAATTTTATGCATATCTTTTTGAAACTTTATTTATTAAAGCATATTCTCAAAAGAAACGAATAAGCCAATCGGAATCCGTATTTACAACAGCAGCACAACAAAGTCCATTAAACGATTTTGTAGATGATATCGTAATAAACGCAATAAGAATATCGGATTTGTTTTTAGGTAAAAAAGATGAACATGATCAGGCATTGGATATTTTGGCACCTTTACAACAAGATGAATTCAAAGAATTTTTACCTAAAGAAAAAATAATAGAAACTTTCGATATCATAGAAGTTTTTGCAAAAGGGATATCTATCGAAGATGATGGCATAACAAAAAAATTAAATGTAGATGACTTAAATATGCAGGCACTTTCTTTCTTTATATTGATGGCTATGTTTGGCGGAGAAATAGATTTACCCTATTCAAAACTTCTTGAACTCAGCAAGTCTATATCACTGTTCAACACAAAACTGGTCGATGAGAAAAAAGTATTGGAAGCACTTATAAGAAGCGATTTTGAGTATATAAATCATCTTATTGATACAATAATTGTTAAAGGGGACGCAAGAACAAAAGAACTTAACGAACTGTTGTTTGGTAATGAAACTTTTGAATTTGAAGGTAAACAATACGGATATTCGATAACATCCAACAGAAGTGAAAACGGATTATTGAAAGATGATAAAATATTGATATATTTTACCCCCAACGAAATTAAATTCTTAGTAGATGCAAACGATGCACAATTGGGATTAATAAAAAGAAAGGCTAATCTTTTAACTTCAACTATTTCGGATAATCCGCAACCGTTTATGCATTCACAAAAAGTAACCGTTATTACAAGAGATTCATATTTCCAAAATGTAAAAAGAGTATTGGAAGCACCGCTGAAAAGAGCTTTGGCTGTTACAAATTTCACCCTTGATACAATGGAAATGTTTAAAAGTTTATTAAAAACGTCTCCTTTTAAAAATTCAAAATCAATAAATGTAGTTTATTATGATGATGTTGATGATATACAACCGCACAAAGATATTTTGTCGGTTCTTGTAAGTGAACAAGAATTGTACGGACCGGCTTTTGAAGTTTCCGGATACACAATCAACGGCAGAAATTTAAGAATATATTACAACTCTGAAGATAACTTAATGATGGCATATTGTCCGCAAGCAAGCAAACAAGAAATAATAGAAATGATGTCCCAATATATAAAGACCGAAGTAGCCTTACCTGAAAACAATGTTATTTTGAAAAACATTGTGGTCAGTTCCGATATATTGCCGGATACTATGACATATAATTTGTCACAAGAAAATGAAGGATTTCAAGTCATAAGCAAAACTTTCATTAACTTGGGTGTAGAATTTATAACGGATTTATTAAAAATTGATGACATAGAATCTGTAATGTTTGCAAAACAAATTTACGATTATGTCGGAAATATACCGTTCAAACAATTATCAAAAATTTTACAGGACACTTCTTTAAGCGGCAGTCAAATAATAATCGACAGCGATATTTTTTCTTCAACAGAAATGGCAGCAAACAAAATATTATTTAAAACTCTTTTAGAATCTGCAAAATTAGAAATTATCGTTAAAATTTCTTCACAAGAAGAAGCGGAACAAATTTATAATGAGTACGGAATATCAACCTTTATGTTTGAAACTCAAAAAGATGATTTAATAACAAGAGAAATTGTTGAGTTTGAACCTTCACAGGGAATGATACAAAAAGCTCCCGTTTCGTATATAGAACTTACGGATTTAACCAACATTGAAGACAGGCTTGAAAATATTCCGTCACATCAAGCAATAGTAATTTCGGTAAATGCCGATGATGCAAAGAATATAAATCTCAGCGACAACATGATTTTAAGTTCTTTAAAAACAACATTAACAAGAATATTAAAATCTAAAACCATCAGCACAAAAACGGCATCCAATATGGGCAAAGAATTGGCCAAACAAATAAATATTAGTGACGAAGAAAAAGAAAAACTTGCCGACAACTACAATTCAATAAAGCATTCGTTAACGAATGAAAACTTTGTAAAACTCATGGATGCTTTCCCGGATGTATTCACATCGGAAGCTCAATCTTATATGGAAAAATTGTTTGATTCGGACAGTGACGAAATAACACCTGCACTTGCCGCATTTATTGATGCTTTCTTAAATGACATATTGTACGATGATACCATTGAAAACATAGAAGTAACAGTCCAAATAGACGATATTAAACGATATCGTGCAATTCTGAGTGCCGCATAAAATATACTTATTTTGGCAAAACGGATTTATCTTTTAAATAATAATTTCGCATTTACCTTCTTTATGTACCGTTTCACTTTTAAAGCTGCTTAGCTAATACTATAAAATTATGATAGAATATACAGGATATGAACAGACAAGAATTTAAAGAACTATTAGCAAAAAGAGTTTTAATACTTGACGGTGCTACCGGAACGGAACTTCAAAAATATAATTTTTTGGAAGGAGTATCTACTCCCGAAGAATTAAATATAAAGTTTCCCGAAAGAATAGAAAAAATTTATTCATCATATATCAACAGCGGTTCCGACATTATTCTTGCAAACACTTTCGGTGCAAACAAGTTAAAACTTGCACAATATAATCTTGAAAACAAAATAAAAGATATAATTTTTGCAGGTGTATCAATTGCAAAAAAGCATGCACAACAAAAAGGTTCTTTTGTTGCCGGTGACATTTCTTCAATAGGTTCGTATTTGTACCCGTTGGGAAATGTTTCTTTTGACCGGGCATACGAAACATTTAAACAGCAAGCCGAACTTTTAAGAGACAGCGGTGTGGATTTAATAGTTATAGAAACCATGACCGAAATTAAAGAGTTAAAAGCGGCGGTGCTTGCAGTAAAAGATGTTTATTCAGGTCCTGTTATTACTCAAATGACATTTACAAATGAAGGAACTTCGGTTACCGGAACGGATGTTTTAAGTTTTATCGCTATGGCGGAAAGTCTTGATGTTGATGCTATAGGAATGAACTGTTCCGTCGGTCCGAAAGACCTTTTAAAACTTGCAAAGTTCATGGCGGAAAATACTAATTTACCGATATCGTTTAAACCTAATGCCGGTATGCCGCAATTTATAAACAGAAAAACTATTTTCCCCGGAACTCCGGAAGAATTTACCGAAGTTTGTTTAAAAGCATACAATTACGGAATAAACATGTTGGGCGGATGTTGCGGAACAGATCCTCAATATATAAAAATGTTATCCGAAAAATTAAAAAATAAGCCGCCTGTTACAAGAAAACAAGTAACACATCATTTGTTATCTTCAAGAACAAAAGCAATTGATTTAAACCTTTTAAACAGGCCTGTAAAAATAGGTGAAAGAATAAACCCTACGGGAAGAAAAAAGTTCCAGGCGGAACTTTCGCAAAACATATTCGGACTTGTAAAATCGGAAGCGAGAACTCAAGCTCAGGCAGGCGCGGACATTTTGGATGTTAATATGGGTCTTCCCGGCGGAGACGAAACAAAACTCATTATTAATGCGGTAAACGAAATACAGGAAATAGTAAATCTTCCCCTGTCTTTAGATTCCAGTTTTGCCGATGCTTTGGAAAATGCATGTAAACATTGTGCGGGCAAACCGTTAATAAATTCGGTTAACGGTGAAACCGAAAAACTTGAAAAGATTTTACCTATAGCAAAAAGATACGGTGCAAGTATTATCGGGTTATGTGTAGATGAAAAAGGTATCCCGAAAACTTGGCAAGACAGAATAAAAATAGCGGAAAAGATTTTGTCTTATGCGGACAAGTTCGGTGTAAAAAGAGAAGAAATTGTTTTCGATTATCTTACATTGGCTGTAAGTTCATCAGCAAAACAGGTTCAGGAAACTTTAACGGCGATAAAAGAATCCAAAAAATTGTTCCCGGAATGTAAAACAATTTTGGGAGTATCAAATATATCGTTCGGGTTACCTTCAAGACAAACAATAAATTCAACTTTTCTTAAAATGGCAATCAATGCCGGTCTTGATTTGGCAATATGTAACCCGAGTGTAGATTGGACAATTGATGACGAATATGCAAGAAACCTTTTGTCAGGTAAAGATGAAAATGCCAAAGAATATGTTGCAAAGTATGGTGCAGTGGTAAAAAAAGCTGCGGTTGAAGAAACAAAACTTTCCCCTAAAGAAAGATTGTTTAATGCAATAATAAACGGTGATAAAGATTATATTAAAGATTTAATCAGTGAACTTATAAACAGCGGTGTAGAACCGTTAACAATATCAAACGAACTTATTTTAAAAGCATTAAATGTAGTAGGCGACAAATTCGCATCAAAAGAATATTTTTTACCGCAGGTTATTATGGCAGCGGAAGCATCACAACTTGCTTTCAGTTATATAAAACCGTTACTTAAAAAAGATAACCAAAAAGTTGCAGGTAAAGTTGTTATGGCTACAGTTCAAGGTGATGTTCACGATATAGGTAAAAATATAGTTTGCGCCGTACTTGAAAGTTTCGGATTTGAAGTTTTCGATTTAGGCAAAAATGTAAGTAAAGAAGAAATTATAGAAAAAGCCAAACAGGAACATGTGGATATTATAGGGTTGTCCGCACTTATGACAACCACCATGATAGAAATGGAAAAAGTTATAAACTTGAAAAAAGCACTTAACATAGATGCAAAAATTATGGTTGGCGGTGCACCGTTAACTCAAGAGTTCGCAAACAGTATCGGTGCGGACGGTTATTCAAGAGATGCAATTGAAGCGGCAAAAATAGCAACCGAACTTTTAAAAAAGAAATAAAAATGAACAAAGATAAAATTACTTTACTTTTAGCAAGCGTGGTAACATTGGTATTAGGGCCCGGAGCGGGACACTTAATAATAAAAGAATGGAAAAGAGCAATATTTTTTATTACCCTTGCACTTGTACTGTTTTTGATGTTGGCAAGCACATTTGTTTCGTCCGTAGGGCAGGAAACATTGGAAGCGGTTGCAACTTTTCAAAACATTGAACAATTCAAAAACATTTATTCCAAGTTTCAGGAAGAAAATCCCAACACTATGTTAATATTTAATATATTTTTTGCGGCTTTATGGGCATACTCGATAGTAGACTTATTCAGAATCGCAAGACAAAAAGGTGCTTTTACAAAAAAAGAACAATGAAAAAAATATTTTTATTAATTACATTATTATTTCTAAGTACACAAGTATATTGTGATGTGTTTAAAGGAGTTAAATTTATGAACTTTAAAAACGGTTTAACGGCTGTACTAAAAAAAGATACATCGGTTCCTATAGTATCGGTATATATTTGGGTAAAAACAGGTTCAATAAACGAAACACCCGAACAAGCGGGGCTTTCTCACTTTATAGAACATCTTGTTTTTAAAGGAACAAAAAATTTCCCCGGTAATACCGAAATAATGGAAAACATTGAAAATATGGGCGGATACGTAAATGCCGCAACTTCAAAAGAATATACTTGTTTTTATATAGATATACAAAAAGACGGATATATTCAAGCAATAAAAATGCTTTCCGATATGGTATCCAACCCTTTATTTCCGGAAAAAGAAATTGTACCTGAAAGAAAAGTTGTTATAGAAGAAATTCAAAGACATAAAGATAATCCCCACTCTCAACTGTTTGAAAAGTTTATGACAACAACATACAAACAAGCCGCTTACAAAAACAGTGTTATAGGAACAGAAGATGTTATTGCGAATATCCCGAGAGAAGAAATAGTAAAATATTTTAAAGAACATTATATTCCTTCAAGAATGGTTATTGCCGTTGTCGGTGATATAGATATTAAAGAAACAAAAAAAGTTATATCGGAAACTTTAGGACAGAACCAAAACACCAACCCCAACCTTATTGAACCGAACATTATAGAAAAAGATGATACCGGCACGGAACTTATTACTGATGATAAGTTGGCACACACATATATGTTGGCAGGATTTTTGGGACCTGATATGTCATCGAAAGATATTTATGTTGCCGATGTTGCTTTAAATATTTTAGGCGCGGGAAAATCTTCAAGATTAAACAGAATATTAAAAGAAGAAAAACAGTTGGTATATTCCATCAGTTCATCTTTTATGACACTTAACGGAACGGGAAGCGCATACATATCCGCAATTTTCGATAAAACAAACTATGAACAAGTTAAAGATGCTCTTATTCAAGAATTAGACAAATTTACAGCCGAAGGACCTACACAAGAAGAGTTGCAGAAAATTAAAATAAATATGAAATCGGATTGGTTGTTCGATTTACAAACGTTCAACGAACAAGCAAGTTTGATGGGATTTTGGAAACTGTTTAACCATTTGGAAGTTTTTGAAAAATATTTGGAAAACATAGAAAAAGTTACTGTTGATGATGTAAAGAATTTCATGAAAAAATATTATTCAAAAGAAAAATTATCAAAGGTGGTAGTATTCCCTAAATGAAATATTTTTTAACAATTTTATTATCTGTTATATTATTCAGTTCTACAAGTTTCGGAGGAACGAAAATGGAAACATTCAGCTTAAACAACGGAATTAAAGTTATATTCAAACAAACAAAATCGGTTGAAATCTTATGTTTAAAAATTCATTCACCGATATCGGTTTTAAATGAAGATTCTTCCAAATCGGGTGTGACTTCTCTTTTGTATAACACAATGAACAAATCAACAAACAAAAGAAATGCCGAAGTTTTGGCTACCGATATAGAAAATTTAGGTTCTTCTATTTCACCTGATGTTGAATACGATTATTCCGGTTGGACATTAAATTGTATGAGCCAATATTTTGACGAGTCCTGCGAAATTCTTTCCGACATAATTTTAAATCCCGCTTTCGATTCAACGGAAATGGGTAAAGAAAAAGAGTTAATGATACAATCCATAAAAGTAAGACAAGACAGTATAAAATCCGTAGCAAGAGACAAATTTATATCCGATTTTTATAACGAAAAAAATCCTTACTCTAAAATAAAAAGCGGTACCGAAGAAACTTTAACCGGTTTAACGCAACAAGATTTAAAAGATGTTTATAACAAAATATATTCAACAAAAGGTATGGTTATTACCGTTGTAGGAAACATAAAAAAATCAACTCTTAAAAAAACTCTAAACAAATATTTCGGCCAAATGAATTTAACACAAGAAAAGCCAAAAGTTTCTTTTGAAAGAAATCCCGAAAGAACAGGTGAAGATACAATTGTAAATTCTAAATTTAATCAGGCATTTATAATTTATGCTTACGATGCACCCGATGTATTAAATGAAGATTCCATAACATTAAAAATGATAAATCTTGTTTTAGGTGCAAGAATGACCGGCAGACTGTTTATAGAACTCAGAGAAAAGTTGGGACTTGCTTACGAAGTTAACTCTAATTATCCTACAAGAATGGGTGACAGTTACTTTGAAATTTATATCGGGTTGGACAAGAAAAATGTTGATATCACCAAAAACGGTATAGAAAAAATTATGACGGATTTATGTAACACAAAAGTTTCCGATAAAGAATTAAACGATACGAAAAATTTCATTAAAGGAATTTATCTTTTATCTCATCAGTCCGTTGAAAGACAAGCATATTATCTTTCCGCAAGAGAAATGTTGGGCTTGGGTTACGAATATGACGATAAATATATAGATTTGTTATCTAAAGTTACTTCGGACGATATTATAAAAGTTGCAAATAAATATTTTAAGCAAAAACCGTATAAATTAATACTTATGCCAAACTAAAATTTATATCAGGATATAAAGTTATGAATTTACCTAAAATTAAAAATTTTCCGTTCACTTCCGTTTTGGGGTGGTCGGTATCAAGGTACGATGTTTTTAAAAATTGTAAGAGACAATATTTTTATTCTTATTATTCCAAATTCGACAGAGAAATACCTTTATCCAAAATACAAAAATTGAAATCGTTAACTTCGGTTGCTCTTGAAACGGGTAACATCGTTCACGATTCAATAAGAGATTTACTTGTAAGATTACAAAAGACCGCAAAGCCTATAAGCAGACCGAACTTTTTAAGATATGTAGCAAAAATGGCGGAAGAATATTGTAGCAGCAAAGATTTTTGCGAAGTATATTACAAACAAAGAAATTCCGTTACCGCACAAGATCTTATTCCTCAGATAAACAGAATAATAGAAAACTTTTTAACAAGTAAAAGGTTAAAATGGATATTCGAAACGGCAGTTCCGGAAAGCAAAAATTGGATAATCGAGCCGGGCGGATTCGGAGAAACGAGAATCAATAACTATAAAGCATACTGTAAAGTGGATTATCTTATACCGGTGGGAGATAAAATTTATATTTTAGATTGGAAAACCGGCAAAAGAGATGAACAAAAACATTCAAGACAGTTAATAGGTTACTCTTTATGGGCAAGTTACCATTTTAATACCAATGCACAAAACATAACTTCAACAGTTGTATATTTATCACCCGCATACGATGAATATACAGTAAACTTAACCGATGAAATGTTGGCACAGTTCCAACAACAAGTTGAAGATGAAACAAAACAAATGTACGAATATTTGCAGGATATAGAAAACAATATTCCTAAAGAAAAAGACTGTTTTGAAAAAACAGATAACGAATTTTTCTGCAAATACTGTAACTTCAGAGAACTCTGTAAAAACAATTTTTAATAAACACTTGACAATTAATACAAACAAATGTATAATATACAAAAATAAGTATTAAAGGAGATATAAATGAGTAAAGATGAAAAGCTTAAAGCGTTAAATTTGGCATTGTCGCAAATAGAAAAAGATTTCGGTAAAGAAGCAATAATGAGATTGGGCGATACATCAAACGAAAATGTTGAAGCGATACCTACGGGAGCATTACCTTTGGATATAGCAATAGGTATCGGCGGTATTCCGAGAGGAAGAATAATAGAAATTTACGGACCCGAATCTTCAGGAAAATCCACACTTGCAATGTGTATAGCGGCACAAGCACAAAAACAAGGCGGAATAGTAGCATACATAGATGCGGAACATGCTATGGATCCGGACTATGCGGCAAAATTGGGAGTAAATGTAGATGATATGCTTATATCTCAACCGGATTCAGGGGAACAAGGCCTTGCAATAGCCGAAAAACTTGTTTGTTCCGGTGCCGTAGATTTAATAGTTGTAGATTCCGTTGCAGCTCTTGTTCCGAGAGCCGAAATAGAAGGTGAAATGGGTGACTCTTTTGTAGGTATTCAAGCAAGACTTATGAGCCAAGGTTTAAGAAAACTCACACCTGTAGTTTCAAAATCAAAAGCTTCAATTATATTTATTAACCAGTTAAGACAAAAAATCGGTGTTATGTGGGGCAACCCTGAAACTACACCCGGCGGACTTGCACTAAAATTTTATTCTTCGGTAAGACTTGATATCAGAAGAATAGAAGCAATAAAGAAAGGTGACGAAATTTTAGGTAACAGAGTAAGAGTAAAAGTAGTAAAAAATAAAGTTGCAGCGCCTTTCAAACAAGCAGAGTTTGATATTATGTTCGGTGTCGGTATAGATAAAACAGGATACCTTGTAGATATCGGTGTAGCAGACGGTTTTATAGAAAAAGCAGGTTCTTTCTTTACATATAAAGATGAAAGATTCCAGGGTAAAGATAAGTTCAAAGAATATTTGGCAAATACTCCGGAAGTGGCATACGAATTAGAAAATCTTATAAGAGAAAAACACGGTTGCAAAAAGTTAGATGATATAGATACACCTATTGATGCGGAAATTGCAGCACCTGCAAAAGCAGAAAAGAAAGAAAAGAAATCCAAGAAATAAAGATATGAAACAAAAAAAAAGAGGTAGAGAAAATTCTCTACCTCTTTTTTATTTAATGAAGATTATTCATAAATGATGTCATCTAAGTAAATGATGAATCCGTTAGGATTGTCATCTTTAGATGCTGCGAAGCAGAATCCACCGATTACGTGGCTCAAATCTTTG
>JBGUZU010000009.1:0-54914 GCA_045223915.1 Endomicrobiaceae bacterium | reverse complement strand
TTGAAACTCAGGAAATCGAGTATGCCCTTACGGGATCCATATACACTTCATTCCTGAGTTTCTTCATTCTAACCTAAAATCTTAAGGCCTTGAACTGCTTTTTGTCGTTAATTTTATATCATTGTATATTGTCTTTTTGTTGTCATCCCGTACTTGATGCGGGATCTCGTTGTTATCATTAAGCCATAAACTACAAACTAAAAATTATCGTCGATAATTTTTGTAGTTGACAAAAAAATTTTTTTGTTATACAATTAAGGCACAACAATACAGCAACAAACTTTTAGCAAGGGTGCTAAAAAGACAAAAATCTTTTTAGCACTCTTTTTTTATTTTAATATTAATTTTTTGCAAAGCAAAAAACATGTAGTCTTTAAGGAAATTAAATGAATTTAAGCTTTTATAAGTTAACAGCGGCAGGAAATGATTTCGTTTTAATAGATAACAGAGAAAACGTTGTTCCTGAAAATATACATTCAAAACTTGCCGCAAAACTTTGTGACAGAAGATATTCTATAGGCGGAGACGGACTTATCCTTTTGGAAAAGTCTTCAAAAGCCGATTTTAGAATGAGATATTATAATTCGGACGGATCTTTTGCAAGTATGTGCGGTAACGGCGGAAGATCAATTGCAATGTTTGCTTATAAGTTGGGAATTGCAGGCAAAAACATGAAATTTGAAACTGATGCAGGCTTAGTTACGGCAGAAATAAAAAGTGACACTGTTGTAAAACTTGCATTGTATAACCCAAAAGATTTGGCTCTTAACGAAGAAATTGATGTCGAAGGAAATGTTTGGACTGTTCATTCTTTAAACACCGGTGTTCCTCATGCAGTAGTTTATGTTGATGATATAGAAAAAGTAAGTGTTCAAAAGTACGGGAACATTATAAGGTTTCACAAACATTTTGAACCTGCAGGAACAAATGTAAATTTTGTTAAAGTGGATAAAAATAACACCATACTTGTAAGAACTTATGAAAGAGGAGTGGAAGGTGAAACTTTAGCCTGCGGAACGGGAGTAACGGCATCGTCTATAATTTCTGTTTTGTTAAATAAAGTTAAATCACCGGTACATGTAATTACAAGAGGTAAAGATAATCTTTATGTAAGTTGCAAAACAGACGGACAAAATATTTCTGAAGTATATTTGGAAGGACCGGCAGTCGTTGCATTTACCGGAGAAGCAGAGGTATAGAAGGATAGATGTATAGATGTATGGAAACGACAAAGACACAAGAGTTTGTGTCATCCCGTACTTGATACGGGATCTCGCAGTTGTTTTTAAACTATAATGAGGAATAAAAATGAAGATTGAAACGAGTGAAAAATTAAAGAAGTTGCCACCGTATCTTTTTATAGAAATAGACAGAAAGAAGAAAGAAGCTATAGACAGAGGTGCAGATATAATATCGTTGGGTGTCGGTGATCCTGATATGCCTACTCCGGAACATATTGTAACGGCAGGGCAACTTGCCCTTTCAAAACCGCAAAATCATCAGTATCCGTTCGGTGCAGGTATGCTTTCTTTCAGAAAAGCGGTCGCAGGTTGGTATAAAAAAAGATTTAATGTAGATTTAGATCCAAGCAATGAAGTTTGTGCTTTAATAGGTTCAAAAGAAGGCATAGGTCACATGCATTTGGCATTTGTTAACCCCGGGGATGTAGTTTTGATTCCAGAGCCCGGATATCCCGTTTATAACACAGGAACAATATTTACCGATGGTATACCCTATTTTATGCCTTTGCTTGAAAAAAACGGCTTTTTGCCCGATTTAGATGCAATTCCTGAAGATGTTGCTAAAAAAGCAAAGATAATATTTGTTAATTATCCTAACAACCCTACGGCAGCAATTGCACCTAAAGAGTTTTATGTTAAACTTATACAATTTGCCAAAAAGTATAACATTATAGTTGCTTACGATAATGCATACTCCGAAATTTATTATGACGACAACGAAAAACCTATGAGCTTTTTGGAATTTGAAGGAGCAAAAGAAGTCGGTGTGGAATTTCATTCATTATCAAAAACTTACAATATGACAGGTTGGAGACTCGGTTGGGTTTGCGGTAACAAAGATATTGTTGCAGCAATTGCAAAAGTAAAAGATAATTACGATTCCGGAGTTTTTCAAGCGGTACAGGAAGCCGGAATTACGGCATTAACAAGTTCTCAGGAATGCGTGGAAGATATGAGAACAATATATAAAGCAAGAAGAGATGCTTTGTGTGACGGACTAAATGCACTCGGTTGGAACGTAACAAAACCGAAAGCATCATTTTACGTTTGGGCAAAAGTTCCGAAAGGATATAAATCGCCTGAAGTGGTTTCAAAACTGTTGGATGAATGTGCAATAGTTTGTACACCGGGTAACGGGATGGGAAAAAGCGGTGAAGGTTATGTCAGATTTGCATTGACGGTTCCGGTTCCGAGAATTAAGGAAGCACTAGAAAGAATTAAGAATTGCAAATTTTAGAAGATTAGAAGAATAGAAGTAAAGCAGTAAAACTAAATAAGGGTTAAGCAAAGGCGCTTAAAGAATTAAATTCTTTAAGTGCCTTTTTTTATACTAAAACAATTAAGAAAAATAAATAATAGGAGGAAGTAAAAATGGGTTACACAAAACAAGACATTATCAAAATTGTTAAGGAGCAGGATGTACAATTTATCAGGTTGCAGTTCACCGATATTTTCGGTCAGTTAAAAAATGTTGCAATAACGGCAAGCCAAATAGAAAAAGCATTAGACAACAAATGTATGCTTGACGGTTCTTCAATTGAAGGTTTTACAAGAATTGAAGAGAGCGATATGTACCTTTATCCGGATCCCGACACATTTGTAATTTTCCCTTGGAGACCGCAAACAGGTAAAGTTGCAAGATTAATCTGCGATATTTACAAGCCCGACGGAAAACCTTTTGAAGGTTGTCCGAGAAACATTTTAAAAAGAAATTTAAAAGCAGCAGCAAAATTGGGTTACACATTTAATGTTGGTCCCGAACTTGAATTTTTCTTGTTCCATACCGACGAAAAAGGTAAACCTACAACAGTAACACACGATGATGCGGGATACTTTGATTTGGCACCTATAGATTTAGGTGAAAGTGTAAGAAGAGATATGTGCTTAACTCTTGAACAGATGGGATTTGAAATTGAAGCTTCTCACCATGAAGTTGCAAGAGGACAACACGAAATAGATTTTAAATATGCAGAAGCTTTAAAAACTGCAGATAATATCAATACATTTAAGTTGGTAGCAAAAACGATAGCACAAAAACACGGACTTCATGCAACATTTATGCCGAAGCCTATTTTCGGTATAAACGGTTCTGGTATGCATACAAACCAGTCATTGTTTAAAGACGGGAAAAATGCATTTTATGATCCTAAAGATTCAATAGGCCTTTCAAAAACAGCATACAGTTATATTGCAGGTATAATGAAACATATAAAATCTATGGCTGCAATATCCAACCCGTTAGTAAATTCTTATAAGAGGTTAGTTCCGGGTTATGAAGCACCTGTATATATTGCATGGTCTGCAAGTAACAGAAGTCCGTTGATAAGAATACCTGCTGCAAGAGGAGCATCTACGAGAATAGAGTTGAGATGTCCGGATCCGGCAGCAAATCCGTATTTCTTGCTTTCCGCATGTTTGGCTGCAGGTCTTGACGGAATAAAGAATAAACTTAAAGTAAAACATTCTACCGATAAGAACATATTCAAGATGACAAAAGAAGAAAGAGATGCCGCGGGAATAGAAAATTTACCGCACAATTTAATTAATGCAGTAAGAGCAATGCAAAAGAGTGACTTGATGAAACAAACTTTAGGTGAATACTCATTCAATCTTTATACACAAGCAAAAACAGAAGAATGGGATAATTACAGAACGAAAGTTCATCAATGGGAAATAGATCAGTATTTGGTAAATTATTAAAACTATAGAAGATTGGAGGATTAGAGGATTGGAAGATTGGAAGTTAAGCTGTAAAAATCGCTGTGCGATTTTTGATAATAAAAATACAACTTTTCATCTAATCTTCTATTCTTCAAATCTTCTAATCTTCAAAATTTGCCAAGGAAGGCAAATTTTAAGGAGTTAACATGAAAGAAGGTCAAGTAAGAATACCGTCAGGCTGTGCCATAAGCGGTATTATAGATAAAAAAGGTAACAGATTTAACGGAACCGATATTATTAAATCCATTGCATTGATGCACGAAAGATCTAACGGTCTCGGCGGCGGATTTGCAGGATACGGAATATATCCTCAATATAAAGATTTTTTCGCTTTACACATCTTTTATGATAACAATCAAATAAAAGCTAAAACGGAAGAATTTTTAAACGAACACTTTGAAATAGAAAGTGCGGGGAATATTCCTACAAGAAAAGTTCCGTCGATAAAAAACAAACCTTTAATATGGAGATATTTTGTTCTGCCCAGAATTTATAAAGTCAGAAACTTAAATATGGACGAAGACGAATTTACCGCCAGATGTGTAATAAGAATAAATAAAGAGTTCGGCGGTGCTTATGTGTTTTCAAGCGGTAAAAATATGGGCGCATTTAAAGGTGTAGGTTACCCGGAAGATATAGGGAACTTTTATATGCTTGAAAATTATGAAGGTTATATTTGGACGGCACACGGAAGATTTCCTACAAACACTCCCGGATGGTGGGGAGGAGCACATCCTTTCACTATGCTTGACTGGTCTATAGTTCATAACGGAGAAATTTCTTCTTATGATGCCAACAGAAGATTTGTGGAAATGTTCGGATACAATTGTTCCTTACAAACTGATACTGAAGTAATAACTTATCTTTTGGATTTGTTGGTAAGAAAACATAAACTCCCTATGGAAAAAGCTTTACAGGTGTTGGTAGCACCTTTTTGGAAAGATATTGAAAATGAAAATCCTAAAAAAGCACAAGAGTTAAAAGCATTAAGAACGGTATATTCTTCCGCTCTTATAAACGGTCCTTTTTCTATACTTATAGGATACGAAGACGGACTTATAGCTTTAAACGACAGAATAAAATTAAGATCAATGGTAAGTGCAACCAAAGGTAGTAAAGTATATTTTGCAAGTGAAGAAAGTGCAATAAGAGTAATTTGCCCGGAACCTGAAAACATTTATCATCCGAAAGGCGGAGAACCGGTAATCGTTAAGTTGGAGGCAAGACAATGAGTTTAAATTTAGTATCGGACAGATTTGAAGTTTTAAGAGATAATACAAAATGTATCAGGTGTAAAGTTTGTGTAAAACAATGTTCCAACGAAGTTCATATATTTGATGAAGAAGATAATATTGTTTTGTCTGAAGATTCAAAATGTGTATGTTGTCACAGATGTGTTGCAATGTGCCCTACAAAAGCAATTAAAATAAGAAAAAATACTTTAGAGTTTAAAGAAAATGCTAACTGGACAGGCACGGCAATAGACGAAATTTACAGACAGGCACAAACGGGCGGTATGCTTTTATCAAGTATGGGAAATCCTAAACCGTTTCCTATTTATTGGGACAAAATACTGTTAAATGCAAGCCAGGTAACAAACCCGTCCATAGATCCTTTAAGAGAACCTATGGAAACAAAAGTTATGATAGGTAGAAAACCGGACAAAATAGAGTACGATAAAAACGGTAATATGTTAACGAAAATTCCGCCGCAAATAGAGTTAAACATGCCGATAATGTTTTCTGCAATGAGTTACGGTTCAATATCTAAAAATGCTCATGAAGCTCTTGCAAGAGCCGCAGAAAAGTTGGGAATACTTTATAATACCGGTGAAGGCGGACTTCATAAGGATTTTTATAAGTACGGTAAAAATACTACCGTTCAGGTAGCTTCGGGAAGATTCGGAGTTCATTTGGACTATTTGAATGCAGGTGCGGCAATAGAAATTAAGATAGGGCAGGGTGCAAAACCGGGTATAGGCGGACATTTGCCTGGAATAAAAGTAGGTCCCGATGTTTCCGCAACAAGAATGATACCTGAAGGTTCCGATGCAATTTCACCTGCACCGCACCACGATATATATTCAATAGAAGATTTAAGACAATTAATTCTTTCTTTAAAAGAAAGTACAAATTATACAAAGCCAGTTTTTGTTAAAATTGCTGCCGTTCATAACGTTTCAGCTATTGCATCGGGTATTGCAAGAGCAGGAGCAGATGCTATTGTTATAGACGGTTTCAGAGGCGGAACGGGAGCAGCACCTACAAGAGTCAGAGATAATGTGGGAATACCTATAGAACTTGCATTGGCAAGTGTGGATCAAAGATTAAGAGATGAAGGCATAAGAAACCATATTTCCGTTATATGTGCAGGTTCAATAAGAAACAGCGCGGATATAGTAAAGGCTATAGCTTTAGGTGCGGATGCCGTATATATTGCTTCCGCGGCATTAATTGCTATGGGTTGCCACATGTGTCAAAGTTGTTCAACAGGTAAATGTAATTGGGGTATAGCAACACAAAATCCCGAACTTGTAAAAAGATTAAATCCGGATATTGCTTATGAAAGATTAATAAATTTGCTTACTGCATGGAACAACGAAATTAAAGAAATGTTGGGCGGAATGGGAATAAATGCAATAGACAGTTTAAGAGGAAACAGATTAATGTTAAGAGGAGTAGGTCTTAACCTTAAAGAATTGGAAATACTCGGAATAAAACATGCGGGAGAATAATAAAAGAAATGAAAAAAGTTTATGCTTTTGAAAAAAATTGTTTAGGATGCGGGTTGTGCGAAGTTTATTGCAGAACCGCACATTCAAAATCAAAAGATATCATAAAAACATATAAGAAGGAAAATGTTGATTCTGCAATAACAATTGAAGAGATAGAAAAGAACGGAGTAAAAACTTTTTTTGCCCTTCAGTGCAGACATTGTGCAGAGCCGAAATGTGTACAGGCATGTATTTCCGGTGCGATGTATAAAGATGAAAACGGTATAGTCAGAAACATAAAAGAAAAATGTGTAGGGTGTCAGTCTTGCATAATGGCTTGTCCGTTCGGTGCAATAAAAATGTCGGTATCGGGAACAGTTATTTCAAAATGTGATTTGTGTACTGAAAACGGAGACGAACCAGCTTGTGCAAAGAATTGTCCTAACGGTGCCCTAAAGTTTATGGATTTGGAAGAGAAGAAGTAAGTTGTTCTTTTTTTTGTCATTGCGAGACAATGAAATTGTCGTGGCAATCTATAAATAATGTTCTTGTAAAATGAAAATTTTAAAAACTAATTTGGTCGATATAGGAGTAGTAAATGAATTATTTAATAATCGGAAACAGCTGTGCGGGAACAAATTGTGCTGCCGAAATCAGGAATATCGATAAAAAAGGCAATATAACAATATTGTCGGAAGAAAACTTTCCTGCTTACGGAAGACCGTTAATTTCTTATTTTCTGCAGGGAAAACAAACTTTGGAAACCATAAAATATAAGAAAGAAGATTTTTATACAAAAAACAAAATAACGGTTAAATTGAATTCTAAAGTACAAAGTATAAACACAACCAAAAAAGAAGTTGCTTGTGAAAATAAAGAAACTTATAAATACGATAAACTTCTTATTGCGACGGGAAGTGTTCCTTTTGTTCCGCCTGTAAACGGAATACAAAAGCATAAAAATGTTTATACTTTTTTAAATATTGAATCTGTTCGAAAGATACAAAAAGTTGTTAATAAAAATTCAGATGTGGTTATTATCGGTGCGGGACTGATAGGTTTAAAAGCAGCTGAAGCATTGGCAGAACAAGTTAAATCCGTTAAAGTTTGTGATATGGCAGACAGAGTTATGGCTTCCGTGTTGGATAAAAATACGGCATCTGTTATTCAAAACCATATAGAAAAGCATAATGTTACTTTTTACCTTTCAAATACGGCAAAAGAAGTTAAAGAAAATTCCGTAATACTTGCCGACGGGACAGAATTAAATTGTGATGTTTTGATAATGGCGGTAGGTGTAAGACCTAATATTTCTATTGCAAAAGATATAAACATAAAAATAAACAGAGGTATTGTAGTAGATAAATATATGCAAACATCTATAAAAGATATTTATGCTGCAGGTGATTGTGTAGAAAGTTTTGATGTTTTGTCGGAACAAAACAAGATTCTTGCTTTATGGCCGAATGCTTTTGTTCAAGGTAAACTTGCCGGTTCTAATATGGCGGGAGTAACAAAAGAATTTACAGGTGCTTTTCCCTTAAATGCTATCGGCTTTTTCGGATTGCATTTAATTTCTGCAGGAATTGTTGATACAAAACAAGACGGATACAAAGTTTATATCCAAAAAGATGATACTAAAGATTTACTGAAAAAACTTGTAATAAAAGATGATAAGCTTGAAGGATTTGTTCTTATAAACACAAACGAGAGAGCGGGAATATACACTTCTTTAATTAATGATAAAACACCTTTAAGCAGTTTAAATTACGATATAACAAAACAAAATATAGGATTAAATGTTTTTTCTAAAGATATAAGAGAAAATAAGATTTTCGGAGGGATATAAAATGAAGCAGATAGATTTAGAGGTTAATAACAAGTTAGCCGAAGATTTGAATAAAGAAATAAGACAATTTGCTTTAAATTACGACGAAATAAATCTTCACGGTGTATGCGGACAAAGATATATCGGGTGCGGAATAGATCACGACATTAAAATAAATATAGACGGTGTTCCGGGCAACGATTTGGGTGCATATATGGCAGGTCCCGAACTTGAAGTGTTTTCAAATGCTCAGGATGCTATCGGTAACACAATGAACAAGGGAAGAATTATTGTGCACGGAAGTTGCGGAGATACTACAGGTTATGCAATGAGAGGCGGAGAAATATTTGTTAAAGACAGTGTAGGTTACAGAGTAGGTATTCATATGAAAGAATATCTCGATATGAAACCTGTAATAGTTATAGGATCCTCCGCAGGTGATTTCTTGGGTGAGTATATGGCAGGCGGAATAATAATATTGCTCGGTATAGGAATAACAAAAGCGGAAAATTTAACTGGAAAATATCTTGGTACCGGAATGCATGGCGGAGTAATGTATATTAACGGTTCCATACCTAAAAAAAATATGGGAAAAGAAATAAAGAAAGTTGAAATGAATGACGAAGATAAGAAAGTATTAAATAAATATATAAAACAATATAAGAAATATTTTAATTACACGAAAGCAATAAATATTGATAATTTTTCGAAGTATGTTGCTGCGGATAAGAATCCGTATCATTTACTTTATACGAAGAATTAACAAATTTCATTTGTTAATTCTGAGGTATAGAGGTATGGATGCATAGAGGTATAGAAAAAACTTTAAAAACTCTTTGAAAGTTAACAACGACAAAAATGTAGTTTTTATATATTTAACAAAAATCACGAAGTGATTTTTACATCTTAGTCGTTCAAGACTGCATAGTATAAGGCGAAACGAAGTAATTTCAAAATGTAGTGGTTCAATTCAAAAATTGCAAAAATATCAGTTGCAATTTTTGAGTGACTAAAAGATTTTTAGCGAGACAAAGAGTTTACGAACCGCAGTGTATAAAGTTAGTGAAACATACATAAGGTTCGAGAACTCAAAGTCGTAGCAAAAATATTTTAGTCGCAATAAGTCGTTCAAAAGGAGAACTGAAATGTGTGGAATATTCGGAATAGAAAACAACGAAACCGCCTCAATGTTTACATTTGTAGGCCTTCTGACATTACAACACAGGGGAGAAGAGTCTGCAGGAATAACATCTAACAACGACGGAATAAACTACATTACACACAAATCCATGGGTCTTGTATCTCAAATATTTAAAGAAAAGATATTAAATACATTAACAGGTAAAGTTTGTATAGGCCATGTAAGATATTCCACTCATTCCGAAAGTACATTATTAAATGCTCAACCTTTTGTTTTTAACTGTATTCACGGTAACATTGCAGTTGCTCATAACGGAAACATCACAAACTGTGAAACAATAAAAAAAGAACTTGCACAGGCAGGTTCAATATTCAATCATACATCAGATACGGAAATAGTTGCACATTTAGTTGCAAAAAGTAAGGGCTTTTCCGCAGGAGACCTTATAAAAAATGCAGTAGCAAAGTTGGAAGGGGCATACTCTTTAATATTTATTATCGGTAATAAACTTGTAGGTGTCAGAGATCCGTTTGGTTTCAGGCCTCTTGTTTTGGGAAAGAACGGAGATTCTTATATACTTGCATCGGAAACATCGGCAATAGATGCTGCAGGTGGAAGTTTTATAAGAAATGTTAATCCGGGCGAAGTGATTGTAATAGAAAACGGTAAAATAATAGAAGATATTTATCTCGATAAAAAAGAGAAAGAAAAATTTTGTATTTTCGAACAGGTATATTTTTCCAGACCTGACAGTGTGTTATGTAACAAAAGTGTTAAAAATGCCCGTGTGCAAATGGGAAAATATCTTGCAAAACAAATGAAAGATATAAAAGCAGATATCGTTGTTCCCGTTCCCGATACGGGAATTTTTTCGGCACAAGGTTTTTCCGAAGAATCGGGAATAAAATTTCAAACAGGATTTATAAGAAATCATTATGTAGGCAGAAGTTTTATAAAACCGTCACAAAAAATGAGAGAAGTAACGGCAAGATTAAAGTTGTTTCCGATAAAAGATGTTATTGACGGTAAAAGAATTGTTCTTATAGACGATTCTTTGGTAAGGGGAACAACGGCACAAAAAATTGTTAAAATTTTAAGAGATGTAGGAGCAAGAGAAATTCATTTTGCATTGTCTTGCCCGCCGGTAATATCACCTTGTTATTACGGAATAGATACGCCAAACAAAGATAAACTTATATCCGCAATGAAAAGTAACGAAGAAATAAAAGAATTTTTGAATGTTGACAGTTTAACTTTTCTTGATATTAACAATATGAAAAAAGCTTGTTGTACAGATGAACATGATACTTCTAAATTCTGTTGTGCCTGCTTCGATGGAATTTATCCTTCTAAAATTACAGACAAATAATATTTGGAGGAATATATGGCGGCATTCGATAGAATAAAGAGCGGTATTCCTGAGATGGACAAGGCGCTTGATAACATCAGGCTTGGGGATAACGTTGTATGGCGTGTTTCTTACCTTTCACAATTCAAACTTTTCATGGAACCATACATAAAACAGGCAATTGAGGATAAACGAAATATTATATATTTCAGGTTTGCAAGTCACGAACCTCTTCTTGAAGATTGTCCGGAAATAAAGACAATTAAAATACCTCTTACCCACAGATTTGAAAATTTTACGGTAGCCATTCATAATGCGATTGAGAAAGAAGGAAAAGATGCTTTCTATGTCTTTGACTGTTTATCTGATTTACAAATAGCATGGGCTACGGATCTTATGATGGGCAACTTTTTCAGAGTTACATGCCCGTTTCTTTTTATTCTTGATACTGTTGCTTTTTTCCCGATTATAAGAGGTAAACATTCCGTACAGGCAATAAACAAAATTCTAAGTACCACCCAACTTTTCTTTGATGTATATTCGGACAATAAAAACGTATATGTTCGTCCTCAAAAAGTATGGGAGAGAAACTCCGATACTATGTTTCTTCCGCACATATATAATCCAAAAAGCGGAGAATTTAGACCTATATTAGACGGCGTACAATCGAGCAGATTTTATCAAACACTGGGCTTGGCACAACGATCTGCAGATGAACAATATTCCGACTCATGGGACAGATTTTTTAATCGTGTTAAGTTACTTAAAGAAAGCGGCATGGATATAACCGATGAATGTTCTCAAATGTGCAATATTATGATGACAAGAGATTTTAAGATGCGTCAGTTGGTAAAGAAACATTTCACTCCGGAAGATTACTTTGCGGTAAGAGATCACATGGTAGGAACGGGAATGATAGGTGGTAAAGCTTGCGGTATGCTCCTTGCAAGGGCAATAATAAGGAATAAAGAACCTGATATCAGTGATGTACTTGAACCGCATGATTCTTTTTATGTAGGATCCGATCTTTATTATACATACATCGTCGATAATAACTTGTGGGATACAAGAGTACGACAGAGAACAGAGGAAGGTTATTTTAAACTGGCAAAAGAATTTGCTGATAAGATAATGGGCGGAACATTTTCCGAAGCTATGCGTAACCAGTTTGTCAGGATTATTGAATACTACGGGCAAGATCCGTACATTATTCGTTCAAGCAGTATTTTAGAGGACGGATTCGGAAATGCTTTTGCTGGAAAATACGAGTCTGTATTTTGTGCCAACAGAGGCAGTCTTGAAGAGAGACTTGATGAGTTCGAACATGCAATTAAAGTTGTATATGCAAGTTCAATGGGCCTTTCTGCGCTTGATTATCGTAAGAGGCGCGGACTGGATAAAAGAGATGAACAGATGGCTCTTCTTATACAGCGTGTATCCGGATCTTATTACGGAACCAACTATATGCCTTGTGCGGCGGGAGTAGGTTATTCGTACAGTCCTTACAGAATAATGAAAGACAGTGATCCTGCAGCCGGAATGTTAAGACTCGTTATGGGGTTGGGAACATCGGCTGTTGACAGGACGGAAGGTTCGTATCCGAGGATAGTTAACCTCGATATGCCGGATAAGAATTTATATTCTTCTTCCGCTGATAAACATAAATTTTCTCAAGGTAAAGCCGAAGTTATTAATATGACTGAAAAAGCCCTCAATAAACTTACCCTTAGAGATATCGAATCGGATATTCCCAAATATCTAGGTAAAATGTTATTTGAGCACGATTATGAAGCCGAATCTCGTCTGAGTGAGATGGGAATAAGACGGGAAGTAAAATTTATTTCATGTAAGGGACTTGTAGATAACAGTACTCTGATGGAACAGATGAAGAGAATGCTTCACTGTATACAGGAAGAGTATGATTATCCTGTCGATATAGAGTTTACCATAAACATATCGGAGAGCGGGGAATATTCTATTGATTTACTCCAATGCCGTCCGCTTCAAGTACAAAAAGGAAAATCGGGAACTGTGATTCCGCCGGATGTTTTAGAAGAAAATATTCTTCTTGAAAGTAAAGGCTCTTCAATGGGAATGTGTAAGACAACAGATCTTGATATTATCGTATATGTTGACCCTGTTAAATACTATAATATGCCTTACAATGATAAATCTCTGGTCGCAAAATTGGTCGGAAAAATTAATTGGTATTATCGTGATAAAGGTAAGCACATGATGTTAATTGTGCCGGGTAGAGTAGGAACATCGTCTCCCGAACTAGGAGTACCGACTGCCTTTTCGGATATAAGCACATATGAAATTATATGTGAGTCTGAAGACTCAAGAGCAGGGTTTAATCCCGAATTATCTTACGGAAGCCATATTTTTCAAGATCTTGTCGAAGCTGAAATTTTGTATACGGCAATATTTAATAATGAGAAAACTATACATTTCTCACCGGAAAAATTGGAATCATCGAAAGATATTGTCTCAGAGTTTGAGAGAGAAAAAACTCTGACAGATATCGTACATGTATATGATGTATCCGACAGAGAATGTAAGGTTTATAATGATGTGGCAAATGAACACCTTTTGATTACTTGTTAACAATAAGTAAAATTTTTATAGCGGCCTTAATATTTTGGTTATAATATTGAAACTCAGGAAATCGAGTATGCCCTTACGGGATCCATATACACTTCATTCCTGAGTTTCTTCATTCTAACACAAAATCTTAAGGTCTCCAACGACAAAAACAATGTCGTGTCATCCCGCACACCACCAATTGTCATCCCGCACTTGATGCGGGATCCCGTCGTTGTTGTTATAAACTATAAGCTGTCTTTTCCATGCATCCATGCCTCTATACTTCCATCCCTCCAATATGGTATAATTTATAAAATAATTATAAATTTAATGGTAAGGAAACATTACTATGAAAACAAATGTAAAAAAACTTTTAAAGTTAGCGGAAAAACCGTCTAAAGATGCAAGAAGATTACACCCTTTTTATAAAGGTAAAATAGAAGTTGTTCCTAAATGCAGAATAAGAGATTTTAATGATTTTGCAATATGGTACAGTCCGGGAGTAGCTGCGGTTTGTAAAGATATAAACAAACAATTGGAACTTGCTTACGAACATACAAACAAATGGAACTCCGTTGCAGTTGTCAGCGACGGAACAAGAGTGTTGGGACTTGGCGATATCGGCCCCGAAGCTGCAATGCCTGTTATGGAAGGTAAAGCATTGTTATACAAATATCTCGGCGGAGTAGATGCTTATCCTATTTGTCTTGCAACTAAAGATCAACAGGAAATAATTAATACGGTTAAAATTTTGCAACCTTCTTTCGGCGGAGTAAATTTGGAAGATATCGCTCAACCGAAATGTTTTCCTATACTTTACACATTAAGAAAAGAATGTCATATTCCTGTATGGCACGACGATCAACAGGGAACGGCACTTGTTACACTTGCCGGTTTAATAAACGCTTTAAAAGTAGTTAACAAAAAAATATCCAAAGTTAAAATTGCAATGCTTGGTGCGGGTTCCGCAAATATTTGTATTGCAAGACTTATAATGTTTTACGGAGCAAATCCTGCAAACATAATAATGGTAGATTCTAAAGGAACATTGAACAAAAAGAGAAAAGAATTGAAAAATTCGCATCCTGAAAAATGGGCAATGTGTTGTGACACCAACGGTTCAAACGTTGAAGGTACAATAGAAACTGCAATGGAAAATGCGGATGTTTTGATATGTTTATCTACACCGGGACCAAACGTAATAAAGAAAGAATGGATTAAAAAGATGGCAAAAAATCCGATAGTGTTTACATGCGCAAACCCTGTTCCTGAAATATGGCCGTGGGAAGCAAAAGAGGCAGGTGCTGCAGTAGTTGCTACAGGCAGAAGCGATTTTGAAAATCAGGTTAATAACTCATTAGGTTTCCCGGGAGTATTCAGAGGAACACTCGATGCAAGAGCAACAACAATAACAGACAATATGTGTATTACGGCAGCAGTAGAACTTGCTTCTTGTATTCCTAACAACAAAATAAAACCTACACAAATATTACCGACAATGGACGATTGGAAAGTTTATCCGAAAGTCGCAGCGGCAGTTGCAGTAAAAGCAATAAAAGAAAAAGTTGCACAAAGAAAAGCAAGTTACGATCAGTTTTATGCTCAGGCAATGAGTATGATAAAAAGAAGCAGAGCATTAACTGCAGATATGATGAAAAACGGATTTATAAAAAAATCCAAATAAAATTGCGGAGCAATTTTATTTTAGGTTATAAAGTTTATAGGGTGATAAGATTATAGGTTTTTGAAAGGCAGGTTATAAGTTTGTAGGGGTATAAGGTTGTCATTGCGAAGGGTTTTAGCCCTGTGGCAATCCAGTTGTTGTTAAACTAATAACCCCATAACCCCATAATCGAAAAATTCTATAGGAATTTTTAATGAAAAAAATAAACAGTGAAATTATTATCAATAAAGTTTGTGAGCTTTGCGGTGATGTAAATTTCAATTTGCCGCAGGATGTTATTGATTGTATATCATCTCACATAAAAAACGATAATTCCATATCCGACAACATTTTAAAAGAAATTTTGGAAAATGCAAAAATAGCAAAAGAAAAAAAGATTGCATTGTGCCAAGATACGGGAACTGCAAACTTTTTTGTGAAAATCGGTAAGGAAGTGGAAATAATAGGCGACGATATTGTTACCGCAATAAATAAAGGCGTATCTCAAGGTTACACAAAATATTATTTAAGAAAATCTATTGTAAGTGATCCTTTAAACAGAGTAAATACAAAAGATAACACACCCGCAAACATATATTGTGATTTCGTTGACGGAGACAAAATAGAAATTACAATATTAACTAAAGGCGGCGGTAGCGAAAACGCAAGTTTTTTAAAAATGCTTACACCGCTTGACGGTTGGCAGGGTATAAAAAATTTTGTTATAGAAAGTATGAAACTTAAAGGAGCAAATGCTTGCCCTCCCGTAATAGTGGGGTTGGGTATAGGGGGAGATTTCGCAAGTGTAGGCCTTCTTGCAAAAAAAGCATTGTTGAGAACAATAGGCAGCAAAAATATAAAACAAGATTATAACGATAAAGAAAAAGAATTGTTGGAAGAAATAAATAAATTAAATATCGGGCCTATGGGGCTTGGCGGTAACCCTACGGCACTTGCCGTATTTATTGAAACAAAACCGTGCCATATAGCATCTATGCCCGTTGCAATAAATGTGCAGTGTCATTCTTGCAGAAGAAAAACAATAACATTATGAAAATAACAATAGAACAATTATTACAAAATATTAAAGATTTTAAAGCGGGAACAAAAATAGAACTTACAGGAACTATTTATACCGCAAGAGATCAAGCACATAAAAGGTTAGTTGAACTTTTAAACAGCGGTAAACAATTACCGATACAGTTAAAAGATGCTTGTATATATTATTGCGGGCCGTGCCCTAATGCTCCCGATAAAATTATCGGTTCTTGCGGACCTACAACATCTTCGAGAATGGATGTTTATACACCGAAAATGTTGGATAACGGTGTAAAAATTCTTATCGGTAAAGGTAAAAGAAGCAAAGAAGTTTTTGATTCGATACAAAAAAATAAATCAATATATTTGCTTGCTACCGGTGGAGTAGGAGCATTGATAGCCGAAAAAGTAAAAAGTTTTAAGTTAATAGCTTTTGAAGATTTGGGACCGGAAGCAATTTACGAAATAAAAATAGAAAATTTTCCGTTGATAGTCGGAATAGACTGTAACGGGAACACCCTGTTTGAGGTATAGAGGGATAGAAGTATAGAGGGATAGAAACTTTTTGTTTTACAAAAAGTTGATGAATGGAAGTATAGAGATCTGGAAGAATAGAAGTAACGACAAATAGTAAGTAAAAAAAGTTGTTTGTAGTTTCTATACATCCGGTCATCCATACGTCTAGTCATCAAAATTGCGAAGCAATTTTAGTCCATACCTCCATACATCTATACATCTAACCCTCTAAAAATTTGCAAAGCAAATTTTTAAGGAGACAACATGTTTTTAGCAATAGATATCGGAAACACAAATATTACACTCGGTTTGTTTAAATTTAACGGTAACAAAATTGAAGATAAACCTTTTCAAATTTGGAGAATAGCAACATCCAAAAAGAAAACCGCGGACGAATATGCAATAAAGATTTTGGATATATTTTATTATTCGAAAATCGATATATCCAAAGAACAAATTAAAGCTGTTGCCATTGCAAGTGTTGTTCCGTCACTCGATAATGTTTTTGCCGATTTAACAAAAAGATATTTCAAAAAAGATGCAATGTTTATTACAAGTAAAAGAGCGGGCGGATTAAAATTTTCTTATAACAATCCGGAAGAAGTCGGAGCCGACAGAATTGCGGATGCCGTTGCAGTTTATGAAAGGTACAAAACCGCTTCCGTAGTTATAGATTTCGGAACGGCAACAACTTTTGATTGTATAGATAAAGACGGAAACTATTTGGGTGGTGTAATAACGGCAGGACCTTTAATATCCGCGGAAGCTTTAACTCAAAGAACCGCAAAGTTGCCGCAGGTTACTTTAAATATGCCCGCAAAAATTGTAGGTAGAACAACCGTTGAATGTATACAGTCCGGTTTGTATTACGGATATATCGGTTTGGTAAAAGAAATTTTGCACAGAATCAAAAACGAGATGGGTGAAGAAAATATAAAAATTATTGCTACCGGCGGTCTTTCATATCTTATGGTAAAAGAAATGGAAGATATCGAAGGTGTTATACCGGAACTTACGTTGGAAGGTATAAAAATAATTTGGGAAAAAGAAAATTTTTGCTAAGCAAAAATTTGAGTCCATACATCCATTCATCCGTACCTCAAAATCGTAGAGTGATTTTTTTGGGAGATAATATGAAAAGAGTGTTGATATTGTTTACCGTTTTATTATTTAGTTCTGTTAATGCTTTTGCAGGACCTTTCGGCAAATTCAATGAAGTTCTTGACAGTGTAAGTGAAGAACAGGCACAAAAATATTTAAATAATTTATCATCCGATTTAGGTAATATTATGACAGGCGGAAGTTTCAGCGCTGCTGCAGCTTTTGGTGTTTCGGGAATAGATGTACATCTTAAAATAAACTATAACAAAATATCGAACGAAATTATGGAAGCCGAAGGAATAAACGAACTTTATGTGCCTATGCTTACCGGCGGAATAAGACTTTCCGACCAACTTGATATATTGGCAAAATACGCATATTTGCAGGATGCAAACATTTACGGCGGCGGTTTAAGATTGTTGGTGTTTGAAGGCAGAGATTTTGTTATTCCTTCTATCAGTGTTCACGGTATGTACACTCTTATTAAAGCGGATGACGGTGAAAATAAATTGGAAGGAAACAATTTGGGGTTGGGAGCCGTTGCAACATTTAATCTTCCTATAGTAACACCTTATGTCGGTGTAGGTTGGGATAAAACAAAAGCCAACCCGAAATCTTCAAATAAACAAAATTTGGAAGGCAGTTACGAAGGGTTCGGTTACTATGCCGGAGTTTCCGTATCAGCCATTATTATTAACGGAACTGTAGGTATAAGTGTATACGACGGATATGTATCATACACTTTCGGTCTCAGTTCGGCATTTTAACAGGTATTACAATTAACATAAAATGAATAAATTAAGATTTATTATAGCGGTTTTGTTGTTACCGGCACTATTGGCTTTTGTATACGATTTCTTTCAATTGTTTTTTTCTTTTGCCGGTCAAACAAATATGAATATTGTTCCTTTTTGGATAGGAATAGCCGTTTACTTTTTGTTCCAGGTAATATTTTTTAAACCGATGTCCACTTATGTTTTCGGACACGAACTCACACATGCCTTGGCCGGGCTTTTAAGCGGTGCTCAAATAAAAAAGTTTAAAGTTTCGGCAAACAAAGGAAGTGTTACTTTAACAAAAGATAACATCTTTATAACTCTTTCTCCGTATTTCTTTCCTATATATCCGATAATAATTATTTTGATATATTTTTGTCTCGGTTGGTTCATAGATATTACGGCTGTATATTCCTGGTTTTTATTCTTTGCGGGTGTTTCACTTGCTTTTTATTATGCACTGACTTTTTATGCAATAAAAGTAGGTCAGGAAGATATGAAAATTTACGGAAAGTTTTTTTCGTTGGTTTTTGTTTGTTTTATTAATATAATAATGGTAGTGTTGGTTTTGGCTTGGATATTTCCGAACCATATTTTTGTTAAAGATTTTTTTGTTAAAGTATTTAGTGACGGTATAGATTTTTATAAATATATTTTTTTGGGAGTATATAAATGTTTGGCTTTCCTAAAGACGAAATAAAAAGAAAAACTTTTCACATTCTTACACTTATTTATGTTGCGGCATATTGGTTCTTGCCTAAGACTGTAGTTTTGGTGGGTTTATTAATAGCTATAATAATTGTTTTGTTGGGCGAATTTATAAGAGCAAGAAACGAAAAATTTAATGTGTTTATATTAAAAGTTTTGGGCGGAGTTCACAGAGAATCGGAAACTCATAAAATAAGCGGTTTGCCTTGGACACTTTCCGGAGCATTTTTAACAATACTTTTGTTCCCTGAAAAAACATTTGTTTTGGCAAGCTTTTTGTATCTTGCTTTCGGTGATGCTTGTGCCGCTCTTTTCGGTAAAGCTTACGGCAAGCACAAAATATATGCAGGCAAATCTTGGGAAGGTTCAATAGCTTGTTTTTATGCTTGTTTTGCTGTAGGTTTATTGGTTCTACCCGGCTGGCAGTTTGCTTTGATAGGTGCACTTGTTGCAGCTTTTATAGAAACTATTCCTTGGCCTTTAAACGACAATTTTTGGATGCAAATAGTAAATGCGGGTATATTAACAGGTATTGCAAGATTTTTTTAAAAAATATGAAAAAAATAGTTTTTATACTGTTGTTTTTAGTTATTACGACTTCTTTATATGCGGAGCAAACTTTCTTTACAAGGGGAAGTTTAAATGTAAAAGAAGTGGCTCTTTCCTTTGATGACGGGCCCGGCTTAAATACAAAAGATATATTAAAAATTTTGGATAAAAAAGATGTAAAAGCAACATTCTTTTTATTGGGATCATCCGTAGCAAAAAGGCCTAAACTTGTAAAAGATATTTATTCCAAAGGTCACGAACTTGCAAACCACACATACAATCATATGAATTTTTTCAGGTATGATGAAGAAAGCGACAAAAAAGAAAAAATAAAAGAAGAAATTTTACAGTGCCAGGATTTAATAAAAGATATTACCGGCTTTAGAACAAAGTTGGTAAGGTTTCCGCACGGATATTTAAAAGATGATGCAATAGAAATTGCAAGAGAAACAAATTATAAAATAATCAATTGGACTTTCGGTATAGATTGGGAAAGAGATTTGTCGCAGGAAGAAATGTTGGATTTATATGTGGAAAATGCAAAACCCGGAACAATTTTCTTAATGCACGATCTTCTAAAAAATACTACAATTATAAAGGTGTTACCGGAATTTATAGATAAACTGAGAAGTAAAGGATATAAGTTTGTAACGGTAGGTGAAATGATAAATAAAAGATTATCGGAGGAAAATTTATGAAAAACATTGTTATTATTTCCGTTCAACAAAGAAAAAATGTTTCAAGTGCGGTTCAGGAAGTTTTAAGCGAATACGGTTGCCTTATAAAAACAAGATTAGGTATTACGGACAGTACACCGAAAAAATGTTCTCAGACGGGACTTATAATATTGGAATTCTTGGGAAATAAAAGGGAAGTAACTTTAATGACCAAGAAGTTGTCTAAAATAGGCGGGGTTACAGTAAAAACAGTTTCAATATAGGGGATTATGATGAAAAAACTTTTGGTATTGTGTTTAACAATTTGTTGTTTTGCTGCAACATCTTTATTTGCTGCAGATTCAAAAGCTATGTTTAAAACCGCTTTTGAAAAAATGGAAACATTGAAACAACAAGGAATAAGTTATAAAGTTCATATTGTAACCGGAGATAAAAACAAAAAATCGGTTACTGCAAAAGTGTATATGAAAGGTGACAAAATAAGAATGGAAGCTAAGGAAGGAATTTCAATAATAAATGAAAATGGTATGTATATTTATTCCGAACAAGATAAAGCTGCCATGAAAATAAATGTTGATAAAGAAACCATTAAACAAACGACTTTTGATGCTATTGTAGATAAAGCCGATGAACTGAAATTTGTTGAAAAAGCTTCTAAAAACGGTTATTCCTGCCAAGTGTTTAAATCTAAAGATAAAGACAGTGACGTTGTATATTATTTAACGGAAGATTACGGTCTTCCGACGTATGTAAAAGAAGAAGCTTCGGAAACAAATATAACGAATTTTAAAACCGAGGATATAAGTGACAGTCTTTTTGTGTTGCCTAAAGATACAAGAGTTGTAGATATGTCAAATTTTTCGCCCGAAAGTCTTTTACAAAATATACAACAAAATTTAGGAGATTAGAAACATGAAAAAATTGAGTATTGTTTTTACAAGTTTAATGTTTATATCTTCTTTGGCTTTTGCCGAAGTTTTACCGCCGTTATTTCAAGCCAAAAGAAACAATGCTCAAAGACAAGGAATAACTTATACCGTTGTTCTGCCGTCCGAATATAAAGATGAAGATCCTGTGGAATATATTGTTACGGAACAAGGTAAAGATAAATTAATTGAATCCGCCCAATACGGGACCAATAAGTATCTTTTAAAAGATAACAAAGTATATCAAATTCCGGATTTAAGCAAAGTTCCCGAAGGAGCACTTGTTTCTATTGCGGTTTTAAGCGGTGATGCAAGAACCGCATTTGATGAAAAAACGGACAAGTTTAAAGTTCCGAATTATGCGGGATTTGTTATGGAAAAGAAAGAAACGGTTAACGGATTTCAATGCCAGGTGGCAACAAAAATTATTACCGAAGAAAGAAAACTGGATGAATACGAAAGGAAATTTACCGTTCAAAGAATATTAAGAGTTTATATAACCGAAAAATACGGATACCCAACAAGAATGGAAAGAATTATAAGAAGCAAATATCCCAGAGAAACGAATTGGACGGAAGCAATACAGGAACAAGATACGGTTGATATAATAAATTTTAATACGGAAACATCATGGAAGAATCTAACATTACCGAAAAATGCTTTTATTGAAAATATTTTTAAGCCGGTTTCAATAGATAAAAGACAGGAACTTAAAAAGACACGAAATTTACCCGAAAAATATGACAAATATAAAGAATAGATAATAAGATAAAACATATAAAAACTTCTGCAACGGTTTTTGCGGAAGTTTTTTTTGTTTATTTCTTATAAAAAATGGTAAAATACATAGAACAAAATTTATAATAATTATCGGAGCATAAAAATGTATTTTTCAAAAGCTTTTATACCAACATTAAAAGAAGCACCTTCGGATATGGATAACATTTCGGCAAAACTTATGGTAAGGTCCGGAATGGTAAAAAAATTGGGCAGCGGACTTTTTGAAATTTTGCCGTTAGGTCTTAAAACACTTGAAAACGTTATGACCGTTATCAGAGAAGAAATGGCTTCAATAGACGGACAGGAAGTAAAACTTCCGTTGTTGTTACCCAAAGAATTGTGGATAGAAACCGGAAGATGGAATGTTTACGGTAAAGAGCTTTTTAGAATAAAAGACAGAAAAAACGCGGAATTTGCACTTGCTCCCACACATGAAGAAGCAATTACGGACCTTGCAAGAAGTTTTATAAGATCTTATAAACAGTTGCCTGTGATGCTTTATCAGTTCGGTATAAAGTTCAGAGATGAAATAAGACCGAGATTCGGTGTTATGAGAGCAAGAGAATTTATAATGAAAGATGCATATTCTTTCCATGCAACCGAAGCGGATTTGGAAGAATATTATAAAAAAGTTTATGCCGCTTACGAAAGAATTTGTAAAAGGTGCGGATTCAAATTCAGAGCCGTTGAAGCTGCTGCCGGTGCAATAGGCGGAAACTTTTCTCATGAGTTTATGGTGCTTGCAGATACGGGTGAAGAAGAAATTGCATGGTGCAATTGCGGTTACGGTGCGAACTCCGAAAAAGCGGAATGCTTGGAAGATATATACGAAAAATCCAACGAACAAGTGTTGGATATGCAGGAAATTTTCACACCCAATGTAGGAACTATCGAAGACGTTTCCAAATTTTTAAATTCTTCCGCGCAAAAATTCATTAAAACAATTATTTATGTTGCCGACGGTAACCCGATAGCTGTTTTGGTAAGAGGCGATTACGAAATTAACGAAATAAAGTTGCAATCCGTAATAGGTTGCAGTGAACTTGAACTTGCAACCCCCGAAATTATTATGGAAGTTACAGGTGCGAAAGTCGGTTTTGCGGGTCCCGTAAATTTAAAGAAAAAAATTAAAATATATGCCGATTATTCGGTTGTAAATATTGTTAACGGTGTTATCGGTGCAAATAAAGATGATATGCACATAAAAAATGTAAATTACAATAAAGATTATAAAGCAGACGTCGTTGCTGATTTAAGAAAAGTTGTTCACGGTGATGTTTGCCCGAGATGCAAAAAAGAAAAGTTGCAGTTTTCAAGAGGTATAGAAATAGGACATATTTTTAAATTAGGCACAAAATATTCTAAATCCATGAAAGCAACATATCTTGATGCCAACGGTAAAGAAAATTTAATGATTATGGGCTGTTACGGTATAGGTGTAACAAGAATACTTGCGGCAACAATCGAACAATCTTACGATGAAAACGGTATCATTTGGCCGGTACCTCTTGCCGCATATAAAGTTTCCATTATACCTGTTGATTTTAATAACGAACAAATAAAAGAAACTGCTGAAGCAATATATAAAGAACTCAGAGCATTAAAAATAGATGTGTTGCTTGATGACAGAGATGAAAGAGCAGGTATAAAGTTTAAAGATGCCGATTTGATAGGTATACCGTTTAGAATTACTATCGGTGAAAAAAATCTTAAGAACGGCAATGTTGAATTTAAAAACAGAAAAGACGATAAATCCGGAGCACAAATAGTTAAGAAAGAAGAAATAGTTTCAAAAATAGTGGAAGAACTTAAAAAATACGAATAAAAATTGCCATAGGCAATTTTTGGAAGAATAGAAGATTAGAGTCTTCAAATCATCCAATCTTCAAAAATCACGGAGTAATTTTTTGTTTCTTGCTATTTCTGCTTTTTTTAGCTAAAATATAGGAAGTTGTTGGAGCATATTGAACAGGGTATACTGTGAGTTTTTTATAGGAGGAAAAAATGTCTTTAAAAAATTTGTATGCTTGGAACGGCGGAAAACAAAAAAAAGTTGGAACCGGTTGTGGATTGGAAACTAAATCGACAGGTTGCGGAATGATAGCTAAATCAACAGGTTGTGGAATGATAACTAAATTGACAGGTTGCAGTATGCCACCTTCAGTGAAATAAATTTAAATGATGAAGGCCTCTTTTTTAAAAAGAGGCCTTTTTTTTTGCTTATAGGATAAACTTATGAAACAATATTTTTCTTTTCAGTGGCATATAACCGATGAATGTGATCAAAGATGTAAACATTGTTATATCTTTTCGGAAAATGTAACAAAATCTATAGTATCTATGTCTTTGGAACAAATGGAAAAAGTTTTTAATAACTGTATGGAATTTTGTTCTAAATTCGACAGAAAACCTCGATTTGTGTTAACGGGCGGAGACCCTGTTCTTAATAAAGATTTTTGGAATTTACTTGAACTGTTAAAAAAACATAATTGTGAATTTGGAATTTTGGGTAATCCTTTTCATATAGATGATGATGTTTGTAAAAAACTAAAAAGCTACGGTTGCGACAGTTACCAAATGTCGTTAGACGGCATGAAACAAACTCACGATTGGTTTAGAAAACCCGGTTCTTTTGATATTACTTTAGAAAAAATAAAATGTATAAATAATGCAAAAATTGAGTCTGTTATTATGACGACCGTTTCGGACAAAAATATTAAAGAGATACCGGAACTTATAGATACTGTTGCAAAATACAATGTAGGTACTTTCGGCTTTGCAAGATATTGTCCTACAAGTTTGCAAAAAGATACAAATATAAAACCGTTGGAATATAAAGAGTTTTTAGATAAGTGTTATAACAAATTTCAACAATATAAAAGTAAAGGTTGTAAAACTTATTTCGGATATAAAGATCATCTGTGGACGTTATATCTTTACGAAAAAGGAATTTTTAAAATTCCCGAATGGGCGGAAAAGGGAATAATATATGACGGTTGTAATTGCGGTAATGCACACATGACTATTTGTTCCAACGGAGACTTATTAGCCTGCAGAAGGTTTGACGGTAAAGTAGGAAATGTGTTTGAAAATAAAATATCGGATGTTTGGTTAAATGAAATGGAAAGATACAGAGATTACGATAAATTCGAAAAGTGTTCCAAATGCGAATTGCTAAGTTTTTGCAGGGGATGTCCTGCCGTAGCTTACGGGAAAACACATAATTTTTATGCGGCAGATCCTCAATGTTGGAAAGAAATATAGTTTGCAAAAGGATATGTCTTAATGTTAGATTCAAATAAAATAAAAAACCGGGAAAATAAATTAAAATACGAATTGAAGAGCTTTAAGTATAATTGGGTTCGTTCTAAAAGATATATCAGAGAATTAACCGAAAAAGAAGTTCGATATTGTATGAGCATTAAATTTGAAAGGCTGATGGGTTATAAGTTAAATTTAGATAATCCGAAAACATTAAGCGAAAAAATTCAGTGGCTGAAATTATATTATCATAATCCGTTAATGACAAAATGTGCGGATAAGGTTGAAGCAAGAAATTATATAAAAGATATTGTCGGTGAAAAATATTTGGTTCCGTTTTTAGGTGTTTATAATAATCCTAAAGAAATAGAATTTGAAAAATTACCGGATCAATTTATAATAAAAACAAATTGGGGCTGCAAACAAAATATTTTATGTAAAGATAAATCCGCATTTAATAAAGATAGTGCAATACAAAAACTTACCGATTGGATTAAACCCAAAAACAACTTCTATTATGAATTTTTTGAATGGCAATACAAAAATATAAAACCGAAGATTGTTTGTGAAAAGTTGCTTTTGGGAAAAGACGGAAAAATCGTAAAAAACTACAAATTCTTTTGCTTTAACGGCAAATTTAAATATTTGATGATTCCGACAAGATATAAAGAAAATGCGGTTTTATTTAATTTTTATGACAGAAATTTAAATTTGCAACCGTTTACATACGGTGATTTGAAAAATAATAAAGAACAGGAATTGAAAATTGATAATTATGATGAAATGATTAATGTTGCGGAAAAATTGGCACAACCTTTTCCTTTAGTTCGAGTCGATATGTATGAGGATGGCGATAACAATGTTTATATAGGGGAATTAACTTTTACACCCAATAACGGTACATACCCTTTTGATCCTGTTGAATGGGATTATAAACTTGGCGAATTATTAACCCTTCCTTCAAAAATATGATGTATTAAAAATATTCCTATATGTAAATCTCTCATAATTTAGTAAAATATTTATCTGTTAATCTTATTAATTGGAATTTAATCATGGAAAAATACGATATAGCCGTTATAGGTGCAGGCCCTGCGGGGTACAATTGTGCAATAAATTTTGCCAAACAAGGTAAAAAGGTTGTAATAATCGAAAAAGATAATTTGGGCGGTACTTGTTTAAACAGAGGTTGTATTCCCACAAAATTTTTGTGGCAGGCAGCATCGGTAAAACAAACAATATCAAAATCTTACGAATACGGACTAAAATCTTCTTTGGAATCCGTAAATTTTCAGGAAATAATAAATAAAAAAAACAGATTAGTGGAAAATTTGGTTAAAGGTGTATCAAGATTACTTACCGCAAACAAAGTTGATGTTGTAAAAGGAACGGCAAGTTTTAAAAATAAAAACGAACTTAATGTTAAAACGGAAACGGAAGAAATAAGTATATTTGCAGACAAAATAATTATTGCTACGGGATCCGAAACCAAATCAATCCCAACCGTTGAATACGATCATCAAAAATATATCGATTCAACAGATGCTTTAAACTTAACGGAAGTTCCCAAAAGTATGCTTGTTATAGGTGCGGGAGCTATCGGTATAGAGTTAAGTTCCATATTTGCAAGTTTCGGTTGTAAAGTTACTTTAAGAGAAATTTGTCCGCAGATTTTACCCAGTGAAGACAGCGATTTGGCACAAGAACTTTCAAAAGTGTTGGCAAGACAGGGAATAAAAGTTGAAGTTTCTTGTACCGACACATTAAAAGATAAAGACAGTTTTGAAAAAATCTTGATAGTTGCCGGAAGAAAGTCTAACGCCGATGAACTAAAGCCGGAAAATATAGGTTTAAATTTAGATAACAGAAAATTTGTATCAACACAAAATTATGCAACAAATGTAGATAACATTTTTGCAATAGGCGATATTACCGCTAAAGGATTTTTAGCATATACCGCCGAACAGGATGCAATAAATGTTGCCGAAAATTTACAATCAAAAAATCCTGTGCCGAAAGTCGTTTTTTCGTTTCCTCCCGTAGCATCGGTGAAAGCAGTTGATTATGACAGTTATAAAGATGTTTCCTTTGGAAAATCAACTTTTATTTCAAATGCAAGAGCACAAATAGAAGGACAAAGAACAGGTTGGATAAAAGTAGCCATAGATAATGTTTCCAAAAAGGTTATAGGTGTTTGGATAATAGGTGTAAATGCAGATGAACTCATAGAGTCTGCAACAATGATAATAAAATCAAATATGAAAGTTACGGACTTATCGAAAGATATGTTTTTTCATCCGGGACTTTCAGAACTGATTTTTGAAGCAACAAGAAATTGCTAAAGCAATTTGGAAGAATAGAAGAATGGAGAAATAGAGGTATAGAGATATAGAAAAAACAACAATGTAGAAAAAATTATATTTTGTTGTTTCTATACATCCATACTTCCATACATCCATACATCAAAAATTAAGGAGTAATTTTTATTATGTTAAAAGAAACTTTTTTACATTCTATGCACCAAAAAGCAGGTGCAAAATTTACCGAATTCGGCGGATGGGATATGCCGGTTCAATATACTTCTATTATAGAAGAACATAATGCGGTTAGAAATTCCGTAGGTATATTTGATACATCTCATATGGGAACATTCATTATATCGGGAGAAAATGCAGGTAAATTTTTGGATTATGTAACAATATCGGATATGTCTAATTTACCGTTATATAAAGCAAGATATTCCATGCTTTTAAATAAACAGGGCGGAATAAAAGACGATATCATAGTATATAAGTTTGAAAACTATTACATGATGGTGGTAAATGCCGGAAACTTGGATAAAGATTTCGCTTGGCTAAACGAAAATAAATTGGATAATGTGGATATAAAAAATATAAGCAAAGAAATTTCCATGATGGCCGTTCAAGGTCCCAAAGCAGTAGAAATTGTTTCTCAAATAGTTGACGGAGAAATAGCTTCAATGAAATATTTTACCGCAAAAGATATTTCTTTTAAAGGTCAATCCGCAAATTTCTCAAAAATAGCAAGAACAGGTTATACCGGTGAAGACGGATTTGAAATTCTTGTATCAAACAACTGTGCGGAATATATATGGTCTAAACTTGTTGAACTCGGTGCAAAACCCTGCGGTCTCGGTTGCAGAGATACATTAAGACTTGAAGCTTGTATGCCGTTACACGGTCACGAAATATCCGAAGAAATCAATCCTATAGATGCGGGATTTATAAAAACTGTATTTTGGAATAAAGATTTTATAGGAAAATCCGAAATAGAAAAAATAAAAGATACTCCTTCAAAAAAATTAGTAGCTTTTATTTGCCAGAACGGTATAGCAAGAGCACACGATGAAGTTTATTTGAATGATAAAAAAATCGGTTATGTTACAAGCGGAAGTTTTTCGCCTACATTTAAAAAAGCTATCGGTATGGCATTGATAGATGTTTCAACGGACGAAAGTTTGCCGATACAAATAAAAGTTCATAACAATCTCAGAAACATAACAATTGTTCCTAAACCGTTTTATAAAAGAGCAAAGAAATAAATGAAGAAGTTTTTTATCTTAATAACATTACTTTTTATTTCTTGCTCTATCTTTGCGGAACAATTGGTAGAAATATCCATAGAAATAACCGAAATAAATAATAATAAAGCCAAAGAGTACGGAATAAAGTGGGTGGATGAAATTTCTACCGGTGAACTTTTTGTTACAAACGGTGAAGGTAACACCGTTTATCCGTCACTTGTAGAATTTAACGATTGGGTAAGATACACTCCGTTAAGTGCCAAACTTAAACTTTTACAGGAAAGCGGTTCGGCACAAGTATTATCCAATCCTAAACTTGTAACAAAGTCCGGAACAAAAGCAAGATTTTTGGTCGGAGGGGAATTTCCTATAGCCGTATCGGGTGTTTCAGGCGGTAATGTGGAATGGAAAGAGTACGGAATTATTATGGAAATTTTACCGAAAATTTTGGAAGAGGACAGAATAGATTTAGTTATAGAAACGGAACTTTCAAGACTCGATTGGGCAAATGCCGTTCAAGGTTTTCCGAACATTGCCAAAAGGCAGGCAAGGTCAAGTGTTATATTAAAAAATCAGCAAACCATAGTTATTGCGGGTCTTATAGAAAATTATAAAGATAAAACATCTTCTGGTATTCCTATACTTTCCGATATTCCTTTACTCGGAACATTGTTCAAAAATACAAAAGTAAAAGATAACAAAACGAATGTTTTAATCTTTGTTACTCCGAAAATTATAGAACAATGAAAACAATTCTAAACATTATAAACAATAAATCGGGACAAGCTGCGGTAGAGTATGTTTTGTTTACTCTTGTTATGTTTGCCGCAAGTTACGGTATGGTAAAACTTTTTGTTATTGCATGGAAACATAAGTTCGATTTTATTTCCTTTATTGCTGGAGTATCAAATGTCTTGTTTTAACAATAAAGGACAATCTTTTTTGGAAGGATTTATAATTGCCTGTATAATAACGGTTTTAATGTTTGCGGCAATACAAGTTTGTATTATTGTTACGGACGATATGTTTTTGAATTACAGTGCTTTTTCTGCTGCAAGAAAAATAGTTGTAACAAAAAATAAAGAAATTGCCGATACCGCAAAAGAAACCGTATCAAAACTTCTTACGGCGTATATGTTAAGTTCCAAGAGTGTATTTTATTATAAAACCACACATTGGGACGAAGATATTTTAGGTAACAAAATTTTGGATCACAGCAACAAAAAAATAAATAAACATAATGTAAAAGTCGGTTACAATACAAGAATAATGTTCGGGCAATTTTTCAATTCTTTGTTTTACAGAGAACAGTCCGCAAGGGCAAGAATGGTGAAATCTCCCGACGAAGAATTTTACAATAAGGCATATCCCGATGCAAAAGAGTTTCCTGAATATGAACAATAGAAAAGGCCAGGTATTACCTTATATGCTTGTAATGTCGTTAATTCTTATATTCAGTTGGGCAATGATGGTAAACATTGCCAAAATTTTAAGAGATAAAATGATATTACAAAACTATGTTGACAACACGGTAATATCCGTTGCAAATTTGCAGGCAAGAACATTAAATTTGTTGGGTGCGACAAACAGTTTAATGGCAACAGTTTTATCTACGGCATCGTATCCCATGATAGCAATGTTTCCGTCATTTTCTACCGATAAGGTTGGCGGTTCAATGATACCGGGTCCGTTTTGCGACTATTATTGTCCCAAAGCAGGTGTTGCCGTAAACGAAAGGTACAGCGGTGTATTGAAAATGAAAAAGCTTGTAAATTCAATACAACAGTTTCAAGACCTTTTACTTACAAACTATATGGTTCAATCTGTGTTGTTATTAAATAAAATTCCCGATAAAGATTATAAAGTTTTTGTTATACCTTCAAGATATGCCAAAGGAACAAATTTGTTTAATTTTAATATAACCGATCCGAAAGTTTGGTTAGGTATAAAAAGAAATACTAAAGGCATAACTTATTATAAAACAATGAATTTTTGCCTTGATGTTCAATCAAAACATTATCACATAGTTATACCAAGACAATATATGAAAGATAATGTGTCTTGGTATGTTCAAGATACGGACTTTTACGATAAAAAGTTGGTAGGCATAGGAATAAAAACTCCTTCAAAAAATGACGGATACCCGTTATTCAAAAATGTTTTTGATGTTGATATGCCTGTATTGTATAGTTTGGGTGCTGTGGGATTATATAATGTTAAAGGTCCCATGTTTCCCGAAAAAGAAGATACAAGTACAGGCTTATCTTATATTACGGCAGCACTTTTGTCGCCTATGGTAGCACAACAGCTTTTTGTCTTTTATAACATAATACAGGCGGTTGCTTATATTCCGGCTGTAGGACAAGTTTGTGCTGCGGTCGGTATAGCTGCAGCCGCCTATTATGCCGAAGAGGCAACAAGAAAAACAATTACCGAACCGTTAAATAAAGAAACACCGATTTATAAGTACAACGAAGCCGAACTCGGCGGTTGGGATGCTCACTTGGTCCCCGTTTAGAAGATTGGATGATTGGAAGATTAGAAACGACAGAATTGAGGATAGGATGTATAGAGGTATGGAGGGATGGAAAAGACATCTTAGAACTGATAGTTTATAGTTTGTGGTTTTGCTTTCAAAAGATGAAGCCGTTTCGCTGATATAAAAAAATAAAAGCACAGAAAGAAAAATTCTTTCTGTGCTTTAATTGTTTTTTTATATTAATTAAAAAGCAAATTTATAACCGACTTTCAATTGTATTGTTGAATACTTTAAATCTCCTGTAGTCCAAGGATCAAGTTTAAGTGTTGCATTACCATTTGAATAAAGAAGTTCAAGAACAATACATTTGTTTATTGTTGTTCCTGCACCGATACCCCAATATAATCCGTTTGAATCTATAAAATCTTCATCTGGATCTGTTCTTAAAATTCCATAACCGATTTGAACTAAAGGATAAACATTGTTAAAAATATCGCTTCCTGTTTCAAATACATATTTTGCTTGTGCATAAAGATTTGTCCAACCTGCTTTCATACCATGAGAATCTGCTACTTCAGAATTGAAAACATATTGAACACCGGCACCGATTGCCAATTGAGGCATTACATAATAAAAGAAATCTACTCCGGCTGTGAATGCAGGATCTATATCCTGGCTTTCACTTTCAACCTCTGCACTGGACATAAGGTTAAAACCTGCTTTAATGTCCAATTCCATTGTACCTTCGTCTGCTGCAAAAACAGGTGCTACAAGTGCTGCTGCCAACAACAAAGCCAACAATCCTTTTTTCATTTGTTTTCTTTCTCCTTAAATTAAATTTAACTACTCCCAAATTATTACATAATTTTATTTAAAAATCAATATATTCTACAAAGTATTTGACACTCTGTGCTTGATACGAAATCTATTAAAAATTTTGTGCCATAAGTACTCATTAATTACTAATTTATAATTGCTGTTTAAAAGTATATTTAGTAAAATATTTGCCATGAAAATATCTAAAAAAGAGTTGGAAAAACTTAATAAAGAGGGTTTAATAACTTCTCAACAAGTAGAAAATATAATCAGTTATTATCAATCAAACACAGATAATAATAAGTTATGGAAGCGACTTTTTGTTATAGCCGGGCTTCTTATTGCATTAGGTATTATCTTAATAATAGGTGCAAATTGGTCCTTAATTCCGAACTTTATAAAAATAACAGTAGATTTTATTTTATTTTTAGTATTGATATATGCAGATTATTATTTTATAACAAACAATAAAAAGAATTTATCGGAAGTATTTTTGATAATATCTTTTTTTATGATTGCAGGAACCATAGGCCTTATTGCACAGGTATATAATTTGGATGGCGGTTGGTTTTCTTTTGCAAGATTTTGGATGATTTTAGCTATACCTTTTGTGTTTTTAAGTAAAACTTTCTTAATAAATATTTTGTGGTTGGTTTTACTGTTTAACAGTTTTCCGCAAAGCTTTTATACTTGGTTGCATGATATTTATTCTTATTTTGTTTCAACTTTATTACCTTTTTCAAAATCTTATAATATTTCCGTATTCTGTATTTTGTTATATTTGTTGTTGGGATTTTTACAATATTTCGGAAAAAGTATATACATAAAATTTGATAAAAAGATAGTGGTACTTAAAGCTTTTTCCATACTTGCACAATTAACAAAATATTGGACTTTGTGTGCGATAGCTTTACAAAGAAATGCAATAGATATAATTTTTATATTTTGTTTATTGGCATATAAACTGTACATTAATTATAAAAACAGAAAAGATAAATGTTTCAGAAATTATGCGATACTGGCTGAAGTGTATATTATATATCTGTTTGTAAGTGCTTACGGTAATTTGCTGTTTACTGGTATAGGTTTTATTATGGGCGGAATACTTTTACTTGTTTCAATATATGTTTTAAGAAAAGTGTTATCTTACATGAAAAAGTTAGGGGCAAATAATTGAAAAATAAAATTTTGCTGTTAATATTATTAATTCCCGTTATATGTTTGTTCGTATGGAACTGTTTTTTGTGGTACGATAAAGATTCCGGAACGGAAATAACCGTGAGAATATCGGGTTATGATCCGAGAGATTTGTTGTCCGGACACTATATACGATACACAATAGATTGGAATAAAACGGATTTACAACAATTTGAAGATAAAGATTTTACAAAAGACGATTTTGTTGATAGTTTGAATAAAACTTCTTACAGATTTTATGTTTCCGAAACTCATGCGAAATATTTGGATAAATTGTTAATGGAATCATGGAATGTAAAAGAAGAAGATAAAAAAATAGTGGAAGTTGTTTATTCTTATAAAAACGGTAAACATCCGATTGCCAAAAAACTTTTAGTAAACGGACAGCCTTATCAAAAAATTATATAAAAGACAAACGAATAAAGAGTAAAAATGCTTGAATTTTTAAACTATATTTTTTCCGTAGGAATAATTTTTTCGCATATAATAGGATATGTCGCTTCTATTTTAGCTTTTGTTTTTATATACAAGAATTGGAATAATATAAAAAATAATAAGATAATAATTTTTACTTTCCTTTTTTTGGTATACGGTTTTGTTCTTGCATGCTTTTGCAGCTACACAAAAAATGCTTTTGAAGAAATGTTCACATATTTAACGAGTTGGTTTTTTCCATTCATTTTAGGTTACTTTATTGTTGATAATTATAAAAAAGAAAAAATAATAAAAATTTATATTTTAACTTTTACCGCAATTATAATAGTTTCGTTATTAGCTTATTTCGGTTTGTTTTATGAAAGATTTATGGGCGCACCTTTAGCTTTAAAGGGGAAACTTATTAATGCAAATTTGTGGCATATTTCATTAGGTGCGATGTGTGTGCTGTTATCTTCTTTTTCTTTAAACACCCTTTTATTTAAAAAAGATTTGTTAAAAAAAGAAAAAATCATACTAAGTATATTAACGGTGTTATTTATTGTTTCTTTATATTTAACAAGTTCAAGAGGATACTATATTGCGGGATCTATAACCTACTTGTGTATGTTTGTATTTTATGTTTTCAAAACAAAAAAATTTATACTTCCGACAATTTTATTTTGTATCTCTTTTTCATTAATAGCATTAATACATTTTAACAATTCATACATGAAAGAAAGGATACAAAATACAAGTGTTACAAAAGAATGGAGCTTAACAAACAGAATAGATTCATATAAAGCCGCAATACTTATTTTTAAAAATAATTTTGTTTTCGGTGTAGGTCCCAGACAAGCCGTAAAACAAGATGAATATTTTATGGCCAGGAATGTTTCTAAAGAAGTAGAACATCGCTCCAGACATTTACATTCAATGTGGTTGGCTGTTCTTGCCGAGTTCGGCTCTATAGGTTTTGTTTTGTTTTGTATAATAATATTCTTAATTATGAAAAATTTGTATTACGAATATAAATATAACAATTCTGTTTTTGCTTTATGTATGCTTTTTGCATGGTTATCTTTGTTGATAGGGGATTGTTTTGATACCGTTTTAAGAGGTCCGAGAGTAGCAATGGACTATTTTTGGTTAACAGGTCTTATCCTTGCAAAATCAAGCAACAAAACAGAGACAAAATAAATTATCTTACTTCAATTCCGTTTTGTTTCATATACTGTTTTAAATCGGAAATTTCCAACTGTTTAAAATGAAAAAGTGATGCTGCAAGAACGGCAGATGCGCCTTTTTTGCACACATCAACAAAATGTTCTTTTTTACCCGCTCCGCCGGAAGCAATTACCGGAACATCAACAACTTTTGTTACTTGCTCCATAAGTTCCAAATCGTAACCGTCTTTTGTTCCGTCTTTATCCATACTTGTAAGAAGAATTTCACCGGCTCCGAGTTGGACACATTTTTGAGCCCACTCGATAACATCTAAATCCGTTCTTGTTCTTCCGCCGTGAGTATATACTTTCCAACTGTTGTTTTCTTTTTTTGCATCTATTGCTACAACTATACATTGATTACCGAACTTTCTGCTGCCGTCATGTATGAGTTGCGGATTGAGTACCGCAGCGGTATTAATAGATATTTTATCGGCACCGGCTTTTAAAAGTGTTCTCATATCATCAACCGTTCTTATTCCGCCGCCTACGGTTAGGGGAATAAAAACTTGTTCGGCTGTTTTTTTAACAACATCTAAAGTTATTGCTCTTTTATCGGAAGAAGCGGTAATATCCAAAAATACAACTTCGTCCGCACCTTCAACATTGTATCTTTTTGCTATTTCTACAGGGTCTCCGGCATCTCTTAAATCCACGAAATTTGTTCCTTTAACAACTCGTCCGGCATTAACATCCAAACATGGAATAACTCTAATTGCTACCATTTGAAACCTCACATTTAGAAACAAAATTCTTTAATAATTGTAATCCTATTTCGGAACTTTTTTCCGGATGAAATTGGCAACCCCAAACATTTTCTTTTGCGATTGAAGAACAAAAATCTATTGAATGATTTGTCGTTGTAGATATATATTCTTTATTTGTCGGTTTGCAATAGTAAGAATGAACAAAATATACATAACTTTCATCGTTAATATTTTTGAACATCTCTTTAGCAGTTTGATTTGTTTTGGAAATAAATATTTTGTTCCAACCCATATGAGGAATTATCAACTTTTCGTTTTGTTTGGGAACAAATTTTTCTACAGTTCCGTCAACTATATTTAAACCTTTATGCAAACCGTCTTCATAACTTTCGGAAAACAGAAGTTGGAAACCCAAACATATTCCCAAAAACATTTTTTTATTTGAAATATGTTCTTTTATGGCAATATCAAGACCTTTTTGGTTGAGTATTTTTATTGCAGGTTCGAAAGCACCTACTCCCGGCAATATTATTGAATTGTAATTTTTTATACTGTCGGCATCGGATATAATATCAACATCACCGCCGCAAAGTTCAACGGCTTTTGATACGCTTCTTAAATTGCCCATACCGTAATCTATTATTGCTATCTTTACCATACTCTCTTTTCCCTCAAACACGTTCTTTTTAAAATTTTTATTTACAAGCATGATTAAAGCCGTCTATGAGTGCAGAGAAATTTAAAGTAAAAAACTATAAATATTAAAAAGTTTTTTAGTGCGATAGTGTTTGAAGATTTTTCCGCTACATTAGGTTGTTAGGAAAAATCAAGTTGGAGCACGACTTTAAATTTTTCAAACGAATGGCTTTTTTGCTTGAAAATAAGAAATTTTAAAAGAACAATCAATCCTTCTATTCTACAGTTACCGATTTTGCTAAATTTCTCGGTTGGTCAACATCGCAACCTTTCATAACAGAAACAAAATATGCAAAAAACTGTAAAGGTATAACATTTATTAAAGGTGAAAGAATTTCGTCAACTTCCGGAACAAAAATTTGGTAATCGGATTTCTTTACTATATCCTTGTTACCTTTATTTGCTATCGCAATTATCTTTGCACCTCTTGCTTTAGCTTCTTCAATGTTGCTTAATATTTTGTCGTAAACTTTACTTTTTGTTGCTATAACCATTACAGGCATTGTTTCGTCTATCAAAGCAATCGGGCCGTGTTTCATTTCTCCGGCAGGATATCCTTCCGCGTAAATGTATGAAATTTCTTTTAATTTAAGTGCACCTTCAAGTGCTATAGGATAATTTATGTTTCTTGCCAAATATATAAACTGCTTTGTGTTTTGAAATAACTTTGCAATTTCTTTTATTTTTGCAGAAAGCTTTAATGTTTCGGAAATTTTTTTAGGAATATCTCTTAAATTAACAATAAACTTTGCCAATTGTTTTTTTGATATGGTTTGCTTTTTTGAAGCTATAAACATTACGAGCAAATAAAGAGCTGTAAGTTGTCCCGTAAAAGCTTTTGTTGAAGCAACACCTATTTCCGGTCCGCAATGGGTATATAAAACATTGTCCGCTTCTCTGCTGACACTTGAACCTACAACATTGCATATTGCAACCGTTTTCGATTTCTTTTCTTTCGCAAGTCTTAATGCCGCGAGAGTATCTGCCGTTTCTCCGGACTGTGAAATAAATATCGTTAAAACTTTGTTATCTATAACAGGGTTGGCATATCTGAATTCGGAAGCAATATTTACTTCTGTAGGAATACCGGTCAAATTTTCAAATAAAAATTTCGCCGTAAGTCCCGCATGATAAGATGTTCCGCAAGCAACTATACATATTCTTGATATATTTGAAATTTCTTCTTTTGTAAGTTTTACCGATTGTAAAATTATTTTGTTTTCTTCATCGGAAATTCTGCCTCTGAACGTATCTTGTGTTGTTTGAGTTTGTTCGTTAATTTCCTTAAGCATGAAATGTTTATAACCGCACTTTTCAGCTTGTATTGCATTCCACAAAATTTTCTGTTGTTTTCTTACAACTTTTTTGTTCTTTACATCAAATATTTTTATTGAATCTTCTTTAATTTCGGCAACATCACCGTTTTCAAGAAAAATTACATCTTTAGTGTATTGCAATAATGCGGAAACATCGGAAGCGATAAAGTTTTCATCTTTACCCAATCCTATAACCAACGGTGCATCTTTTCTTGCAACAACAATTCTTGATTTATCTTCGGCGGATATTGCACAAAGTGCATAAGCACCTTCTATATTTTTTAATGCGGATTTTACTGCAGCTAACAAATCGCCTTTATAATATTTTTCTATTAAATGTGCTACAACTTCGGTATCGGTTTCGGAAGCAAATTTATGTTTTTCTTTTTGTAACTGTTTTTTTAATGAAACATAATTTTCTATTATTCCGTTATGAACTACAACTATTTTACCGCTGCAATCTGTATGAGGATGAGCATTTTCTTCACTGGGTTTTCCGTGAGTTGCCCATCTTGTATGACCTATACCTATATTGCCGAAAATTTTATTTGATTTTATGTTTTTTTGTAAATTTATGAGTTTACCGACACTTCTTCTTCTTTCTATTTTGTCGTTTTCTATAACGGCAATACCGGCAGAATCATAACCTCTGTATTCGAGTTTTTGCAAACCGTTATATATTACATCAACCGCATTTTTTTTACCGATATATCCTACAATTCCACACATAATAAAATACCTTTTTTGTTAAATATTTAGCCTATTATATCAAATTTTACCGACATTATACATTGTAAATTGTAAATTATAAATTTTAAAAATTGTCTCCGACAATTTTTAAAGCAGTTCTTTGTATATCTTATCTATTTCTTCTTCAAAGTTCGTTGTACCGTAAATGGTAAATACTTCTTTGGATAAAGCAAGCGCTACGGATCCTTCGCCGGAACGAACTATCAAATCCGAATTCTTTTTTCTTAAATCTTTGGCATTTTCCGAATATGTAGTATGAACCAATATTTTTATTCTTGAATTTAAAGATTTTGCGATTTCGGTTATTTCTTGCGCCGGTGCAAACGGGGTGGAAATAATGATTGCTTCCGCAGTTTGAATAGCGGACATTATTAAAATTTCTCTTTGAGAAGCATCTCCGTAAATTGCTCTGAGTTCTTTTATGTTTTGTGATTTAATTTTTTTAACAGTATCAATGTTCATTTCAACTACAGTCACATTTAGTTGTTTGTTTAATAATATTTTGGTTATTGTTTTACCTACAGGTCCATATCCTATAACTATAACATGTCTTAAATCTTTAGTTTCATTTTCTATTTCATCCGTTATTGTGTAATAAGTTTTAAAATATCCTTTCTTTTGTAAAAATTTTATTACGGAAGGTATCCATTTGTAAATTGTAGTGTTAAATGTTATTGTAACAATGGAAACAAAAATTATTGCATTGTATGCATCGTGTGACATTATTCCGTAAGATACGGCAAGTGATGCTAAAATAAAAGAAAATTCTCCTATCTGTCCCAATGCCGTGCCGATGGCTATTGCTTTTTTTACAGGCTGTTTTAGAAATTTGATGATGAGAGTTGCACCTATGGGCTTTACAAACAAAACAACAAACAACAATATTATTATTAACGGCCATGATGATTTTAAAGTTGAAATATCAAAAAGCATACCTACGGAAACAAAAAATAAAACCGAAAAAACATCGCTTATAGGAAGAGCTTCCGAAGTCGCTCTTGCACTGAAATCGGATTGTCCTACAACCATACCGGCCAAAAATGCACCAAGTGCCATAGATGCGCCGAAAAATTCGGCCGCACAAACAGATATTCCCAGTGCAATAACAAGAACGGACAAAATGAAAAGTTCTCTGTTGCCTGTTTTTGATATATGTTCCAATAAAAAAGGAATAATTTTTTTACCGACAATTAAAGCAAATACAACCAACACGGCAAGCTTTGAAACGGTAATAATAAAGGTTAAGAATAAATTATGATTTGAAGCTGTTTTACCTAAAAATGCCGGTAACAAAACAAGTACTAAAATTGTAAAAAGATCTTCCAATATAAGCCAACCTATTGCGGCATGTCCGGTGGGAGTATGTAACAATTTATTGTCGGAAAACACTCTTGTTAAAACTACGGTACTTGCAACGGATATCGACATACCCAAAATAATACCTGATGTCCAAGACCATCCCAGAAGTTTGATTAATATTGTGGAAATGATTGTACAGTTTACTATTTGAATTAATGCCCCTACGGCAACATTTTTAACGGAGACAAAATCTTTTAATTTGAAATGCATTCCGACACCGAACATCAAAAGAACTATACCGATTTCCGCACATTGTTGAGCAATGCTCATATCGGCAACAATTCCGGGTGAATGAGGACTTACCATTATTCCTGCTAAGAGATATCCTACAAGGGGGGATAACTTTATTCTTTGCGCTATATAGCCGAGTATTAAAGCAACCGTTAAACCGCTTGTTAATGTGAATAATAAACCTATTCCGTTAGACATAAAAGTTCCTATAATTTTTTCAAACATTATTATACATTAAGCTATTAAACTATTCAACAGCTATTATTGTAGTTTTTAGTTTTCTTATGTATAATAATTAAATTATGAAATTTAAAATAATATTAGCATTAGTAATTCTTTTTTCAATATCAATAGTTGCGGGTTCTCTGTATACAAAAAAACTTATAGATGAATTGCCGTCTATATCTAATCTTGAAAATTACACGCCGAGCATTGTTACAAAAATTTTTGACAGGAACGAAAGACTTATTACTGAACTTTTTGTTGAAAGAAGAGTTTTGGTTCCGTTAAAATATATTCCGGTAGATTTACAAAATGCCTTTTTGGCAACCGAAGATAACGACTTTTATGAACATTGGGGAATATCGACAAAAGGTATTTTAAGAGCATTTTTAAAAAATCTTTTAAAAGGTAAAGTTGCACAAGGCGGTTCCACAATAACACAACAATTATCAAAAACAATATTTTTAACGGCGGAAAGAACTCTTACAAGAAAAATAAAAGAAGTTTTACTTACAATACAACTTGAAAGACAATATACAAAAGAAGAAATTTTACAACTTTATATAAATCAAATATATTTCGGCGCAGGCGGATACGGAGCGGAATCCGCATCAAGAATATATTTCGGTAAGTCTGTCAGAGATTTGAATTTGGCGGAATGTGCAATGATTGCCGCTCTTCCCAAGGCTCCGAATTATTATTCTCCATTGAAAAATCCCGAAAGAGCAACAAAAAGAAGAGCTCTTGTTTTGTCGAGAATGAGAGAGTTGGGATATATAACCGAAGAGCAGGAAAAAGAAGCAAACGAAGTTCCTGTTCCTACCGAAAAACATACACAGGAACAAACATCCGGACATTATTTTGTTGAATATTTAAGAATATTGTTGGAACCCAAATACGGAACAAATGTTTTACATAAAGGCGGTTTAACAATATATACCACCCTTGATATAAAAATGCAGGAAGCCGCGGAAAAAGCTTTAACCGAAGCTTTAGATAAATTCGACCAGGAACATTTAAGTACTTTTGAAAAAGAAGGTTCGGAACTTAAAAAAGTTCAAGGCGCCATAATGGCAATAGATCCCAAAACGGGAGCTATAAGAGTTATGGTGGGCGGAAGAGATTTTAAAGAAACAAAATTCAACAGAGCAGTTCAGGCAAAAAGGCAGGCAGGTTCTTCTTTTAAACCTTTTGTTTATACTGCCGCAATAGATACAAAACAAATGACACCGGCAACCGAACTTGAAGATGAACAAATGGTATATTTGTTCGATGGAAATAAATGGAATTTGGTTTCAAGAAATGTTTCTTATGTGGAAAAGTTAGCCGAGAAAATGACACCTGAAGAACTTATAGATCCCATGAAAATTTGGTATCCGGTAAATTACGGGGGAAAATACAGAGGAAACGTTTTGTTGAGAGAAGCTCTTGCAAGATCATTAAATACTTGTGCAATAGAAACTATAGATAAAATAGGTCCGATGACAGTCATAGATTATGCAAGAAAAATGGGTATAAAAAGTCCGTTAACAAACACTTTATCTTTGGCACTCGGATCAAGTGATGTTACGTTACAGGAAATGGTTTCGGCTTTCGGAACATTGGCTTCCGGAGGAGTAAGAACGGAACCTTACTTTATTACAAAAGTTATAGATAAAGACGGTAAAGTTTTGGAAAATAATTTGCCTGTAGAAAAAGAAGTATTGTCACCTGAAACATCTTTTGTTATGACAAATCTTTTACAGGGAGTTGTAAAAAACGGTAGCGGATATGCCGCAAGACAGTTAGGCAGACCTTGTGCGGGAAAAACGGGAACATCTAACGACAGCGTTGATGCTTGGTTTGTTGGTTACACTCCTCAAATTGTTGCTGGTGTTTGGGTAGGTTATGATGACAGAACTTCGTTAGGAACTAAAGTTACGGGCGGTAGCCTTGCTTGTCCTATATGGACAACATTTATGAAGGAAGCTTTAAAAGGTTATCCTACGGTAGATTTTACACAACCGAACAGCGGTATAGAGTGGGCATTGATAGATCCTAAAACAGGCCTTCTTGCATTAAGCAAAACACAAAATTCTTATTTGGAAGCTTTTTTGGAAGGAACCGTTCCAACTATGTACTGTACTCAAAAAAACAGGTACGATGAAAAATCCGTTGTAGATGATTCCGATGACCAAGAAGGATATTAGTTTTCTTCTTTAAAATAATCAAAAACATCTTTAAAAGTTAAATTTGCGATTTGTATGTTTGCAAATTTGTTGTATAGTTTCATTTTTGATTTGTTTAACATATCGGAATGAATACCGTATCTTAAAGCTAAAGATGCTTCAATATATGCGGATAATTTATCGCAAACTTCTACCAGTTCGCCGTCGGTTGCATTGAACTCATTTTTATTATATCTGTCTTCAATTTTATCAACAAACTTAATTTCATTGTTTTCCACAACTCTGTTTGCAAACTCATTTTCTATAAAATATTTCATTTCGAAATGCCAAGTTTCCGGAAGCAGAGGCAAAATTCTGTTTTCAACTTGTTTCTTTTCAAACTCTTTTATTATATCTTCAAGACCTTCTACGGAAGATTTTACCGGGCTTATTATATCTTTGGTTAAAATTTCCGGTAAATCGTGAAATAAAGAAGAAAAGAAATTGTTATAACATCTTTTCTCGCAAACATTCATTTTAAGAGAATACAAATATGCAAATATTGCAACTATAAACATATGTCCTAAAACCGAAGTTTTAGGTTGTCTGAAAGATTGTGCCCATCTTTGTTGAAATCTTAACTGACCGCACAAATCTAAAAATCCGTAATATTTTTTATTCATTACAAGATTTTTTACACCCGCAAAATCTTGATATTTTGATACACAGTTTTCAACGGTTTCTTTTGTTCTGTGTATACCGTAAAGCATTTGGTTCAAAGGATAAATTACACCGAATTCCCATCTTGTAGAAAATTCGTGAGAAGCGGCAAGAATTCTTTTTTCATATTTTGCATATTCATCATCAAATAAATAAAGTTCCAATCTTTTTAAAAATTCCGGACCTATTTTTGACACATCTTCAATGAGATTTTCCAATACCCATTTATTTAACTCTTTTTTCTTTTTTGACATTATTTCGTGGTAAACTTCAGGCTTTAAATCGGTAAGCATTGTTCTGTGAAAGAATTCAAATATTCCGCCTTCAATAAGTTTAAGCCAATCGATTTTTTTGTTTTCTTCTTCATCGAATTTTGCAATTATGTATGCAATAATCATTTTATGTGCCTGTTTATCTATTTCAAAAAAATCAAAAGGTCTTATATGATCGTTCCATCTCAAAATATTTGCTGCCGAAAATATTCTTTCAATAAGTTGTTTAGTTATCATTATATTTCCTCCAATCTTCTAATCCTCTAATCTTCTAATTTTCGTCTTCGTATTTTCCTTCTACATCTATTACATTATCTTTATTTAATGTGTTATCGGAATTTCCCGAACGTTGTTTTTTATAAAAGTTCGGATCTCTTACTATAACAAATTTTTCAACAATTAAATAAATTATACTTAACATTATTGCACCGAAAAAGGCTGTTGAAAAATTTTTTATATAGAAACCTTTTACCAAACTTTCTACGAATATTAATAAAAAAGCATTTATAAATAATGTAAAAAGTCCCAATGTAAAAAAGTTTACCGGCAACATTATTATTTTTATAATGGGTTTTAAGTAAATATTTATTAAAGATAATATTATTGCGGAAACAATTAATGTTTGCCAACTTGAAATAACAATTCCGTTAAAAATTCCTGATACCATAAAAAGAGCAAATGTATTTATTAAAGTTACTATAATAAAATTTCTCATTTATTTTTTCTCCAATTTTTTATGGTTGAAATATACATATATTTTACCAAAATTTATGTTGTCGGTTTTGTATCTGCTGTAGCATCTTTTTATGTTCGGTTCATTTAAAAATCGTATAACTTTCTTTTTTAACTGTCCCGTTCCTTTACCGGGTATTATTTCAACAATATCTATTTTTTTATTGACAGCTTGTTGGATTATATCATTCAAAGCTTTATCAATTTCTTTACCTTTATTAAAAATATCATGCAAATCAAGTTTTAAACAAGACATTTAATTTACCATTTTTACAGATTTGTTTTTTATGTAATCATTGATATTCATAAAAGTTTCCACTGTTTTTAATTTGTATTTTGTTTGAACAACGGGAACATCTTTATTATATATTTTATTGAAATACAAAATCACATAATAGTTTGTTTGTAACAAAACTTCTATACATATAAATATAAAGATAACAGCGGATAATAAAATTAAGATTTGTTTCATTTGATTTTTATTCTGGCTATGGTATATTTCGGGAAAAGTTTTATATCTTGTTCCGGTACGGAAATAACTATTGCCTGGTTAACTTGACCGGGGGAAATTGTATCAACAACTTTTCTTGAGTTTGCGATTTGAATATCTCCCAATTTTATTTTGTAAGGTTCAAACTGATAAGGAGATAATAAATCAAATTCGTCACCTTTTGATAATTTGTGTCTTAGTTCAAGAGTTATTTTATTGTCATTAATTTCTCTTACGACTCCGCAATTTCTGTAATTGCTTTTACTGGAAGTATCGTTATAATCTTGTGCGCTGTCATCCGGTATTCCGTTAAAAAAGCCTAATGTGTATCTTCTGTTTTGTAAAGTTTCAAGCTCTTTCATATATATTGTATGGTCCCAATTTTCGGGATTTCTGTAATAGTCATCAATTGCTTTTCTGTAAATTCTTGCCGTTTGCGCAACATAATATTCCGTTTTTGTTCTGCCTTCTATTTTTAAAGAATCTATTTTTGCCTGTAAAATTTTATCGAGTTTCGGCATTAAACATAAATCTTTTGAATTAAAGAAATAAGTTCCTTTATCATCTTCTTCTATAGGATAAAAATTGCCGGGTCTTTCTTCTTCTTCAAGATATATTTTATATTTCCATCTGCAAGAATGTGCGCATGCTCCCTGGTTTGCACTTCTTGAAGCCATAAATGCGGAAATAAGACATCTGCCCGAATAACTGATACACATTGCACCGTGTATAAACATTTCTATTTTTATATCCGGACATTTTTGTTTTATTTCTACTATTTCATTAAAAGAAGTTTCTCTTGATAATACACATTGTGTAGCTCCCATCTTTCTCCAAAAGTCTACCGTAAGATAAGATGAAACGTTTGCTTGTGTGGATATATGTAAAGGAATATTCGGAATTCTGTCGTGCACATATTGAAATACTCCGGGATCGGAAATAATTATACCATCCGGATTTAATTCTTTTATAGTGTTTACAAACACTGATAATTTGTCGATATCTTTATTGTGAGAAAATAAATTTAATGTGAGATAAATTTTTTTGCTTGCATTATGAACAAACTCTATTCCTTCTTTAAGCTCTTCCAAAGGAAAAGAAGATCTTGCTCTTAAAGATAAGTCCGGAGTTCCGGAATAAACGGCGTCCGCTCCGTATAAGATTGCTGTTTTTAATCTCGATAAAGATCCTGCAGGTAATAATAGTTCGGATTTAAATTTTTCCATAACATATATATTATAGCAATTTTTACAACTATACTTCTAATCTTCCAAAATTGCCGAGGGTAATTTTAGGGCTTGACATTTTTTTAAAAGTGTGGTATAAGTATGCCCATTGCAAATCGGAATTGCAAAAAGTTCTTTTAAAAGCAGTTAATAAAAATTGGTCAACCGTTCAATGAAAATTTGCAGAATAAATTTTCCGCTTGACAAATTTTTAAAAGTGTGATATAAGTATGCCCATTGCAAATCGGAATTGCAAAGTTCTTTTTAAAAATTTGAAATAACAAAGTACAAAAGAAAAAAAGTACTTGACAAATTTTAAAAAGTTTGGTATAACTTTAAAGCTTTGAAAAAAATACTTGACAAAAATTTTAATTTGTGGTATAAGTAAAAGCAGAATTGATCTTTTAGTAGTTTTTAGCAGTAACCTTTTAAGTAGTAGTAATTAATAGTACGGGTAAATAAGTCTTCTGGAAATAATGAAGCACCCAACTAATATATAGATAGAGAAAATTCTTTGCTGAAAGGCAAGATGCAAAGAAGGATGGTTTTTTTTCTCTCTCAAAAAGGTCTTTGATAACTGAATAATATGCAGATGAGTGTCCTGTAAAAGGGGCAATCAAGCAATTTAAGGGTCTAGTTGTTTTTTTGTAGTTTATATATGTTTAAACATATATTATTAATGTAATTAAGAGCTTAAGCAAAACTCTATAAAATTTTTTTATGGAGAGTTTGATCCTGGCTCAGAGTTAACGCTGGCGGCGTGCCTAACACATGCAAGTCGAGCGAATTCTTACAGAGTATCGTAAGAGTTAGCGGCAAACGGGTGAGTAACACATGGGAAACCTCCCTTAGAATGGGGAACATCTCCGTGAAAACGGAGCTAATACCGCATAAGACCACAGTTTGGCATCAAACAGGGGTAAAAGCAGCAATGCGTTCTAAGATGGTCCTGTGTCCTATCAGCTAGTTGGTGGGGTAACGGCCTACCAAGGCTAAGACGGGTATCCGGCCTGAAAGGGTGAACGGACACACTGGAACTGAGACACGGTCCAGACTCCTACGGGAGGCAGCAGTGGGGAATTTTGGACAATGGGGGAAACCCTGATCCAGCGACGCCGCGTGGAGGATGAAGGTTTTAGGATTGTAAACTCCTTTTGGAGGGGAAGAATAAATTGACGGTACCCTCAGAAAAAGCCACGGCTAACTTCGTGCCAGCAGCCGCGGTAATACGAAGGTGGCGAGCGTTACTCGGAATTACTAGGCGTAAAGCGTATGTAGGTGGTTGAATAAGTCTATGGTGAAATTTCCTGGCTCAACTGGGAAGGGTACATAGATACTGTTCGGCTTGAGTGTGTGAGGGGGAGACGGAATTCCTGGTGTAGCGGTGAAATGCGTAGATATCAGGAGGAACACCGATGGCGAAAGCAGTCTCCTGGCACAATACTGACACTGAGGTACGAAAGCTAGGGTAGCAAACAGGATTAGATACCCTGGTAGTCCTAGCTGTAAACGATGCTCACTAGATGTGGGAGGTATCGACCCCTTCCGCGTCGACGCTAACGCATTAAGTGAGCCGCCTGGGGAGTACGGCCGCAAGGTTGAAACTCAAAGGAATTGACGGGGGCCCGCACAAGCGGTGGAGTATGTGGTTTAATTCGACGCAACGCGAAAAACCTTACCTGGGCTTGAACTGCTAGTTTTAGCTGTTGGAAACATCAGTGAACCGCAAGGTAGCTAGCAGAGGTGCTGCATGGCTGTCGTCAGCTCGTGTCGTGAGATGTTGGGTTAAGTCCCGCAACGAGCGCAACCCCTATCCCATGTTACCTGTAGCAATACAGGGTCTCTGAGGAAACTGCCATCGACAAGATGGAGGAAGGTGGGGACGACGTCAAGTCATCATGGCCTTTATGTCCAGGGCTACACACGTACTACAATGGTCGGTACAGAGGGCTCCGATATCGTAAGATGGAGGGAATCCCACAAAGCCGGCCCCAGTTCAGATTGTGGGCTGCAATTCGTCCACATGAAGGAGGAATCGCTAGTAATCGCAGATCAGCAGGCTGCGGTGAATACGTTCCCGGGCCTTGTACACACCGCCCGTCACACCACGAAAGTCAGTCTTAACAGAAGCTGTTGTGCTAACCGCAAGGAGGCAGGCATCTAAGTTAAGGTTGGTGATTGGGGTGAAGTCGTAACAAGGTAGCCGTACGAGAACGTGCGGCTGGATCACCTCCTTTATAAGGAGTAAACATACATCATTAATTTGATGGGATGTTATTGGTTGATACACTTAAATTGCACATTCGGGATTACTACCTATATGGGGCATTCATCCGCATATTATTTAGTTGACATTATAAAGCTGGTATCTGGTCGGCGAAAGCAGTAAGATACGGTTGTTGCAGGAAGCGGGCCTATAGCTCAGTTAGTCAGAGCGCACCCCTGATAAGGGTGAGGTCTGTGGTGCAACTCCACATAGGCCCACCAGTTATATATACTTTCTTGGAACATTGGGGATATAGCTCAGCTGGGAGAGCGCCTGCTTTGCAAGCAGGAGGTCGTGAGTTCGATCCTCACTATCTCCACAAGATAAACGAATTTTTCAGTTTTATACTGATAAATATATAGCAGTAATGTTCATTGAAAACTTAATAGGCAAATCAGCGTCTTCATATTTTAAAATATGAAAACAAGAAAACACAATTAGTTGTTGTTAAATAATAACAAAGTTATAAAAAAGTAAGTTACATAATCATCTCATTTTAGGATGGGATTAGAGAATGTGACTAAGCTACTAAGTGCATATAGTGAATGCCTTGGCTGAGACTGTCGATGAAGGACGTGGTAAGCTGCGATAAGCGTCGGTGAGGTGCAAACAACCTTTGACCCGGCGATTTCCGAATGGGGTAACCCCGTAACAAGTAATTGTTACGATCCGCAAGGAAGGCAACCTAGGGAAGTGAAACATCTCAGTACCTAGAGGAAAAGACATCAACCGAGATATCGAAAGTAGTGGCGAGCGAAATCGATATAGCCTAAACCAGTGTGCTTGCACACTGGGGTCATAGGACTACATTAGTAGAGTTATCAATCAAAAAATTAGCTGAACGGTCTGGAAAGACCGACCATAGAAGGTGATAGTCCTGTATGCGAAAATTTTTTGACTCGAAGTAGTATCCTGAGTACCATCGAGCACGTGAAACTTGGTGGGAAGTTAGGGGGACCACCCTCTAAGGCTAAATACATGTCTCAGACCGATAGTGAACCAGTACCGTGAGGGAAAGGCGAAAAGAACCGCGGGAGCGGAGTGAAATAGAACCTGAAACTGTATGCATACAAGCAGTTCGAGGGTTATGCTGGAAGCTTCGGCAACCAGAAAGCCTGAGAGCGTGCCTATTGAAGAATGATCCGGCGAGTTAATTGGTAGGTGCAAGGATAAGTGTTAAGTGCAAGCTTGTCACGTATCCGTAGCGAAAGCAAGTTTGAAAGGGCGTTAGTACCTATCATTAGACCCGAAGCCAAGTGATCTATGCCTGGACAGAGTGAATTCCCTTTAACCGGGGAAGGAGGCTCGAAGCGTCGACCGTTGAAAAGGTCTTGCATGAGCTGGGTATAGGGGTGAAAGGCCAATCTAACTTGGTGATAGCTGGTTCTCCTCGAAATAGTTTTTGGACTAGCCTAGTACGTTAAGTCTGAGAGGTAGAGCACTAAATAATCTAGGGGGTGTAACCCACTTTCCGAAGTTAATTAAACTCCGAATTCTCAGATGTATTATACTGGAGTCAGTTTGTGAGGGATAAGCTTCACATGCAAAAGGGAAACAGCCCAGACCACCAACTAAGGTCCCTAAATATATACTAAGTGGTACAAGGAAGTGGAATTTCTTAGACAGCTAGGAGGTTGGCTTAGAAGCAGCCACCCTTTAAAGAGTGCGTAACAGCTCACTAGTCAAGTGATTCTGCACCGAAGACACCCGGGGCTCAAGTATATTACCGAAGTTGTGGATTTTATAGCAATATAAAGTGGTAGAGGAGCGTTCCCACGACACTGAAGATGTACCGAAAGGAGCATTGGAGTTGTGGGAAGTGAGAATGTCGGAATGAGTAGCGATAAAAGAGGTGAAAATCCTCTTCGCCGAAAACCTAAGGTTTCCTTGAGTAAAGTTCGTCTGCTCAGGGTCAGTCGATCCTAAGCCGAGGGCGAAAGCCGTAGGCGATGGGTATCAGGTTAATATTCCTGAACTACCTTTAGTGGGTTAATGTGTTTAGCTACGCTTTCTAGTAGATCATCATCCGATTGGTTGTGGATGTTGCCTCGCAAGAGGGAGGATTTGGAGCAATCCGAAGAACTGATCGTATGGAGAGCCAAGAAAAACCTAGACACTGCTTCTGAAGGTAAACGTACCGTAAACGGACACACGTAGGTGGGGTGAAAATCCTAAGGCGCGCGAGATAACTTTCGTTTAGGAACTCGGCATATTGGCCCCGTAACTTCGGGATAAGGGGTGCCTATAGCAATATAGGTCGCAGTGAAATGGCCCTCGTGACTGTTTAACAAAAACATAGGTCTCTGCTGAAATCACAAGATGATGTATAGGGACTGACACCTGCCCGGTGCTGGAAGGTCAAGGGGAGATGTTAGCGCAAGCGAAGCATTGAACTTAAGCCCCAGTAAACGGCGGCCGTAACTATAACGGTCCTAAGGTAGCGAAATTCCTTGTCGGGTAAGTTCCGACCTGCACGAATGGTGTAACAAAGAGGGCACTGTCTCAACGAAAGACTCGGCGAAATTGTGGTACCCGTGAAGACGCGGGTTGCCTGCGGCTAGACGAAAAGACCCCGTGGAGCTTTACTGTATCTTAGCCTTGAATTATGGAGTTTAATGCGTAGAATAGGTGGGACGCTTCGAAGCTTGGCTTTTGGGCTAGGTGGAGCGGAAATGTGAAATACCACCCTTTGAGTTCTGTGGTTCTAACTCTCAGGTTTGAAACAACCGAGAGGACATGGTTAGGTGGGCAGTTTAACTGGGGCGGTTGCCTCCTAAATAGTAACGGAGGCGTACAAAGGTATCCTCAGGACCAATAGAAATGGTCCAAAGAGTGCAAGTGCAGAAGGGTGCTTAACTGCAAGACCTACAAGTCGAGCAGATGCGAAAGCAGGTACTAGTGATCCGGCGGTTCAGTGTGGAATTGCCGTCGCTCAACGGATAAAAGCTACCCCGGGGATAACAGGCTGATACCATCCAAGAGTCCATATCGACGATGGTGTTTGGCACCTCGATGTCGGCTCATCTCATCCTGGGGCTGGAGCAGGTCCCAAGGGTTTGGCTGTTCGCCAATTAAAGAGGTACGTGAGCTGGGTTCAGTACGTCGTGAGACAGTACGGTCTCTATCTACCGTGGGCGCAGGAAATTTGAGGGGGCTCGTTCTTAGTACGAGAGGACCGGAATGAACATACCTCTGGTGTTTCTGTTGTTCTGCCAAGAGCATTGCAGAGTAGCCAAGTATGGTTAAGATAAACACTGAAAGCATATAAGTGTGAAACTTGCCCCAAGATAAGATTTCCCCGAAGACCACCCGTAGACTACGGGTTTGATAGGCAAGAAGTGTAAGTACAGTAATGTATTCAGCTAACTTGTACTAATCGGTCGTTTGGCTTGGTCACATTCTCTAATCTAGTAATTGACTTTTTTATAAAAAAGTTGTAGAATTTGTCTATTAAGTTAAGTAGTTCTTTATAAGTACTTTTGAAATTGAAAAATTTCTGGTGACTATACCTGTGAGGTCACACCCGATCCCATTCCGAACTCGGAAGTTAAGCTCATATGGGCCGATGGTACTTGGACCGCAGGGTCCCGGGAGAGTAGGTCGTTGCCAGATTCTTTATATAAAATAGACATACAAGAAATTGTATGTCTATTTTTTTTGTCAAAAAAATATCCATACATTTTATATCGGCTTTAATATTTTGGTTATAATTTCGCAACTAACTCAATCGAGTACCGTTTCACTAATGTACACTTCATTCGTTAGTTGCTTCATTCTAACCTAAAATATTAAAGTCTCTAACGACAACATTGCGTCACAAACTATCCGGTCTTTAACGACAACGGCAAAACTTAAAAACTCTTCAAGAGCAACCAACGGCAATAAGGAATTTTATATTTCAGTTGCTTCATTCTAACACAAAATCTTAAAGTCTCTAACGACAACATTGCGTCACAAACTATCCGGTCTTTAACGACAACAACCGTTTTTTGTCATCCCGCACTTGATGCGGGATCTCGTTGTTATATTTTGCTAAACTTTTTGTTTACAATTCTAACTTTTTATTTGTATAATAGCTTTCAATAAAATTAGTCGGAGTAAAAAATGAAAAAATTTTTAATTTTGGTATGTATATTTGTTTTATCGTTTGGTTTTGTGTCTTGCGGTAAGGATGGTAGTGGAAGTTCGGATAATTATGCACTGGACCTATTTATTCTCGGAATGCCAACTTGTGATCCGGGAGACGGAAGAGAATTTTCAGTAAAATTAATAAAAAATGGTAAAGAGGTAGATCCCGGTGATGTTACTATATCTACTTTTAAAGATTCTACTGTCGGTAATTTAAAAATATGGAATGAAGCTGGAACTGTTGACTATCAAGGAACAAGTATTACCAAAAAATATAGTGAAGTTACAGGTTGCAAAGTTGCAGCTCTTTCAGGCTCAGGTGAATTCGGACTTAGTGCTACATATAAAGGAATCACTGATAAAGTAACACTAACACTTAGTAACAACTAATTCAAAATAATGTCACAAATTCTATCTACATCTTTTATAGATAAATCTGCATAAAGAGGTAATGTTAAAATCCTTTCGGAAATGTATTTTGCTACCGGCGTTTTATATTTTTTTATCGTCGATAAATTTCTGTAACATTCAAAATCATTTGTTAACGGATAAAAGTATTTCCTTGCCATTATGTTTTGTGATTTAAGTTTTTCAAATATTTCATCTCTTGTATATTTATAGTTATCAAACATTATCGGTAAATAACTATAATTATATTTAACATTTTTTTGTTTCTTACAAAACTTTATTCCTTTAGTATTTTGTAATCTTTTTTTGTAATGTTCATATACTTTTTTTCTTTTTTGAATTTCTTGTTTTATTGTTTTTAAATTACATATTCCCATTGCTGCTTGAAACTCGTTCATTTTTGCATTACCGCCGATATAAACGACATTTTCAGCATCTCTAAAGCCGAAATCTTTCATATCATTTAAAATCTGAACAAATTTATTGTCGGAAAAACAAACTGCCCCGCCTTCTATTGTGTTAAAAACTTTTGTTGCATGAAAACTAAATATTGATGCATCACCGAAATTTGCCGTTGATATCCCTTTATAAGTTTCTCCGAATGTATGTGCGGCATCGTAAATCACTTTTAATTTGTACTTTTTTGCTATTTTATTTATTGCTTCAATATTACATATGTTTCCATATACATGAACGGGAACTATTGCTACCGTTTTTTTTGTGATTAATTTTTCTATTTTTGTGACATCTATCGTATAATCTTTATCGTTTACATCACAGAAAACAGGTTTAAAACCTGTTCTGACTATCGCATGTGTAGTAGAAACAAAAGTAAAAGGTGTTGTTATTATTTCTCCGCCTTTTTTTAAGTTCATCGCGGTAATTATATTCTCAAGAGCTAAATGTCCGTTAGTATATAATGCTATATGCGGAACTCTGCAAAATTTTTCCAATTCTTTTTGGAAAAGTTCATGCTTTAGTCCCATATTTGTAAGCCAATGTGTTTTCCAAAGCTCTTTTATTTCTTTGCAATACTCTTTATAATTTGGCATTGATGATCGAGTAACATTTATTATTTTTTTCATTTTAATATCTCTTTTTTAAAATTTTTTATATAAACTCAAATATGTATTATAAATAAATTTCCCAAAACGCGGGAACAAAATATATATAAATAAAATTGATTTATGAAACAAATTAAATCCTTCAAAAAATTCTTTTCTGTTTTTTAATAATAAATCTTTTTTATTTATTGTATATTTGGCTATGTCAATACTAAAATGAAGAAATCTGACAATACACAGTTTATGATATTTATAAGAGGTATATTTATCTATTTCTTTGGTGATTTCAATCGAATATTTTAATTTTTTTACTCTTTGATCATTAGAGCTTGAATTCATTTTTGAAGACCAACTTCCTAAAGAACATTTTCTATATTTTGACATAATTTTATTTATATAACATGTTTTACCCAGAAGTCCGAAATAAATAAGCATCGGCTCGTCTCCAACTCCAAGATTGAGATACATTGATATTATTTTTTTAAAGTTTTCTCTGTAGTTTTTATAATCTTCTTTTTTTAAAAAATAGCAGCTTGTTTGAAAAGTCCAAGAATAAAAAAATAATTTTAAAAATTTTCTGGTATTTATTACCTTTTTTCTTAAATGTTTTGGATAAGTTTCTTTTAGTTCATTTCCGCTTTCGGAAATAGCTCTAACTTTATGTAAGCATAGATGACAATCGGGATTTTTTTCCATTATGTCATACTGCATTTGTAATTTATTTTCATCTGTCCAAAAATCATCGCCTTCACAAAAAGCCAAATATTTACCTTTAGCTTTTGGAAATAAATATGTGCCCGGTATTGATATTCTTTTTGAATATTGATTCTCCTTTTGGTAAATAGGTTTTATTATGTTCGGATATTTATCTGCAAACTCTTTTATTATTTCCGGTGTTTTATCTGTGGAAGCATCATCATTTATAAGAACT
>JBGUZU010000008.1:0-26047 GCA_045223915.1 Endomicrobiaceae bacterium | reverse complement strand
TATTGAAACTCAGGAAATCGAGTACACCCTTACGGGATCCAAGTACACTTCATTCCTGAGTTTCTTCATTCTAACACAAAATCTTAAGGCCTTTAACGACAAAAGACCGATTTATAAAAAATATCTTGTTTTAAAATACTTCAGTTCGTCTCAAACTATTCGTTCTTTTTTAACGACAAACTACAACAAAAAACTTTGTCATCCCGCACTTGATGCGGGATCTCTTCTTTTGTCGTTAATTATAAATTATACATTGTAAATTATAAATTGTCGTTTTGGTGTCATTGCGAGCAAAGCGAAGAAATCCAGTAGTTGTTGTTAGTTATAAATTATAGATTGTCGTGTAAAATTTTCATTGACAACAGTCGTCTAAATTTAATAGCATAATCGGTATGAAATATTTAAAAATAAAATTTTATTTTGTAATAAAAATTTAATTAAAAACAGGTGTGTTAATTGCTAACATCACCTGTTTTTTTAAGGGGTGTTTATGAAAAGTTTAGTAAAAGTTTTTTCAGTAATCTTGTCGATAGTATTATTAAACGTATCTGCTTTTGCAAGTAGGTATGCAATAATTAATAATAATTACAGTGGAGTAAGCGAAGGGTTCGCATACTTTGCCGGTACAGAAACGAATCCTTTAAGATTTTATGACTATAGTGCCGATACCGGTAATGGAGGAGCTTTTTTAGTGGAAGAACAAGGTTCTGATATAGCAATAATTGTGTATTATGCTCTATTTAATAATAATATCGCTGTAAATGGCGGTGCAATAGCACAAATGAGTTCTTGTGAAGATTATAACCACTATAGCCAAATTAAAAATTCAGGCTTTGATTATAATTCTGCAACCAATGGCGGTGCAATATATATTTCAGATGGTAAGTTACTTGTAGAAACAATATTTGCCGGAGAGAGTTGGTTTTATAATAATAAAAGTACTGAAAAAGGTGGTGCAATATACAATAATGGAGAGCTTCTTGTTGGATTATCAGGTTCCGATGATGACATAGAGTTTTGCTTTAATGAGGCAGGAACATCCGGCGGAGCAATATACAATTGCGAAAATGCTAAAACCACGATTTTTGATTATGTAGAGTTTTCATCAAATACTGCAAATGCTTACGGTGGAGCAATATATAATGAAACAGATGGTATAGTTAATATTTGGCGAAATGTATTATTTCAAGGTAATTCAACAGAAAGAGCCACAGGTATGGGCGGTGCAATATATAACAAGGGGAATATTACCATTAGCACTTCTACGAAATTTCAAGGTAACCAGGCAAATTATCGTGGCGGAGCAATCTATAATGCCGTAGGTGCTAAATTAGAGATCTTCAGTAATTCAACTTTTGATGATAATACAACAGCACATTCACAAAGTGATGGCGGAGCAATATACAATACCGGTTCTCTTTCTATTTCTGATAATGTGGAATTTAATAGAAATTCTACTGTCTTCTCCGGTGGGGCAATATCTAATTACGGAGATGCGGCAAAACTTTATGTCGGTAACAATGTGATTTTTTCATCTAATACATCGAATGTTCAAGGTGGTGCAATAAGTAATAGAAATACAACAAAAGTTGCTCAGATACAAACTAATGTTAAATTTTTAAATAATGAGGCTAGCGAAGGTGATGGCGGAGCAGTATATAATAACGGTAGTATTTTTCATATATTAGAAAATGCTCTTTTTGATAGTAACGTTGCGGGAGATAATGGTGGAGCAATTTCGCATAACGGAGGCTTTTTTCGGGTATTCTCTAATGCAATATTTATAAATAATGTTGCAGGAATCGGAGGAGGAGCTATACATTCTGATATTAATGATGCAGAAAGTTTTTCGCTTGAAAAAAATATATCTTTTATAAAAAATTCCGCAAATGATTATGGTGGAGCAATATCAATTACGAGAGGTAGTTTTAATATCGGCAGCAATGTGAATTTTTCTTCGAATGTAGCAACTAATGGGCATGGTGGTGCAATAGCAAATTTTGCCGGAGATCTTATAATTTTGACAGACTCAAGTTTTTATGGAAACAGAGCAAAAGAAAATGGCGGCGCGATATATAATTTTATGTTTTTGGATACATTAGGGAAAATTACAATCGGAGATAATGCTGATTTCACAAAAAACACTTCTGATTTAAACGGAGGAGCGATATATAATCGTACCGGTTCTATTACACTTGGAGAAACTACAATTTTTTGTGAAAATTCTTCCGTTAGAGATGGTGGAGCTATTTGTAATGAAGAAGGAACTCTTAATATCGGAGCATCAACAAAGTTTAATTCCAACACTTCCGGAAATAATGGCGGAGCAATAAACAATTATTCAACACAAGCAAAAATTGATTTTGTAAGCGGGACAATTTTTTCGAGTAATACAGCAACAAATTTAGGCGGTGCACTTTATAATGTCGGGGAGATAACATTTGGTCCTGCTACGGCATTTAACGGAAATAAGTCATCACTAAAAAGCGGAGGAGCAATATATAATTTAGGCTCAATTACAACCGATAACATAAGCTTTGATGGAAATTCAGCAAAAACCACAGGTGGAGCAATACATAATGGAGAAAATGCCACAATATTAATTGAAAAAAATGCAAGTTTTACAAATAATACATCTGCTGACAGTAATGGCGGAGCAATTGATAATTACGGAATAATGTCACTTCTCGGTAGTGTTAATTCTTTCTCATCTAATAAGTCAAATAATGGTTACGGCGGTGCAATACATAACAGTGGAATTATTACCTTTGCAGGTGATGTGAATTTTACAGATAATTCATCCGAAGATTCCGGCGGTGCGATAAGCAATCGACTTTCAGGAACAATTATAATGGATAAAAAGGCAGTGTTTGTAGGTAACTCATCAAATTTTGGCGGAGCAATATATAATGATGGAACAATAACATTTAAAAATGGAGCAATAGTTAGAGACAATATTACAGAAATTGGTGACGGCGGTGCAATTTATAATACAGGAACATTGAATTTAATAGCATATACAAACAGTGTGGAGTTTACCGGAAATACGAGTTATGGCGAAAAGATTGCAATATGTTGTGATGGCGGAATAACAAATTTATGGGCAAGCAAAAATGCCGATGTTGTTTTTAATGACAAAATAATAGGATATGCTTCAGCTTTAATAAATATCAATAAATCATCGGGGACACTCCCGACAACAGGTAAAATAATATTGAACGAAGATATGAGTGACTATAAAGGAACGGTAAATTTTTATAACGGAACAATAGAGTTAGGTGAAAACGGAGCATGGTTCGGGGGAAATGTGAACGTTGAGAATTCACCAACGATAAATATGGCAAACAGTATTGTTTCAGAACATAATTTCCATGATTTAACGATAAATAACGATTTAAAATTAATAGTAGATGCGGATTTGGCAAACGGGGAAATGGATACGATATCTGCAACAAGTTTTGTAAATAGCAGCGGTAAAATAACGGTAACCGGAATAAATATATTAAGTGATATTGATGTAAACGAAATAGCGGAAATAGAATTTGCTGATGACGTTTTGAAAAATAAAGTTGAATCTGTAGATAAAGCAAGTTCAGTGCTATATAATTATAGGGTTAGATACGATAAAGAAACCGGTAATTTTAAGTTTATAAACGGATTGAACGGTAAAACAAAAAATATGGGAACTGCAGCAAGTGCGGTTTCTGCAACCGCAGGCGGAGCAGCAACACAATCTTTGGTTGCAAACCAAGTTTTTGCAAGTATGGATGGTAAAACATCAAGCGGTAAAAAAGCAAGTATGGATCCTTCCAATTTGTATGTTTCCGCAGGAGACCAAGTGTTTGATAACAGTGGAAAAATAGAAAGAGGATTGTGGTTAAAACCGTTTATGGCACAAGAAACAGTAAAAACCGGTGATGCCGATGTAGATAACAATTTGTACGGAACATTAGCGGGAATAGATTTTCCTGTAGGAGAGGATAAACAAGTATCATTCTATTTAGGTTATGCTGGAAGTAAACAAGAAATAGAAGATGTAAAATCGAATCAAACGGGATATGTATTGGGTGCAACGGGAATGGTAATGAAAGACAGTTGGTATGCAGGATTAACGGCAAATGTAATGTTTAACAAAGCATCAATAGACACGGATTTCGGAACAGATGATGTAGATATGAACATGTTTAGTATCGGTGCAAAAGCAGGATATAATTTTAACATAAGTGACAGTTTTGTATTGGAACCGAACTTAACATTGGTATACGGAGTAGTAAACAGTCAAGAATATGAAACATCACAAGGAGCCCAAATAGATAGCCAAAGTGTAAATAATATATCAGTAGAACCGCAAGTAAAAGCAAAGTTTAATTTGGAAAATGGGTGGCAACCGTACGGATTATTGGGATATTCCGCGAATTTGGGTAGTAAACCAACGGTAAAAGCGGAAGGTGTAGAAATAGATCTTGACAGTATAGACGGATATGTAGAATACGGAGCAGGAGTAAACAAAGACTTTATCGGAACGGTATGGAGTTGTTATGCACAGGTAACCGGCAGAAGCGGAGGAAGGAATGGTTTTGCGGGGAACTTGGGCATCAAATACAAATTTTAACGACTTATAGCGACCGAAATATTTTAGATACAATTTTGAAATGCAAGAGCTTATGTACCCCTTACGGATTTGCGTGTTTCTTAATTTTAACCTAAAATCTTAAGGCCTTAAACGACAAACAGCAACGACAAAAGTCGTGTCATTCTGAACTTGATTTAGAATCTATAAAATTTGTCCGAAGGACACAACTTTGCTTCCAATCATCCAATCATCCAATCTTCCAATCTTCCAACCTTCTGTCGTTTCCATGCCTCAAAAAATGTTTTGCATTTTTTAATAAAAGTGGTATAATACAAAAGTAAGTATATTTTGATAAAAGGTCGTTGTTTGCACACTGTTATATTTTTAGATATAATTTTACTTTAAATTTATTTAGGATTAGTTTATGATTTCATTTTTATATTCCGCATCCGTTCAGGGAATAGATGCTTGTTTAATAGATGTTGAAATAGATATTTCGTCGGGATTACCGGTATTTTCAATAGTAGGACTTCCGGACACTTCCGTAAAAGAATCAAGAGACAGGGTGGTTTCGGCAATAAAAAATTCAGGCTTTGATTTTCCTACAAAAAAAATTACGGTAAACCTTGCACCGGCAGACATAAAAAAAGAAGGCGGAGCATTTGATTTGCCTATAGCCTTGGGTATACTTGCTTCAAGCGGAATAATAGAAAAAAAATCGTTACAGAATATATGCGCAATCGGGGAACTTTCCCTTGACGGGAAATTAAGACCGGTAAAAGGTATTTTACCTATAGTTTTAAGTTTGCATAAGTTTGGTATAACACAGATTATTGTTCCTGAAAAAAATAAAAACGAGGCTTGTGTTGCAAAAGATATAGAAATTTATCCTTTCAGTGATTTAAAAGATGTAATACAATTTTTAAAAAAAGAAACGGTTGTAGAACCATATAAACAAGACAGTATTTCTTTTCAAAACGGTTCAACAAAAACATCAATAGATTTTTCCGATATTAAAGGTCAGCTCTTTGCAAAACGAGCTGCCGAAGTTGCTTGTGCCGGCGGCCATAACATGATTATGGTAGGGCCTCCGGGTTCGGGTAAAACGATGATAGCAAAAAGAATTCCTACAATACTTCCTTCAATGAGTTTTGAAGAGTCCGTGGAAACAACAAAAATATGGTCTGTATCAGGTCTTGTTCCGGCGGGAGAAAGTTTAATTACAGACAGACCTTTTAGAAGTCCGCATCACACAACATCGGCGGTTGCTTTAATAGGCGGAGGTTCTTATCCTAAACCGGGTGAAGTAAGTTTGGCTCATAACGGAGTATTATTTTTGGATGAATTGACCGAATTCAGAAGAGATGTTTTGGAAGTTTTAAGACAACCTTTGGAAGATAAAATCGTTACGGTATCAAGAGCAAAAAACACTTTGTCTTTTCCGGCATCGTTTATGTTGATAGCATCAATGAATCCGTGTCCTTGCGGGAATTACGGAAGTGATAAAGAGTGTACTTGTAATCCGTATCAGGTTAAAAGATACAGAGCAAAAATATCGGGACCGTTAATGGACAGAATAGATATTCAGGTGGAAGTTCCGGCATTAAAAATAGATGAAATAACTTCAACACAAACGGTTACAAACGAAACTTCGCAACAGATTAAAGAAAGAGTAATAAAAGCAAGAAATATACAGTATGAAAGATTTAAAGGTAAAAACATTTATTGTAATGCACAAATGGGCCCGAAAGAAATAAAAAAGTATTGTGTGTTGGAAGAAAAAGCGGGACTTATGTTACACAATGCCATAGAAAAGTTGGGCTTTTCGGCAAGAGCATATGATAGAATATTAAAGGTTGCAAGAACTATTGCCGATTTGGCAGGCAGCCAAATAATACAGCAAAACCATATAGCCGAAGCAATAAAGTACAGAAATCTTGATAAATATAATTAGAGAATAAAAAATGTCTTGGAGTACGGATAATAGATTTGCATATAATTTATTTGTTGAAAAACACAAAGTAATATTGATACTTCTTATCGTTTGCTTTGTTGTTTTATCAATGAAACTTTTTTATATGCAGATAATAAGAGGAAATTATTACAGAAATATATCCGAACATCAAAGAATAAACACCGCTCACGAAAGAGCTTTTAGGGGACTTATTTACGATACTAACGAAAAAGTTCTTGTGAACAATGTTACCAATTATGTGGCACTTTTTTATCCGTTTGAACAACAGTATGAGCCTACCGAAGAAAGTATAGAAAAGTTAAGCAAAATATTACAAAAAGATATAAAATCTTCCATCGAAAAAAGTTGGAGATACGGTAGAGTAATAAAACTTGCCGAAAACTTAACTATAGACGAAGTATTTAAAATACAGGAAAACAAACTTTTCTTGCCGGGAATAACGGTTGTTGAAGAACCTAAAAGAGTTTGTTACGATTCAGTGGAAAATGCACACATTATAGGTTATGTAAACGAGTTAAGACTTGAAGAACTTGACAATATGGATAACACCGAACTTAAGGTTGGTGATATTATAGGCAGGTGCGGAATAGAACAATCTTACGACAGATATTTAAGAGGAAAAGACGGAGGATATTCTTTTGAAGTTAATGCAAGGGGTCAACATCAGAAAACATTTGATTATGAAGCACCGGTTATAGGTAACAGTTTGTATTTAACCGTAGATACTGAACTTCAAAAAACGGCTTATCAGGCTTTAAGAAATTCTTCATCGGGTAAAGGTGCTGCCGTTGCAATAGATGTAAAAACGGGTGCCATAAAAGCTTTTGTTTCTTGCCCGAGTTACGATTTGAACAAAGTTTCATCGGCAAAAGATTACAGAAGATATTTAAGAAATAAAAATCTTCCTTTTTTCAACAGATGTATTCAGGCTTTATATCCTCCCGGTTCAACATTTAAAATTGTTACTTTTATAGCGGCATTGGAACACCTGCATTTTGATCCTTACACAAAAGAAGATTGTACCGGAAAGTTTGAACTCGGTGACAGATTTTATGCATGTTCTTCCAGAGCCGGACACAGAAAACTTAATCTTATATCCGCAATGGCTTATTCATGTAATGTTTATTTTTATATTTTAGGTCTTGATTTAGGTGTCAGGGTTATCGATGAGTATGCCAAAATGTTTAGATTAGGCGAAAAAACAGGTATAGATATTTATTCCGAAAAAAAAGGTTTCGTTCCTACTCCGGAATGGAAAAAATCCAAAATGAAAATGCCGTGGCTTAAAGGAGATACCGTTATTCTTTCTATAGGACAGGGGGCATTGTGGGTTACTCCGTTACAAATGGCAAACTTGATGGCAACCGTTGCAAATAAAGGTGTTTCTTATAAACCATACCTTGTTGAAGAAATAAAAGATTCAATAACGAAAAAAACAGTTTATAAACATAAACCTGAAGAAAACGAAAAAATAGAATTAAATCCTAACACATGGAAACAATTGCATAAGGCACTTGAAGCTGCGGTAGATTACGGAACAGCAAAAAGAACAAAATTTAAAGATATAACTGTAGCTGCAAAGACAGGAACTGCGGAAAATCCGCAAGGTGAGGACCACGCTTGGGTAGTTGCTTATGCTCCTGCCGATAATCCTAAACTTGCACTTGCCGTTATTGTTGAAAACGGCGGGTTCGGAGGTAGCGTTTCTGTACCGGTAGCAAGAGAAATATTTAAAAAATATTTTAATATTGCGGAAGAATATGATGAAGAATTAATTAACGGAAATAAAAATGACACACACTAAATCAATTTTTTCTAAAATTATTCAGAATATAGATTTAACTTTTTATATATCGATATTGTATTTGTTGTTTATCGGTATTACGGCAATATATTCGGCAAGCTCGAATTTGGATAATCCTACAAAATATATAACAACACAATTTGTTGCTTTAAGTATAGGTGCCGCAGGTATGCTTTTTCTTGCCGGGTTTAGTTATCAGTATTATAAACATTTCGCTAAATTTATATATATCTTGTCTTGTGTTTTGCTTGTAGCGGTATTGTTATTCGGAACTCAACATAAAGGAACTAAAGGTTGGTTCGATTTGCCTTTCTTTTCGTTCCAGCCGGTGGAAATAACAAAGATAATGTTAATATTGTCACTTGCCGCATTTATAGATAAACATTGGAACGAGATATCCAAACTTTCAATTTTTGTTAAAACGTTGGGACTTACTTTAGGACACTTTATACTCATAATGTTACAGCCGGATTTTTCCTCAACATTATCTTATTTTCCCGTAACACTTGTACTTCTTTATGTTGCGGGTGCAAGACTTACACATCTTTGTGCGGTTATTTTATACGGAGCATTGGCTGTTTTAATACCGTTACTTGTAACGTTTTTTAAGTTGCAACCTGAACTTTTGGAAACAAACGGGCTCGTAAACTTTTTTGTAACCGCATCAACAAACTGGCACAAAGCTGCCATAATTTTAGGTGTAATAATTTTGATTTTAATTTTAATAAAATGGTTTTTAAATAAATTAAGAATACCTATCGGATGGGCATATCCCGTAATCTTTTTATCTATTATTTTGGCAGGATCTTTTTCATCCATAGCGGTAAATAAATATTTAAAAGAATATCAAAGAAAAAGACTTATAGTTTTTTTAAAACCGGAAATAGATTCGAGAGGTGCGGGATACAACATTATACAATCTAAAATCGCTATCGGTTCGGGAAAATTTTCCGGTAAAAAATTCTTTAAAGGAACACAAACACAGCTCGGCTTTTTGCCGGAACAAAGAACGGACTTTATCTTTTCCGTTATAGGTGAAGAAGGCGGATATGTTCTTGCACAACTTACAATACTTTTTTACTTTTTGTTTATATGGCGAGCTTTGGTTGTTGCCAAACAAGCAAGAGACCGGTTCGGTTCTCTTGTTGCAATGGGTATAGCTACAATGTTTGCTTTTTATGCGATAATCAATTTAGGTATGGTTATGGGCTTGATGCCTGTTACGGGGTTACCGTTGCTGCTTTTATCTTACGGCGGTTCAAGTATGCTTTCATCCATGTTCGCCATAGGAATCCTGATATCAATCAACATCAGAAGATTTTACTAATCTTTCTTTTCCTCTCATACTTTTAAAATTTTCGTTTGCAAACATGATTAAAGCCGTCTATGAGTGCAGAAAAATTTAGAGTAAAAAACTATAAATCAAAAAAAGTTTTTTAGTGCGAACATGTTTGAAGATTTTTCCGTTTCATTAGGTAGTTAGGAAAAATCAAGTTGGAGCACGGCTTTAAATTTTTCAAACGAATGGCTTTTTTGTTTGCAAATGAGAAATTTTAAAAGTTCCTACTTTTTTATTGGTGGTTTCGGTATAATTCTTGTTATCGGATTTATCGGTCTTGGTATTACTCCTGGCCTTTTTATCGGGTTTATCGGAAATCGCGGTAACACTCTGTTAGGTAACTTCTTTTCTATGTTTTCCAACTTTTTGTTTATGCTGTCCAATGTGTTAAAAAAGTTGTCTGCCAAACTTATCTTTTCGCTTACAGCTGAAACTTTATTATAAAATTCTTCAATCTTTGTTAACTGTTTTTCTATATCGAGTTTTTCCAATTCTTCAAATTTTTGCTGCATCTTTTCAAAGTTGGCAATATTCTTTTTTACACCTTGAACTGTAGTGTTTATTGAATCTACTGTTTTTCTTATATTTTCCAACGGCTCAACCGACTTTTTTGCAGTTTCAACTTTTTGTAATATAGCAACAATTTGTTCATAATTGTTCTTTAATTCTATAGTTTTTTTGTTTAGTTCGTTAATGGTTTCTATGGTTAAATTAAGTTCTTCAAACCTGTTAAGAGCTTGAGAAATTTCCGCAGCATATTTTTTAAGTTCGTTTACTTTGTTTATAAAATCACTCATCGGTTAACTCCTTTACTATTTTTGTTGTTGAATTTTCTATTTTTGTGTATATGTTTTTAAGTTCATAAATTTTGTAGTCGAAATATTTGTCTATTTCCTGTTTTGCAAAATCGTATTTGTCGTAAAGTTGTTCAATGTTCAAGTTTTTTGCAAATAAAACTTTTTCAAAATCTTCAAAATTGTTTTGATACAAACTCATAATAGAGTATAACTCAAAATTGTAATCTTTTTCATAATATTTTTTTGCAAGGCCGTATTGTTTATAAGAAAACAATAAATCTGCTTTTTCGTTATAGTTCATGTTCGGTTCCAACAAAAATTTGTCGCAAATTTCTATCATGTTTTTTGTTTCATCAATATTATATTTCGTTACTTTTTCAAAATGTTCTTTTGCTTTTTCAAACTCTTCGTTGTTAAAAAAGTTCAATGCTTTCAAATAATATCTTTCGTCGGTCGCTTCATCCAAACTTAATGAAATTTCGTTTATGTTGTTTATGGTATCGATTAAAGTATATTTAATTTCGTATTTATTCATTTTCGAAACAATATCGTTTATCAGTTCAATATCGTTTTTTTCTTCCAATAAATAAATGTTGTGTTCTCCTCTTGTGATGGCAACATAAAACTGGTTAAAATAGAAATCGTAATTTTTATCTTTTTTCCAATCATAATTATAAAAATTTTGGAATATTGAAAAATAGTCCGACAACACATTGTAAGTTATAATGTTGGGATATTCTCTGCCTTTAATTTCCGATACGGTAAAAATGTTTACAAGGTGCGGAAACTCTTTTTTCAGCGACTCTTTTTTTTGTTTGTCGGAAACTATTATTGCAACATCAAGGTCTTTGTTCTCAAGTCCGTTAAAAAGTATTTTTTTGTTGCTGTCGCTGTATTTTATTATTCCGAACTTTCCGGCATTGTTGTTTCTTGTAATTTCGGGCACTTTATCTTCGTGGTGTCTTGCAGGCAACTTTTCGTCCCTTATTTCGTTAACCAAATTTATAAGTTTTGTTATGTCGGTTGAATTTCTGAAATTTTCGTTCAGTCTTGTTTTAAATGCTTTTACCGCGTTATCGTTAAACAATTTTTCAAGTCGACCGATTTTAAAAAATGTCGGGTTTATTACCTGGTTCGGATCACCTGTAAAAATAAGACCTTTCTTGTCGGACAATAAGAAAAGCATATAAATTTGAACTTCGGTTAAATCTTGAATTTCGTCAACTATAATGTAATCGTATTTTATGTTTTTTGTTTCTATGGTAGTGCAAAGATCAAACGCAATATCGTTCATGTCGAACATGTTTCTGTTTTGTAACCATTTATTATATTCCAATGTAAGGTTATACAATGTTTCTCTGTCTTCTTTGTTGAATGCTTTATAATCGTCCGGAATTTTTTCGTCACTGTTAATATAAGAATTTCTGTCTATTATGTTATTTATTAATCCGTTTTGTTTTTTAAGTTTTCTGTCCCAATTAACATACATAGAGCCTTTCAATATTCCGCAAATTTCACTGTAAATTAAATTTTTATTTTCTCTTATAAACTTTTGATATTTTTTGTTTCTTGTATCCAAAAATTCTTTTTCAAATCTGGCGGCACTTTGAATAATGTTCGTATCTAAAATTTTTTTGTTTTCGTATTTGTTTTCAAGCAATAAACAAAGATCTTTAAAAATTTTTATGTCCACGGATGAATCGTTAACTTTTTCTTCGACAAAATTTCTTAATCCTTCGGAATATGTAACATAAAGAATCTTTTTTTCGTTGTTATACTTTTTTTGTAACTCTTTTATTACCTGAATGGAAATAACCGTTTTGCCGCTGCCTGCAATTCCCGAAAGAATGCTTGGAAGTTTAAGTTGCATATCTTTACTGTGCAACGAAAAATTTTGTTTTATGGTTAACACTTCCTGTTTGTTTAAATCTTTAAATGTTGTTTGTGTGTCTTCGACAATTGTGTCAACCTGTTTATCGTTTGTATCAATGAAATCTTGTTGAATATAGTTGTTCTTATCCAGGAAAAAAGCTTTATCTTGTTGTTGGTCATGCTTTGCTATAAAAAATAAAAGCAGTGTATTATAAATGTCTTGATTGGAATAATACTGGTTAAAGCAGTAATCGTTTTGTAAAGGATAATCGGAAAGCATCATACAAATAATTCTGTCGCTGCCCAAATCTATCGCACCGACTTTATTTGTTCCTTTAAACTTTTTGAATCCGAAACTGTTGAAATCGTAAAGTTCGTTAACCGAAACCTGTTGAAGTTTTTGTATTAACGAGTTAAATCTGTCGATATCGTTATACTTTTTTAATTGTTTTTCCAGTTTGGTTGTAATAAATATGTTCATTGTATTACCTAAACATTTATAATTAAACATTATATTAAATATTATCGGTTTTTTTAATAATTTGATATACTTATAAAAAATATTTTAGTTAAGAAGGAAAAAATAAAAATGAAAAAGTATTACATTACAACACCGATTTATTATGTTAACGACAGACCTCATATAGGTCATGCTTATACTACAATAGCCGCAGATATCGCTGCCCGTTGGAAAAGACTTCAAAATAATGAAGTTTATTTTTTAACCGGAACGGACGAACACGGTGCAAAAATTTGTCAGTCCGCACAAGCTAAAGGAGTTACACCGAAACAACTTTGCGATGAAATGAGCGGATACTTTCAGGATGCCTGGAAACTTTTAAATATATCTAACGACGGTTTTATAAGAACGACAGACAAACTTCACGAAGAAACCGTTCAAATGATAATGCAAAAACTTTACGATAAAGGTCTTATATATAAAAAACAATATGAAGGATTATATTGTGTAGGTTGCGAAAAGTTTATTGCGGAAAAAGATTTGGACGAAAACGGTTGTTGTCCGGACCACAAGAAAAAACCCGTGGTTCAATCCGAAGAAAATTATTTCTTCAAACTTTCACAATTTAACGAACAACTTATAGACATGATAGAAAATCCCGCAAATCCTAACCATATAGATGTTTTACCGGAACAAAGAAGAAATGAAATATTGGGAAAATTAAGATTGGGTCTTGAAGATATAAGTATTTCAAGAGCTGCCCTTGATTGGGGTATTCCGTTACCTTTTGATAACAGTCAAACGGTATATGTTTGGGTGGATGCTTTAATCAACTATGTTTCTGCTATCGGTTACAAAGATAACAAAGAAATGTTTTCTAAATACTGGCCTGCGGATATACATTTAATGGCAAAAGATATTTTGTGGTTTCACAGTGTAATTTGGCCTGCACTTTTAATGGGTGCGGATATTCCGGTACACAAAAGAGTTTATGCTCACGGATTTTTTACAATTAACGGAGACAAAATGTCTAAAACATTGGGGAATGTTATTACACCTGCCCAACTTGTAGAAAAGTTCGGTGTGGATCCCGCAAGATATTTGGCGGTATCTTTAATACCGTTCGGTCCCGACGGCGACATTTCCATGGAAGCGCTTACAAAAAAATATAATGTTGATTTGGCAAACAATTTGGGTAACCTTGTATCAAGAACAAACAAAATGGCGGAAAAATATTTTGAAGGTAAAGTTCCTAAAACCGATATTGAAGATAACTTAACAAAAGAAGTAGCAAAAATTTTAAATAACGGTTACGGACTGTCAATAGAAAATATGCAGTTCCATAAAGCATCGGAAACTTTACAGCAGGCAATAACATTAATTAACCAACAAATAGAACAGGATGCTCCTTGGAAACTTGCAAAAACAGATACTAAAAAACTTGCGGATTGTATGTACTGTTACTTCCAGGCAACGGATTTAATAGCATTACATTTAATACCGTTTATGCCTACACTTTCCGAAAAGATTTGGCAATTAAACGGCGGAAAAGGTAATATTATTGATGTTGCAAAAAAATATTTTGAAGATAAAGTGTTACCGAAAGAAGGCTTTTCACCGAGCGATACAAAATTAGGAAAATTCGAAATTCTTTTTCCGAGAATACAAAACGATAAGTAAAAATTAGATTGGGAAAATCCGATTTAAAATAAAAATAAAAGGAGAAAAAGAAAAAATGAGAAAAAGTTTATTGGCAGTGTTGTTGGCAGTAGCACTTGTAGCACCTGCTTTTGCGGCAGAAAAGGACATGTGGGTAGGCGGAAGTTTCGGATATGAAAGTGCATCATATAGCAGTTTTTCTGGAGATAATGTTGATTATGATTTATTAACTATTGCACCCGAATTCGGTTGGACCATAGTTGATAAATGGGATATCGGTTTGGACTTAAGTTACACAACCGGTAAAGGTAGTGTATATAAAGAGGGAGGAGAAATTATGGATATTAGTTCAAATCCTAATGATTATACGAAAATTGGAATAGCACCTTTTATAAGATATTATTTGGCAAAGGTGGCAGATGTTGATGTTATCTTGAAAGGATCTATATTCTATAATAAAATAAATTATAAAAATGATGGTGCTCCTAGTCCGTATGACGATTTGAAATACACTCAGTATGGTATATCGATAGTTCCCGTAATTTCATACAGTATAAACGAAACATGGTCAATAGGTGCAGCGCTTAATTTTCTAGAACTTAGCTATTCACATATGAGTAATGACGACGATGATGATTTTAAAACGGATGAGTTTGGTTTCAATGTTAATAACGGTTCATTAATAAGTATCGGTTTTGCATACCACTTCTAAAAAATTGCCGAAAGGCAATTTTGGAAGATTTGAGGATTTGAAGATTAGAAGATTGGAAGCAAATCGGAAAATATAAAAAAGGGCAGAAGATTTTTCTTCTGCTCTTTTTTTATGTCCGCCATTGCGAGACAATTTGTTGCCGTGGCAATCCATAGTCCTTTGTCATCCCGCACTTGATGCGGGATCTCGTTGTTCATTGTAATTCCTGACTTGATCCGGAATCTATAAAAAATTGTGCCGCAGGCACTCCGAAAACTTTTCACCCATTCACCTCTTCACCTGTCTTTCCGTCGTTGTCGTTTCCATCCCTCCATCCTTCTATCCCTCCATCCCTCAAAAATGGTATAATATTAAACCATAAAATAATAATCGGAGAAAAAAGATGTTAATAGATTCTCATGCACATACTACCGATGCACATTTTGATGCCGACAGACAAGAAGTGTTAAACAGAGCATTCAGCAGCGGACTAAAATATATTTTGGAAGTAGGTTGCGAACCTCCGTTATGGGATAAAGTTGCCGAACTTTCCAAACAGGAAAAAATTTATTCCATGTTCGGACTTCATCCTCAAGATGCAGACAAATTTAATGAAGAGTTATTTAATAAATTAAAATCTTTGTTAAGTGACAAAAAATGTGTTGCTGTCGGTGAAATCGGTCTTGATTATCACTACGAAGGTTACGATAAACAGTTACAAAAAGAACTTTTTGTTAAACAAATAAATTTGGCACTTGAAATAAATAAACCTATATGTGTGCATTGCAGAGATGCTTACGATGATATGGTGGAAATATTTAAAACATTTAAACAGTTGCCTAAGGGTGTAATACATTGTTTTTCGGGCAGTTACGAACAGGCAAAAGTTGTTGTTGATATGGGCTTTTTAATCGGTATAGACGGACCGTGCACTTATCCGAAAAGTAATAAACTAAAAAGAGTTATAGAAAATGTTCCGTTAGACAAAATTTTGGTTGAAACCGATTGTCCGTATCTTGCACCGCAACTTTACAGGGGAACAAGAAACGAACCTTCTTATGTAGTTGAAGTTGCAAAAAAGATAGCGGAAGTAAAATGTGTTCCGTTTGAAGATGTTTGTAATATAACGACAAACAACACAATAAAGTTGTATAATTTGGAAGATTAGAAGAATAGAAGATTGGAAGAATGGAAGCTAAGCGGAAAATTAAATAATAACAAAATTTGCAAAGCAAATTTTACAACTTAACATCTAATCTTCAAATCTTCCAATCCTCAAATCTTCCAAAAATACGGAGTATTTTTTAAGGAGTTTAGTATGGCACAGTATTCTTATGTATATGCAAACAATTTGTATCTTAATATAACCAACCGTTGTATGATGGCATGTCCTTACTGCATAAAACACAAATGGGCAGGAAAGTTCAGGGGAAATTCTTTAAGATTAGATAAAGAACCTACTGTTGAACAGGTAATAGAATCTATAGGCGACCCCACAAAATACGGGGAAATAATATTTTGCGGTTACGGAGACGCTTTAATAAGATTACCTGAAGTTATAGAAATATCCAAATGGTTAAAAAGTAAAAATGTAACGGTAAGAATAAACACTGCCGGTCTTGCAAACAGATATTACGGTAAAAACATATTACCGCAACTTAAAGGTTTAATAGATGTCATTTCAATAAGTCTTAACGGTTCAAATCCGCAGGAACATAACAAAATAAATAATCCTATGTTTAAAGAAGAATCGTTTAACGAAATTTTAAAGTTTGCGCAAGCTGCAAAAGAATATATTCCCACCGTAGTTGTTACGGCGGTGGAACTTCCCGGACTTGATGTATCGAAAGTTAAAGAAGTAGTAAAACCGTTAGGGGTACACTTTAGAGTAAGACCGTATTTAGACGAGTATGAAGAATATTGAGATAAAAAAGTTTGTCAGACTTTTATATATTCCGATAATAATTTTATTAATAACTTTTATATTAAATACAAATTCTGTACTGTCTAAAAAAAGTTGTATTATGGTTGACGGTAAAATCATACCGATACAGTACGACAAAAATAAAATATTAAAAGATATTTTACAGGATAACGACATAACATTAGGTGAAAACGATATTGTATATTCTCCTTTGGATAAACCTGTAAAACCGAACTCAAAAATAAAAATAGTAAGAGTGAACAAAGTAAAATCGAAAACGGCAAGCAAAACGGATTTCAGACCTACATGGCACAAAATATACAATTCGAACTTAAGAAAAGTTGAGTTGCAAAAAGGTATAGTAAAATATACCGATTCGGACATAACACAAGTTTTTCACGATTCGAAATTGGAAAGTATTGTATACGATAAACAGCTGTCATATTCAATAAGTTTTTACAGATTGTTGTTGTTGGATAAAAATAATAACATAGAAAAAATATACGATTTATCCAAAGCCAAAAGAATGAAAATGGTGGCAACGGCATATTATCCGGGAGATCCTTTAGCCTGGAAAGACGGAACAATAACTTTTTTAGGACAAAAAATGCAACGAGGTATTGTTGCGGTTGACCCGAAAGTTATACCGTTAAGAACAAGGCTGTATATTTCCGGTTACGGTTACGGATATGCAGGTGACACGGGTTCCGCGATAAAAGGTGACAGAATAGATTTGGGCGTAAATAATGCCGAAGAAGAAAAGTCGTGGATGTTTAGAGAAGTTACGGTATATATTCTTGAAAAATCCAATACTTGGTAAGGTGAAAAAAATGATAAAAGATATGATATTGTTCGGTAAAATTTTGTATGAACAAGGGTTAAACCATTCTCATTCAGGTAACATAAGTATAAGAGACGGTAACGAAATATTAATAAAAAGGCACGGTGCAATGTTGGGCTATCTTACAAAAAAAGATATTGTCAGAATAAATTTGAATAACGACAAAAAAGATAAACTTGCATCACTCGAAGCTAAAGTTCACAGAGCAATATATTTGAAAAATTCCGAAATTAAAGCTGTCGCTCACGGCCACACAATATATGCTACGGTGTTATCGTTACATAATAAAATTATAAAACCTATAGACAGCGAAGGTCGGCTTTATTTACCGCAAATTCCCGTACTTGATTGTAAAGAAACTATAGGTTCGGATGAAGTGGCAAAAAAGATTCCCGAACTTATATCAAAATACAAATGTGCAATTATAAAAGGGCATGGCGCTTTTGCCGCAGGTAAAAATTTGGAACAGGCAAGCATGTATCTTTCCGTAATAGAAAATGCATCGAAAATTTTATATTTGAGTAAAGTATATAAACAATTCAGCCGATAAAATTAACATTATGAAAAGTATGTAAAATTTTATATAATGCATATTGAAAATATTTGGTAAAGTGCGATTAAAATGCAGATAACATTAAAACCCGTAAAATCTTCGACAAAAGTATTTAAATATTTAGAAAAAAAAGGCTTGATTTCCGTACTGAAACCTACGGATAAAGCTCTTAAAACAAGAACAAAAACAGGAACGGTTGATATATTATATACATCAAATAAAAGGTTCGGTTCGCACAGATTGATGTGTATAGGTAAAAGAACAAAAAAAGTTCAACTGTGTTACCATTTTGATAACGAGGATTTTATATTTATAAATCCGGGAAATATTGATTATCAGAAACTTTACTTGGTGTTTGCTTTAGACAAAATAGATGTTTTCAGTAAAAAATTGTCCAAAAATTTGTTAAGCAGTAAAGATTTTGTTGCCGTTGAAATTGTTTATAATGATCCGAATTTAAGTTTTTTTACAATGTTGAAAAAGACAGTTCATTGTGAAGTTGTAAAGGATGAAGATAAGCAACATCCGGTATTTTTTGTTACCGAATCTTCTGATTTAAAAAATAACAAAATTAAACATAAAGATTTAACTGTAACTGTGGGAGATTAAAATGCAGGAAATGTTAGTTAATTTATTAGTGCCTATAATAACGGGTATTGTGTATTTCGTTATGGCAATTGAAGTTATAAGAGTAAGCAAAATAAGAAAATTTATGTTCGGTGAAATAGGATACCAAAAATTGTTTGCCGCATTTGTAATGTTCGGTATATATTTTATTACAAGACCGTTACAAAATATTATAGGTCCGCACCCTTGGCCGATGATTATAAATTCTGCAAGGCAATTTTTTATTATGGGAATAATTGCACCTTCGATTTTTGTAGGAATTTTGCATTGGGTTCCGGGAAAAAGCGGTGCACCGAAATCTTCTGTTGTTGCAGCTTACGGAATAGGAATTTTGATGGGTATAATGTTTGCTCTTATAAATTCAATTGCGGTTGACGGTTCAAAAATTATCGCAACCGTCGGAAATATCCATTTGTACGATGCAACATGGTTTTCCGGCGATTCCAAAATACAGTTGATAATGGTTCACCTTATTTGTCAGTTGGTTTCACCTGTAGGTCTTATTCTTCTTGCCGCCGCATTTGTAAGGCACAGAAGACATAACTATATGTTAGGCCACATTTACACTAAAATGAAAACGAAATGGAGATACCTTGAAACAGGTCTTATAATATTGCCCGGATCATTTTTGTTGTCGGGCTTTTTTGCAATGTTCGGAAGATATTACACTTATTTGTGGTGTATATATTTTGTTGGAGCAATTATAGCGGGTTTTTTTGTATTGTACAGCATAAAGTTGGCACCGAGAGAAAAACCTGCCGACCTCGCTTAAAATTGCCTTTGGCAATTTTGAGGTATAGAGGTATAGAAGTATAGAGGGATAGGAACAACAACAGCAAAAAAACAGTTTTTGTAGTTTCCGTACATCCATTCCTCCATGCATCTATACATCAAAAATACGAAGTATTTTTTAGGAGTTATTATGTCATATTTAGTTTTAGCAAGAAAATTCAGACCTACGACTTTTGATGAAGTTATCGGTCAGGACCATATATCACAAACTTTAAAAAATGCAATTAAAGAAGATAAAGTTGCTCATGCTTATTTATTCAGCGGTCCCAGAGGTACGGGTAAAACAACTATGGCAAGAATTTTTGCCAAAGCTCTTAACTGTAAAGAAGGGCCTACCCCGGAACCGTGCGGAAAATGTCAAAATTGTATTGAAATAGCAAAGAACCAAAGTATAGATGTTATGGAAATAGATGCCGCATCAAATACGGGCGTAGATAATATAAGAGAAATAAGAGAAAATGTTAAGTTCGGTGCGACATCTTCGAAATATAAAATTTATATTATAGACGAAGTTCACCAGCTGTCTACAGGTGCATTTAATGCCTTACTTAAAACATTGGAAGAGCCGCCGGAACATGTAATTTTTATTTTGGCTACAACGGAACAGCATAAAGTTCCTATAACAATTCTTTCAAGATGCCAAAAGTACAGATTTAGACTTTTATCTACAAACGAAATAGCAAAAGCAATAAAAAATATTGCTCAAAAAGATAACTTTGAAATCGAAGACGAAGCACTTAAAATAATAATAAATGCTTCCGGCGGTTCAATGAGAGATGCTTTAAGTTTGTTAGATCAGGCAATATCTGCAACTACCGGTAAAATAACAGAAGAATATATAAGAAATTTGATAGGTCTTTTGCCGAAAGAAATAATATCCAAAACAATAGACTATATTGCACAAAACGATGTTGAATCGATAATGAAAATATGTAAACAGGTTTATGAAGACGGTTATAATGTTTTACAATTTGCAAGGGATTTAAGAGATCATTTAAGGCAACTTATGATATTTTCCGTAAACCCTGATCTTTCCGATGTTTCAACGGAAGACAAAAAATTGTACGACAGACAAAAAGTGTTGTTCCCGATATCAAGATTTATAAGAATGGGTAACTTAATATCCAAAGCTTTGGAAGAAATGAAATGGCACGATCAACCCAGAATGTTGTTGGAACTTTATCTTTTAAAAATGGCGGAACCGTACTACAATGTTGCCGAACTTATCAGCAAAATAAACGAATTAGGTAAACACAATCTTGCAAGTATGCCTGAACTCAAAGAAGTGAAAGTTGAAAAAATTGTTACAAATAATGAAATATCACAACCTGCTGCAATAAACGAGCCGGTTGAAGAAGATACTGTCGTAACAATGGCGGAATCTTTTGACTACGATTTAATGGGACTATGGAAAGAAATAGTTGCCGAATTTTCAAGGAAACATCCTATGTCTGCCCAAACTTTAAAAGATGCTACGGTTAAAGAATTAAATGCAAACACATTTCAAATTGCAGTTCCGAGTCCTTTATCTTTAAATATGATAAAAATGCATCAGGAAACTATACAAAAACTTATGACAAGAAAAAGCGGAAGAGAAATAAAAGTTTCTATGGTGCTTGATGAAATTGCACAAAAAGGCGGAGTTATAAAAGAAGATATAAAAATCGAAACCGAAGAAGAACAACCTTCACAAGAAAAATTTGTTGTAGTTGAAGATTTTAAAGAAACGGCAAAAACCGCTGTTCCTTCAAAAATAGAAAGTATCGCAAAAAAGTTCGGTGGAATTGCCGTAAAAAAAGCTAAAGATAGTGTTAAATCAAGTGACAACGAAAAGTCTGACGGAAGTTCCGACACGGAAACGGAAGAATAATAAATGAACAGACCTCAAACAGTTGAAAAAATGATAGAAGTGGTAAAAAAGTTGCCCGGCGTAGGTCCGAAAATGGCCGAAAGGTTATGTTATCACATATTAAAAATGTCAGATGTGGAAGCAAAATCTTTTGTTGAGGCAATACAAAATGCAAGGCAAAAGGTTAAAGTATGCTCTGTATGTTACAATTTAAGCGAATCCGATCCTTGCCCGATATGTTCCGATAATACAAGAAATAAAGAACTTTTATGTGTTGTTGAAAGTCCGCAGGATTTAATAGCCGTAAGTAAAGTAAAAAACGAAGATTATAACGGATTGTATTTCGTGTTGGGCGGTGCATTATCTCCGCTTGATGCCATAGGTCCCAAAGATATAAGAATTAACCAACTTATTACCAGATTAAAACAAGACAGTATAAAAGAAGTTATACTTGCCACGGATATGGATTCCAAAGGGGAAACAACTGCGGTTTATCTTGCCCAGTTAATAAAGCCGTTGGGTATAAAAGTTTCAAGGCTCGGTTACGGTATGCCTGTAGGCGGCGATATCGAATATGCCGATGAAGTTACCATTTCAAAAGCTATTGCCGGCCGAAAAGAAATGTAACTAAAAAACTAAAAAAGTTATACTAATCTAAATTCATTGACATATAATTTATAAACAGATAAAATTTTATCTATAAAAATTGTCGAAATTGTGCAGTTTGCCGATAAGAGAGTTTTATATATGAAAATGGTATAAAATTCTTCTTATCAGTGTTCTTTTTTGTATATAAAATCGCAAACAAAATATTAAATTTCGCAAAAGGAGTAGAAGATGTCAAAGATGATTGAAGTTCGTTGGCATGGTAGAGGCGGACAAGGTGCAAAAACCGCAGCTCTATTATTTGCACAAGCTGTTTTATCAACCGGAAAGTATATCCAAGCTTTCCCGGAATACGGTCCTGAAAGAATGGGTGCACCTGTTCAATCTTTCAACAGAGTTAGTGATGATCCTATTACAGTTCATTGCTCGGTTACAGAACCGAACTATGTTGTTATTTTGGATCCTTCATTGATAGAAGCCGTAGATGTTACCGAAGGTGTTGGAACACAAGGTAAAGTTATTGTTAATACCTCTTTTTCAGCAGAAGAAATGGCAAAAAAACTCGGTATTGCAAAAGAGCAGGTTTATGTTGTAGATGCATCAAAAATTTCAAATGAAACAATAGGTCAAAACAGACCTAATACTCCGATGTTGGGTGCTTTGGTAAAAGTTATCGGAACACTCGATATTGAAGGTGTTTTGAAAGATACAAGAGCAAAACTCGAAGTTAAATTCAGAAGCAAACCTGAAGTTATTGACGGAAACATTACTTCAATACAAAGAGCTTATGACGAAGTAAAAAATTCATAATTTGTAAAAAAACAGATTCAAATATATGGAGAATAAAATGAAAAACGAAGAAAAAAAACCTACAGCTGCAGAACTTCCTGCAGGTGGAATAGTAGAAGCTGGAACAGCAGCTCAGTTTAAAACAGGTCCTTGGAGATCCATTAAGCCTGTATGGAGCAAAGAAAAATGTAAAGCTTGTATGATTTGCTGGATATATTGCCCGGATGCATCAATACAAGTTGCAGACGGTAAAGTTACCGGTATAGATTATGACCATTGCAAAGGTTGCGGTATTTGTTCTAAAGAATGTAAGTTCGGCGCAATAACAATGGAAGCGGAAAAGAAATAATTTAAAGAAATTTTAAAGGGGTAAATAATAATGGTAAAGCCAATATTTTCTAAAGGAAAAATAGTTGCCAAAACAGGTAACGAAATGATGGCAGAAGCTATGAGACAAATAGCTCCTGATGTTGTTGCTGCTTATCCTATAACGCCGGCAACAGAAATAGTTCAAATATTTTCACAATTTGTAGCAGACGGTAAAGTTCCTACGGAATTTGTTGCAGTAGAAAGCGAACATTCCGCAATGTCAGCAACGATTGCAGCTTCAGTTGCAGGTGCAAGAGCAATGACGGGAACATCATCACAAGGTTTTGCTTTAATGTGGGAAATGCTTTATATCGCAGCAGGTTTAAGACTTCCTATCGTTATGGCAGAAGTTAACAGAGCATTGTCTGCTCCTATTAACATTCACGGTGATCAATCGGATACAATGGGTGCAAGAGATGCAGGTTGGATACAAATTTATTCGGAAGATCCTCAAGAAGCTTATGATAATATGATTCAATCGGTAAGAATCGCGGAAACAGCAAAGTTACCTACAATGGTAACAACAGACGGATTCATTATTTCTCACTGTATGGCAGCTGCGGAAGTATATCCTGATGAAGACGTAAAAGAATTTGTAGGTACATATAAACCTGAAAGATATTTGTTGGATTATAAGAGACCTTTTACATTGGGTTCAATCGAAATGCAGGATTATTATTTCGAACACAGATATCAATTGGCACAAGCACAAAGAGATGCCAAGAAGATTATTCTTGATGTGGCAAAAGATTTCAAAAACAAATTCGGCAGAGAATACGGATTTTATGAAAAATATAAAATGGACGATGCTGAAGTTGCTATCGTTACAATCGGTTCCGCTGCAGGAACAACAAAAGCAGTTATTAATGAATTAAGAGAAAAAGGAATAAAAGCAGGTCTTATAAAAATAAGAATTTTCAGACCTTTCCCTGCAGACGAAATTGCAAAAGATTTAGCTAATGTTAAAGCATTGGCAGTGTTGGACAGAGCAGATTCTTGCTCAGGCACATTTGCACCGGTATATTCAGATGTTGTAGCAGCTATGTATGCTAACGGCGTAACCGGTCCTAAAACAGAAAACTATGTATACGGTTTGGGCGGAAGAGAAATCGATATGACCCACATTGCAGATGTTTTCAAACATTTGGACGAAGTTGCAAAAGGTAAAGCTCAAGCATCAAAAACAGTTGAATATATTAATGTAAGAATAAAATAATAAATTAGGAGAATATAAAAATGGCAAATTTAAAAGAATTAAGTAAAAATGCCGAAAGAGTTACAGGCGGTCACAGACTTTGTGCCGGTTGTGGTGCAGGTGTTGTTGCAAGACAAACTCTTATAGCAGCTGAAAATATGCCTGTTGTTGTTGTAAGTGCAACGGGTTGTTTGGAAGTTTCAACTTCAGTATTTCCTTACACAGCTTGGAAAACTCCGTTTTTCCACAGTGCATTCGAAAACTCCGCAGCTACATGTTCCGGAGTAGAAGCAGCATACAAAAGTTTGGTAAGACAAGGTAAAATAGCTGATGAACCTATCAGATTCATAGCATTCGGCGGTGACGGCGGAACTTATGATATCGGTTTACAATCACTTTCCGGAGCTATGGAAAGAGGTCACAGAATGCTTTATGTTTGCTATAACAACGAAGCATACATGAACACAGGTATTCAAAGAAGCAGTGCAACACCTCAAGGTGCAAGTGCAACTACATCACCTGTAGGTAAAGTTAAACAAGGTAAAGAACAACCTAAAAAAGATTTGACTGCAATAATTGCAGCTCACAATGTTCCTTATGCAGCACAAGCTATAATCGGTGATTTCAACGATTATATTACAAAAGTTCAAAAAGCTTTGAACACAGACGGTCCTACATTTATCAATGTATTAACACCTTGCAGACTCGGTTGGGGATGCAAACCTGAAGATTCAATGGAAATGGTAAGACTTGCTGTTGATACATGTATCTGGCCTGTTTATGAAGTAGTAAACGGCAAATACAAAATGACAAAGAAACCAAGAGGAGGAAAGAAACTTCCTGTTGGCGAATTCTTCAAATATCAGTCAAGATTCAAACATTTGTTGAAACCACAAAATGCTGAATTGTTGGCTAATATTCAAGCAGATGTTGATGCAAAGTGGGAGAAGATCTGCAACCTCTGCGGCGAAGAAGTAATAAAATAGTTTAGATTTTGGATTACAATTTTGAAATGCAAGAGTTTATGTGCTATTCACGCACACGGCACTCTTGCATTTCTTCATTTCGTCTCAAAATCTAAACTATTTTCCTGCCCTTACATTTTATTGGTAAATTAAAAAATACATATTGCTTAAAAATTTACAAAGTAAATTTTTAAAAGGTATAATCTTCAGTCGGCAAATATTTCGTTATAGCTTAAAATCTTAAAATCCTTTGATTGCCAAGAATAAGGTACAAAAATATTTTGTCATTGCGAGGCAACTTGTTGCCGTGGCAATCCATCCGTTTTGTCATCCCGCACTTGATGCGGGATCTCGTTGTTTGTTGTCA
>JBGUZU010000007.1:0-2654 GCA_045223915.1 Endomicrobiaceae bacterium | reverse complement strand
CGGACTTTTGGGATATTCTGCAAATTTAGGTAGTAAACCTACGGTAAAAGCAGAAGGAGTAGAACTTGAACTTGACAGTATAGACGGCTATGTAGAATACGGAGCAGGTGTAAACAAAGACTTTATCGGAACAGTATGGAGTTGCTATGCACAGGTAACCGGCAGAAGCGGCGGAAGGAATGGTTTTGCGGGGAATTTGGGCATTAAATACAAATTTTAACAACTTATAGCGACCTTAATATTTTGGTTATAATATTGAAACTCAGGAAATTGAGAACACCCTTACGGGATTCAAAAGATTTAAGCTATAAGCTAAAAAATTGCTGAAGGCAATTTTTATAGGGGAGAAAATATGAAAAGTTTAAACAAGTTATTCGTAAAAATGTTTTCAGTAGTGTTATCGTTAATGTTGTTAAATCTACCTGCATTTGCGGACTGGTATGCAGTAATTACACAATCCGCTTCATATGGAGGAGAAACTCTTATTACAATTGAAAATCGCGAAGATGGAGTTTTTTTAGTGTCCGGTTCAAACAAACTAACATTAACCATAGATAATTACTTGTTTCAAAACAATTTTAATTATGGTCATGGCGGTGCAATTACTAATAATAATTCTAAAGCGACTGCAGAAATACAGGCTAAATTTATTTCTAATGAAGTTGTTTTGGGTGGAGGAGCAATATACAATAAGGGGTATACTACAATTGCTTCTTATACGGAATTTGATAAAAATTCTGCGACAGCTAGTGGCGGTGCAATATTTTCTGATGCAGGACAAACTACTGTTAAATACGGATCAGTTTTTTCTTCCAATCAAGCTAAAGAGGAAAACGGCGGTGCAATAGAAAATTTAGGAAATTCAATTCTTAACATTGGAGATAATATACAATTTAATAACAATTCCGCATTAAACGGTAATGGCGGTGCTATACATACAGTTGGTACTGCTAAATGTAACATTGAGAGGAATGTGAAATTTTCTTCTAATTCCGCAATTTCAGGCGGTGCAATATATAATGGCGGCGGATCTACTCTTAAAGTTAAAACAAATGCAAGTTTTAATGAAAACTCTGCAACAGAAAACGGCGGTGCAATATTTAATGGAGCACAGGGGATACTGGCAACAGTAGGCGATGATTCTTCTTTTACCTCTAATACGGCAAAGAAAGGCGGAGCAATTTACAATGATTCCTGTACAATGAGTGTGGGAGAAAATACAGAATTTACTGAAAATAAAGCAACTAACGGTAACGGAGGAGCATTATATAACGGAGGTACAGGTTTTTTTGAAGTATGCGGTAAGACAAAGTTTAATGAGAATTCTGCATCAATGTATGGCGGAGCAATTGCATTGGAAGGTTCTGCATCATTAAGAGTGAGAAATTTAGTTTCTTTTTCTTCTAATACTGCTACTCATGGCGGAGGAGCAATATATGCCGATTCTCCGGGTGATATTGATATATTTGGAGGGTGTACTTTTTCCTATAATACAGGAGGTTGTGGCGGAGCAATATATTATATTCCTGGCACTAATGTTACAGGTTCCTTTACAATTGGAAATAAAGTAAACTTTATTGGAAATGATTCCTCTTCCTCCGGTGGTGCAATAATGAATAACGGTAAGTTGATTACAATAGGAAAACAAGTAATCTTTAGAGATAATAAAGCATCAACTAAAGGCGGGGCAATTTACAATAATACCGGTGGAATAATAACATTTACTGACGGAGCAATATTTGAAAATAATACAGGTGGGGCAATTCATAATAGGGGAACATTAAATTTGACAGCAGATACATCAAATGTAGAGTTTACCGGAAATAAGTTAAACGGACAATCGTCTGCAATACAAAATGACGATAGAATAGCAGTAATAAATTTAAATGCAAGTGATAACGCCGACATTATTTTTAATGATAGAATAACAGGAGCTGTTTTATCTACACTAAATATAAATAAATCATCCGGTACACTTCCTACAAGCGGTAAAATTGTATTAAATGAAGATATGAGCGGATTTTTGGGAACTGTAATGTTTTATAACGGAACAATAGAGTTAGGTGAAAACGGAAAATGGTTTGGTAGAGAACTGGAAGTTTTTAATTCTCCTACTATAGATATGGCAAACAATATTGTTGCTGCAATTAATTTTAATGATTTAACCGTAAACGATACTTTAAAATTGGTAGTAGATGCGGATTTGGCAAGCGGTGAAATGGATACAATATCAGCAGGAACTTTTACAAAAAGTTCCGGAAAGATAAAAGTCGCAGGAATAAATATATTGAGTGATATTGAAGAAAACGAAACAGTGGAAATACCTTTTGCAAATGATGTGTTGAAAAATAAAGTTAGTTCTGTAAAAAAAGCAAGTTCTGAATTATATACTTATAGAGTTCAATACGATAAACAAACCGGTAGTTTTGTTTTTACAAATACTGAAGATGTGGAAATAAATTTTGGAACAGCAGCAAGTGCGATTGCAGCAACAGCGGGCGGAGCAGCGACACAATCTTTGGTTGCAAACCAAGTTTTTGCAAATATGAACGGTAAGACATCAAGCGGTAAAAAAGCAAGCATAGATCCTTCCAATTTGTATGTTTCCGCAGGTGACCAGGTATTTGATAACAGCGGGAAAATAGAAAGAGGTT
>JBGUZU010000006.1:0-22274 GCA_045223915.1 Endomicrobiaceae bacterium | reverse complement strand
AAATTTAGGTAGTAAACCTACGGTAAAAGCAGAAGGAGTAGAACTTGAACTTGACAGTATAGACGGTTATGTAGAATACGGAGCAGGTGTAAACAAAGACTTTATCGGAACGGTATGGAGTTGTTATGCACAGGTAACCGGCAGAAGCGGAGGAAGAAATGGTTTTGCAGGGAACCTTGGTCTCAAATATAAGTTTTAATTTTATAGCAACCGAAATATTTTAGTTACAACTTTGAAACGCAGGAGCTTATGTACACCTTACAGATTGGCTTTTAACCTGTAAGTTTTATAAGCAATTTCTTTGCTTTTTTTCGATGCTATTTGATAAAATAAAAAAATATGAAACTATGTATTAATTTTAAAAATATTAACAAGAACAATTACACAAAGTTCATAAACAAGAAAAATTCGGCTATGGCGGAAAAGTTTAAAACTGTTCCTGTTTCCGAAAGAATTGTTCTTTTACCGCACTGTATGAGAAGTACAAAAAATTGTAAAGCCGTTGATGAAGGTACACATTATACTTGTATGAAGTGCGGAGCTTGCAAAATAGCACAAATACAAAAACTTGCCGATGAACTTGGTTATAAAAAAGTTTATGTTATGAAAGGCGGGAAAGCTATTTATAACATTTTGGTGGAACAAAAAATAAAAGCTGTTGTTGCTGTTGCCTGTCACTTTGAGGGAGCACAAGGTATAAAAATGACAGACGGATTAAAAGTTATGGCTCAGTTTGTGCCGTTACTTAAGGATGGTTGTTGCGATACCGATGTTGATGTTGAAGCAGTTAAGAAAATTATGGAGCAAAAATAAATAATGGAAAAACTAAAATTTACTGAACTGAATTTATCACCTGAAATATTAAAAGCTGTTACGGATATGGGATTTGAAGAAACCACGCCGATACAATCTTTGGCAATACCCAAGATGATAGAAGGTGTAGATCTTATAGGACAGGCACAAACCGGAACCGGAAAAACGGCCGCATTCGGAATACCTATCCTTGAAAAAATCGTTCCTAAAGAAAAGAAAGTTCAGGCACTTATTATGTGCCCTACAAGAGAACTTGCAATACAAGTAGCAGAAGAACTTAAATCGTTATCAAAATATAAAAAAGGTATAAATATTGTTCCCGTTTACGGCGGACAACCTATAGTCAGACAAATGTCTGCACTTCATAAAGGTGCACATATTGTAATAGGTACTCCGGGAAGAATTATAGATCATATTGAAAGACAAACAATAAAACTCGATAACACAAAAACCGTGGTTTTGGATGAAGCCGACGAAATGTTGGATATGGGTTTTAGAGATGATATAGAGTTAATATTGAAGAATTTGCCTCAGGATAAACAGACGGTATTCTTTTCCGCAACTATGCCGAGAGAATTTTTAGCGCTTACAAAAAAGTATCAAAAAAATCCCATAAACATAAAAGTTGTTCATGAAAAGTTGACCGTTCCTCAAACGGAACAATTGTATTGTGAAGTAAGAGAACATCAAAAACTTGAAGCATTGGCAAGATGTATAGATATGGCGGATGCAAAACTTTCGTTGGTTTTTTGTAATACGAAAAAAAGAGTGGATGAAGTTACCGCACAATTACAAATAAGAGGCTATTCCGCAGATGCAATACACGGGGATATGAACCAAACTCAAAGAGACAGAGTTATGGACAAGTTCAGAAATTGCAAAATAGAAATTCTTGTTGCTACCGATGTTGCTGCACGCGGTATAGATGTTGATGATGTTGAAGCGGTATTTAATTTTGATATTCCCCAGGATATAGAATCTTACGTTCACAGAATAGGCAGAACCGGCAGAGCCGGAAGAGCAGGTAAAGCATACAGTTTTGTTGCAGGTAAAGATATATACAAAATAAGAGATATTCAAAGATATACTAAAGTCACAATAAAAAGAATGCCTGTTCCGTCACTTGCCGATGTTGAGAATGTAAGAATTTCTTCCTTTATGGAAAAACTTAAAGAAACTTTAAAGAAAAACACATTTGAAAAATATATAACCAAAATAGAATCTTTAATAACGGATAACATAACATCCGTGGATGTTGCCGCGGCATTATTTGAAATGATGTTGCAAGTTGAAAATCCCGAAAAGCATGAAGATATAGATATGACCGTAAACAGTTTTGAAAGAGATTTTTCAAGAGACAGAAATTCCGGGAAAAAGTTTTCGAAAAGTAAGAAAAACAGACACGGTGTAGCAAAAGAAGCCGGTATGACAAGATTGTTTATGAGTATCGGTAAAAGCAAAAAAGTAAGACCGGGCGATTTTGTAGGTGCGATAGCCGGCGAAACGGGTTTAAGCGGAGATATTGTCGGTTCCATAGATATATTCGACAAATTTTCTTTTGTGGAAGTTCCGAACGAATATGCTCAACAGATTATTGATGCATTAAATAACAGTAATATAAAAGGTCACAAAGTAGCGGTAGAAAAAGCGCAAGGAAAATAGTATGCCTTTATTTGAATTTGTTTGTAAAAAGTGCGGTACAAAATTTGAAAAAATAATTTTTTCAACAGATAAAGAAGAAATAGAATGTCCGGAATGTAACAGCAGTGAAGTTGAAAAACAGTTTTCACTTTTCTCCGCAGGATCTTCAGATGCCAATAAACCGATGAGAGTTTCTTGCCAAGAAAAAAAGAGTTCCGGTTGTTGTAACGGTTGCTGCCACCATCATCATTAGGAAATAACAATGTTAGATTTATCGTTAAATTTAGGAATCAATTTAAAAGAAATTAAAAAAACTTGTGTCATTTGTCCTGTTTCGGATCATTCTTTATTTTCGAAATTAGGGAAACCGAAAAGGAACAATCTCTTTTTTGCGAAAATAATGAACTATGAAAATGTAACGGTAATTTCAACGAAGAATAACTTTTTGGTTGGTGATATAGTTTTATGTTTAAAAAATTCCGCTTGTGAAAATATAATATTATTCGGCAGTTGCGGTGGAATAGGTGATGTAAAAATAGCAGATAAACTTATAGTTAAAAAAACATTTAATTTCGAAAGTTTTTCCGAAATGCTTGAAATGAAAAGAAATCCCGATTCCTATTACCCTTCAACAATGTTGTTAGAAAATTTTTTGTCTAAAGTAAAAAAAGATATAAAACAGGTTAAATGTATTACATCAAATTCTATAGTATTGCAAAGAACATATAAAGATTGGTTTGATAAGAACAAAATAAATGCTGTGGATATGGAATGTTCGTCCGTATTTTCCGCGGCATCGGCAATAAACAAAAAAGCTATAGCATTGTTTTATGTTACCGATCATATATCCGAAGCAAGCCCGTTTGAAACGGAACTTGATGAACAACAAAAAGCCAAATTGTTGGCGGTAAGGCAGGAACTTGCAGATTCTATTTGTGATTTTATAAGTAACAATGGATAGCAACATTTCTTTAATCAGCAACAATATTCAACAAAAATTTCCTTTTTTCGGAATAAATAAAGTAAGAGAACTTACACGCCTTGTTTTTGAAATTTCCAAAAAAGAAAACATAAATTCGGTTGATGTAATAAATTCAATAGAAGAAAAATCTTACGAAAAAGTAAAAGAAATTCTTTTAAAAAGAAGATATCCGAAAACTTATTCCATATCAAAAAAAGAAAATTTTTATTTGCCCGATTTAAGTTTAACTAACGAACAGGCAAAATTAGTTTCGGAAAAATTTAGTCCTAAAAATGTTTATTATACAAACGAAGTTATCGATTCCGCTTTATATAAGAGAATAAGAAATCTTTATCCCGATGCAAACTTTGTTGAAATAGAATCGTTAAAAAGTTTTTTAAAAAAAGAAAAGTTTTCTGTTGCAAAATATAACGACAGAAGAGAAAACCTTTTTTTGGTAAACGAAAAGTATGACTTTTTTAAGCCGTGTCCCTGTACAAAAAATGTGAGATGTTGCAATTATTCCATATTGAACATAGGTTATGGTTGTTTATATGAATGCAGTTATTGTTTCCTGCAGGGATACCAAAATGTAGCGGGAATAATTTTACCTTGCAACCTGCCGGACTTTTTGAACAGAGAAAAAATAAAACCGGTTGATAATAAAATGTTTTTTTTGCCGAGAGTAGGCAGCGGTGAATTTACCGATTCTTTAATATTTGATGACATAACACTTTTTTCGAACGATATTGTTAAATTTTTTAAAGAAAATAAAGATATATCTTTTGAGTTTAAAACTAAAAGCGTAAACATAGATAATTTGTTAAAACTTGGCGGAAGCGAAAATATTGTGGTATCCTGGTCCGTAAATGCACAACAGATGATAAAAGAAAACGAACATTGTACACCAAGCTTAAAAGAAAGGTTGCAAGCGGCACAAAAGTGCATAAAAGCAGGTTATAGTGTCGGGTTCCATTTTGACCCTGTAATACTGTATGAAGATTGGAAAGACGGTTACAAAAAAACTATTGAAAATATATTTGATTTTATAGATGGAAAATATATAAAATGGATAAGTATCGGTTCTTTAAGAATGGTTGCAAATCTGAAAAAAGTTATAGAAAACAGATTTTTAGATAATAAAATACTCGATGAAGAACTTTTGTTATCTCACGATAATAAGTTAAGATACGATGATAATACAAGAATAAAAATATACAAGTATCTTGTTGATTTAATAAAGCAACATGACAGCAGTGTTGTTGTTTATTTGTGTATGGAAAACAACGATATTTGGAACAAAGTTTATAATAAGATATAAGGGCTAAAATTATGGAAATGGAAAAAGTTTACGATTCAAAAAAAGTTGAAGAAAAGTGGGTAAAGTATTGGATAGAGAACAAAACATTTTCTTCTAAACCGGATAAAACAAAAAAATCTTTTACGATAGTTATACCGCCTCCGAATGTTACCGGATCTTTGCATATGGGACATGCATTAAACAATTCTTTGCAGGATGCGATTATCAGATTTAAAAAAATGCAGGGATTTAATACTTTGTGGGTTCCCGGAACCGACCACGGCGGAATAGCAACACAAAACGTTGTGGAAAGACTTCTTAAACAGGAAGGTAAAACAAAGTACGATTTAGGCAGAGAAAAGTTTATAGAAAAAATGTGGCAATGGAGACAGGAAACGGGTGACACAATATTAGATCAGTTGAAAAAGTTGGGTTGCGGTCTCGATTGGGACAGAACAAGATTTACTATGGATGAAGCTTGTTCGAAAGCGGTTAAAAGAGCATTCAAAAAATTTTACGATAAAGGTTTGATTTACAGAGGAAAAAGATTAGTTAACTGGTGCCCGAGATGTAATACCGCTTTATCCGACATTGAAGTTGAATATCATCCCGAAAAAGGTAATTTGTGGTACATAAAATATCCTATAAAAGATTCCAACGAATTTTTAACGGTTGCAACAACAAGACCTGAAACAATGATAGGTGATACCGCAGTTGCAGTAAATCCCAACGATGAAAGATACAAAAATATAGTAGGTAAAACAATAATTCTTCCTTTGGTAGGCAGAGAAATAAAAGTTGTTGCCGATTATATTGTTGATATGCAGTTCGGAACGGGTGCGGTAAAAGTAACACCTGCTCACGATGCGGTTGATTATGAAATAGCAAGAAGACATAACCTTGAAATACTTGAAGTTATTGATGCTAACGGTAACATGACGGATATAATGGAAAAATATAAAGGTATGTCTGCAAAACAAGCAAGAGAAGTTATTGTTGCGGATTTGCAGGAACAAGGATACCTTATAAAGACGGAAGATTACAGTCATTCCGTAGGAAAATGTTACAGATGCGGAACAACAATAGAACCTATAATGTCGGAACAATGGTTTTTAAAAGTTGAAGAAATGTCTAAAAGAGCTTCTCAAGTTGCAAAAGATGAAAAGGTAAAATTTTATCCCGCGTCTTGGAAGAAACCGTACACATTATGGTTGGACAATTTAAGAGATTGGTGTATAAGCAGACAAATTTGGTGGGGACACAGAATACCTGTTTTTTATTGCGTGGATGAAAACGGCAACAAAACAAGTTGTCCTCCTATAGTTGAACAGGATACTCCTGTAAAATGTCCTCATTGCGGTAACACACATTTAGTTCAGGATAACGATGTTTTGGATACTTGGTTTTCTTCGGCAATGTGGCCGTTCAGTGTATTTAATTGGGGAGAAAATCCGGATAATGAAGAATTGAAATATTATTATCCTACCGGAGTTCTTGTAACAGGTCACGAAATACTTTATTTGTGGGTTGCAAGAATGGTTCAAATGGGACTTGAATTCTTGAACGATATACCATTCAGTGATGTGTTTATTCACGGTATAGTCAGAGATAAGCACGGATTAAAAATGTCCAAATCCAAAGGTAATGTTATTAATCCGTTGGAAATTATGGACCAGTTCGGAACGGATGCGTTAAGGTTTGCATTGGCACAGTCCGCGGCTCCGGGAAGAGATATGCAAATATCGAACGATTCTTTCCTTGCCGCAAGAAACTTTGCAAACAAAATTTGGAATGCTTCAAGATTTATTCTGATGAATAAAGGCGAATTGGAAATATCGGATACACCGCAGGTAAAAGAACTTTCGGATAAGTGGATACTTAACGAATATAACCAAACAATAAAAACCGTTACAAGAGCATTTGAGGTTTACGATATAGACGTTGCTTCAAGAACTCTTTACGATTTTATTTGGACAAAGTTCTGTGATTGGTATATAGAACTTTCAAAAATCAGAATGACATCCGAAAATGTTGAAGAAAAGAAACAAGTATTGTCCGTTCTTATTTATATATTGAAAGGAACAATAAAAATGCTTGCACCTATTATGCCTTTCATAAGTGATGAATTGTGGTCAATATTTAACAACACAACGGAAAGTATAGTAAATTCAAGTTTTCCTGTTTATGATGAGAAACTTGTTTTTGCAAACGAAGCAAATCAAATGGCTGTAGTTCAGGAAATTGTTTCTAAAATAAGAAATGTAAGAAGTGAAATGAATATTTCACCTGCGGCATTTATTACAACAAAAATAAAAGTGTTGGATGAAAGTAAGTTTGCTGTTGTTGAAAATAACCAAGCATACATAAAATCGTTAGGCAAAATAAAAGATTTGGTTATCGGTAAAGATATTCAAAGAGAAAAAAATTCCGCACTTGCTGTTGCTACCGGATTTGAAATGCTTATACCTTTGGAAGGTCTTATAGATATAGAAAAAGAAAAAGCAAGAATAAACAAAGAAATAAAAAATATTATAGCGGAACAGGAAAAATATAATAAAAAATTGTCTAATCCGAAATTCGTAGAGAAAGCTCCTGCGGAAGAAGTTGCAAGAATAAGACAAAAACTTGCAGATACACAGAGCAAAATTGCAACATTGGAAGAAACTTTGAAGAATTACGAAAATTGAGGAATAGAGGGATAGAAGTATAGAGGGATAGAAACAATGAGAAAGATTAAAATAGTAAAAAATTATTTGAAACATGCCGAAGGTTCTTGTATGTTTTCTTTAGGCGAAACAAAAGTTTTGTGTGTCGCAACTGTCGAAGAAAAAGTTCCGCCTTTTATAGAAGCGGAAAAAAGAGAACAAGGTTGGGTGACTGCGGAATATTCCATGATGCCGAGATCCTGTAACGACAGAATTTCAAGAAAGAAATTGCAGAACGGCAGAGCACAGGAAATATCAAGACTTGTAGGAAGATCTTTAAGAGCCTGTGTGGATTTGGAAAAGTTAGGCAAAAGAACAATAACCATAGATTGTGATGTTATAAGAGCGGACGGCGGGACAAGAACAGCATCAATTAACGGCGGTTTTATAGCACTTGCTCTTGCACTTAAAAAATTACAGAAACAAAAATTGATAGAAACATTGCCTTTAAAAGGTTTTTTAGCGGCAATAAGTGTAGGCTTTGTAGGTAAACAAATGGTGTTGGATTTGTCTGCAAAAGAAGACAATGTTGCCGATATAGATATGAATGTCGTTATGCTTGATAACGGAGATTTGGTTGAAGTTCAAGGAACAGCCGAAGGGCACACGTTTTCAAGAAAAGATTTAGATAAAATGTTGGACAGTGCAAAAACAGGAATATTCCAAGTAATAAAAGCCCAAAAGAAGGCATTAGGTAAAATTTAATGCCTAAAATAGCAATATTAATACCTTGTTATAATGAAGAATTAACGATAGCAAATGTAATAAGTGATTGCAAAAAATATTTGCCGCAAGCGGATGTTTATGTTTGTGATAACAATTCTACTGATGATACTGCAAAAATAGCCAAAGAATCAGGTGCTGTTGTTATGTATGAAACTAGACAGGGTAAAGGTAATGCTGTAAGAAAAATGTTTAGAGAAGTGGATGCCGACTGTTATGTCATGATAGATGGAGATGGAACCTATCCTTTAAAATATTCACAAAAACTGTGTGATATGGTGCTTAATGAAAATATAGATATGGTAGTTGGAGATAGACTTTCAACAACATATTTCAAAAAAAATAAAAGATTGTTTCATAATTTCGGAAATAGATTTGTAAGATTCATTATAAACAAAATTTTTAGAAGTAACATTAAAGATATAATGTCCGGTTATAGAGTAATGAATAGATTTTTTGTTAAATCATTACCTGTCTTATCGGAAGGATTTGAATTTGAAACGGAAATGACGGTCTATGCATTGGATAAAAAGTTTACAATAAAAGAAATTCCTATAGATTATAATGAAAGACCGGAAGGAAGTTCCTCCAAGTTAAACACTTTTTCTGATGGTTTTTTAGTGTTAAAAACAATATTTTCTTTATTTAAAGATTATAAACCGTTTTATTTTTTTTCAATAATAGCAATTATATTGTTTACTGTTTCAATGGTACTTTTTGTACCGATTTTTATAGAATTTTTGCAAACAGGTAAAGTTCCCAGATATCCTACACTTATTGTTTCCGGAGCAATAGCAACAATGTCTTTAATTATGTGGATTTGCGGTATTATATTGCAAACGATAGTAAGAAAACATAATGAAATATATGAAGTCATTTTGAATCAAATAAAAAAATAATGAAAAATTTTATTCAGCATATAAAACCTATAATTGTCGGATTAATAATATCTCTTTTGGTTTCTTTTCCGTTAACCTATTTTTATCCTAAAATAATTTCTAATAATAATCTTGTTTGTGAAATAAAAACTATACATTTTTTGATAAGATTTTTGTTGTCTTTTTCTTTTGTTTTTTTTATTTCCGTTCACTTTATTTTTGATATAAACAAATTATATAAATGGTTATATGAAAAAAGATATTTTATAGGTTTAGTAATAATTTTATTCACAATTGTTTTTGAATTAAATAATTCTTCTATTGATTTTTGGAATTCTTTAAGTGTAGATTCTTCTCATAAATCCGATATTATTTTTGGTAAATCAAGAAATATTAAATCGGATGAATATGCTGTATATACACCAATGCTCTTTTCTCAAGATTCTGATTACGGATATTTCAATAATTATTTAAGAGGAACACAAACAGATGTTTTTATGGTCTACGGACAGCCGGTAAAAAATATAGTATCTGTTTTCAGACCATTTTTGTTAGGTTTTCTTTTTTTAGGTACGGCAAAAGGTCTTTCTCTTTTTTGGATATTGCGACTGGTTTTACTGTTTTTAATTTCTTTTGAATTTTTAATGTTGATATCAAATAAAAATAAAATAATTTCTTTGGTCGGAACTATTATGATAACATTTGCTCCTGTTGTTCAGTGGTGGTGGACACCTAATGGACTTCCTGAAATGATAATTTATTCCGGGCTTACAATATTATCGGTAAATAATTATTTAAATCAAAAGATTTTCATAAAAAGAACTTTAATATTATGTTTGCTTACAATACTTGCAGGAAGTTTTTTATTTGTTTTGTATCCGGCTTGGCAAGTTCCAATGGCTTATATACTTGCGGTAATGATTTTGTGGATTTTAATTGAAAATTATAAGAGTTTTAAGTTTGATAAAAAAGATATTTTACCTATGAGTATTTTTTTAATCTTGTTTATTGTTGCCATGATATATATTTTTAATAAATCAAAAGAAACAATGGATTTGGTTACTAATACTGTTTATCCGGGTTTAAGATTTGAAACCGGAGGAGATAAATATACTGAGGTTGATATAGGTTGTAACTCTTTTGTTCATGTGTTTAGATATTGGGGGAATATATTTTTACCGATTTTCAATATCAATTTAAAAACACAGCCATGTAATTTTGCCGTTTTTTTTGATCTATTTCCAATTGGTTTAATAGTATCTGCTATTGTATTATTAAAAGATAAAACAAAAGATAAACTTTTAATTATGCTTTTATTTTTATACTTGTTTTTTACGGTATGGTGTGCAGTAGGTTTTCCTAAATTTTTAGCTCAAATAACAATGATGAAAGCTTCTCCTGCATACAGAACATTTATAGTGTTAGGTTTTTTAAATGTTTTAATATTTGTTAGAAGCATTTCGTTGGTCAAGTATAAAATGAACAAAATTTATTCGTGTTGTATAAGTTTTATACTTACTGTATTGATTGTTATATCAAATATACTTGTGTATGGACAATACTTCGATATATTTAAGATCTTTACGGTAGCTATACTAAGTTTTGTTTTGTTTTATTTAATATTGAGAAACAGAATAAATAAACTTTTTGTATTTTTGATAATGTTGATAATGATAGTTTCCGGGTTGTTTGTAAATCCGATACAAAAAGGAGTAAATGTAATAACCGATTTGGAGCTTTCAAAAGCCGTAAAAAAAATAGATGCAAAAGAAAAAGGTTTGTGGATGTTTGAAGGACATAACTTTATTTTAAATAACTTTTTGATATTTCAAAAAGTAAGAATATTAAATTGTACAAACACATATCCTAATTTTGAAATTTTAAAACAATTAGATGAGGACAACAAATATAGTGATATATATAACAGATATGCAAATATTATGATGAATTTGGTTTATGAAAATAATATCATGGACAAATTTGTTCTATTAAATAAAGATGCCTTTCTTATAAATATTACTGTTGATGATATTTTAAAACTGAATATTAATTACATTATGGCATACAGACCTCTGAATATATATAATAATAATAAAATAAAATTTGAAAAGCTTTATTTTTGTAAGGCCAAAAATTGTGATGTGTATATTTATAAAGTAAAGAAACTTTAATATGTTGAAAAGATATTTCAGATTGTTTCTAATATGTTTTACATTATCTTTTTTCGTGGCTTGTATATATCCCGTGAAAAGAGATTTGTTTTTAGGTATCAAAACGCTTTTTTGTTCTGAAACCGTGATAGGTCCAAAAGAAATAGTTTCCATTAATTACAAACGAACACAGGATAACGGAAGTTTTTTTACTGTATCTAAACAAAATCCTCTTTTTATTATAAGAATAGATAACAAATATATTGAATATTTAACTATAAATTTTAAAGAACCGTTACAAGACAACCTAAAACTTGATCTTTTTGTTGAAAAAGAATTCGGATTACCGCTTACAAAACCACAAAATATTGAAAAATTTTCAAGTAAAAATTATAGTGTAACCATAAATGAACAAATTCAAAATGCAGTTGTTATGTTAGGGGAACAAATAGGAGACAGTTTTTATTTGGACAATATAACATATTTTGGAAATAGTAAATATTATTTTGATAAAATAATTCATAATAATTATTTTAGTCAACTTAAATTAAAATCTTTTTGGATTAATTTATTAAAAATATTAGGTGTATTTATAATATTAGTATCGATTTTTGAAATATTTTATCGTTATGAAATATATATTAGGAAAAAGAGGAAACAGAAATGAAAGAGATAATACTTGCCACCGGAAACAAACATAAAGTTGTGGAAATAAAAGATATTTTAAAAGATTTGTCAGTAACAATAAAACCTATGACCGATTTCGAAAAGTATCCCGAAGTTGTTGAAGACGGACAAACTTTGCAGGATAATGCAATAAAAAAAGCAACCGAAGTTGCAAAATATTTTAATTCCTGGGCAATAGCCGATGATACCGGTCTTGAAGTAAATTATTTGAACGGTGCACCAGGAGTATATTCTTCAAGATATGCCGGAGAAAATTGTTCTTATGCGGACAACAATAACAAGTTGTTGAAGGCGCTTAACGGTGTTCAAATGGAAAACAGACAAGCACAATTCAGATGTGTTATTGCATTAAGTGATCCGCAGGGTAATGTAAAAATACTCGGCGAAGGTAAAATAAAAGGGTATATTGCAGAAAGTTTATCAGGAACTACAGGATTTGGTTACGATCCGTTATTTTATGTTCCTAAATACGAAAAAACTTTTGCGGAACTCGGTGAAGAAATAAAGAATCAAATCAGTCACAGAGCAATGGCTCTTAAAGATTTCAAAAATAAATTTTTATCTTTAAAATAATTATGAAATCCGTAAAAATTACCGTATTAAAACAAACTCAATACAAAGATTTAATACAAAAGTACGAAAATCCTATAGAACATGCATGCACTTTAAAAGTCGGAGACACTTTTGTTTCCGTAAATGCGCAAAAACCGGAAAACCTTTGTGATAGTGCATGGGAAAGTATGGAAAAGTTCGTTAAAGAACTTGCCGAAGGCGGCGGAAACTTTTTTGACGGTTGGATGAAAAATAAACATTCCGCAATGATATCCTGCAACGATGGGTTCCGTCCCGTAACTTTCTATATTGAAACAATAGAATAATAATTGAAAAAAATACTCTTAAAAGATATAATAATACCGTTATGAATAGTTTAAGTACAAACTTTTTAGGAATAAAAATGAAAAGCCCGTTGCTCACAGCATCGGGAACTTTCGGTTATGGTAACGAATTAACGGATTTGATTGATATTACAAAAATCGGTGCTATAGTAACAAAAACCATAACTTTGGAAGAAAGGTTGGGAAATCCGCAACCCAGAATTGCTGAAGTTGCAAGCGGTATGCTTAACACTATCGGACTTCAAAATATTGGTGTAAAAAAATTTATAGAAACGAAGTTGGATGCAATATTGAAATTGAAAGTTCCTATAATCGTAAGTGTTGCAGGCGCTTGTGTAAGTGATTATGCAAGAACGGTTATGGAACTTAACAGATATCCTAAAATATCGGCAATAGAATTAAACCTTTCTTGTCCTAACTTAAAGAAAACAATCATATCTCAAGATGTTGAACTTTTAAGTAATATAATAAAAAGTGTAAAACATATATCAAAGTTTCCTATAATCGCAAAATTGTCACCGCAGGTACAAGATATCGCAGCACTTTCACTTACGGCACAAAATTGCGGTGCGGATGCCGTAACATTAACAAACACTTTTCCTGCAATGGCTATAGATATAAATACATTTAAACCGAAACTTTCCACCGTTAAAGGCGGAATGTCCGGACCTTGTGTAAAACCTATGGCTTTAAGATGTGTGTTTGATGCTTTCCAAAAAGTATCCATACCTATAATCGGTTGCGGAGGAATAACAAACAGTGATGATGTTATAGAATTTATTCTTGCCGGTGCAACTTGTGTAAGTATAGGAACACAAGTTTTGGTGGAACCGAAAGTGTTTGAAAACACATATGACGGTCTTGAAAAATATTTGAAAGATAAAAAAATAAAGAATATTAAAGAGTTGCAAGGTAAGGTCAAACTATGAACAAAACCATATTGGCATTAGATGTTTTTGATTTTAAAAAAGCAGAAAAATTAGTTAAAGATTTAAGTCCTTATATAGATGTTTTTAAAGTCGGTCCCATACTTTTTTTACAGTCCGGTAAAGAAATAATAAAAATGATAAACGATAACGGTAAAAAAGTATTTTTGGATTTGAAGTTTCATGATATTCCGGCAACCGTTCAAAGGGCGGTGCAATCTGCAAGAGATTTGGGAGTTTACAGTTTAACCGTTCATTCCTGCGGCGGAGAGGAAATGTTAAAACTTGCAACATCTGTTGAAAACAGACCTAAAATTTGGGCGGTAACCGTTTTAACAAGCCAGGTTACAACGCCGGAAGAAGTTGTAAGAAGAGCAAAGCTTGCTAAAGATTGCGGTGTTGACGGAGTAATATCTTCACCGCTTGAAATAGAAACAATAAAATCAAATTGCGGTAAAGAGTTTGAAGTTGTTACACCGGGTATAAGACCTGTTAAAGTTCAAGATGACCAAAAAAGAGTAGCAACTCCTGAATCCGCAGTTAAAGCGGGTGCAAATTTTATAGTTGTCGGAAGGCCTATAATTCAGGCGGAAAATCCTGTAGAAGTTGCAAAGAATATTTACGAATCCATTAAGGAGTTATAATAAAATGAACCAAGAAGAAATGAAAGAGTTGTTTAAAAAACACAATGCATTATTAAACGGGCACTTTTTGTTGTCCAGCGGGTTACATTCCGATACATATTTTCAGTCTGCACTTATATTGCAACATCCTGAAGTTGCACAAGTGTTGGCACAGAACTTAAAAGAAAAAATTGTACAAGTTGTAAAAGATATAGATGTTGTAGTTTCACCTGCAATGGGCGGAGTAATAATTGGTCATGAAATGGGCAGAGCTTTCGGAACAAGAGCAATTTTTACCGAAAGAGTTGACGGTAAAGTTACATTAAGAAGAGGTTTTTCCGTAAGTAAAGGTGAAAAAGTTCTTGTAGTTGAGGATGTTATAACAACAGGCCTTTCCACAAGAGAAGTTATAGAAAGTTTAAAAGAAACCGGAGCAGAAATTGTTGCCGTATGTTCTTTAGTAGATAGAAGTGCCGGCAAAGTGGATTTCGGTGTTCCGAGATTTTCGCTGTTAAGTTTGGAAGTTAAAAGTTATAAACCTGAAGAATGTCCGTTATGTAAGGGTGGTTCGAAACCGATTAAGCCAGGCAGCAGAAAGTAAACATATAGCGACATTATCTTTTGAATTTATACTGTGTCACAGCACGGCTCATTTACTTTTCAATGTAAACTTCGCCGTGCTGTTTTCTTGTCTAAATTCAAAATATTTCGTCGCTTAAAAATTGTTTTAAATAATTTTGATTTTGTGTTTCTTCATTCTGACGCAAAATCTTAAGGTCTTTAACGACTACAAAAGATTTGTCGTTGCAATAGTTTTTTGATAAAATCAAGCTAATATTTATTGAAGTAAAATATAAAAAGGAGGAAGTAAATGAAAAAAGGATTGTTGGCTTTGTTGTTGACGGTAGCACTTGTAGCACCAGTATTTGCAGCAGACCAGGGAGCAATGGAGTTGGACATCAAAGCAGGTTTTAATCTTATGTCTAAGATAGATTGGGGTAGACCTTACGATCTTGATGTTGATCCTGCATTTACAGCCGGTGTAGATTTCTTTTATTATGTAATGCCTCAGTTGGCAATTGGTGCAGGTATAGACTATATTTTCAATTCTGAGGTAAAAAAAACAATGTTTAAAGCAGGTTGGACAAATATTTATGCACAAGCAAAATATGTGTTTGAAACAGGGAATGATATTTTTAACAACATTTATCCTTTAGTTCAGGTAGGTGTTGGAATGTTAAGATTGGATCCCGATGATGGTATTGAAAAAGAAACTGGATTATATTGGGGGGCTGGTGTAGGAACAACAATAAAAGAAAATTTCGTTTTTGAAGTTCTTTATTCAAGTAGCAAGTCAAACATTCCAGATGGTCCTATTTCAGATGTAACGTATTCAACATTACAACTAAAAGTAGGTTATAAATTTGTATTTTAACCTTATAACTGCGATAGCAGTGTCATCCCGTACTTGATACGGAATCTATAAAAATAATAAAAACGGGAAGAATTTTCTTCCCGTTTTTTATAATTGAAATTCCAATCCTCTAATCTTCCAATCTTCTGTCGTCCTGTCGTTTCCATCCCTCTATTCTTCTATACTTCTATCCTTCAAAATCGCAAAGCGATTTTTGCTGTTTTTTTTATCGTCAAAATATTCTATAATTTTCGTTATATGGAGCAGAAAATATTATGTTAAAAGAACTTAGTAATAAAATTTTAAATGAAAATTATCATATAACAAAACAGGAAGCATTATCTCTCGTAACAGAAAATTTACAAGAGCTTTCTTTGTATGCCGAAAAAATAAAACAAAAATTTTGCGGTAACAAATTTGATATGTGCTCAATAGTCAGCGGTAAAAGCGGTAAGTGCAGTGAAAACTGTAAATTTTGTGCACAGTCCTCACATTATAAAACAAGCATAAAAGAGTATCCTTTACTTGACAGCCAAAATATATTTAAAGAAGCAAAACATAATGCGGATAAAAAAGTTAAAAGGTTTTCCATTGTTACATCCGGTAAAAAACTTTCCGATACGGAAATAGATTCCGTTTGCCAAACTTATAAAGATATAAAAAACAAATGTGATATTTTGTTGTGTGCTTCTATGGGACTTTTATCTTATGAACAGCTTGTAAAATTAAAACAGGCAGGAGTTACAAGATATCATTGCAACCTGGAAACATCAAGAAGATTTTTTCCAAGTATATGTTCTACACACACTTACGATGATAAAATAAATACAATAAACCTTGCAAAGAAAGCCGGACTTGAAATTTGCAGCGGCGGAATTTTCGGGTTGGGAGAAACTTTTGAAGACAGAATAGATATGTTTTTTGATATTTATAATCTCGGTATAAAATCCGTTCCGATAAATGTGTTAAATCCCATAAAAGGAACACCTTTTGAAAACAACAAAGTTTTATCGCAGGAAGAAATTAACAGAACCGTTGCAATAGCAAGATTTATTTTGCCGGACGCATTTATTCGTCTTGCCGGCGGAAGACTTTTATTTAAAGATAAAGGTGTATCGATGTTTTCTGCGGGTGCAAATGCCACAATTACAGGTGATATGTTAACAACTTCCGGTACTTCAATAGATGAAGATTTTGATACAATAAAACGATTAGGTTTGAAAACTTGCTAAATGCAAATTTTTAGCAATTTAAAATTTTTAAAGTCTTTGAATGCCAAGAATAAGATAACACAGTTATTTAACCCATAACCCAATCCCCAAATAACACTGTAAACTAAAAATTGCAAAGCAATTTTTATATTGATAAAATATGAAAACATTTAATAACAATTTTTGGAGAGCAACATGTTAGAACTAAAAAATATTTCTTTTGATGTTATGGTAAACGGGCAGAAAAAAGAAATATTAAAAAATCTTAATATAAAGTTTGATAACAATAAATTTATAGTTATTACCGGTCCTAACGGCAGCGGTAAATCTACACTTGCAAAAATAATTGCAGGTATAGTAATTCCCACGCAGGGACAAATTTTGTTTGACGGAACGGACATTACGGATAAAAGTATAACCGACAGAGCAAAATCCGGAATAGGTTATGCTTTCCAACAACCCGTAAAATTCAAAGGATTACAAGTTTACGATTTGTTAAAAATCGCTTCTAAAGGAACTTTAAGTTTGGAACAGGCATGCAACTATTTAAGTAAGGTGGGTTTGTGTGCAGGCGAATATATAAGAAGAGAAGTTAACGGTTCGTTGTCCGGCGGAGAACTTAAAAGAATTGAAATTGCAACTATTCTTGCAAAACAATCGAAACTGTCCGTTTTTGATGAACCTGAAGCCGGAATAGATTTGTGGAGTTTTCAAAATTTAACAAAAATATTTAATTCCATGAGACAAAATATTAATAACGGAACGATAGTTGTTATTTCTCATCAGGAAAGAATTTTGGATATTGCGGACGAAATTCTTGTTCTTGCGGACGGTAAAATAACAATGCAAGGTTCAAGAGACGAAATTTTACCGAAAATTTTAGGAACAGAATCAGCAGTTACAACTTGTGCAAAACTAAATTAGGAGCATCAAAGATATGGAAATGAACGAAATACAAAAAAGATTAATAGCCGAAGTTGCCGATTTGCATGATGTTCCTATGGGAGCATACAATTTCAGAGCTAACGGCAAACTTGCAGGCAGAAATACTACCGCCAATATAGATATTCAAACAAAAACAGAAGGCAGCGGAATAGATATAAGAATAAAAGATAACACAAGAAACGAAAGTGTTCATATCCCCGTAGTTTTAAGTGACAGCGGCTACAAAGAAGTTGTTTATAACGATTTTTATATAGGTGAAAATTGTGATGTTGTTATAGTTGCCGGTTGCGGTATAGATAATTGCGGTAACCAGGATTCACAACATGATGGTGTTCACAGATTTTATGTAGGAAAAAATTCTAAAGTAAAATATGTTGAAAAGCATTTCGGCTCGGGTACCGGAACAGGCAAAAGAATATTAAATCCCGGAACTGAAGTTTATTTGCAGGATAACAGTGTTATGGAAATGGAAATGGTACAAATTAAAGGGGTGGATAACACTAACAGACAAACAACTGCAAAACTTAATAAAGGTGCAAAACTTGTTGTAAGGGAAAGACTTTTAACTCACGGCAATCAACAAGCCGTAAGCGGTTATACCGTTACTTTGGACGGTGAAGGTTCAACTGCGGATATAGTATCAAGGTCGGTGGCAAAAGAAAAATCTTACCAGAAATTTGAAGTTAAACTTACCGGCAATAATCGCTGCAGCGGTCATACAGAATGCGATTCCATAATTATGGACGAAGGTAAAATATTGGCAATCCCATCACTTGAAGCAAACAATATAGATGCTGCATTAATTCACGAAGCGGCTATCGGTAAAATTGCGGGGGAACAACTTATAAAGTTGATGACACTCGGTTTAACCGAACATGAAGCGGAAGAACACATAATTAACGGTTTCTTAAAGTAGAGGTATTGAAATGGAAATGGATGATTATTTAGAAAGTTTTTGGGATTCTTTATTTTATGAAATAAGTTCGTATCCGATTGTTATACAACTCTTAATTGCTTTACTTTGTTTTATAGTTTTTGTATATTTAATACAAATTATAATATTGGTAACAGGTTTGATATTTAACTTATTCAAAACAAAACAAACCGTGAAATATTTAATTATACCTTTCGGCTTTCTTTTGATATTAGTGAATAGATATAAACAACTGGAATAAACTTTTCAACTATTCAAAATTCTTTGTTATCGGATATAAATATATAAAGAAATATAACAAAAACAATGTTTATAAACTGAAATAATGAAGTAAATTTATAAAAGGAGGAAGTAAATGAAAAAAGGATTGTTGGCAGTATTGTTGGCGGTAGCAATGGCAGTACCTTCATTTGCAGCAAAAGGTGATATGTCCGTAAATGCAAAGTTAGGTTTGGGAGTAAATAATAGTTGCTCGCTTGATTTAAGTGATTTGTACGGTTATGATGAATTCAAAGATCAATATGTAAAATTTAACACGGAAATGCCAATTTCAATAGATGCGGAATTTTTTTACGGATTAATGGACAACTTGTCCGTAGGTTTAGGTGTAAATTATGTTTTTGATTCAAATTCAAAAGGAGCTGCTTTGTTTGGATATGAACAAAAAGTAGGAGTAACAAATATTTATTTTGCAGTAAAACCGGAAGCAAAAATAGAGTCCAACATTTTTTCAAGCATATATTTAATAGGTCAGGTTGGCTTGTCTATGGGAAGATTTGAATTCGATTACTCCGGTTTTCCTTCGCTCGATACAAAAAACGGTTTATATTTAGGTTTAGGTATGGGAACAACAATAAAAGATTGTGTTATTGTTGAAGTTATATTCTCATCATCTAATTTTGCAATAGAAAAAGAAATAATAAGTCCTGATGATATTGATGTACAATATACAGCAACAACAATTAATGTAGGTTATAAATTTGCATTGTAAGCAGTTTGTGGTTTGTAGTTTAATATAAATTTTGTGAAACAAATTTTTACCGAAAACTATAAACTGTAAGCTCTAAGCTATAAGCAAAAAATTATGAAATAATTTTTCATATAAGGAGAAAAAAAATAATGAAAAAAAGTTTATTGGTGGTAATATTAGCGGTAGCAATGGCAGTACCTGCATTTGCAGCAAAAGGAGATATGTCTATTAATGCAAAGTTAGGGTTGGGAGTAAGTAACAATCTAAATATGAATTTCCTTAGTATGTTGGCATCAACGCCGGATGATTTTCAACAAGGTTATAGTATGGAAATGCCTGTTTCAGTAGATGCAGAATTTTTTTACGGATTAATGGACAATTTATCTGTAGGCTTAGGTGTAAACTATAGTTTTGATTCAAAAACAAAGACCGATTGTGTAGCAATTGGTGAACCTACAAAATATAAGGTGGGTACAACAAATATTTATTTGGCAGTAAAGCCGGAAGCAAAAATAGAGTCCAACATTTTTTCAAGCATATATTTAATAGGGCAAATAGGTTTGTCGATACCGAGAACCGAACTTGAGTATTCGGTTTCAGTGCCTTCAATTGGTACAAAAAACGGTTTATATTTAGGTTTAGGCATAGGAACAACAATAAAAGATTGTGTTATTGTAGAAATTATATGTTCGTCGGCTAAATCAACTTGGGATTTGTATCGCTTGTATGGTGATGGTAGTGATGTTAATGTACAATATACTGCAACAACAATTAATATCGGTTACAAATTCGCTCTATAATAAACAAACAGAAATAGTTTAGTTACAACATCAAATTCCCGAGCTTTATGTACAGTTTCACTTGTGTACACTACAGCTCGGGAATTTTTTGTTTCACTTACAAATATTTCTGTTTTTTTTACTGTCCTTATATCTTGTTGAATGTAAGAAAAAACGGGAAGAAAATTCTTCCCGTTTTTTACATTAATTATAAATTGTCGTCTTGTTCGTCATTCCGTGCTTGACACGGAATCTATAAAAATTAGTCCGAAGGACACCGAAATTATAAATTGTAAATTATAAATTATAAATTATCTAAAAAATCGCTTTGCGATTTTTTCATCAATTCAGACATCAAACATACACCTTCGATGTTTATACCTTTTAGTTGTTTTATTGTGTTTTGGTTTATTCCGCCTATTGCAAATACGGGAATTTCTACATTGGCACAAATCTCTTTTAAAAATTCTATACCTCTCGGTTCTAATCCTTTTTTGCAATCCGTTTCAAAAATATGGCCTGCAATAAGAAAAATATTTTGGCTTGTTTCTTCAACAAATTTTTGTACGGTTAGCGCTTCACTTAACGAATGTACCGAGACGGCGACGGTATCAAACGAATTTAAAGTCTCTTTGTTGGTTATAAAATCTTCAAATGAAACTTGAATATTTTTAATTTTCAATTTTTGTGCAATATGTATTTTGGTGTTTATAAAAAATAAAACGTTGTTTTTAGTGCATATATCATTACATTTAACGGCAAACTCTTCGTAGGTTTTATCATCCAAATCTTTTTCTCTAAGAATCAAAGCATAAAGATTTTGTTTACAAATATTTTCTATTTGTTCAAAAAAATCATTTTCACATAATAGTCGGTTGGTTATACAAATGGTTTTCATAATTTCTATTGACTATAAGATATAAAATAAATACAATAAAAACAATAATGAAGTAAATTTATAAAAGGAGGAAGTAAATGAAAAAAGGATTGTTGGCAGTATTGTTGGCGGTAGCAATGGCAGTACCTGCATTTGCAGCAAAAGGAGACATGTCCGTTAATGCAAAGTTAGGCTTGGGAATAAATAATAGTTTGTCTATGGATATGGCAGACGAAGTGTATTATAAATTTGATACGGAAATGCCTGTTTCGATTGGTGCGGAATTCTTTTACGGATTAATGGATAATTTGTCTGTAGGTTTAGGTGTAAATTATGGTTTTGATTCTAAAACTAAAGAATTTATTTTTCCCGTTAAGATAAAGACAGGAACAACAAATATTTATGCAGCGGTAAAACCGGAAGTAAAATTAGAATCTAATATATTTTCAAGTATATATTTAATAGGTCAGTTAGGTATATCTATGATTAGAGCGGAATTTGATGATTCAGATGCACCTGATTTGGATGTAAAGAGCGGCTTGTATTTTGGTTTCGGTATAGGGACTATAATAAAAGATTGTTTTATTGTTGAACTTGTATGCTCATCAGCTAACGGAACATTAGAGAATTTCTTTTTGAGCGGTGAAGATATTGATGTGCAGTATACAGCAACAACAATTAATGTAGGTTATAAATTTGCATTGTAAGCAGTTTGTGGTTTGTAGTTGATAGTTTGTAGTTAATATAAATTTCGTGAAACAAAATTTTACCGAAAACTATAAACTGTAAGCTCTAAGCTATAAGCAAAAAATTATGAAATAATTTTTTATATAAGGAGAAA
>JBGUZU010000005.1:0-136587 GCA_045223915.1 Endomicrobiaceae bacterium | reverse complement strand
GTTAGGTTTGATTGCAGGCGGTGCAGTAATTTACTGGTTTACCGGTGCATCCAACCATGCTGTTACAAGCGGTGCTTATAAAGCTGTAGGATATATTAAAGATAACATTAAACTTGACGGTGTAACAAAAGCTTCAACGGAACAAAGTAAAGAAGTTGTTAAGATTTGTACACAATATGCTCAAAAAGGTATGTGGAACTTGTTCTTGGTTATATTCTTTTCAACAATAGCTTTTGCATTTATCGAACCTTACTTCTTTATAGGTTACTTAATATCTATAGCATTGTTCGGTTTGTTCCAAGCAATATTTATGGCAAATGCCGGCGGTGCATGGGATAATGCAAAGAAAATCGTTGAAGTTGATATGAGAGAAAAAGGTTCTGAACTTCACAAAGCAACAGTTGTAGGTGATACGGTTGGTGATCCTTTCAAAGATACTTCTTCAGTAGCTTTGAACCCTATTATTAAGTTTACAACATTGTTCGGTTTGTTAGCTTTGGAGCTTGCATTAACATTAACAAACCCTGTAGCACATATAGTTTGTGCAGCAATATTCTTTGTAATTTCAATCATATTTGTAGTTAGATCATTTACAAGTATGTTGATAAAATAAAACGAAAGTTTTATTTTATAGGTTAATAAAAAAAATAGCAGGTATTTTTTATACCTGCTATTTTTCATTTGTAGTTTGTGGTTTATAGTTATTAGTTTATTGTCATTAAACTATAAACTTTAAGCCATAAGCCATAAGCTATAAGCTAAAAAATTGCTTTGCAATTTTTTAAATTCTTTTAAAGAATTTTTCCAAATCGGACAGAGTTAATGTGTAAACGGTAGGTCTTCCGTGAGGACATGTCCAAGGCATTTTGCAGGCAAAAAGTTCTCTTAATAAAGCTTTTGCCTGTTGTTCGTAAACTTTATCCCCCGCTTTAATGCTTGTTCTGCAGGAAGCTCTTATAATTTTTTCTTTTATCTGTTCAACATCGGTAGCTTTTTCTTCTTCCAAAAAGCCAACCAAAACATCTATTATTTCAATAAAATTAACATTGTTCCCCAATAGTGCCGGATATGCGGTTAATCTGAAACTGTTATCACCGAACTCTTCAACATCAAACCCTAACTTTTTAAATGTTTCCAAATTATTTTTTAATAACATTGATTTTGATTTTTGTAATTCAAAAACATCCGGTATTAAAAGTTGTTGTATTTTCAAAGAGTTTTGTTCCAGCTGATTTGAAAACATTTCATATCTTACTCTTTCCTGAGCAGCATGTTGGTCTATTATATAAAAACTTTTTTCTTTTTCCACCAAAATATATGTTTCGAAAATTTGACCTATAAACTTAAAATTGTCCTGTTGCAATAAATCTGTCTGTGTAAGTTTTACCGGTTCCGAAACAGAAGTAATTTCTGTTTCTTCTTTATTTATAACAGGTGTTTGATATACATTTTGATAATCTTTAACACTGAATTGTCTTGAAGGATACTTTATACCGCCGTAACCGCCGCTGTGTTTATATGCGGGCGGAATAAAATCGTTTTTTGTTGTATCATTAGAAGAAACAGAATCGTTTTGAATATTTATTATATTCGCCGGAGCATCCGATTCAAGAGAGTTTTTAATAAAAGAATAAAACAATTCATACATTTGGTTTTCCTGCACAAATTTTATTTCTCTTTTTGTAGGATGAACATTTATATCGATATCGGACGGATTGGTTTTCAAGAACAATATTATTCCCGGATGTCTTCCTATAGGTATTGCTTCTTTGGATGCCTGATATATTGCATGTATTAACCATTTAGGATAATTTACACATCTTCCGTTAACAAATAAATATTGCATATTTTTTTGCGGGAAAGAATTTTGTCTTGTTGTAATATACCCGTCTATTTCAACTTTCGGATGACCGAAAGAAATATGTTTTAATTTTTGTGAAATATTTTTACCCAAAACATCTTCTATTCTTTGCAACTTTGAATCTGTTTTATGATAATCGGATACGACTTTTCCGTCGGAAACTATCTTTAAATTTATATCGTTTCTTACAAGAGCAATTTCATCCAAACAACTTATAATTTTAGCTTTTTCGGTAATATCACTTTTTAAAAATTTTTCTCTTGCGGGTGTATTGAAGAATAAATTTCTTACTTCAACAGTTGTTCCGTAAGCTCCCGCCCAAGGTTGAATTTCAGGTTTTGATTCTCCGTTCATGGAAAGCTGCCAACCGGAATTTTGACCTTGTTGCTGAGTCTTTATTGTAAACATTGAAATCGAAGCAATGGAAGGTAGAGCTTCTCCTCTAAAACCTAAAGAGAATGTGTTTGAAAGGTCATCAAAGTTTGTTATTTTATTTGTTGCATGACGACAAACAGACATTTGTAAATCGTCTTTGTTCATCCCGCAACCGTTATCACAAACGGAAATAAACTTTTTACCCGACTTTTCTATTTCTACCGATACTGTCGTAGCATTTGCATCAAGAGCATTTTCCACCAACTCTTTTACAACATTTAAAGGTCTTTCAACTACTTCTCCGGCAGAAATTTTATTTATAGTGTTTTCATCTAAAATCTTTATTGCCATTTTATTTTATCTTCAACTTCTTTTCGCAGAAATTATAATAACTGCATTCTTTTCTGCAAACATCCAGTGCACCGAGCATAATTTTATTTTCGCAGTCGGTATAATCAATTGCAAGTCTGTTTATTTTTTTTGCATCTATTGTGGTAATACTTGTAAATTTTATAGCAACTTCTCTTACAAGAGCTTTTGTTTTTGTTGATCTTATAACTTCACCGAAAATAGGTTCCGTTTCCAAAGGAGGATAATCAAACAAAAGGCAAACATTTGTGCCTACCGCTAAATCGGCATACATCAACAACAGTAAACCACCTGCAGATAAATTAATTATTAGTCCTTGAAAAAAACCTTTATCCGTAGAGATAAACAGTTCTTTTGCTACATTTTTTATTACAGGAAGTCTTGAATATTTTCTTCTATTCAACATAAAGCCTCCGGTATTACTTTTTATATTTTTCTTTCCATTCGGACAATAACTTTAGTGCATCTATCGGCCTTAAACTATCTACATCCAATTTACTTAATTCTATCAAAATTTCAGGTTCAATTGAAGTGAAAAGATTCGGTTGCTGAATTTCGTTTTCAAATTTAGAGAAATTTTTGTGAAGATTTTTTTCCAAACCGTTTAATATTTCATAAGCTCTTTTTGTTACTTTGTACGGAAGTCCTGCTATTTTTGCGACATGTATTCCGTAAGATTTATCCGCTGCGCCGTCAATTATCTTATGTAAAAATATAACATTACCGTTCCACTCTTTCACATCAACACTTTTATTTATTATACCGTTTTTATTTGCTAAAGATGTAAGCTCAAAATAATGTGTTGCGAACAAAACTTTTGCACCGGCATTATTTTTGTTGGACATATCCGAAAACGATTCTATTATAGCCCAGGCAATAGACATACCGTCATAAGTGGATGTTCCTCTGCCGACTTCATCAAGAATTATTAAACTTCTGTCTGTATATTGATTTAAAATGTTTGCTGTTTCGGACATTTCCACCATGAATGTAGATTCTCCGCCCGCCAAATTGTCACCGGCTCCGATTCTTGTAAATATTCTGTCCACTATACCTATTTCGGCATAACTGCAAGGTACAAAAGAACCTATTTGAGCCATTATAACTATCAATGCCGTTTGTCTTAAATATGTCGATTTACCTGACATATTAGGACCGGTTATAATCATAACACGTTCACTTGTATCGTTTAAATTTACATCGTTTGCAACAAAGTTACCGCTTTTTAAAATTTGTTCGACAACGGGATGTCTTGCATCTTTTAAGATCAAATTTTTGCTGTCCGAAACTTTAGGGCAACAATAGTTGAACCTTATTGCATTATCGGCAAAAGACAAGAATATATCAAGCTCGGCTATCATTGCCGACAAGTTCAATATGTAGTTGGAATATGTCGCTATTTCCTGCCTTAACGAAACAAAAATTTCCGTTTCCAATTTTATAATTTTGTCTTGTGCGGAAATTATTTTTTCTTCAAGAGTTTTTAGTTCTTGGGTTATGTATCTTTCCGAATTTGTAAGTGTCTGTTTTCTTATATATTCTGCAGGTACCAAATGAACATTGGATTTCGTTACATCTATGTAATAACCGAAAACGGAAGTGTAACCTATTTTCAAAGTGTTTATTCCCGTTTTTTCTTTTTCTTTTACTTCCAAATCGGATATATATTTTTTTGCATCTTTACTTAAAAGTCTGTAATCGTCTAAATCTTTCGATACTCCGTTTTTTATTACGTTACCGTCTTTTAAAAGTATTGGCGCTTCCGGATTTATATAACTTTCTATTTTGTTTATAATGTTTAAAGCAACCCTTGTATCAATATTGGTCTTAAAAGAGGCTTCTTTTTCCAACTTTTGTAAGATATTATTTATTATTACCAAAGAATCTTTTAATGCCAACATTTCTTTGGGATGAGCACCGCCGCTAACAATTCTTGATACAATCCTGTCCAAATCACAAACAGATTTTAAATCTTGTCTGAGTTCTTCTTTTAACGATGTATTTTCAACAAACACTTTTGTGTTATTTTGCCTGTTTTCGATTTCCGAAATATTCAATAACGGTTTTATCAACCAATTTCTTAACAGTCTTGCGCCCATCGGCGTAACAGTAGAATCTATAGCATCAAGCAACGAACCTTCTTGCTTTAGAGTAGATAACGATCTTAATATTTCCAAATTTCTTATAGCTACGGAATCCAATACCATAAAATCGTTATTTTCTATATATTTTATATTCTGTAATATAGAAATTGTTTGCGGTTGATTTTCTTGAATATAAACAAAAACTGTTCCGACAGCTGAAATGATGTCGGGCTTATCCGCAATATTAAAGTGCGCCAATGATTGAACATTTAAAGTTTTCTTTATAAAACTTTCACAATAACCGCTATCAGTATAAATATCTTTTACCGGTGAAGCTAATATTTCAAATTTTTGTAATATTGTTTGAAGTTTTTCGTCTGCACAATCTTTTTGAGGTATAATTATTTCGTTAGGCTTATATTTGGTAATTTCATTTTCCAAATTAGATAACGTAGATCTGTATGTAAAAAAGTCTCCGGTGGAAATATCGCTTACCGCAATTGCTACATTTTTATCTAAAGCATCCACAATTACAGACATCAAAAAGTTGTTCTGCTTGGAATCCAACAAATTATCTTCCAAAATTGTTCCGGGAGTTATAACTCTGACAACTCCCCTTTTTACTATACCTTTTACCGATGCCGGATCTTCAAGCTGTTCGCAAATCGCTATTTTAAAACCCGCTTTTACAAGTTTTCTGATATAATTATTTACCGAATGGTAAGGTACTCCGCACATCGGAGTTGTTTGCCTTTTAGTGAGTATAACTTCCAATATTTTGTGAGCCTTTATTGCATCATCACCAAACATTTCATAAAAATCTCCCAATCTAAAAAACAGTATAACATCGGGATAATTTGCCTTAATATCCAGATACTGTTGCATTAGTGGTGTAGGTGCATTTTCTTTTTTTGTTTTGTTTTGTTCAGCCATTTTCTACCTTAAATTATATTATTTTAAACTATTTAATATTATTACTCTATTTTTCTATCCGCAAATAATTTTTATTTGTTTTGATTTCCCCAACTTTCAACATTACATTGTCCGTATTTATTATCTCCCAAAGAAACAATACTTCCGTCTTTTTTTATACCGACATAATGAAAACTTCCTACGGATATTGCCGCAACATCTTTCCAGTCCTCAATACCATTACCTGCAGTAACAATTGTTCCGTCTTTTTGTAAACCAAATGTACAGAAAAACTCTCCTAAAACTGCTGTAATATTTTCCCAATTTTGTACACAACATTCACCATAAAAATTAGATCCTATAGCAACAACCGTTCCATCTTTCTTTAAACCTATAGTATGATACCACCCCGCAGAAATTGCAACAATGTCTTTCCAATTTTGAACATAACATTGTCCGTAACTATTATTCCCTGTTGTAACTACCGTTCCGTCTTTTCTTAATCCTACTGTATGTATTAAACCGGCTGAAATTGCAACAATATTTTTCCATGTTTGAACATTACACTGTCCATCATCATTCTTTCCGCAAGAGATAACCGTTCCATCTTTCTTTAATCCTATTGTATATGCCGCCCCGACTGAAATCGAAACTATATCTTTCCAATCTTGGACATTACATTGTCCAAACTTATTATGTCCTGTTGCAACCACCGTTCCGTCTTTCTTTAATCCTACTGTATGCCCCATTCCAACAGAAATCGAAACTATATCTTTCCAGTCTCCAACATTACATTGTCCATTCTTATTATTTCCTGTTGCAACAACCGTTCCATCTTTCTTTAATCCTACCGTATGATGAGAGTGTGCTGAAACAGCTACAATATCTTTCCAATCTTGAACATCACATTCACCATATTTGTTATCTCCGTATGCAATCACTGTTCCGTCTTTCTTTAGGCCGACAAAGGAATTTGCATAATTAGGTCCCGGTCCTACACCTGTTCCGGAAACAGCAACAATATCTTTCCAATCTTTTAAAATATTTCGTTTGAAAGCGGACTCAAAATCTGAACCGGCATAAATGACAGCTCCATCATTTTTAATACCTGCTACATTTGGCGGAAAGGAACCACCTGACGACAACACATTAACATCTCCCCATTTTTTTACTTCATCAAACGTTTTATTTATATCTTCATCAGAGTCAGAACCAAATGTCGAGTATGCAGAAATAACAGTTCCGTCTTTCTTTAATCCTAATGTGTATCCATATCCTGCCGAGATTGCAACTATATCTTTCCAGTCATCCACAACACTTTCTCCGGAAATATCTATTTTGCTAAAAAGCTTGACAATTCGAGCAGCAGTTCTGAATAAAACACTATTCCAATAAGAAGATGCAACAACAACCGTTCCGTCCTTCTTTAATCCCGCTGTATGTTTATCACCTGCACATACAGCAACAATATCTTTCCATTTTTTAACATCACATTGTCCGTATTTATTATTTCCGCATGAAACTACAGTCCCGTCTTTTTTCAGTCCTATGGTATGGTTCCACCCGGCAGAAACAGCAACTATGCCTTTCCAGTCTCCGACATTACATTGTCCGTCATCATTCTTTCCTGTTGCAACTACTGTTCCGTCTTTTCTTAATCCGACAGTATGGTCTTCCTCTGCAGAAATTGCAACGATATCTTCCCAATCTTGAACATTGCATTGCCCTTTATCATTACTTCCTACAGCAACTACCGTTCCGTCTTTCTTCAATCCTACGGAATGTTTCTTCCCGACAGAAACAGCAACTACCTGGCTATCATTTACAATTTCAATATCGTTAATATACGGATAAATTGTTTCCATCTTCAACGGTTCAACAAAAGATTCTCTTTTTGTTTTGTCGGAATCGGTGTTAAAACAAGAACTAAATAAAACAGCCGTAAAAACACTTATAAAAAAAAGTTTAATTTTGTTCATTATTATTCTTTTCATTCTTTTACAAAAAATTTTAAAGTGTTGTAAAATCTGTTAATTTTTGAAACATAATTCTTCGTTTCTTTAAAAGGCATTTCTTCGGAATCGTATTCGATAATAGGATTTTCCTGCTGCCACTTTTGAACATTTCCGAGCCCCGCATTATAAGAAGCCAAAACCAAATTCGTATTACTGTTAAACATATCCGACAATATTTTCACATAACAAATACCGATTTTTATATTAAAGTCGGCATCATATAATTGTTGCTCATTGAAATCAGTGACACTAAAATATTTCCCTGCAATTTCTTTTGCGGTTGGCGGCATTATTTGCATCAAACCTATCGCACCTTTTTTAGATTTTGCGTTAGGATTAAAATTCGATTCCACTTTTATAATTGATGTTATAAACAACGGATCTACGTTATATTGTTGGCTGTACTGTTCGATTATGGGATAATATTTCAATGCTTTATTTACATTAAAAAGGATGTATGAAATCATTGACAAAACACATATTAAGCATAATCCTAAAACCAATTTAAAAATTCTCATTATTGTAAAATTCCCGACATACTGTTAGGCAAAACTTTTGTTATTTTAACATTAACAGTTCTGCCCTTTAAATTTTCTTTTGTATCGAAAAACACTTTTATATTTTGACTGTTTCTTGCTTCCGCAATATTATTGTTAACTCTTTCAACCAATACTTCTATAACTTTATCTATATATTTTTCATTTATTTTTTTAGAAATAATATTAGAATCTTCAAGTAAAAGACTGTGCCTTTCTTTTATTGTTTCCAATGAAACCGTATTTTTTAATTTTGCAGCAAGAGTCTTGGGCCTTGGTGAATATTTAAATATAAACAACCCGCCGAATTGTAATTGTCTTGATGCATTAAAAGTATCTTGAAAATCTTTATCTGTTTCTCCCGGAAAACCTATTATAATATCACTCGTAATATTTATATCAGGTATTTTCTTTTTTATTTTTTCGTACAAAGTTTTATATTGTTCATAAGTATATTTTCTGTTCATCGCTTTTAAAATATCGTTTGAACCCGACTGCAACGGCAAATGAATATGTTTACAAATTTTTTTGTTTATCGCTATTTCATCTATAAGTTCATCCGATAAATCTTTCGGATGATTGGTCATAAATCTTATTCTTTTAACTTTGTCTATCTCTGATATTTTTTGTAATAATTGAGTAAAATTTATACCGTTATAGTTGTAAGAATTTACATTTTGCCCCAACAAAATTATTTCTTTTATATTATCATCACAAGCTTTGTTTACTTCTTTCAATATCTCGTTATAATCTATACTTACTTCCGGCCCTCTGACATAAGGAACTATACAATAAGAGCAAAAATTGCTGCACCCTCTCATTATCGTTATATATCTGAACACTTCACCATTTTCGTCTATCTTTTGACTTTTCTCTTTGCTATCGGGAACATATTTGCTTATAGTTTCACAAAACAAATCTACATCTCTTGCACCTAAAACAAAATCTACAAACTTACATCTTGATTTTATTTCTTTTGCGGCATATTGAGCCATACAACCTGTAACACCGATAATCAAGTCGGGATTTACATCCTTTTGTTCTTTTAATCTTCCAAGCAACGAATATGCTTTATGTTCCGCGGAAAATCTTACCGAACAAGTATTAACAATAACAATATCGGCTTGTGCCATATCTTCCGTGCGCAAACAACCTTTTTCCGATAAAATCTCCGCCATTTTATCGGAATCATTAACATTCATTTGGCAACCGATAGTTTCTATATAAAATTTAATATTTTTCATTTGCAACTTTTAACAAATATTTTGTGTATACCGAATTCAGCTGTTTGGCTCGTTCTAACAATTGTTTTTTGTTTATAAAACCCCTTTTGTATGCAATCTCTTCCAAACAACCTACCATTATTCCCTGTCTTTGTTCTATTGTTCTTATAAACAATGCAGAATCCAACAACGAATCATATGTTCCCGCATCAAGCCAAGCAAAACCTCTGTCTAACAGTTCTACAGACAACTTTTTATTTTTTAAATAAATTTTGTTTACATCCGTTATTTCAAGTTCCCCTCTTGCCGAAGGTTTTATACTTTTAGCTATTTTTATTACGGAATTATCGTAAAAATACAGTCCGGGGACAGCCCAATTGGATTTCGGCTTTTTCGGTTTTTCTATAAGAGATACAGGCTTTTTGTTTTTATCAAGTTCCACTATTCCGTATCTGCAGGGATCTTCAACATAATAACCGAAAATAGTTGCACCGGTTTTTCTGTTTTTAGCTTTATCTAAAATATCGGAAAATCCGTGACCGAAAAATATATTATCACCCAAAATTAAAGCAACATTATCTTTACCTATAAATTTTTCGCCGATGATAAATGCTTCGGCAAGGCCGTTGGGCTTTTCTTGTTCGGCATAAGAAATATTTATACCTAAATTATTACCGTTACCGAATAAATCTTTTAGTCTGGGTAAAGTTGAAGAATTTGAAATTATTAATATATCTTTTATTCCGGCAAGCATTAAAACAGAAAGAGGGTAATATACCATAGGTTTATTATAGACAGGCAACAACTGTTTCGAAATTGTTGAAGTTATAGGGTAAAGTCTTGTAGCTTTTCCGCCGGCAAGGATAATACCTTTTGTTTTCATATTTTACTCCTTTTAAAGTAATCTATGGTTTTTAATAAACCTTGATTTAAATCCACTTTAGGTTCCCACTTTAATATTTTTTTTGCTTTTGAAATATCGGGCCTTCTCTTTTTAGGATCGTCTTCAGGTAATGGTTTATATGTTATTTTAGATTTGCTGTTTGTTAACTTTATTATTGTTTTAGCTATATCTTTTACCGTCAATTCATGAGGGTTACCGATATTTACGGGAGTATGTTCTTTAGACATTAACAACTTATATATACCGGCAATTAGGTCAGACACATAACAAAGACTTCTTGTTTGCGTACCTTTACCGAAAACAGTAATAGGTTTATTGTTTAATGCCTGATTTATAAATTGCGGAACAACTCTGCCGTCGTTCATATTCATTCTCGGGCCGTAAGTATTAAATATTCTTACCATCTTTGTATCAAGGCCGTAAACTCTGTGATAGTTCATAATTAATGCTTCGGAAAATCTTTTTGACTCGTCATACATACTTCTTTTACCTATCGGGTTAACATTTCCCCAATAAGTTTCTTCCTGCGGGTTACAAGCCGGATCACCGTAAACTTCACTTGTCGAAGTAAATAAAAATTTTGCTTTGTTTTTTCTTGCAAGTTCCAACAAATTGTATGTTCCGTAAGAACCTACAAGCAATGTTTCTATTTTATATTTATCGTAAAATACCGGACTTGCTATTGAAGCGAAATTGATTACACAATCAAACTTTTCTTTTATGGAAAACTTTTTTGTTATATCTGTTTTTTTGAATTTAAATTTCTTGTTATTCAAAAGATGTTTTATATTTTCTTTTTTACCGGTAATAAAATTATCTATACAGTAAACGCTGTGTCCTTTTTCCAATAAAAAATCACAAAAATGAGAACCTAAAAAACCTGCTCCGCCGGCCAATAAAATATTCATTTTATATCTCCTAAGAATATCTTATTATTATATAAATTTGTTATGTGTATTTACAAATTGCGGAAAGAGAATTTTTGAGAGTTAAACATCGTAAATATTTATTGCAATATCCAACAATGTTTCGTTGATTTTCATATATTGATCCAACACATCCAAATGAAGACTGGAAGTATCAATAGATTCCTGCAACCCGGCATGCAACCTTGCAATATGATTCCTTTTTAATTCATGCATTATTTCGTTTAATTTATCTATATCATCGCTTACTTCTCTTGCCAAGACCTCATCTTCTTTAATAAAAGCATCTATAATTTTCGAACAATTGGTATAAACAATATTGTGCATATGTTTCAAATCTTTCAAACCTTCATCGGAAAATCTTAAATGTCTTCTCATTTTTTCTTGCGATATATAAATAATATTTCTGTTTATAATATCTGCTATTTGTTCAAAATCGGCAACTATATACAAAAGCATAGTTTCTCTTTGAGATTGTTTTTCGGTAAGTTCGTTTTGTCCCACTTTTGTTAAGTAAGGAATTATTTCATCAACCAAATGAGAAATTTGTAAACATTTGTATTTTATTTTTTCTATAACTATTTCGTGTCTTGTCTTTAATGCATTTATAGAATCTTTCATTACTTCCGAAACAATTTCGGACAATCTTTCTATTTCCTGTTTTGACAATTTAAGAGCTTTTTCAGGTTCTTCGACATATTTTTCATCAATAAAGACCGTTCCGAAATGTTTTTCAACCGCAGAACTCGGATAAATAAGCATCATAAATTTATGAAGCAAAGGAACTATCGGTAAGATTATAAATGCGGTAAACAAAGTTACCAATGTGTGCGACATAGCTATTTGTCTTGCTATGTCATTTGAAAATATAAAAGACGAAGTAAAATATTTAACAAAATATATCCAACACAGTTCCCCTTTATAATAAACAAAAGATATAAAAGGGTACACCAAAACCACACCTAAAATTTGGTATCCCAAATGCCAAAGCATAACTCTTTTACCGCTTCTCGGTTGAGTAATGGAAGCAACTATTGCAGTAGAACAAGTTCCTATTTGTGCTCCCAAACAAATACAAATACCCTGCAGTAAAGACAATATTCCCGATGATGCAAGGACAATAATTATACCTACCGTTGCACCGCTGCTTTGTGTAAGGAAAGCAGTACAAAATATGCCGATAACTATTAACCAAAACGGCGATTGTAAATCGGCAATCGTTGCCAAAAGTTCATTATTTAACGTTATCGGAAGCATGGAATCCGACATCAATTTCATACCGAAAAACAAAAGTCCGAAGCCGAAAATAACATCACCTATTTCTATTATTTTTCTTTTTTTCGAGAAGAAAGACAAAAAGTATCCGACAGCTGTAATGATTAATGCATAATCAACGAGTTTAAAAGCTACAAGTTGTCCCGTAACGGTAGAACCCACCGAAGCACCTATAGTGACAGACATTGCTTGAAAGAATGTCATTACACCGGCACTTGTAAGTGTAATTTGCAATAATAATGTTGCCGTACTTGATTGATTTATTCCGGTAACTATAAAGCCTGTAAAAAATCCTTTTAATCTTGTATTGGTAAATTTTGTAAGAATTGTTCTTATATTTTGTCCCGCTATTTGTTGAAAAGCAGAATTAACTTTAAACATGCCGAACAGAAGAAGTGCAGCTCCGCCCAACATTGTTGCAATCATTAACAAAATCCAATACTTGCTTAAAACGGAAACCGTAAAGTAAACAGGTTCTGCCAACACGTCGACATTTACTATAACAACAACTTTATCTTCCGCTTTTTTATCTATAAAAATTTTAGATTTTGCATAACCGTTTTCATCGGTTACAATTGTTTCTTCTTGAATTGAGTTTTCCTTTGATGTTTTGTTGTTAGGAAAGTATCCGTCGGCTACAATAAAGTTAACTTTTACATCCGAAACAGGAACATTGTTTTTATCCGTCAAACAAACAACAAGATTATCTTTTATTTCCGTTCCTCTTACGGCAAGTTGTTTGTCACCGGATATTTTGGTTAAAACAAAATCCTGTCCTAAACAAATCACAGGCAAAAGCATTAAAAATAAGCAAAACAATATGTTTTTTATTTTCATTTTTTTAATGTTTTTACATCAAAAGATTTAGGCAACAAACTTGATATTTTTACTGTTTTAAAACTGTCTCCTTTTGTGTTATAAACAATATCCGCCGTCTTTGAAAATTCCGATATAACTTGTCTGCATGCCCCGCATGGAGTAACATCACCTTTTTTTGAATATATCGCAAGAGCTTTTATTTTTTTGCAACCGTTGGCAACAGCAGTAAATACAGCAACCCGTTCGGCACACATACTTAAACCGTAAGAGGCATTTTCCACATTTGTCCCGCAAAACACTTTATTATCTTCGCACAATACCGCAGCACCGACTTTAAATTTAGAATACGGACTATAAGAATTTTCGGCTGCTTGTTTGGCAAAATCCAACAATTGCTTATATGCTTGTTTTTTATTCATAATTTTAGTTCCGAATTATTTCTTAAAATATTTATCCAAAAACAAACTGAGAGCTTTGTATGCCGGAGCTTTCGTTACCGTTTCCGGTGCGGATTGAACGGCATCTTTTAAAGCATGTTGGCAACCGCATTTAATTTCTCTTTTTGCCATTTTAGGTATAAGATTTTTAATAAGTTTTTTACAGGTATTTGCATTTGCATCCATAACTTCCAACACTTTTTCAACATCTACTTCTTCACCTATTTTTAACACATCGTAGTCCGTAACCAAAGAAACATTTGCATAACAAATTTCGGCTTCTCTGGCAAGTTTGGCTTCGGGAATTGCCGTCATTCCCACAACGGAAAAGCCGTTTGCTCTGTTAACTTTAGATTCTGCTCTTGTTGAAAATTGAGGACCTTCTATACAAACATAAGTTGTGTTACTGAAATGATGTTCTATTCCAAGTTCGGTAACCGCTTTATGAACAATATCTCTCAAATCATTACAAAAAGGATCGGCAAAACTTATATGAGCAACTATACCGTTACCGAAAAAAGTATTTATTCTGTTTTTTGTTCTATCGAAAATTTGTTCCGGAATAACAAAATCTTTGGGCTTTATTTTATCCTGCAAAGAACCTACCGCGGTTAATGCAATTATTTGTTCTACTCCCAAAGATTTTAAAGCATATATATTTGCTCTTACATTTATTTCCGAAGGCAAAATAGTGTGGCCTTTACCATGTCTGGGCAAAAAAGCAACTCGCGCATCATCAATCGTTCCTATTGTTATCGGTGCCGACGGCTTTCCGAACGGAGTATCTATTTCAAACTCTTTAACATTTTCTATCCCGCTTATTTCACTTATACCGCTGCCGCCGATTACTGCAATTTTTACAGGTTCAATTTGTTTTGCCATTTTCCCCCCTAAATTTATTATTTATACTTAAATTTTAGTGTATACCATAAAAAACTTCAACAATTTCTAAACTATTTTTACATCCAAAATTATTAACTGAACTGCATCCCTGTTCAAGTCCATATTAAATAAAACGTCATATTTTTGTTTATAGCCGAAATCATCTATATACTTTGCCGCACCCCAAAACACTGCAGAAATACTTATACCGTCTTTGCATATTTTTAATTTTAAATGTTCCTGTGTTTGACCTATGATAGAAACTTCTTCAAAACTAACGGATTTTAATAAAAATACCGGAACGGAATTTGAAGCGCCAAAAGGTTCCAAAACGGTTAAATCTTTATATGTTCTTCTGTTTACTTCCGTAATTTTAAGTTCACAATCAACATTTACTTTATTTGCAACCATCTCCGTTGAGATATAGTCTTTTGCTATTTGTTTTATTCTTTTCCTAAACTCGTCTAATTTACTAATTTCTATTGTTAATCCCGCCGCTTGATTATGACCTCCGAACTTAACAAGCAAATCTTTTGTTTTGTCTAAAGCAGCAACAATATCAAAACCGTCTATTGAACGACAAGCACCGGTAGCTTCCCCTTTTTGCTGATCTTCAATGAATAAAATTACCGGTTTTCCGTATAACTTTACCATTTGCGAAGCAACTATACCTGTAACGCCGTGTGCCAAATTAGATGCAGACACAACAAGTATATTATCCTTTTCTACATCACATTGCTGTTTTAACAAAATATTGAATTGTTTTATATTTTCGTTTTGTAATTCTTTTCTGTCGTTATTTAACTGTTTCAGTTCTACAAAAAAATTGTTTGCATTATAGTCATCATCAGCAAGGATAAGATTAGCCGCAACCGAAGCTTTCCCCATTCTTCCCGCGGCATTTAGGATAGGAGCTATTTTCCAAGATATCGACTTTGCAGACACATGACCATTTTTCAAATATTCTTCAAATATATGTCCCAAGCCCAATCTCTTTGAATAATTGTCATTAAGTATCGACAATCCGTTTTGAACTAATATTCTGTTTTCACTTGTAAGCGGAACAATGTCGGCAACTGTTCCCAATGCAACCAAATCCACATTATTTTCAAAAAATTCCAACATTCTTCCATCATCGTCAAAGCATTTATTTCTGTATTTATTCAAAATATCGTAAGCAATTTGTTTTATATCTTTTCCTTCTTCAATTTCTATTGTTTCAATATCCTTGTTCTCTGTATTTTCAATACAATTTTTTGAATTTGTAACAATTTTTGAAAAACTTGTTAAATCCGGTTTATTTAAAATTTCTTCTTTAACAACTATATCGTTAACAAGAACTATCAAATAAAATTGTTCATTCTTACCGGCTAAAATCGCAATTTCTTTATCAAAATATTTCCCGTATGTTTGCATTAATGCCTGCGAAACTTTAAAAGAAACTCCGCAACCGGCAAGTTCTTTGAAAGGATACTTACATGTAGTAACTTTAGGATCAACAACACAATATGCTTTAGGCAACCCGTCCTGCGGAGGTTCATGATGGTCGGTAACAATAACATCCATTCCCAAACTGTTTGCATAATCTATTTCCGTAACGGCGGATATTCCGCAATCTACGGTTATTATAAGTTTCACATTTTCGGTTTTATATTTATCCAATACGGTACAAGATAGCCCGTAACCTTCATCTGAAGGAATATACCAAACGACATCTCCGCCTAAAGTAAAAATCGTATTATATAATACGGCCAAAGATGTAATACCATCAACATCTCTATCGGCATATATAAGTATTCTTTCCTTGTTTTCTATAGACTGTTTTATTCTTGTTACTGCCTTGTACATATCACCGAGAAGATACGGGTTGAACAATTCTTCTTTTTTGGGAAAGACAAAATCCTTTATTTCACGAGAAGTTTTAATACCCCTTGCCAATAATACTTTTAACACAACTTCCGGTAAATTTAATTCTTGTTGTAAAGCACATAAATAGTCTTTATCTATATCCTGAAGTATCCACTTGTTCTTTTGCAATTTTTCTCCTTTTAATTTGCTATATATTTAATTTTTTTATTTTGCTCTGTTTTTTCGTTACTTACGGTATAGGAAGAATTTAATATTTCTGTAACATTATCAACATCTGTTTTGTTATGGTGTAACTCAAATATTATATCGTTTTTGTTTACAAAATCGCCCGATTTTTTATGAATAATTATACCGCTTACGGGATCTATTTTATCTTCAACTTTCAGCCTTCCGGCACCCAATAAACAAGAAGCTATTCCTATATTTCTTGTATTTGAAAACTTCAAGTAACCGGTTTCTTTTGCTTTTACATAACAAACATTTTTGGCTTTACCGAAAACGGAATAATCATCTACAACTTTTGCATTTCCCTTTTGTAATTCTATCATTTTTATAAACTTATTTAATGCTTGTCCCGAAGTAATTTTTTCTTTAGCTAAACTTTGTGCCTGTTCAAAAGTTTTTGTTAATCCTACCTGCAAAATAGAAAATGCCGCCAAATCTATACTTAATTGAACAAAATCATTATTTATTTTATTTTTCAGTGCTTCTATTGTTTGTATAACTTCCAAACTGTTACCTACGGCAGTTCCCAACGGTTCATCCATATCGGTAATAACGGCAGTCATATTTCTTCCGAACTTTTTTCCTACACTAACCATTTTTTCTGCCAACATTTTAGATTTTTCGTATTCCTGTATAAATGCCGCATTACCGGTTTTTACATCGAGCAATATGTTTTGCGCACCTTCCGCAATTTTTTTAGACATTATACTCGAACAAATTAACGGTATAGATTCTACGGTAGCAGTAACATCTCTTAATGCATATGTTCTTTTATCTACCGGTGCAACTTCTTTTGTTTGACCTATCATAGCAAACTTATTTTTCTTTAGAACGGAAATAAATTCTGTTATATCAAGATTAACATTAAATCCCGGAATAGATTCCAATTTATCGAGTGTCCCGCCGGTATGTCCCAATGCTCTGCCCGACATCATAGGAACATAAATATTACAACTTGCAAGTATCGGAGCTATAAGCAATGATGTACCGTCACCTACTCCGCCTGTGGAATGTTTATCCGCTGTAGGCCCGTCCAAAAAACTTAAATCTAAAATTTCTCCGGAATTTGCCATTGCATTTGTAAGATAAAAAGTTTCTTCATCATCAAGATTTTGAAAATAAACAGACATCAAAAAAGCAGACATTTGATAGTCTGCGATTTCATGTTTAGTATATCCTTCTATCATAAAAGATATTTCTTCTTTTGATAACTTTTGTCCGTTTCTTTTTTTGTAAATTACATCATAAGCTCTCATTAAAGTTCCTTTACAAAACTTGTTATTATTTTTTCCATTGAAACAGCAGCTTTTTTGCCTGACTGTAAAACCTCTTCATGTGTTAAACTTTTTTTTGATAGTCCGCTTGCTTTGTTTGATGCATAAGTTAAAGCAGATACTTTAATACCCATTTGATTTGCAACTATTGCTTCGGGAACTAACGACATTCCCACAACATCTCCGCCCAACTTTCCGTAAGCATTAATTTCCGCAGGCGTTTCATACGAAGGTCCGCTAACGGCAAAATATACTCCCTTGTGAACTTTTATCTTCTTACTTTTTGCTATTTTTAATATTTTGTTTATTGCATTGTCATCGTATATGTTTGTCATATCAGGAAATCTGTCACCGAACTCATCGTAATGTTTCCCTATCAAAGGATTGTTGCCCATAAAATTTATATGATCTTTTATAACAACTATATCGCCCAAATTATACTTTTTGTTAATTGCTCCAACCGCACAAGTTATAATTAATTTTTCTATACCCAAAAGTTTCATAAGTCTTACGGGATATGTTATATCCTGCATACTATAACCCTCATAATAATGAAATCTGCCGCTCATTACCATGACATCGGTTGAATTTAACTTACCGAAAACAAGTTTTCCGTTATGACCTTTAACCGTCGACTGTTTAAAGTAAGGAACTTTATTGTAAGGTATGCTTATCGGATTTTTCAGTTGGTTTTGAATATTGCCTAATCCGGATCCTAAAATTAAAGCAATTTTGGGATTAGTTTTTATTTTTTTTCTTATAAAATTTTTAGTTTTTTGCAGTTGATTTAATAACATAAATTTTATAACAAATTTTTATTTAGATTTACTACCAATAATTATAGCATAATTAAAAGACAATTTATAACTAAACAATAATGCTTATTCTTAAATTATTTCCTTTTTAAAACTTGTTCCGTTTTTCATCGGTTCCAATTCAAAAATATCGGCTATAGTTTGAGCAACATCCGATAAAGATTTTCTTGTTCCCAAACTTATGTTTTGTTTTATTGTTTTACCGTAAACCATTAAAGGAACATATTCTCTTGTATGATCGGTATGTTTTGTATATGTAGGGTCACATCCGTGATCTGCGGTTATCATAAGCAAATCCGTATCTTTCATAAAACTGATTATTTCCGGTAATTTTTCGTCAAAAGATTTCAATCCTTGGGCATAAGCTTCAACATTTCTTCTGTGTCCCCAAAGCATATCAAAGTCTACCAAGTTTGTAAAAATCAACTGCTTTTTAGAACAATCGGAACTCTTTATTGAATCGACAGTAACTTGTATTCCGTTAGAGTTTCCTACGGTATGGTAAGCGGTAACTATTCCCTTATTATTAAATATATCTTTTATTTTACCTACGGCAATAACATTCCCGCCATCTGCTTTTATTTTATCTAAAATTGTTGTTTCCGGAGGTGTTAACGAATAATCTTTTCTGTTTGTTGTCCTTTTAAAAGTTCCGTCTTCCATTCGAACAAAAGGTCTTGCTATAACCCTGCCTACAGCATGGTTTCCTTTTAACAATTTTCTTGCAATTTCACATATTTCATAAAGTCTTTCAAGCCCGCCGAACTTTTCGCTGTCTTCGGCGGCTGCAATTTGAAAAACGGAATCTGCAGACGTATAAACGATAGGATATCCTGTTTTATAATGTTCTTCTCCTAACTGTTTTATTATTTCCGTTCCGGAAGCTACACAATTACCTAAAATTTTTGTTCCGATTTGTTTTTTGAATTCTTCTATTAAGTCGTTCGGAAATCCGTTCGGATAAGTAGGAAAAGGTTTATCCAACACTATACCGGAAAGTTCCCAATGACCTGCGGTTGTATCTTTTGCAGGTGACAATGTTGCCATTTTACCGTAACAACCAACTATGTCTTTCGGATTATAATCGTAAGGAGACGGAACTATATTATACAGTCCGAGTTTTCCCATATTTTCAAGAACAAAATCTTTCCCCGATTTTTCGAAAATATGTTTTAAAGTGTTTGTACCTAAATCATCGTATTTAGAAGCATCGGGAAGTTCTCCTGCCCCGACGCTATCCAATACTATAAGAATTATTCTGTTAATGTTTACCATATTAGGACAATTTATAATTACAACTCTTTAGCTTTATAAGGTTAATTCTTTAGTTTTTTAACCTATAACCTTATCATCCAATAAACTCATAACCTAAATTGTCTGTGACAATTTATTATTTTTTTCTTTTTAAAACTTTTTTTACAGCTTCAACAATATTTACGTCTTTCAAACCGTATTTTACAATTAAGTCTGCCGGTTTCCCCGATTCACCGAAAGTGTCGTTAACTCCTACAAATTCCATAGGAACAGGACTGTTGGCAACAATGACTTCGGCAACAGCACTTCCGAATCCGCCGAAAATTTGGTGCTCTTCGGCAGTTACTATCGCACCGCAATCTTTTGCGGCATCGATTATTGCTTGTTTATCTATAGGTTTTATTGTATGTATATTTAAAACTCTTGCTTTTATTCCTTCTTTTTCCAAAAGTTCTGCAGCCATTAAAGATTCATATACCATTGAACCGCAAGCCATAATACAAACATCACTGCCTTCTCTCATTTTTATGGCTTTACCTATTTCAAAAGGTGTTTTATCTTCGGTAATAATAGGAACATTTTCTCTGCCGTACCTTATATAAACAGGTCCGTTATAATCCGCAGCTGCAATTGTTGCTTTTTTAGTTTCAACCAAATCGCAGGGAACAAGAACCGTCATGTGAGGTAAACATCTCATTATGGAAATTTCTTCCAAAGCTTGGTGGGTAGCCCCGTCAGGACCAACCATAAGACCGGAATGGGAACCGCCGATTTTAACATTTAAATTCGAATAACAAATCGTTGTTCTTATTTGTTCCCAAGGTCTTCCGGAAGCAAAAACTCCGTAAGTGGAAACAAAAGGTACAAAACCTGCAACGGCAAGTCCGGCAGCCATTCCCAACAAATTTGTTTCCGCAATACCCACGTTAGCAAATCTTTCCGGAAACTCTTTTTGAAAACCGTTTATTGCAACGGAGGAAACGGTATCTGCACCGAGAACAAAAATTTTATCGTTTTTTTTGCCTAATTCAACAAGTCCTTCACCAAAACCAAACCTTGTAGCTTTATTACCAAAAACATTTACCATAATTTATTCCTTATATTTTAAAAAATTATTTACTTTAAACTTGCATCTATTTCTTTAAGAGCTTGTTCCAACTGTTCTGCATTAGGAGCCTTACCATGCCAATCTGCAACATTTTCCATAAAAGATACACCTTTACCTTTTATGGTTTTTGCCATTATAGCTGTAGGTTTCCCTTTACACTGTTTTGCTTTTGTATACGCTTCATCGACTTCTTTTAAATTATGTCCGTCTATTTCTATAACGTTCCATCCGAAAGCTCTGTACTTATCCGCTATCGGGTTGATATTTAACACATCTTCAACTTTACCGTCTATTTGTAATCCGTTACAATCAACAATCGCACACAAGTTGTCAAGTTTAAAATGAGGTGCGGCCATAACAGCTTCCCAAACAGATCCTTCCTGTTGTTCACCGTCACCCATAAGAACGTATACTCTGTTATCTTGTTTTAATGCTTTCATACCTTTTGCGATACCTGCTGCTATTGAAAGTCCGTATCCCAGAGAACCGGTAGAAACTTCTATACCGGGAATATGTTTATCCATGGCAGGATGACCTTGTAAACGACCACCGATTTTTCTTAATGTATCCAACTCTTCTTTAGGAATACAACCTATTTGTGCAAGAACAGCATATAAAACGGGGCAAACATGACCTTTTGAAAGAACAAAATAATCTCTGTTTTTATCTTGCCAATTATCTTTGTTAAAATTCATATGATTATTATATAAATCCACCAAAAGTTCTACGGCAGATAAACTTCCACCCGGATGACCGGAACCGGCCTTATTCAACATTTTAAGAACTTCTTTTCTTACAGATGCTGATATAATTTTCAAATCAGCTATTTCCATTTGCTTCCCCCATTATATATTAACTTTTAATTTTCTTATAAAGATTCATTCTTTCTATTATACCATAAATAATAACAGATATGTGTTCCAATGCCTTTACATCGGTACAATTGAAGTTTGAATCCTTCTTATTAATAGCAACAATTATTGCAATAACATCGTTTCCCTGCTTTACAGGTAAAAATACTGCGGATTTTAGTTTTACACTGTCGTTTATCAAATTACGAGAATAATCTTTTAAATCAGAATCTTTATTTACAACAACACGATTACCGCTGTTTATTATATCATTATAAATTGTACCTTTTTTGTTAACAATTTTTAAGATGTTTTCCATACCGAAAGATCCCCTTACGGAATACAAAACACCTTCTTCTTTATTGTATGTAAAAATACCGAACTTTTCTATACCCAAAATTTCTTTCATCTTTGATGTAATATATTCCATAGAATCGGCTATATCTATTCTCGTAGTTGCATGAAAAGCAATGTCCGAAACATTTCTTATATCTTTTATTTTTTTTACCAAAATACTGTTTGTTTCTATAAGTTCTTTTGATGCCGTTTCTATTTCAATTTCCAATTTTCTGTTTGTTTCTTTTATTTTTTGATAATCTTTTATTCTGTTTATCAATGCAACCAAATATTTTGAAACACTGTTTATAATATCAATATTATCAGAATTGAAAGAATTTGCTATTTTACTTACTACAATAAAGACTCCAATACAATTCTTATTTTCATCTATCAAAGGAATAGCCATAATAGAACCAATCTTTTCGTCACATAATCCGCCCAAATTTTCTTTCGTTATCTTATTTTCATCATTTACAATAATCTCTTTTTTCTCTTCATATGTCACCCATACATAATTATTAGAATCCTGATGCATAAAAGTTATATCGTTATTTAATAACCCGTTTTTTGCAAACACTTTCAACTGTCCGCTTTCATCGGGAATAAAAAGTGCACACATAGAATTTTTTATTCTTTTTTGAACTACATTAAATACAACGTGAACAGAATTTACAAGTTCCAAATCCGAACTTACAATGCTTGTCGCCGAAAACAATAAGTTCATTGTAGTGTTAACATCAAAAACTTTATTATGTAACTTCTTTAAATCAAAAAATATGTTTTTCCATATTCCGTATTCATTGGATTCATCAATAGTTACTTCTTTATCCATAACAATATTGTTTATCATAATTTTTATTTGTTTGAAAGGATCAAAAACATATTTTTTTATGTAAAGATATGCAACAAAAATGAACCCTATCAATAAAAAAATAATTGACATTAACAATATTGTTATATTTGCGCCGCTGGAAAATATTTTTGCAAAAAGTTCGTATGAAGGCCATACTTCTACCCAACCTACAACGGAATTTTCACTTTTTATAGGATATGATAATTTTAAAACAGATAATATTGCCGAATTTATTTTTGTTGGAGTGTTCTTTTCTTGTTTGTTTGTGATCGTTAAATATCGTATATATTCTTTCTTTTCAAAATCGGAAATAAATTTTCTTGTTTTTTCAACCGCAAAATTTTTGTTTACTATTTCAGATAGCAATTGTTTAGAATCATCTATCATGGGATATATGCTTTTTTTCAATTCGTTATCAAAAAAAACATACACAAACAAAAACCATACCAAAACTATAAGCAAAATTAAAGATATTATTATTGATACATGTTTAACTATTGTTTTATTCATCGTCATCTGTTAACAACTGCAAAGACTTTGATGTTCCCAATCTAATTGCACCGGCTCTTATCAATTCTTCGGCTTGTTTGTATGTAGATATTCCGCCGGAAGCTTTTATCCTCACATTGTTTTTTAATATTTTTTTAAAAAATTTAATATCTTCGACAGTTGCTCCGGATGGAGCAAAACCTGTAGACGTTTTTAAAAAATCAGCACCATTATTCATAACTATTTTAGCTATCTTTTCTTTTTCTTCTTGGTTCAAATATGCAGTTTCAACTATTATTTTAAGAATTTTATTTACAGTTGCTTTTCTCAGTAAAGCTATTTCTTTTTCAACATAATTAAAATCTTTTGATTTGAAAGCAGAAATATTTATAACGGCATCTATTTCATCAGCTCCGTTTTTTAAAGCTTGCTTGGTCTCTATAAGTTTACCTATGCAACTATTATAACCTAAAGGGAATCCTATTACCGTACATACTTTTACATCGGTATTATTTAAAGCTTTTTTACAACTTTCAACCATAAAAGGCGGTACACACACAGAACAAAATCTGTTTTCAACAGCCTGTTCGCAAAGCAACTTAAAATCTTTATATGTTGCATTTGGTTTCAACAAAGTATGATCTATAATTGATGCTATGTTTACCATGAATATTTTACCTTATAACTAACTTTTGTCTCTGATTTTGCCGGAACATCAACTTCAAAAACTATAGTATTTGAATCTTTCTTTTCAAACTTGTGAGAATTGGAAACGATTTTCCAATTAGACCAGCCGTAAAAAGTTTCTATAACATCAACCTTTACAGCTTCATCTTTTGCATTTTTCAAAACAATTTCATAAGTCTCTTCGGACTGTTTTGCGGAATTATTTCTTGAAGAATTTGTCATTTTCTTTTCTGCGGTAACATCAAATGCATTACCCAATGTTAATCTCATATCTTTGTTTTCCGGAGTATGATCTATCATATCTTCTCCGACAAATTCTATAGAATCGCCATCACTTTTAAATACCCTTACCTTACCTTTAGGTAACGGTATACCTAAATTTGAAGCTTTATTATTTTTAAATTTTAACGAAATTTCTACTTTATTATTTTTAGAACTTTGATATGTAAACTTTTTTTCTACGGGAATATTTTGTGCTGCCGTAAATTCTATTTGTTTCTTTTCGTTATCTTTTAAATCAGCTTTTCTTTGTAACTTATAAATATGATATTCGAAAAATGCTTGTTCCTGAAAACCTGCTGCTGTATCATAAGCAGCTTCTTCCATAACGGCATTTTTAGCCATCATAAGACTTCTTGTAGCTCTTGGTTCTTTTACTGTATTTACATCACCTGCAACCAATTTTAATTTAGCATCTTTATATGTTGCACCCGATGTATTATTTATAGTTACCCAAGCATTCAAATCTATATTTTTATCATCTTTATTAAGCACGGCAACATAATCGGCTACCCAAGAAAAGCCTGTTGTTTTGTATGTCAGTTCCAATTTTTTCTTACCGGCAACCTTACTGTTAATCAACCAAGACAAAGTCGGTTTTAACATTAACCCATCCGGCATTTTAGGTAAAGAAATTTCTCCGTCCGGATTGATAACAATTTTATCGTTATTTGTTTTTATTATTGTTCCACCTTGAACGGATAAAAGTTTACCGGAAATTTTTTCTTTTTGTGAATTAGGTAAATATCTTTCTACCGTTATATCTTTACCTATATATTTCTGTAACAACTTGTTGCTGTTAACCAAATCGAAATCATAGTTTTGTTCAAGAATAGTAATATTGTTTGAATCCGAAAGGAATTTCGGTAACACACTTGTCGGATCTATTTTTGCTGATACATCGTCTACTTCTATTGTTTGTTTACCGACTTTTACATCCACATCTTTTGTATCTCTTACAAGTGCAAAATTATCATTATAAATCGTTACGGATGCAGCATAAATAAAACTTGAAACAAACATAAGTGCGGATAAAACAAAAATTTTTTTCATAGCAATTTCCTTTTATATTTTTATTTGCATACAAAAAAAATAGAACAACAGCATTAGTACTGTTGTTCTATTTGACTAATTTTATTTATTCTTTTTATATGTCTTTGTTCAAATTCAGTTTCAAGAAAAGTTTTAATCCATAGACAAATATCATCGGGTGATGCGAACCTTGCTCCGGCACACATAATATTTGCATTATTATGTTGAGCTATAAGTTGAGCTGTTTCTTTGCTCCAACAAACAGCTGCTCTTATACCTTTAACTTTGTTTGCGGCAATGGACATACCGATACCTGTTCCACAAATCAAAATTCCTTTATCTGCATTTTTAGAAACAATATTTTGAGCAACTTTAAGAGCAAAATCAGGATAATCACAACTTTCTTTAGAGTCTGTTCCGCAATCTATAACTTCATGACCCAACGATTTTATAAAAGATATCAATTTATCTTTCACGTCTATTCCGGCATGATCACAACCGAATGCAATTTTCATTGTTATATCCTTAATTATAATATGAAAAGCTTATCTCCGTTTTTTACACCTGCGGCATTAGCTTCTTCCATATCTAAATGACATTCCAAAGCCATTTTATCACTTACTCTTGCTATAACATTATCAAAAACGAGTCCTCTTTCACCTTCAGTTTTCAACTTTAAAGAGTCACCGTTTTTTACTCCGTAAAATTCGGCATCTTTTGTTGTAAAATGAATATGCCTTTTAGCAACAATACAACCTTCTTTTAAATCGATTGATCCTGCAGGACCTATAACTTTTATAGGTTCGGAACCTGCTAAATCTCCGGACAATCTTATACAAACATTAACACCTAATCTTATTGCATCGGTTACGAAAATTTCAACCTGAGTTTGTTTTCTTAACGGGCCTAAAACTCTAACTTTTTCTATAGATCTTTTAGGACCTTGTATTGTGACGGTTTCATCGCAAGCATGTTCGCCCGGCTGAACCAAATCTTTTGTTTTTGTTAATGTATGACCTTTACCGAATAATATTTCCATATCATCTTTTGATAAATGTATGTGTCTGTTTGAAACATTTGTCAAAATAGGATTTTTTGCTCTATTTTCATTCATCTTAATTTTTCCTTTATAATAATTATTTAGAAAATTTTACCAAAGCTTCAAAAGAATCTGCTTTTAAGCTTGCTCCGCCTACTAATCCGCCGTCTATATCTTCTTTTTTCATAAGTTCACTTACATTTTCAGGTTTTACCGAACCGCCGTAAAGAATTCTTATTTTATCTGCCGCACAGCAATACATTTCGCCATAAACTTTTCTTATAAAAGCATGAACTTCTTGTGCTTGATCGGGAGTTGCTGTTTTTCCTGTTCCGATTGCCCAAACCGGTTCATAAGCGATAACTACTTTTTCTGCATCTTCTTTAGATAAATCTTTCAATCCTTCTCTTACTTGAGCTTCAATAACTTTAAATGTTACATCAGATTCTCTTTCCTGCAATGTTTCACCTACACAAACAACAGGTATTAAACCTATAGCCAATGCAGCTTTAACTTTTTTATTTACTGTTTCGTTTGTTTCACCGAAATATTGTCTTCTTTCGGAATGACCGATTATTACATATTTGCAACCTGCATCTACCAACATATTAGGAGCAATTTCTCCTGTGAAAGCACCTTTAGCTTCCCAGAATATATCTTGTGCACCTATGTTTATATTTGTTCCTTTAGCTTCATTTGCTAAAGCTGAAATTGCAGTAAATGTAGGGCAAATTAAAACATCAACATCTTTAACATCTGCAATTTTACCTTTTAATTCACTTACCATAGCAACTGCTTCCGGTATAGTTTTGTTCATTTTCCAGTTTCCTGCCATCAACGGTTTTCTCATGATTAAATCTCCTTTTTAATATATTATGTTTTTATTGAATTAACCCTTACAATGGTACAAGTTTCAAACTTCAATATCAAAAATTTTTGTATTGTTAGTTTTCCTTGTTTTCTTCATTGTAATAAGAATAATTTTTATAATATCCGTATTTACTGTATGTAAGGCCTTTCGGCTCATATTGGGATATAACGCCACCTACAATTTTTATTCCCACATTTTCCATTTTTTCTAAAGCAGCTTCAGCTAATTTTGAATTTGTACTGCCGTACTTAATAACAAAAATAGCTTTATTTATATATTTGCCCCACAACAAAGTATCACTCACCGGTAACACCGCAGGACAATCAACCATTACGCAATCGTAATTTTCAACTGCCCACTTTACAAAGGCTTCAAGCAAAGGGGTATTCAATAACTCCGAAGGATTCGGTGGTCTTACTCCCGATGTCATAACATATAAATTTTCTACAGGAGTCTTTTGAACATTATATTCAAAAGAAGATATTTTTTTATCTTCCTGCCAAATATTTGTTAAACCTTTTTCGTTCGAAACTTTAAACACCTTATGTAACCTGGATCTTCTCAAATCACCATCTATAAGTAAAACTTTTTTTTGGGTTTGAGCAAATGCCACTGCCAAATTTACAGACAAATGACTTTTTCCTTCACTTTGCAAAGAACTTGCAATTAAAATAGGTGCTTTTCTATCATCCGACAAAGCAAAACCCAACATCGTTCTTATATTTCTTACTTGTTCTGCCAACAAAAAATTACCTTCTTTCAACATTATTTCATATTCGTTCTGTAATTTTTTCATTTTATTAACAGGAATAAATCCTAAAAAAGAAATTTTCAATTTATCTTGTAAATCGTCGGATGTTTTTATTGTCTTGTCCAAAAATTCAACTATGAATATGAACAATATTCCTAAGATACAACCAACGCAAAATCCAATCAACAAATTTAACATCTTATTCGGCTTATAAGGATTGTCCGGAACAAGAGCTTCATCAACTATTCTTATATTGTTTCCGGAAAATTGCCCGGAAAGCTCGATTTTTATACTTTGAATAAGTCTTCTTGTTTCGACATCTATTTTTTCTCTTATTGCCTGTAACTGATTTTGAACGGATATAACTTCCGGATGATTTATCGTATATCTTGCATTTAACTGAACGAATTGTTTATATAATGCTATTTCTTGGTTTTTAAGATTTTTTATAAAATCACTATTTACTACCTGCGGCATAGAATTTAATAACTCTTGTTGTTTTGAACTTCTTTCCGTTGCATCAAGAGCAGCGATAACGTCTTGTGCTATAGAAACCCTGTTACTTACATTATCTTCAACAAAGGTTTTTGCTATTGTATTAGCAATTTTTGCACATAAATTTTTATCATAAGATTCAACTTCAAGGTTTAACAAACGACTTCTTGTTATAGGAATAATTTTTATATGTTTTTTTAATTTTGCCCAACCATTGGGTTGTTTAAATTCCGGAACTTCCGACAAATTCATATTATTATGAACTTTTTCCAACAATGTTCTTGATTCCAACAATTTATATTGTGTTCTGTAATAATCTTCATCACTTGCCCATGAACCGAAAGAAGATGTTTCTATTTTACCGGAATCTTCCCTGTCTATCATCATGAGAACCGAGGCTTTGTATTTCGGTTGCATCAACATGTTTACGACAACAGCTGCCGCAACACATATAATTACAACACCTATCAACAGCCATATTCTTTTTAATATTACCGATATGTAAAATGTAAAATCTATTTCGGCATTATTATTAATATCATTTGTAAAATTTTCGCTCATTATTACTTATTACCTCTAAAACATACTTTGCGGAACGAAAACGACATCTCCGGGCATCAGTTCGATATCAAGAGACTTATTTCCTTGCTTTGTTATTGCATTAACGTCAACATCTATACTTCTTTGTTTCCCGTTTTCCATTCTTAAAACTTTTATTTTTGAAGTATTTGCAATGTCGGTAAATCCGCCTACTGATGTAATTGCTTCAAGAACTGTTATAGTCTTTTCCGGCGGGATAGATATTTCCGAAGGTTTTTTTACTTGTCCCAGAACATAAACCATCTTATTTGAGTATTCTTTTATTAACATTGAAACTTGCGGACTTTTTATATAATACTTTAACTTTTCGGCCAATTGTTCTTCCGCATCACTTACACAATAACCGCCTATTTTAACGTTACCTATCAAAGGATATGTTACCGTCCCGTTAGAAGATATTCTAAGAACCCTGTCCATATTCGGTTCCATAAAAACTTTTATTTCCACAAGATCCCCGGACTGTAATATATAATTTTTCGACTGTTGTACATTTGAAATATCGTTCAACACCTGATCTTGAATACTATCGGTTTCAGAACTTACACTGCCGACATTATTGTTTTCACCTGTAACAGCAACTCCTTTCGTTGAAGCACATGACAACGAACAAAAACAAATAAAACATAATAAAAATAAAATATAATTTTTCATAATCTTAGTATTATACAAAAAAAGAAAAGTTATTTCACTACTATTTTTTGTTGCTGTTTAGCACCATTTGATACTTCAGTTCCGAACAGTTCATAAAAGCTTACATTCGGTATACCAAAAGCACCGTCAACAGAACCGATATAAACTTTTTCCAAAAAACAATCAACGTTATTTATTTTTATAACCGCTTTTGCAACACCATTATATAAGTCAATAGTCATAGGTTTATCTTTGGCAGCTTTTAATACAAAGTCAAAATTTTGTCTTTCGGTATTATATTTAACCTTAAAGCCATAAGCTTTTTTATCAAATGCACTTAATTCTTCTCTTTCTCCGTTTTTATATGCATACAATAACCAATAAGAATCTACAGGATTTTCTTTTTTTATCGTTCCGTCATCATTTAAAACAGCATCATAACTAACAACATTTGCATTTTTGCTTCTTTCTATCACAAACAAATTACTTGTTTTATCGGCATATACGTTTATACCAAACATTAAAAACATTATTACAAACAAAATTGCTTTTTTCATTTTAAACTCCATATAAAAAACATTGTTACTATTTAGACATATACTTATACAAAATTGTTACTATCTGCACAAGTAAAAATACGGACATTTCTCACAATCTACATCATCATAAATTTCACTTTTAAACGGTTCGTCACTATTAATATCGGCAATAATAACTTTGAGTTGTTTGAGCAATATATCAAAATCTATTTTACTGCCTTCCTTCAATAAAGGAATGGTCTCGGTCTTTTTTAAAGAATACAACATCATATCTTTTACAGTTTTATCTTTAATGTTTTGTTCGTATAAATACTTATAAATTATCAATTGAAAAGATTCTATATTTTTCGATATTACCTGTCTGGAAAATTTTGTTCCATCTATAACAAAATCTCTGGCAGCAAGCGGTGCTTCCGCAGTACCCGTTTTATAATCTATAATACTTACTGTTCCGTCATCGTTTTCATCTATTCTATCCATTCTTGAAACCAAATTATATTTTACTTGATTTACTTCTATTTGAGAGTTAAAATCTTTTTCGGTATCCAACACTTTTTTAAATGGTCTTGCAATTTCTGCTATTCTAAAATCATTCAATTTCTTTTTAAGAAGTTTTCTTAACAAATACATTTTACCGGTTTTAGCATTTTTAAAATATTCATCTATTTTGTTATTCAACTCTTTATCATAAGAAGCTTCATCCAAACTCAACAACTCTTCTTTAGTTAAACCGCCGTGAAAAATTTTATTTAAAAAGTCGTGAACACAATTCCCTATATTAATGCTTTCGTGATCATCATCATAATCTGTTTGTTCACCTAATTTCAACACATACTTATAATAAAATCTTAATTTACATTTCATATAGGAATCTATACTTGTTGCCGAATAATTAAAATTCAACAAATATTTTTTTATCTCATCTGTTTTTGAAAATTCAGGTTTATTGTTAGGAAAAAGTTGTGCAGACAAAACAGCATTATTAACTGTTACCGAGCTTAAAAGTTTTGCTTCATATTGTTTTTTCCATACAAGTTCTTCTATAAATCTGCTTCTTATGTTCGCATTATCACAAGGATATATTAAAGAAACATTCTTTGCACCGGAAATTAGACTATAAAATTGATATTTTTGAATATCGATTTCTCTTTCGGAATAACCGATATTCAACAAATTAATAACTTCTTTCGGAATAAGAGGATTTATATCCGTTACATTTGGTACCACGGAATCCGACATAGACACTATAAAGACATTTTTAAACGAAAGTCCTCTTGCTTCCATAAAGCCCAAAACCTGTAACCCTTTTAAAGGACTTCCTACAAGATTTATGTTACCTGTAGATATAAGATTTTCAAATATTTTCAATAATTCTTTCGTACTAAAAATATTATTTGAACAAATAGAGTTTAAAAGTTGATTTGCGACATCATAAATCATGTTCATCGCACCTAAATTAAAAGAGTACGAATTTATCAAACTCTTTTGAGTTATAATATCGGCTATAGTATTTATGGCTTTTCCCAAAGCATACATTGTAGAAATATTTTCAAATTTATAGAAAAATATATCAAACAATTGCATAATGAGTTCTTTCACTCTTTCAGGGGAAACTTCTTGCCAATAAGAAGTTATTTTTCCGGAAATAGTTTCGTGTAGTATATTATTATTTTGAATCTCGTCTAACGAAATAAACTGATACGATTTAAACAAAGCTTTTTTATTTGAAAAATCAAAATTGTTAATTATTTCATGAATTATAATTCTCGTAATATCCGGCATACCGATAAATCTTATATTTTTAACGAGTGGATTTGATATTATTGAAATAAAATCCTTTACATAATATTTGTTATTTTCATCTCTGTTTAAATGCGTTTTAATTAAATCTTTCATTAAAGAAAATACCGTAGTTTTATTTGCAGGATATCCCACCGCAATATTAATATCTTTCATTACCGAATAAAGTTCGCTTGTAACCGCCTGCAATATGGTATTATCCGGAACGATAACTACAGTATCTTTAAGTTCGTTTTGAGGAACTTTTTGTACTAAATTTTTAACCAAACAAGCTTGAGAATATCCGTCGTAAGCGCTATAAAATTGAATATTATCCGTTAAACTATCTCTTACAGATTTAGAAACAGAATTAAAATCTTTATAAATTTTGTTTAAGTATTGCCAATTATTCTTGTTACCTCTTATGATAATATCAAGCTTACCGACATTAAACAAAACTTTAAACATTTCAGTTTCGGACTTATTCAAATAATATGGATTAAACAATATTACCCTATCAAAATCTTTAAAATAAGTTTCTATGTTTTTTGCAGCATTGTAATAAGAATATGCTGTCGTCGTTTTGTTTAATATTTCTATTCTTTTATGAAATTCTTCCCTTATAAAAGATATATTCTTTAAAAGATCATTAATACTTTTAGGCACATCAAAACCTATATCAGCCTGCATTTGAATATTTAACAATTTATCGTTACTTATTTGTTCCAAATCCAACAGATTTATAAAATTCAATATTTCGTTTGCCCATTGAAAGAAAGATGAGTATGTATATTGATAAAAACTTGAACTTTTAAGATTGTTATGAATAATATCGTAAATTATATAACTGCTATCTATCTTTGATATTTTTTTCTTATTCTGTAAACCGGATATTGAACTTACAAGTTCTTCAAAAGTAAGAAATTTTGGTGGAATAAACGGCTTATTTATTTGTTTTGCCAATTCTCTCTTTATAAACAATGATGGTCTTTTCGAAGTCATAATAACTGCAACTTTACCAAAATCATTTTCTGTACCGGTTAAATTAAACAAATATTTTGCCGTATATTCAACAATACTATCATTTAAAGCAATATTAATTATCTTACTTTTGTTTTCCATAAATTTTATTCTATACCTATATCCGCATTAAAAACACACAATTTTTCCTTTTCAATATCTACGATACAACAACATACTTTTTTATCAGTATATATATCCTTCAATATCTCAATATAATTTTTCATTTGATTATTTATATATTCCTTATCGTATATTGAGCTTTTAAAATCCACTACACAAACTTCTTTTGGCTTTATTATTATTTTATCCGTTCTTATGGTATTGCCAAATTTATCAACATACTCTTTTTCGTTAAAGACAATATTTTTTTCGTCAAATAAATCCGCTATTTCTTTGTTTAATAACAAGCTTGAAAGTTTTTCTTTAAAACTTGTTAAATCTTGGTCCGGATATGCAAGTTGTGTACTTTCTATTGCTTTTTCAATTTTATTTTTTAAATTTTTAGAATTAAAAGTTTGTATTTGAGATAAAGCATAATGAATTATTTTTCCGTTTAGCAAAATATCTTTATGTTTTTTTCCGTAAATTTCTATGGAACTATCGTTTATTATATCTACAATATCCTGAAGTTTTGTAGGTATTATTTCAGTATTTTTTATAAGTTCTTCATCTTCGTTAGATGATTTTGAATTTGTTTTTTCTTTAACACCGAAATTTCTGTTGTTTTCGTCTATAAAAATTTCAATATAACTTTTTTTATTTCCTGTTTTTGTTTTTTTGTGAGTCATAAGAGCATAAAATTCACATACTGCTCTTGTAGTTGAAACATACAAACCGTTCAATTCGTCAGATATATTTTTAAAATATTTCTCATAGTAAATATCTTTTAATTCTTGCGAATAATTCGCCATCTCCTGATTTATTGCCAAGAAAGATATTTCTTCTTTTTTTTCTATAGTAAATATATTATCCCCATCCGGTGATTCTATATAGAAATAAGGCATTATTACAACATTATATTCAAGACCTTTTGATTTATGAATTGTAGTAATTTTTATTGCATTTGATGATGGTACTTTTATAAAAAACTTTTCATTTTTTTCATTATTTTTAAAGTCATTAAAAAAGTCTATAAAATTTTGTAAACCCTGATTATCTTTCTCAAAATCACAAACTATTTCCAAAAATCTATAAATTACATTTGTATATTCCTTAAAATTTTCTATTACCTTATATTTTGAAATTAAAGAAACAACCATTTCGTAAACGGCGACAAAACCAACCCTATTAAAAAACTCTTCAATATAATCTTGCCATACTTTAGGATATGCTTTTCTGAATTTGATATAAAGATTAATATTGTTTGATGTTTCAAGAGAATTTTCGGTTATAAATTTAAACATATCTTCTTTCTTCAAACCTGTTACTTGTAAAAACATATTGCTTGTAATAAAAGAAACAAAAGATACATTATCCGTAGGCATATTAAAAAATTGTAACGAGCTGAACAATTCTTTTATTATTTGTGAATTTAAAATATTTAATGTTTGAAAGGATTCTATGTCTATTCCTTTTTCTAACAACCATTTACCTATTCTTTTTATTTCTTCATTTTTTCTGCAAATTATCGTTATATCTTTATTTGAAAATCTTTTTAGAACATCATCTATTATTTCATATAAATACTGTTTTACTAACTCATCAAAATCGTCATCTTCACTATATTCCTTATACGATATTTCTACATAACCGGATTCTTTTCTATTACATTTCTGTTTGGAATCTTTAAAAACTTCTATTATACCTTCACAATATTTTTCTATATTTCCTAAATCCTTATTATCACCTACATAGTTCAATAGTTTAGCTATATTATCTTGCGAATATATTTTATTATTAAAATCTACTATTGCTTTACAACTTCTGTAGTTTGTATCAAGTACGGTAAGCTTTGGTTCATAATTATAAAACTCTTTTCTCGGAACATCAAAAATTTTATAATCTCCTCCTCTAAAACCGTAAATTGCTTGTTTTTTATCACCGACATAAAAGAATGATCCGCCCTTTGAAAGGTTTTCTTCAACTATAAATTTTAGTGTTTGCCATTGAATTTGGTTAGTATCTTGAAATTCATCTATAAGGAAGTCAGTAAAATTATTGGATAAACTTAAATATATTTCAGGAGCTAAATTCTGTTCATAAAAAACTTTTGACACCTGTTTATTTATATCCTGCAAAAACATTACGGAATCTAACTTTGCTCTTATTTCAAACTCTTTTAAAATATTATCAAACATTTTTATGTAATTATCATAGAAGTGTTTTGCTTTAAATTCCATAAATGCTTGAATAACGGCTTTGCCTTTAACAAAAACTTCTTCCAATTTAGCACTATGTTGTTCAGGTGAAAGTTTTGTTGAATAAGGGACTTCAGCTTTTGCAAAAAAAGAAGTTATTCTACCATCGAACAGAGACTTTTTCCCTGAAACAATATCACTTGCATAATTTTGAAGTTTTATTTTACCACCTATAAATTTTGGTATATCTTCTATTTCCAAAACCTTTTCACAAATTTTTATAAACTCAGAGTTTAATTTAGACAATTCTTCGGAATATTTTACTTTCTTTTTTATTTCTACTATTTTTTTTGTTATTTCTTTTTTATATAGTTTTTTAAATGTTCTGGAAATGTTACCTCTAATATTCCAAGACGAAGTTGTGTCTATGGTATACTGTTCAAAAAAAGAATCCAACACTGCTTTTACCTTATCATCACTAAAAGATTTATCCAAAAAAACATCTATTGAATAATCGATATAATCTTCGTAAGAGTCTAAAATCTTATAATTCGGAGATACCCCTAATTTTAACGCACATGCTTTTATAATTAAATTTATGAAACTATCTATTGTTCTTACATTAAAATGGTCGAAATTATTTATTATGTTATTTACAACAATATTGGCATTTGAAGGAATTTTTATTTTAGGAAGATTTACTGCTGTCAAAACATCTTTTACGTCTTGTCCTAAAGATATTTTTTTCAAATATTTTATTATTCTTTCTTTCATCTCGATAGTTGCTTTATTCGTAAAAGTTAACGCAAGAATATTGTTCAAAGGAGGCTTTGTTTTAGATGAATCGAAATTAAGCAATAAAGAAATGTATCTTTTTGCTAAATTGTGGGTTTTCCCGGAACCAGCAGATGCTTCTAATACAACGAATTTACTTGTATCCATTTTTATTTTGAATTAATATTTATTTGAACTTTTCAGACTTTTTTGAATTTCTCGGTCTATATCTTTTTTCTTTAATAAGTCCCTTTTATCGTAGGTAGTTTTTCCTTTTGCAAGGCCTACAAGAGCCTTTATTTTACCGTATTTTGAAACATAAATTTCTAATGGAACAACGGTTAATCCTTTTTCTTTTGATTTTGAAAACAGTTTATTTATTTCTTGTTTATGTAACAATAATTTTCTGTTTCTTTTAGCATCGTAATCACCGATATGTGTTGAAATTTGTGTATACGGTGCTATATAAACATTTTCCAAGAAAGCTTCACTGTTATTAAATCTTACAATAGAATCTACTAAACTTGCGTTATGTAATCTTAAAGATTTCACTTCATATCCGGACAATACGATACCTGCTTCATATTCTTCCAAAATATGATAGTTATGATATGCTTTTTTATTTGTAACTAAAACTTTTTTTTCACCGTTTTTGTTTGTCATAACATTAACTATTTTATCAAAAATATATTAAAAAGAGTATATATATTTATGTTGACAAAAAAGGTTAAATCTTTTAAAATCTTTAAGTCGGGTTATTAATGCGCCCATAGCTCAATTGGATAGAGCGTTTGACTACGAATCAAAAGGTTAGAGGTTCAACTCCTCTTGGGCGCGGACGGATTTTAATTAAGGAGTATAAAATGAAAGAAAAAGTTGAAGCAGTTTTAAATCAGGTAAGACCTGCTCTCATTGCCGATGGCGGAAATGTAGAGTTGGTAGACATTACACCGGATAACATTGTAAAAGTTAAATTACAAGGTCATTGCGGAAATTGTCCTATGGCAATGATGACATTGGAAATGGGAATAAAAAAAGCTATCCAAGAAGCTCTCCCAGAAATAAAAGATGTTGTTGCAGTGTAAATGAAAATAGGTATTTTATCTGATACACATAACAATATAGATAAAATATGTAAAGCTATAGATTTCTTTAATCTCCGGCAAGTAGAGTTTGTTTTACATGCCGGAGATTTTTCTTATCCCGAAGCAGCAAAATATTTTGCAAAACTAAATGTTCCGTTTTTAGCAATTTTCGGAAACAACGATTTTGACTATTACGAACTATCAAAAGCCATTGAAAGATTCGGCAACATTTATGAACCGCCATACGATTTTGTGTTAGACAACAAAACTTTCTTACTAACACATCATTTATACACCCCGGCAAAAAAATTTGATTATATAATTTACGGTCATACACACAGACCTTCAATAACAAAAACAGTTAACGGATTACTTATAAATCCAGGAGAAGTTACAGGAAGAAGATATGGAAGAAGCACGGTTGCTATTCTTGATACAACAGCAAACCGTGCCGAAATATTTGATTTGGATTTAGAATAATATTTATCTTATTATATCTGAACTCGAAAAGTTGGAACTTTTATCTACGGGCATAATAAAGTATGCAATTATATATAAAAGCCCTACCGGAAAAAATCCTGAAAGGCAAAATATCAATACGATTATTATTCTTACTACAGTTTTGTCTATTTCAAAATATTGTGCCAATCCTGAACATATACCGAAAATAATTTTATCATTAGGTAATCTTTTTAACTGTTTTGACATTTTTCCTCCAGATTATTTTTTATTATCTGCTTCTCTTATTTGAACTCTTCTTATTTTTCCGCTTATTGTTTTAGGCAACTCATCTACAAATTCAACTATTCTCGGATATTTATAAGGAGCTGTAACTCTTTTAACATGGTTTTGTAATTCTTTCTTCAAATCGTCACTTGCTTTAAAACCTTTTGCCAAAACAACGGTTGCTTTAACAATTTGTCCTCTGTCAGGATCGGGAACTGCGGTTATTGCACATTCCAATACCGCAGGATGTTCCAACAATGCACTTTCAACTTCAAAAGGCCCGATTCTGTATCCGGAACTTTTTATAACATCATCAACTCTGCCGACAAACCAAATGTATCCGTCTTCATCTCTGTATGCGGTATCACCGGTAAAATATAATCCGTCATGCAAAACTTGTTTTGTAAGTTCGGGATCTCTATAATAGCCGTTAAATAATCCCGCCGGTTTTTCTCCGTGAAGTCTTACTACAATTTGTCCTACTTCACCGAACTCACAAGATTTATAATCATCATCAACTATATCTATATCATAATACGGTGCCGGTTTACCTATTGAACCGGGTTTCGGTGTCATCATAGGGAAGTTTCCTATAATTGAAACAAGTTCTGTTTGTCCGTAAGATTCCATTAATCTTATACCCGTAATTTTTTTCCAATTGTTGTACATTTCGGCATCCAACGGTTCACCTGCAATCGTACAATACTTTAAATTCGATAAATCGTAACTCGGTAAATCTTCTTTTATCAAATATCTGTATATTGTCGGAGGTGCACAGAAAGATGTTACTTTATGTTTGGAAATTTGTTCCAATATATCTTTCGGTGTAAACTTATCGAAATCATAAACGAATACTGCCGTACCCGTTATCCATTGAGCATAAATTTTTCCCCAAGCGGCTTTTGCCCAACCGGTATCGGCAACGGTTATATGTAATCCGTTTTCCTGAAGATTGTGCCACTGACCTACAATCAAAAGTCCTAACGGATATGTAAAATCGTGTGTTACCATTTTAGGCATTCCGGTTGTTCCGGAAGTAAAGTACAAAAGCATATTATCGTGATTTGTTGTTGCTTCGGCTCCCGTAGGTCTTTCAAACACGTCGGACTCTTTTTCTATTTCTTCGGTAAAATTATACCAGCCGTCGGCACCTTTTGAATTAACGCAAACTTTATATTTCAGTGTAGGTGTTTTGCTTTGCGATTTATTTACAACATCAATAAGTCCGTGAGCATCTACAACAACTGCCATTTTAACATCCGCTGCATTACATCTGTAAACAATATCTTTTTCCGTTAACAAATGTGTTGCGGGTATTCCTATCGCTCCTATTTTATGAAGAGCAACAACGGAAAACCAAAACTCGAATCTTCTTTTAAGAATAAGTAAAACAGTATCACCTTTTTTTACACCTATTCTTTTAAAGAAATTGGCCGTTTTATTTGTATACTTTTTAATATCTTCGAACGTAAAAGTTTTTTCCAAACCTTTATCATCGCACCATACAAGAGCTTTTTTGTTAGGTTCTTGTTTTGCCCACTCATCAACTATATCGAAACCGAAATTAAAATTTTCCGGCACGGTTATCTTAAAATTTTTCACAAAATCTTCATACTTATCGAAATGCTTCATTGTTATATATTTTTCTAACATTTTTTTCTCCATATTAATTCAATATTGTAGCGAGAAATCTAAGTTGTTTGTTACCTAACGCCATCATTGCATGTTCCGTTCCGGAATCGAAATAAATACTGTCGCCCGGATTCAAAATAACTTCCTGGTCTTTATAAAAGAATTTCATTTGCCCTTCGAGAATATAGTTAAATTCGTGACCTTCGTGAGCATATTTATGAATATCGTTTTTTTCTTCTTTTTCAGGGTCAACCGTTACCATAAAAAATTCGGCTTTTTTATTAATAAAGTTGTATGCCAAATCCTGATACTTATATTCTTTTCTTCTGTCTATGGAAAGACCTTTATCTTTTCTTACTACACTAAATTTTTTAAGTTTAGGTTCTTCACCCGTTAATAAAACTGTCAATTCAATATTGAATTTACCTGCCATCGCATACAAAAAACTTACGGGAATATCACATTCTCCGCTTTCATACTCGATATATTTATCTACAGCTACATTAAGTTCTTTTGCCATCGATTCAATAGACATATCGGAAATTTCTCTTAACTCCTTAATTCGCTTTGCAATCAATTTAATATTTTCTAACATAATACCTCCATACAACCATACAAAATATATACTTGTAGATTTTATAAATTTAGTTACATAAAAGCAACGCAAATCTATACAACAATTTGAATTTTTCAATAAAAACATATAAATTATAATGGTATGGAATAACTTAAACACTTAGTTTAAGATTTATCGATATAGGGATTTATATGACCAACTCGGAAAAGGACTCAACACTTATTGAAGACAATGTGAGCATAAAAATATTAGTTTTATATCATAAAAAAACACCGCTGTTTAAAAATGATATATGTGTTCCAATTCATTGCGGAAGAAAAGTTCTATTAAAATCTTTATCTTACAAAACAATATTAAGAAAAGATTTAAATTGGATGCTTAAAAACTTGATCGGTGATGATACCGGTGAAAACATTTCACACTTGAATAAAAAATTCAGTGAAATGACCGGAATGTATTGGGCTTGGAAAAATTATGACAAAATTGGAAATCCGGACTATATCGGTTTTATGCATTACAGAACACTCTTTAATTTAATTCCGTATACAGGTTATGAAGAAAATTATTTGGATGCTTGCGGTTATACCAAACAAAACCTGTATCCGCTATTAAAAGCTTATAAATATATAGGAACTTGCACCATAAAACATAAAGTTAATCCATATGAAAAATATAAAAAAATTCATGGCGCAGATATTATTTTTTATGATACATTCCTTAAAATATTGAAAGATAAATATCCTGACGATTATATAGATTTTGTAAATTGGAGCAAGCAACAAGAAACAGGACCTTATAAGAATATGTTTATAACATCCAAAGATGAATTTTTTAAATATTGTGAATGGATTTTTCCTAAATTATTCGATCTTGATAAAGAAATGGCTGATTACCAATATAAAAACGATACAAATCTTAGAAATATTGGATGGGTATCGGAAATTATTACATCTTTTTATTTTTGGAGACTTGGAAAGACATGTAACCATAAAGAATTGTATACATTTAGACCTCTCATCGATAAATATGACCATAAATGTATATCAATGTTACGCAAAATAAAAAAGCGTTTATTTTAAAGGAAACAAATCTATTTGATTTCTCTGAAAATTTTAAATTTTTTATGAAGCTTTGATGGAATTAACAATGTTTGATTATATTTATGAAAGTAGTGATGAAGTAAAATTGCAGAAATCAAACATGCAAAAAAGTCCGCAAAAGTTGTTGCTAAAAAAACACCGTCCAGCCCGAAAAACAAAGGCAAAATCAAAACAAACGGTATCAATAACAAAACCTGTCTTGTTAAACTTAATATTGTAGCTTGAACAGGTTTATTTATTGCTTGAAAATATGTACTGCCGAATATATGTAAAGATATTATCGGCAACATAAAATTAACAAATCTCAATCCTCTTGCAGCCATTTTTATAAGTTCGGTATTTGTGGAGTTAAAAAGTTTTACCACAGGCACAGCAAAAATTTCGGTTATTAAAAACCCTATTATCAATACTACACTGCTCCACCTTATTGCCATTTTGGTAGTTTGTATTGCATTAGAAAAATGCTTGGCACCATAGTTATAACCGATTAAAGGTTGTGTACCCTGAGAGATTCCCAAAATAGTAAAAATTATCATAGAGTTTACAGACATTACTATACCGATAGCAGCAAGAGCAATATCTCCGCCGTAATGAACTAAAGACCTGTTTAAAATAAAATTTAGTAAACTTGAAGATATTTGGAACACGAACTGAGAAATGCCTATCGCACTCATTGCCAATATAATATCTAATTTTAAAACAAGATTTTTTATTCTGACTTTGTAAGGACTTTTTTTACTTAAGAAGAAATATAGTATCCAACCGGAACTAAACACCTGTCCTACAACACTTGCCCATGCAACACCTTTCATTCCCCAATGTAAATAATAAACAAATAATATACCTACAAGAATATTAACCAAATTACCGACTATTTGAGTTACAAGCGCAGTTTTGGGATATCCGCTCGATCTTATAAAATGGTTCATACCGGCACCGATACCCCAAATAGTAAAACCTATCATGGCAATATCCATATACTCTTTTGCATAAGGTAAAACATCGGCACTTGCACCTACAAGAATAAGAGCTTTTTCCAAAAAAATATATAGAAAAACTGATACTCCTACAGAAACTAATGTAAGCATAACAAGTGTATTTCCCATAATATTTTCTGCTTTATCAATATCTTTTTTACCTAAATAAATGGAAAAAAGTGCATTTCCTCCGACACCCATAAATGCACTAAAAGCCATATACAAAATTACCAAAGGAAATGTGACCGTTATGCCTGCAATACCCAGATGTCCTACATCGTTTCCTATAAGCAACCTTGCAATGATGTTATACAAAGCTCCGGCTATCATACCTGCAACGGCAGGCGCCGAAAACCTGAACAAAAGTTTCGATAAACTTGTTGATAAAAAAGGATTCTTTGATTTCATTTTTAGTTATGGAAATAGGATTTTAAAGTGTTTCCAATCCTTCCGTTTCCGGTAACCCGAACATTATGTTCATATTTTGAACAGCTTGTCCTGATGCACCTTTGGTTAAATTGTCTTGAACCGAAATTACTATAAGCTTGTTTGTCCTTTCATCTATGCAAATTCCTATCTCAAGATAATTAGTTTCAACAACATTCTTAATTGAAGGAAGTTTACCTTCGTCCAATACTCTTACGAATTTTCTTCCTTCATAAAACTTTTTATACATCTCTATTATTTCACTAACTGAAACTTTCTTTGCCAAATCCATATAAATACAAGATAACATTCCTCTTTCCATAGGAATAATTTGAGGAGTAAATGTTATTGTTACCGGTTTACCGAACATATTTGATAATTCCTGTTCTATTTCGGGAATATGTCTGTGTTTCCCGCCGACTTTGTATGCTCTTGCGGTAGGTGCTTCGGTTTCATAATAAGCTTTTACACCTTTTCTTCCCGAACCGGAAACTCCGCTTTTGGAATCTATTATTATTCCTTCGGATTTCACTAAACCGTTTTTTATTGCCGGAGCAGAACCCAACAAAATTGTTGTAGGATAACAACCCGGATTTGCAATAAGTTTTGCGGATTTTATTTCGTCTTTATATATTTCACTCAAGCCGTAAACGGCATCTTTTATGTATTCCTTACCAGTATGTTTTACACCGTACCATTTTTCGTAAGTTTCAAAATCTTTTATTCTGAAATCTGCCGACAAATCTATAACTTTTTTACCCGCTTTTATTAAATCGGGAACAACTTCAAAAGCAACAGCATGAGGCAAAGCCAAAAATACAACATCCGTTTCATTTTTTATTTGTTCGATATTTAACGGATAACACTTTAAATTTAAATCTGCATATTTGGGATAAATATCTTTTAAATCTCTAAGTTCCGATGTTGCTCTTCCTGCAAGAACGGTTATTTTTGCTTGTTTATGTTTAGACAATATCCTTAATAATTCTTCTCCGGTATAACCGGTAATTCCAATTATTCCAACTCTAATCATTTTATACACTTCCTTTTCAATTATTTATGTTTTTATATCCCGATAATTTTACAAAATTTTAAATTGTTTTTATACAATAAAAAATCAACGGCCGATATTTTAACCGACCGTTGATTTTGAATTTCGTTCCAAACTATGCGGCTGCCAGGATACTTCTTATTGTTTGTGCAGAAACATCTAATTGCTTTGTAACTACCAATCTGTCTCTCAAGCTATCATCCAACAATATGTTAACATTCATAAGATTTGTCTTTGCATTTTCTATCTCATCTTTAGCTTTTATTTCTTTTATTGCAGTTTTATTTGCTATTATTGTCTTTCTAACATCTTTATTTAATTCTGTTCTTATTGCATCAAACAATTGTTCAACCGTTTGATTTGTATCCGGTCTTGATTCTAACAAACTGCTCAAATTTTCTCCTGCCATAACAAGTTGCAGAGCTCTTATTCTTACATACTGTCTGTATTCTTTATATTCTTTTTTCAAGTATTTATCTCTCAATTTTACTTGATCTTCTGTTTCAAAAGCAGACTGGCCCAAAACAAAACTGTCTATTATTTGATTTACAGCTCCTCTTATTGTACCGATTGCTTCAAAGTAATTACCTTTTGATATTGCGGTTTGTATTCTCATTTGTATTGCAGATGGTAATTGTTTATAAATAGAATTTTCATCTTCAATAAAATTATTTACAGCTGTCTTTGCTTCATTTTCTTCCGTAAATTCCGTTGTTAAGATTGTTTTAATTGTGCCACCTTCTCTTAAATTTCCCAATAACCTTTCTCTTACATTTTTTATCTCTTCTCCAAATTCTTTACCGAAATTATAATCACTTACCGCAGCGGTTTCTTCGGTTATTCTCTGTTCCGGACTTTTCGGCTTTAATAATTCATTCATTGTTCCAAATAAATCACTAAATATTCCTGCTAATTTTGATCTTAAGTCATCAGGACGATTTCCTTCATCTTCAGTACATAATATATTAATAATTTTTCCTTCACCTAACATAGTATTATCTATTTTATTTTTTATTTCACTGTATCCGACTGCATATTTTCCTGTCATTGTTTCCACTTGATCGGCGGTTACTATCGGAATTATTCCATTATCATCATATATTCTGTTTGCATCAATTCCTTTCGCAGTTGCCATATTTACATACATTTGAGTTTCTATATGTAATGTTCCTTCCGTATTATTTGCTGCTAATTCTTCTAATTTGCTTAAGTCTCCTCTTTCTGCGCCCTCAAGAATTACTCCATCTAAAAGATAACCTTTGTCAGAAGCATTTTCAAAAGCATCTTGTATTTCGGTAATAGATCCTCTTAATATGAACCTAAAACCATCTGCTCTTAATCCGTTAATTTCGGAACCGTATTTATTTAATTGATTTGTATTTATTATTATTGTAGTCGCAAATTGTTTGTTACATTTTGATGCAAGATTTCGCCCGATATTTTTCATACCAGACAAATCTAAACTTACTTCTACTTCCGCTCTTTGCAATCCATCTACTGCTGCATTTGCAATTCTGTCTTGAATATTTGCTAATGATTGTTCTATATTTGAACTAATTTCTCCGCTTTCCGCAAACGCTATTACTTGTTCATCTGAAAATTCTAAATTTTTTCTTCCTTCACTATATGCTGCCGCTATCAACTCTTTTATTTTTTCTCTATTTAAATTTATACCCTGTTTTGAATATACAAGTAATTCGTTTGCACTTGAATCAAAAGTCATTCTGATTTTAGCTTGTTCGTTTATTAATGAGCCGCCTCTTTGTCTTGCTTCTTGTTCCGTTATTATTCTTAATTTAACTATGTTTATTCCGGCACTTTTTGCTCTTTCTCTCAATGCTTCATCAACATCTACATCTACTATTATATTCTTTCCTTTCATATTCATAGCTCTATTAGTATCGAATATTTGCGAAACTAAAGATAGTGTTAATCCTACAGGATTAATTCTATCAAATAATAATGTAAACCATTCACCATATTGACTGTCTGCCTTAAGATTGTTTACTTGTTCTTCGTTTACCGGTACTATTTTTTTATCTTCTTTTATTATTTCATACAATTGACTATTCAAATTCATATATTTCTTAACGTTCACATCAAACATTTCAACATTTTGTATTTCTACCAACTCATTATTATCCATCATTTCATATACTTTGTTATCTGCATATAAATATCTGCTTCCGTCGGAAATAAAATCTATAGTACCTGAACTATATTCCGGTGACTTACTGTTTGATTTTAGATAGCTATACCACTCCCCTGCTATTTTCACATACACAGTCTCTTTTATCTTTGTTTGTCCTTTGTTTTGCTTGATTTCTTTAAACGAAAATGACATATCATTTACTTGAATTTTTTCTATTTGAACACCATCCATAGTAACCAGAAGTCCGTTTGATAAAATATAATAGCTCTTAATTCCGGCTGTCAATCCTTTATCTCTTCCTTCTATCCTGGTATTTAACATTCCCAGATTCGTATAAAGCCATGTTCTGGTCGAATAATCAAAAAGCAACAAACGTTTTTTCCCATCCTTAATGTCTACATGAGTAGCGTATTTTTTGTCATGTTTTGTAAGTGAGCCCAACACAACATCATTAGGTACTAACTTAAAATGCTCATCAAATATAAAACCATTTAAAAAACTTAAGAAATAATAATCTTTACCATCAATATTGAATTTTTCCATTGATTTTTCGATATTATTATAATTTGCTTCAACCAAATTTCCATTTTGATTTTCGTACCATTTACCATTTTGTCTATTATAATAGTATGTATAGGTGGTTTTTCCAATTTTTGTTCTTAAAATCTGTAATATTAGCTCCGAAATTTTATTTAATTTATTAGTTCCTTCAAGAGATATAATATTAACAGATAATTTCAGCAAACCGTTTTCTTCTTCAGAAAGTTGTTGCCATTGTCCATCATCATTGCGTCGAAATACTTTTCCTTCGGCATCTTTTTTATAAAAGCAATCCATGCCTGTTGGAAAATCGAACATTTGTTCATTTTGGTTAACAAAAACATCCGCCTTAATATTTCCAATAAATTTAGATATATCGTATTTATTACCTCTTTTTATAATTTCGCCATCCGAAATATACACTGTAACTAAATCACCATCTACAGATTCTATTACTACATCAAAGAATTCTGTTCCTTCTTCTTTCTTTATATAAAGAGTCCTTCCATCTTGTAAAAGGATTAAATCGGGATTTTCTTTTATTGAAGGAATATTCATCTTCTTCATTTGTTCCATTGTTATTGCGGCAGCCAAAGCTCTTTCGGGGCTGCTATATTGGTCCGGAGAACTTGATTTATCTTCATTTCCGTTAAGAGCTATGGAATGGCCATCACATATATGTATCCATTGATATAAAGAAAGTTTTTGTCCGTTAATTTCAATAACAGAATTATTAGTTAATGTTTTACCCTTATTCTTACCATCTTCAAAAAATTTATTTTTAAAAGAGATATATCCGTATATTCTTGCAATTACTTTTATTTGATCGATTCTTCTATTTTTTTCCTCTGTACTGATTGTTTCGGAACCATGTATATAATCTCGAATAGCGTCATAGTTTTCTTGCGTAAAAATCTTATCATCAGATAGTATTGCCGCCTTCAACAAATTGTTGATGGCATCCCCTAACTTCTTATTATCTGTACTGCCTTCTATAAATTTTTGTAACGGTTCAAAATTACAAACATCAAACTTTACACTATTATGTGTTTCCGGTTCCATAGACACTAACATCGGATTGTTTTCTATTTCCGAGAGTGCCTGTTCTAAAACATCAACAAGTTTATCTTCATCAATACTTGTTTGTTTCTTAGAAAAGCCTTTTATTTTTTCTTTGATTCTATTAATTAAATTTCTTAAGCTTTTCTTATTAAAAACTATCGTTGGTGTTCTATCAGATGTAACACCTTCTTCCGTTTCAACGGTTTCTTGTTCTTGTTGAGCTTGTTGTTCAACCTGCGGAGCTGTTTGTTGTTGTTGAGTTTGAGGTTTCGTTTCAACCTGCGGAACTGTTTGTTGTTGCTGAACTTGAGGTTTCGTTTCAACTTGCGGAGCTGTTTGTTGTGACTCTAAATCCGAAATTATCTTTTCTAATTCATTTCTTGATATATATTTATCTACTTTATTATTTTTTACTCTGAAAGCAACATTCTTCGGTAATTTTATATTTTTTGCAAGCATCTCTTTAATAAAATTCTCTAAATATTCATCACTTGAAAAAGATATTTCTGATAAACGAACATTACCTTCTTCATCACCGGATAAAGATAATTCTTTCATATCAAAGCCAAGTGTTTTGGGAATAGGTTTATAATGTCTGGTTTTCCCTGCAAAACCTAAAACTACACCATCTACAATACCTTGATCATTGGTAGCATATCCTCTAGCAAAATCATACCCTGAATTTATTGAATATTTTGCTTCCATCAGAGGTACATATGAAGCTTCAACCATATATATTTCTGCAGGATGATAACCATTAGCCATTGGAACATCTGTCCTCAACTTCCCATCTGCCAGTATTTGTAAAGCTGACTGCAGACTTGTTCCGTGATGATAATAAGGGGCTTCTGCCCTTTCGGGGTAACCTTCAGATATTTTTTGGATTTTGTTGCTTTGAAAAGCACCTATTGCATAAAAAGTTCTATCTCCGATTTCTACTATTCTTTCCTGCTCCGGCGTTACCGAGACAACACCATCATCCACATTTTTTTGAACCAAACTTAATCCTACATGTGCTCCGCTTAGTCCTGCGGCTGCAGAAACACTTAATCTTCTTTTGTTTGTCTTGCCATTATAGGCATTATATACCGTAAATCCATTTTCATCATATTTAATATATAAAGGCTTAGAAAGGTCTGCTAAGTTTCCGTGAACTATTGCATTTTTTACAAATTCGTTTAATATTGTAACACCTACAAAATATAATTTGTCATCGGAAAGAGCTGGCAACCATGTTTTCAAAGCATCAAGCAAATTATTATTTAATTGAAGGTATAAAGAAAATAATTGTTCATCTGTCAAAGAATTTATGTCATAAAAGTTTGAAAAAGGATATACCACTAATAATTTATTTCCTTCCAAAGCTCTATTAGCTTGTGGTCTGTTTTCCCTATCTTCTCTATCAAGATAAACAGTTTCAACATCACCCTCTATATGCAAATGTTCCTTCAATAATTTCAATACATTTTCATCTTCTTGTGATGTTATAAGTTCACCCTTACTTAATGAGGATATTATCTTTGGGATATTACTATGTTTAACAGCACTTACAGTTGCACCTGTATCATTACTTTTAACAGTAATACTATGGCCGGAAATATTTATTTTTAAATCAAGAAGTTGTTCTATACTTTCAGGGGTTGCATATTCCGATTTAGTTATAGCCTGCGATGCATCGGAAAAAGCATCTTCGTTATTTGAACTCAAATAGATTCCGCCCGTACGCGGATTAAATATCAAGGAGTATTTATTACCTTCTTTATTTATTAAAAAAGAAATTTGAGAACTTTCTTTGTTAAAGAGAACTGTTGCTTGCGGTTTTCTTAAATTCCACATAAGATGGGTTATAAATTCTGTTGCAAGAAGTGCAGGTATTCCGAAAATTCCTGCAAAAGGAGTGAATGATGCTGCCAAGATAGCACCTGTTCCAACGCCCAACCCGATACTAAGTGCTCTAATTACCCATACGGCAATTATCTGCGCCATTGTAGGATTTTCATGTTCTTCAATAAAACTATTTACATTTATCTCTTTACCAAATATTGCTGTATGTATTGAAAAGATTTTCCAAAAAGGCAACATTTCATGCCATACACCCATCACTTTGCCTATAAAAGTTAATCTAAACTCATCGGGATTTTCATACCCTCTTTCTACGGCTTTTTGTCTAAGATATTCTTTTGTTTCTTCTGTTTGTAATTCTACGGAAGAATAACCTTCAACTTTAGAGCTGCCATGTCTTTTATTCAATATCTGGGCAAATTTCCTAATAAAATCACTAGATACAACTGTAGCCGAAAGAAAAAAACTTTTCTTTTCGTGACTTACCTCAGGTATTTTTTCTTGAGATTGCCCAGTATTACTCTCAAGATTTTTTACATATTCAACAAAATCATTAAACAAACCATTTATAGCATCATCTACCATAAATATGGTGTGATTAGAATGTTTAATTTCAGAATAGAAAATATCTTTAAACGTTATTTCTGTTGCATCTTGATGTGTTTTAAGATACTCATTTATTGAATATTCTAAATTTCCGCTATCAGCCCAGCCTAATGTATATCCCAAAACCATTTCTCTACCGGCTTCGGCTACTATTTGCGGACAATATTGTACATTTCTTTTTATTAAACTTTGTTTTAAAATATCAGCAGTTTCATAAGAATGGCAACAAGACAAATCTATTGTAATATGTTCTATAGTCTTTTTTATTTCCTCATCACTTCTACCCTCTTTTTTCATATTTTTTACAAGAGTTTCTATAGCTTGCGCAATTCTGTCTATTTCTATGTGTCCGTTCTCCGAATAATACCAAGTTCCGCTTCCGCCGTGACCATTTAAAACAACCAACAAGTTCTCTTCAATCCCTTCCTTATATCTGAACTTAGGGATTTCATTCAAAAAGTTATTTATTAATTTTTTTTGTTTCTCTTCATGAATTCGAGCTTCCAAGCTGAATAGACGGAAAACTATTTTTTTAAACACATCATCTATTTCATTTTCCTTTTTACGTAACACAAACATTCCGACTTTTTTATGTTTTCGCAGAAAATTATAGATTTTTCCTATTCTTTCATAAAAATTATCTATTCCGGTTTCTTCATACACAACCAAATGGTCTTCTTCACTAATACCAAGAGTATTCAACATTTTCCTATATGCATTGGAATTAAATCTACTTTCCCCGATTTTGAGCCCATCTTTTTCCCATCTTTCATTATGATTAGCAATAATTATCTTGGTTTTTTCATCTATAAAAACTTTTCTGCCGGATTCATCAAGAATTTTAGATAAAGTATCTATTGCTTTTTTAATAATTTCGCCTTGTTTCTCTAGATCTTGATTTCTGAAAGTTGATATTGTTCCTGTTACTTCCATAAATCTGCCTATTTTTATTGCACTTCTATATTGTGTTAAGACAGGTAAATCTTTATATTGTCTTTGAAATTCAGGATTCAAAAAAACTCTTAAAGCAAATGCATTATTTTCTAATGCTAAATGACAAATATCCCTACTCGATAAAGCATTAATTAAATCTTTCAAGCTGTCATAATTACTTTCATTTACTTCAATATCAGTAGAAAGAAGTTCTAAGAATAACATTGCACTATTACTTGAAAGATATTCCAAAAACGATGCAAAATAATTTCCCGAATCAAAAGGTTTACCTTTTTTCATCAAGAAATCTAAGCTTGTTCTGTTAATTTTTTCAAGTGAATTTGCCGTAAATGTTATTTCACTATTATAATCACCGGAAGAAGCTAATAATAAACGTACTTGTGATGCTAAAAACTTAACTTCTCCTTCATCTAAATCTTGTGCTTGCGTAATAAGTTTTTCTAACAAAACTTTCTTGTCTCTTAAACTGAAGGAGGCCATATCTATTTCATTAATAAAAATATCTACATATTTATAATTTAAAAAAGTAAGTTTTATGTATTCTCTTTTTATAGCGGCATCTAAAGATTCATCTTGATGCGGATATCCTTTAAGCAATGAATCGACATACTTATTATTGCCTTTCAAATATTTTTTTATAGCATTTGTTATATATCTGTCTTTTTTTTGAGCATAAATTGCAACATGTATAATGGAACTTATGGCATCAAAATTAATTTCATCAACATTAATATTTTCTTTTTCTATAAATCTATCTAAATTTCTGCCAATTTTATAAACTCTATCAACTAAAGCCTTATTTTGTTCAAACAAGTTAGTTTGCATATCTTCATACCAAGGAACATTAGATCCGGAATTATGATATCCTTTAAAATATTTCATCAAAGTTCTGACCTTATTTATGTTCTCTTTAAGTTTTTTGATTGATTCTTTTCCTTCGAAATACGGTTTAAATATACCTATTGCAATACTTGGAATCATTCCCTCTTTAACAAAATAATATAAGTCATCATAACTATCATTTATATCTTTCCCGTATTTAGTCAACTCTGTAATTATTTCCAAGAAATTATCAAGAGAATCTATATTTAATTCTGACAACTGTTGTCTGTTTTCTTCTGACAAATTTTTCATCAAATTAAAAATCTGATTTAGTATCTGCTGTTTTTCAACAGGGTAATCTGTTTCTATGTTCTCTTTTCCATTTTTTAGTTTATCCATGAGTTCGGAACGTGTTATTTCTCCTTTCAAATAACTTTCTAGATTTCTTATTATATATCTGTTGCTTTTTCCGGCTTCAAATCCGGTCTGTAACATTTCTCCCATATTTCTACCGAAATTATCACTTATACTAATATTAATATTTTGTTCCTCTATAAATTTATCCAGTGCAATACCGATTCTATATATTCTGTCAACCAAAGCTTTATTTTGTTCTAAGAAATAAGATCCTAAATCCCCAAACCACAATAAATCCAAAAAATTATGTTTTTCAGAACCATTTGTACGAAAATATTTCATTAATATTTTAGCCTTATCTACTTTTGTTTTAAATTGCTCATATGTTATTTCTTTCTTATAATATGGGGCAAATATACTTATTGCAATATCAGCAATCATTCCTGCATTTATAAAATAATATAGATCATCGTGGATATCACTCAAATCCAAATTATTTCCGTATTTAGCCAACTCTGTAATCACTCCCAAATATCTCTTAAGATATCCTATATTTGTTCCATATAACTCTTGTTTTTGTCCTTCTGACAAATTTTTCATCAAATCAAATATTTTATCCAGTACTTGTTGCTGTGTAACAAGATCTTGATTCATCGAGAAATACTGCTGTAACTGATTTTCTTGTTTGGTTGCCGGACTTGCTTTTGCTCTTTTTTCTTGCGACTTTGGTTGAGACAACAATTTAATTCCTTGAGTTTCTGCACGTGATTGTGTTTGTTCGCCAAATAATTCCGGTGTTCTTAACATTGCGGAAACCGTATCTGTTGTCTTTTTATCATCGGAAAAATATTTATTATATTCTTCTACACTTTCTACATCTAAGAAATCATATGCTCCGACAACAAATTCAACATATGGCAAAGCTTCCGGGTGATCTTTTAACCACTTTAATTCATTTCGTGTTCTTGAAGATTCGTTATTTGCAATTCTTGGATCAACTTTGGCTTGTCCTCTTGTTCTAGAATACTCCTTTGTCTCATTCGGTAAAAAGAAATATATTTTTTTGTTGGTTCTTTTACAATATTCTACAAGTTCAGGCATATACTTATCTGAAGTTACACCGACAAGTCCCCATTCGGGCTTTCTATCCGCAAAATATCGTAAAGCAATTTGCCAATCAGCTATATTCGTAGTACGGCAAATAGCAGAAATAAGTTTTACAAAAATTCCTTCATTTTTTTCGTTTTTCAATAGTTCATGAGATAATAAGCCTAATGCTATACCGTCACTATCACCAAGTTCCTTAGCCGATCCTACAAACCCTTTTTCTTTAAAGAACTCCGATATGGTCATAATTCTGCTTTTTTGTTCTATTAGTTGTCCAAAACCCGGTTGGATCTCTTCCAATTTAGCATTTCTTATTGCCTGTTCTCTGTCTATATCATTAATCATGTTCTCCAATTCGGAAGGATCTATACCGTTATAAACACCTATATCATAAAAATAATGGAATGTATTTGCAGTTAACGCTGTAGCTACCAATGTAGTTATTATGGCAGGAATCGCAATTGTTGCTGTTATCGGATTGATTAAATTTATTATTGCTGACAAAACACCAAAACCCATCCCTATCCCTATTGATAAAGATCTGATTCTCCAAACAACCGCTCTGGCTCCGCTATCTTGAGAAGCATAACGAAAGTTATGTGCCGCAACAAATTTCGGCATCCAAAAAGCAAAAGTCTCAAGATTTACACCAATAGCCTTACCAAGTTTCGTATTTTTAAAATTTTCACCCGCTTTGTCTTTATATAAAGCTCTTATTATTTTAGTATTACCAATCCAATCTAAAATTGCTTTAGTTTTAGCAAGAAGGAGTTCCATATATATCATATTCCCCTTCTTCGCTAACCATCTTTGTACAAGAACAGTGCGTTCATGTTCTTCGTATCTATCAAGATATTCTGTTATCTCCATTTCTTTCGTACCATAAGTAATTTCATCCGAAGAAAGGCCTAATATTTCAAAAACATTTTGTCTCAAATCATCAAACAAATTTTCCATTTCTTCATTCGTTACAGCAAAAACGGTATAATTCGCGGATGCTCTTTCCGCATTATGAAAATCGGCTAAAGATAAGCCTTTTTTTTCTCGTTCTGCCAATTCAGTCTTGTGTGCTAAAATATATTCTATTAAAGATACTTCCTTGTTACTCAATGTTACATTTGAGCTTCCGCTAACAAGATCTGTCGAACTAATTGAAACAGGAGAATTCTTCATATCTATAAACTTACCTTTCAGACTTTCATAACCGGCATCGGTCACTATATTCGGAAAAGATGGTTCAAGATTCTCCTCTTCTAATCGTTTTTTTAATTGTTCTATTATATTTATTGATGAAAAATATGACCAACATGTTGCCAAATCCAATGTTATTTCACTTAAAACAGCACCTTTTCTCCTTGCATCCACTAAGGCTTCAACGATATCTTCTACCTTTAAATTGTGTTCACCTGTAGATAAATATGTCGGTTGTCCATGCCCGGAATACATTGCATACATATTTTCTAATCCGTATTTAGCTTTATTCTCAGGATAAAATCTAATAGTATCCAACCATCCATTTATGGTAACTTTATCATCAGAATAATCTCCGGTACATTTAAAATAATCTCTTTTAGGATTAATTTCTAACAATTTAAAAATCGATTCCCAGCCCTCATTTGTACATTCTTCTTCCATACCTAAAAGACAATAAAAGCCTGTTTTGTCCGTTACGGTATTTCGTGAGTGTAGTTGTTCTAATCCTTTGTAATATATATCCATCAATAATGGGAGTATTTGATCTATTTGTTGTTCGGTTAAATCAGCAGCCTTATCTCCTATTGTGTAGTAAAGCAATCTTCCCATTTTCATAGCATCTTCATAATCCGTCATCCTGCTTTTTGTCAGTTTATTTCCTTGAAAATATTCACTTAACAATATTTTAAAAGTTAATTTATTTGCCTCTGTAGATATATTATCAATTCTTCTTTCAGAAAGTTCCCTTGCTAATGGCAATAAAATTTTATCTAACATTTCTCTTGAAACATTTAAATCTGTTGCAATCCTTGCAAAAGCTCCTATTATAGCCGCCTTATTAACTCTATTGCTGCTAATCGGAGCTCTTTGAAAGATTTCATAAAATTCTTCCCATCTCTTCCGCTCAGGTGTTTTTTCCGGTTGTTTTACTTCTTTCTTTGAACTTTTTTTAGCTTTAACTCTCGTTTTTTTACCGTCTTTTGTTGCTTCAAACTGTACTTCATCCTGAGAACCGTCCTCATAAATATTCTCTATTTTCACATATTCTTGTATGGTTAAATTTCCATCTTCATCTATTACCGCATAAATACCATTCTTTTTGTGCTTTGTATCAAATATTTCTATCATTACAAGATTTTTTGTACCATCCTCAGACTTGACACCTTCCTCGACATTACCATAGTATAAGTTGCCAAAGGATGTTTTAAAAAAATTTGTTGCGGTTCCTTGATTTTGTGTAATTATTTTAAGTCCATAATCTCTCATCCAATTTTGAGCATAGTTTTCATATACTTCTTCAAAAGTAACATCATACTCTGAATCTTGAGAAAATTTATCAAATATTTTTCTTAAATATTCCGTAAATGTTCCAACCTTTTCTGCTTCATCCTCAAAATTTGAAAAATTCACAACTCCAAAAGTTAAAGCTATATGTCCGTTTCTTGTTGCTTCATACTCATCCTGTAATTTCGACATTAAACCGGCATCAACTTTATCTTTATTTACAAGATGTGTTATTTCATGGACAAGTGTTGAAAATATCTGATGTTCAAGGACAAAAGTATCATCATCATTATAATTAACCGGAATTATGATAAAATCTTTTCTTTCTCCGTTTATTTTTACAGAATGAGCACAAGCACTTCCCAAAAAATTTGGATCTTTAGAATCCGTTTTCATAAAAATTATTTCCGGAGCATTATCATAGCCATCTACAAATCTTAAAGCACTTAATACCCTACCCATATCACTTTGAAAGAAGGTACTAACTTTTTCAGATTGTATAAGGGAATATTTTAGTTCATCCTTATCCTTAGGTGCGAACATAGAATTGTTTTCACCAAAACTACTATAAAGTTGATCTAGCATTTCATCGGAAGCTGAAATCTGTTTAATATTTGGAGTTGAATATATGATTGGCTGTTCTTCTTGAACGGCAGTAACTTCTTGTACCGGGGCAGTTTCCGGTGTTACAGAATTAAAATAGTTCGAAATGTTCAACGAAGAAAAAATCAATACCGCGGTAACAAACAAACTTGCAATTATATTTCTTATCTTCATCTTTTTGCTTTTTTGTACTTTTGGTGCTGCAGGTTTTTGTTGTTGGGTACTTCTCTGCATTTGACTTATGCTTTCTTGTGCATTTCTTAACCTTTTTATTTCTTCTTCGTTTTGCTCGTAAAAACTTCTATTCTCCGGTTTACTCATGGGATATAATCTTTCGAAACTGGAAATAGACATTGCATATATACTGACATCACCGTCATCTGTTTCCCTTTGTACAACAATTTCATTTGAATGAACAGTAACTCTACCTTCTTTTGTTTGAATAATCGTTCGTGGATTTAAAAAGCAAACTTTTACTTTAGTCGGCTCTTTTGTTACTTTGAACTTACCTTTTTTCTTTTTCCCATATACATTTTTAAAATCTTGTTGTGTCATAAATCCTACAGAGCCATCTTCATAAACAACAAACATCGGATCTATAGCATAATCATCAACATCTGTTCTAAACTCATCGGTTATGCCGTCAACACCATCACTCAAAATAAATTTGGAATAATGTTTGGATGTATCTGTTCCTTTCAATTTATAGACTGTTCTTGTCGTTGTCCCACCTGCTGTTTTTATCTCTTCTACTCCGGCATTTTCTACGTAACCATGCTTTATGGCATATTGTAAATCAAAAGCTTCTCTTTCTATTCTTTCACTTGTTACGGATTCCTCGGTAAGATTTTTTTTAAACTCTTCATCTGAATGAGTCAATGCTTTTTTGAAGAAAGAAATATTTTCAAGAAAATCAAAGATATTACTTGCAACTTTTTCGGCTGCTTTTCTGTAAATTTCTTCTTCATCTGCGGTTTCGCCGTGTTCATCTTCCATATCAAAAATATGAATTTTTATTCCATGTAAATCTTCTCTTGTAATAACATCTTTACCTATATCCTCACTCAATTCCAAAAACTTCTTCAATAAATCTTTTGTTAATGTTATTAAATCGGAATATTTTGCTTGATCCGATAATATTTTCTCTTTTAATAAATAATAAAATATCTTCAACTGATCCAAAGATTCTTCCATCTCGTCAATTTCTTTTTCCAGTTTTCTTATTTCACCTGTTTCGTTCTCATCGTTTTTTGCTCTTAATTCAGCTAATTGTTTCTTTTTTTCTTCCAAACGTGAAATACTTTCTTTTTCTTCACTTGTAAATTCAAGTTCCGGCAAATTAACAATAATATCACCTTTATCATTAAAAGAAATTGCTTTTTTGTTGAACAAATCAATTATATTTAAAACAAATTGAACAGCATTACTTACGGCATAAGGACTATTTAAATCCATTAATTTTTTATGATCTATTGCCGGAGCCTGAGATTGTTTTGCCAATGTCCGGCTATTTATTAAAAAGACTTCATTTTTTTCATCCATTGCATTTTTTAAATCGTCTTTTAATGCAACATTACCTCCACCGATTATAACCGCTACATTCGAAGAATCAGTATTATTTGCTTTTGCAACAGACTTTGAATATATATCACCGTTTTCCGCAACAAATTTGAAAGCGGTTAAAAAATCTTCCAAATTCGTTCCATCTTTTATTAAAGATTCCTTATCTATTTTTCCGACAAGTTTTTGTATCTCTTGATAATATTTTGAACCGGGATATTTTTTAGGATCAACATATTTTAAGTAGTCTATTGCAGTAACATATATCATTAAAGCATCATACATTTGAGCAACAATTGTTGATATGGCATCTATACTACCTTCATCGGTTGTTGTACTCGAAATAATTCCCAACCTACTTCTACCAAGTTTTTGACTAAGTTGCTTAGCAAGAGAAGAAGAAACAGATAGAGCTATTTTTGCATAATCACCTTTAGGAGCAGAATTTCCTATAAAACTAACAAACACTTCTATATCGGCAAAAACCTCTTCAAGAACGGATTTTACACCTTTTTCGTCTTTCGGTTCAAAAATTGTCAATATTTCCTTTTTCAATTTCCAATATTCTTCCAGTTCTGCAAGGCTTAAACTTTCTATTTCTTTTCCATCAAATTTTCTATGAATTTCATCAAGTTTATCCCTGGTTTCCTCTCTTAAATCTTCCAATAATTTCGAGTCTAAAAAAGAAAGATTTACAGCATTTATCTTTTTTATCAATTCCTGTTTTTGTCTTTGCTCTTGTTGTTCTGTCGAAACTTGTTCTTCAGTCGAAGGCACTACAGTCTGTTCAACATAAGATATATATTCTCCAACTGTTTTTGTTAACAAGGCAATTGCCTGACCCAATTTATCTTTTTCTAAAGTATTGATAGCTTCTTGTAAGCTTTCCACATTCTCGAGCAATTTTTTAAAATTTTCCGTATTCTCTATTTTGTTTAAAAAATCTTCTGACACAGGCTTATCGCTATATTTATTTATTAATTCTAAAATTGCTTTTACGACATTACCATTATCATCGGATTCTAACAACTTTGCCGAAATAATTTCTCTTGTATCTTTCATTTGCTGTGCTAAATTTGTTTCTTCTTCCGTAAAAGTTTTAGTATCTATTGAATCTATTTCAGCTATCTTATTCGGGAAAATTTCTTTTGCTATATCTCTTCCAAATGCAATTACGGCAGCTCTTACTCTAAGATTTTCGGGATATGCGGAAAACGGTAATGTTGCCAATGCTTGGAAAGATATTTTACTTTGTTCTTTTGCTATTTCATAATATGTTTCTTCGGCAAGTTTAACGCCATCGGTAACGTTAGGTGTTATAACAATATAACTTACTCCGTGATTTTTCAATATCTCCGTTACTGTTTGAGAATGGAAACCTCCGGTTATTACAACATCTACTTCTTTTACACCTTTCATATTGTCTATTATTTTGTTTACGTCACCTTTTGCTTCAACTTCTGTCTCAAGTTTACCCAACACATTTTTTTCCGTAAAAATATTGTTGGTAAAATATATATTTCTGTCGTTGTTTATTTTATAGAATTTATCGGCTTCGGCAAGGTATTCATCCAACAAACTTAATACCCTGTCATCTACATACTTGTTCCATAATTGTCTAAATGTATCTATATTTTTTTCATAATATTCATAATCATCGGATGTAATTTTACTGCTTACATAATCTTTCAAATATTTTTCAAAATTTGTAAGAAACACAATTTCTCTTTGTGCTTTTGTTTCCGAAAATCTTGTATTTATTTCTTCCGTTAGTTTTTTTTCTTCAACTATCAATTCCAAAGGATTTATTTTTTGACTGAATTCTATATAGCCGAAATAATTATCCAAATTAGGAAAATTTACCGTTAAATCCAACCCCAATTCTCTGCTTATTCTTACTATATATCCGTACAACTTATCTATCTTTGAAAAATTTTCGGTATTATCTACCAACATCTGATATGCTGAATTTGCTAAATTTTCTCTCAATAATAAAATTAAATTTTGCAATTCGGTAGTTATTTTTGAATAATCTAAATTCTTTTGCATTTCCAAAAGCATTATATAGGTAAATGTGTTTTCATATTTACTTAAATCTATTCCCAACTTTTCTATATGTTTTGATAACAAAGCATAATATTTCTGTGGAGTTATTGTACCTTCTCTATAATTTTGTGAAAGTTCCTCTAATTTATATTGTCTTTTAGTATAATATTGTTGCTTTACTTTAGATAAAGATTCATCGATTGCTTTTAATATTACATTTATTTTTTCTTGATTTTCTACTATTTCCCCGAATCTTTTTAAATTTTCCAAATACGGAATTTTTTCTTCCAATCCGCTTATTATTTCCGTTTTACCGCTTATTGCACTATAATATTCCGCACCTGTCAATCTTCCGGTTTCCAACATTTTTTCTAAGATTTCACCTTTCTTTACATTATCTATTCTGTCTGTTATCCATCTCGTGCTCAACTGTCCGTAAACACCTTCCAAGTAAACTTTTTTTACTCCGAAACTTTTATCGAATATTTCTATTATGTTACTGATGTTTTTTTGAACTTTTGGATGACAATGCAAATCTTGTATATTTATTATTACCCTGTCTGTTCCTGCATAATGAGAACTCGTTATTTGACCGTAATTGTAAGGCAACATGAAATCTTTGAATATTTGTTTGTATTTTGCCGTCGCTTCTTCATTTGTCATAGCATTGGCTGCAGTAGGTCCTATAACAAAAGATATCAACAAACAAAGTGCTGTTATAACACTTATAAACTTTTGGGTTTTTATAAAAATTTTCATATTACCTCCAATAAAAAAAGCTTGTATTGTTTTTACACAATACAAGCCCTTTCTATATTCATTTTATTATAATCAACTGATATAGATCTAGGTAAAACATTAAATAATATTTTTGTTAATAATAGCAGAAAAACGCTTAACAGCCAAAATGGTATTTTTAACGGATATTCTATTTCTTTACTCAAATAATTTATTAAGAAAAGAACACCATTATTGACATTATTAAAACTAAAACCGGAATTTAACAATGTCTTATATACTATCGAAGGTACCAAAAATTCGGTTATTTTGTTAAAATCTTTTTTATCGGTATCTTTGTTACTTTTTTGTTGTTTGGTGCCATTCATCTTTTGTGAAAGCATATTGGCTATTATATCATCCGAAAATGTTTTCACGGCAAAAAAATGTTCAAATATGCTCGACTTAACAACGTCCGTATTGCTGATGTTTGTTATTGTCAAAGACATAAAATTAAACATCAAAAAAAGCACAACAAAAAATGATAATGCTTTATTTTTTAAAGACACTTTCATATGATAATTATAGTCTATATATATTGATTTTTCAACAAAAACATGTAAAAAAGATGTAAAATATCAGTCTTCGGAATCAGTTGCCGATAATTTTTCTTGTAACGGTTCAACCAAAACAATAAATTCACCGAGTATCTCTCTGTTTGTCATTTCTTCGGAAACGGATTTAATCGTTCCTCTTATAAATTCTTCGAATTTTTTTGTAAGTTCTCTTGCTAAAACAATTTTAGTTTGTTCACCGAATACTTCTTTGCAAACATCTAAAGTTTTTAAAATCCTGTGTGGAGATTCATAAAAAACAATTGTTTTTTGAATAGATTTTGCCTGCTCCAATTCTTTCTTCATCTTTCCTGTTTTTTTCTTTAAAAATCCAAGAAAGACAAATGAATCGGTAGTAAGCCCGGAACCTACTAGAGCCGTTATCAAAGCACATGCTCCCGGTAACGGAACAACATTTATATTTTTATCTATGGCTTCTTTTATAAGGTAATATCCGGGATCGGAAATCGCAGGCGTTCCGCAATCCGAAACCAAAGCAACACTTTTACCGTTTTCAAGCATAGAAATTATTTGAGGTATTCTTCTTAATTGATTTTGTGTATAAAAACTGATTAACGGTTTTGATATTTTTAAATGAGATAATAATTTAATTGTCTGTCTTGTGTCTTCGCAAACTACAGTATCAACTTCTTGCAATATTCTTATTGCTCTTAAAGTTATATCTTCCAAATTTCCTATCGGAGTTGGAACTACAAATAAAGTTGCATTACTCATATCAATCTAAAAGTTTTTCTTCCTTCAAAATATTAATAAATATATCTACTATTTTCGGATCAAACTGCGTACCTGCTCCCTCTTTCAATTCTTTAACTGCAGTTTTTATGGGCAATGCCTTTCTATACGGACGATCCGAAGTCATTGCATCATAAGCATCTATTACGGCAACTATTCTTGCACCCAACGGAATTTCTTCTTTTGCAAGTCCTTCAGGATACCCTGAACCGTCATACCACTCCTGATGATATAAAACCATTGGAGCTACCGGTGACAAAAACTTAACGGGAGCCAAAATTTTATTTCCTATTATAGGATGTGTTCTTAACATTTTTATTTCTTTTTCTGTTAACTTTTCTTTCTTCAATAATATATTATCGGCAATTCCTATTTTACCGATATCATGCATAAGTGCCGCATATTCTATATTTCTTACAATCGTATATGGTAAATTCATTTTAACAGCTATCGCTTTGGCATATTTTCTTGCTCTGTCGGCATGATCAAAAGTATATGCATCTTTTGCATCTATCGTTCTTGCTAATGTTTGAACCATTTCGAAATAAAAAGACTGCAAATTATTGAATAGTTCTATATTATCCAATCTCATTGCTGCCTGATCTGCCAAAATTGTAATCAATTTCAGATCTCTATCATTAAATTGTTTTTTGTTTTTAGGAGAGTTTATATTCAATACACCTATCACTCTGCTCTTTACTTTCAAAGGAACGGAAATAAAGGATTTTGAAACATATCTGTCATCGTCATTAGGTCTTAAAAACCTGACATCTGTTTCAATATTTTCAACGAAAATATATTTCCCGGTACTTGCCACTCTTCCGGCAATACCTTCACCGATTTTCATTTTCGTTTCTTTTTTTACTTTTTCCGACAATCCCTTCGAGGATATAATATAAAGTTCATTTTCCGGATTAATAAGCATCAATGATGCCAAATCGGAATGAATAATTGAACATGCAGTATCAACAACGGTTTGAGATACTTCTTCTTTAGACAAAAGACCTGTAGCAGTAACCCCGAATTCATGAATACTGGCCAACATCATTATCAAATTATCTATATCAATTGTATGAAGTTGCAGTTTCTCTTCTGTTGAATTTATTTGATATCTTAATTTAGCAACTCTATATTGTAATTTTCTGTTTTGTAAAAACATATAAATTAACAATATTACAGCAACACTAAATGCGATAGTTATTAAAATATTTGTTGTTGTTAATAACATTTTATTTAATTTCTTATATATACTCTGTAATCAATATCGGAAAAGATATTGTTTACATATTCTAAGTTAGAAAGGAAGCCTTCGTCAATAGAATTGTTTTTTATTTGGTTATATAATGTGGTGAAGTTATATATGTGTTCTTTTGTTCTCTTTTCCGCATATTCAACCATTGTTCCGGTCGTCATAATAAATGCCCAATCCGAAGATTGTGCCAGTAACAATTCTCTTGCAGCTTGATTCAAAGCTCTCAATCTTATTCCGTCGGCAGATTGATTTGATGTTGCAATTTCCACCATTCTGTCTGCCGCCATATTTAAATGTTTATATATCCAATCGTTTTTAGGATTCAACCATACTTTATAATATCCCTCATCACCCCATGATGAAGGTGAAGGTTGACAAACTTGATTTACGGGAAATTTGTCCAAATATTGAACCGGAGTTATAGGTTTAAAAGAAGCATTTTTTTCTTGCATTGTTCTGAATATATGATTTATAAAATTAGGTCCTTCAAACCACCAATGTCCGAAAAGTTCGGCATCATACATAGACACAACCAACGGCTCTTTTTGCATAATACCCTGCAAATGTTCTATCTGTTTGGTTCTGTTAAACACAAAATTTTCGGCATGCATTTTTGCCTTATTATTTGCCCATTCCGGATTATAAGGTTGCTTTTCGTTTAACGGAACCTTGCCTGTTATTCTGCAATATTTTACACCTATATTTCTTCTTACTCCGTCGGAATGCAAATAAGGTCTTATATAGTCGTAATCCAAATCGTAAGCTAAATCTCTGTAAAATTCTCTATAGTCAACATCTCCGGGATACCCGCATTCCGCACTCCATACCTGATGTGCCGTTTCCATATCTCTGCTGAAAGCAGCCACTCCGTTTTTGCAATATATCGGAGCAAAAACTCCGTATTTCGGTCTTGGAACAGCATATAATATTCCGTGAGATTCCATGAAGAAAAATCTTATCTGAGCTTCTTTCAAAAATTTTTCTATACCGTAAGTATAAGCACACTCGGCAAGCCATATTCCGTTAGGTTTTCTTCCGAAATGTTTTTCATAATCTTTAACCGCAACCTGTATCTGCGCTCTTTGAGCAGTTTCGTTTGTCATTAAAGGCAAGAAACCGTGGGTAGCACAACAAGTAATAATTTCAAGTTTTCCGGCATCTTGAAGATTTTTAAAACCGGTAAGTATATTGCCGTGATATTTTTCCCAAATCGTTCTGCAAGTTTTAAAATTGCGTTCATACATCAAAGCAACGGAATGATATTCCGGTACATTTATTGTTCTTATTACTTCTTTTTCGGCCAGTTCTATAAGTTTATTTAATTTTGCATAATATCTTGATTGTAATAAAGGGTCTGCCAACATATTTGCAAGAGAAGGAGTAATAGTCATAGTTACTGCAAAATTAATATTATCTCTTACAAAATTTTCAAAAACAGATAAAAGTGGGATGTATGTTTCCGTTATGGCCTCATATAGCCAATCCTCTTCCAAAAAATCAGGAAAGTTTGGATGACGAACGAAAGGCAAATGAGCATGTAGTTGAAGACACCAATAACCTTTATTATCCATTAATATTCCGAACTACTATAAATTTTTATTTAGTATCTTTTTTTACTTCAAAAGTGATATTCTTTTTCATTGTGCCGTCACTTGATACGGCTTCTATTGTATACTTGTCTTCACCGTTCGGCAAATAAAATCTAACAGAGAAGGAACCATCTGCAGCCAACCTTATAGGTTGTCCTTTTAATGTTAAACTTGCATCAGGTTCGGTAGCTCCGTTAATTATTATCTCGGTGTCTGCTCTTAACCAAAAACTTTTTTCTTTGTTTACGGCATTACCGCTGTTTTCAGGTGTATAAGAAGGATGTGTTTTAAATGAACTTGAACTGCTGCTGATATGAGAATGAGAACTTGGCAAAGAAATGGAAACAATTTCTTCCCATCTTTCTCTCATGAGTTTTGCTATATCAAATGAGCTCATTCCAACTTGATTTACACCGGATATTTTTAATAATTTTTCAAACTCTATTTGTAACAATGCCCATTGTTCATCGGTAATATTTGATACTCCGTATCTGGGCATACTAACCTTGTTGGATCTTGCAACGGAAATAAACTTTCCGTCTTTTGTTAAATAACCTAAATCCGCACACCAACATCTGTTAAATTCACCGACATTTATATACCAACTGTCAGACTGAGGTGTAACAAAAACATCAAAGTATCTGTTAGCATTATTTCCGTCGAAACTTATATCCGTAGTATCATAAACTCTTATAACCAATTTTGCATCTGCAAAAACAGATTCCCCATATTGTTGTTTCAATTTATCCAAATATTCACCCGAAACAGACCAATAAGCGAAAATACAGATAGGATCTCTGGGCAAAATTGTTATTTTTGTATCACCATAATCCAATGGCAATCCGGTTTTATTGACAACCTTTTCTTGACCACCGATTTTTGAACTTAAATTTTCGGACATAATTACACCTTCTTTTAGAGTTTATATATATTTTGTATATTTTATAAATAATACATAAAATAGTCAATAACTTTTAACTGTTTTTCCTTTAATTATAAATTATAAATTATAAATTGTAAATTATGAATTGACATTTTGCGGTATTGAAAAAAAAATAATAATTTGATATATTCTTTAAATCAGTTTGATTGGAGGATTTAAAATGTCTTACAAATGTTATGTATGCGGAAAAGGTTCTTCTTCCGGAAATACGGTTAGCCACTCTAATAAAGCTACAAAGAGATTATTTAGACCTAACCTTCAGGAATTAAGAATAGTAGTTAACGGCAAAAAGACAAAGGAATATGTTTGCACGTCTTGCATTCGTTCCGGTAAAATACAGAAAGCCATATAACTAAAAATATCTTTTTAATAAAAAAATACAACTCTCATTTTTTGAGAGTTGTGTTTTTTATTTGTAAAAAAACAAATTACTTCTTTTTATGTTCTCTTAAATATTTTCTTATTCTGCTTTTTGCTTGAGCCGTTATGGCTATAGATAACCAGTTTTCTGTAGGCCTTATATTTTTCCTGACCAAAGCTTCACAGCGTTGTCCCGTTTTCAATTTATAATCCAAAGGAACGATTTTACCGTCAACTTTTACCCCCATACATCTGTCGCCGATATCACTGTGAACGGCATAAGCAAAATCCAATGCCGTTGCTCCTTCAGGCAACTTTATCGCATCACCTTTGGGAGTGGTAACATATATTTGATCAAAATTACATTCTGTTTTTATTGCCGTTAAAAATTCGTTGGAATCTTTTACATCTTTTTGAGATTCCAAAATATGTTTAATAAATTCCAAATGATGTTCCATATTGATATCGGTTTGTTTTAAGTTATTTGCACCGTTTTTATTAAAAGCTTCTTTATATCTCCAATGAGCGGCAATACCGTATTCGGCTCTCCTGTGCATTTCTTCGGTTCTTATTTGTATTTCAACTATAACATTCTGATCGGAATTTATCGTTATATGCAAAGACTGATACATATTGGCTTTAGGAACGGCAATATAATCGGTAAAAGAATTTTCCAATATATTAAATTCGGATTGAACAACACTTAATATGGCATAGCAATGTTCTTTAGTATCGGTAATTACTCTCATACCAAATAAATCTTGTATCGCGGAAAACGGTTTTTCCTGCCTTTGCATTTTTCTGTAAATTCCGTAAAGATTTTTAGGCCTTGCAAGAATTCTGTATTCTATATTTAACGGATCTATTTTTTCCTGTATTTGTTTTTCCACAACTTCTAAATTCTTTAAATTACTCTCGGATCTTGCTTCCCATTTACTTTTTATCTCGTGATATTTTGTTGGTTGTAAGACTTCAAAAATTAAATCTTCAAGTTCACTTTTCCATTTATATATACCAAGCCTGTGTGCAAAAGGCGTATATAATGTTAATGTTTCAAGTGAAATTTCCTTTTGTTTATCCGGAGGCAAATATTTAATTGTTCTCATATTATGAAGTCTGTCGGCAAGTTTTATTATAATAACTCTTGTATCTTTAACAACCGCAAGCAACATCTTTCTCCAGTTTTCGGCTTGTTCCGTGATGTTGTCGTTAAACTTATATGAATTTATTTTTGTTACACCTTCAACCAAAGTTGTAATTTCTTCACCGAATTCTTCTTTTAATTCTTCTCTCACAACCAAAGTATCTTCCAAAACATCGTGTAACAATGCCGCACATATTGTTGCTTCATCCAGCTTTAATTCCGTAAGAATTTTTGCGGTATTAAAGCAATGATTAATATACGGTTCACCGCTTGCTCTTGTTTGACAATAGTGTGCATTCGATGCAAAGTTATAAGCTTTTTCTATTAAAGCCAAATTTGCATTAGGTAAATATTCTTTTACTAAATTTTTTAATTCTTCTATCATAATTACATTAATATCCTTACCGAAACACCATATTGAGAAACTTTTTCTTCTTCTATTTTATATGTTTCTCCCGCAATTGATATAGAAATAATTGAAACATTTATTCCGGCGCCGTAAGTATATTTTATATCTTTTGTTTCGGTAACCGATGGCCCTTGTGCGCCTACTCTCAATGCTAAATATTTTCCGATATATTGTTCAATTCCTATGGAATACAGATTATCATTTTCTATATTTCCGAACCTGTAAAATTTCTTATTCCAATCAACAAGCAAATTGAATGTTCCAAGAATATAACCTACTCCTGTTCTTATTCCAAACGGCAATTGGTCGAAATCATAATTTTCCCACCACATAATGCCAAAAACATTTTCAAAATTAATACCTACATACATATTACCTTTGAGCGGAGCCATAATACCTATGTCCATAGTAAAGCCGTTACCGGAAGATGTTTGTGCAAAAGGTGTTCCGCCGATAACAGAACTTTCTGCCAATGTTCCGTATAAATAAGACAAATTTAATCCGAAAGAAACGCCTTTTTCATTTACATTTGCCGCAGAAATAGTAATGGCTTTTATATGTTCCGATTTTTTATAAAAATCAGAGCCATCATGGTATTCTACATCGTTAGAAGAAAAAGTTCTCCATGATATTGCACCTTGTTTTTGACTGATAACAAATGATGTAAAACCTAAATCTATAGGATTGCAAGAGACCATGGTATTTTTGTCTAAATCCGTATTTCTTATTATGGAAGCGGTAGCTTCAACTTGTATCGCTTCACTGCCGTTAAATCCCAAACTTGCCGAATTGTAAAATACTCCCTCCAAGCTACCGGGCATTGCTGCACCTGTATATCCCATAGCAAAACTTCTCGCACTAAGGCCGGTAGAATCATAAGAATTCGGCATAGTAGGAGGTTTCTTTGCAAAAGAAATATTAATTGATACAAAAACTAAACTTACAATTAATAAAATTTTTTTATTCATAAAGACACACCTATTTTAAATTATATAATTTCGCATACATTCCGTTTTTATCAAGAAGTTCCTGATGTTTACCGACTTCGGCAATTGTTCCTTTATCTATAACCACAATTTTATCGGCATTTTTAACTGTAGAAAGTCTGTGAGCAATTAAAACTACGGTTCTGTTTTTCATCAATGTTTCTATTGCTTCCTGAACGAGTTTTTCCGATTCACTATCCAATGCTGATGTTGCTTCGTCAAGAATAAGTATAGGCGGATTTTTCAACATTGCTCTTGCGATGGCAATTCTCTGTTTTTCTCCGCCGGAAAGTTTCATTCCTCTTTCACCAATCAAAGTGTTGTAGCCTTCAGGCATTTTAGAAATGAACTTATGTGCATTCGCAGCTTTTGCCGCCATTTCTATCTCTTCATCCGTAGCGTCAAGTTTTCCGTAAGCTATATTATATCTTACGGTGTCGTTAAATAAAAAGACATCTTGAGAAACAACACCTATTTTATCTCTTAAAGATTCTAATGTTATATTTTTTATATCCGTACCATCTAACAAAATTGCACCGGATTTCACGTCATAAAATCTCAAAAGTAAGTTAGCGATTGTACTTTTACCCGAACCTGAAGAACCTACAAAAGCAACCGTCTGTCCTTTTTCTATATCAATATTTATATCTTTTAAAATTGTCTTACCCTGCTCATATTCAAAAGAAACATTTTTATAAATAATACTGTCTGAAAAAACATCTATATTTTTTGCATCCGGAGCATTTAAAATATCAATTTTTTCGTCCAATATTTCAAACACTCTTTCCGAAGCGGATACCGATTGTTGTATAGTTGAATTAAGTTGTGCAAAATTTTTAATAGGTTGATACATTTGTTGAACAGCCAATATGAATGCCGTAAAATCTCCCAGTGTCCATACTCCGTTAATTACATCTTTTCCGCCAAACCACAAAACGACGGCAACACCCGTCATAGACAAGACTTCCATTACCGGTGTCGTTCTTGCATCAACCCTAACTATTCTTTGTTGAACATTGTAATAATCTTTATTATTAACGGCAAATCTTTTCTCTTCATGTTTTTCTCTGCAGAAAGATTTTATAACGGAAAAGCCGCTCAACATTTCCTGTAACGATGTATAAATTTCAGATATCTGAACCATACTTTCTTTAGAAGCTTTTCTCAACTTTCTGGCAAATTGAGCAAGAGGTATTGCCAATACAGGCAAAACAACCACTATAAAAAAGGCATATTTCCAATGTAAATAAAATAGTCCGCCTATCATTCCGATTATTATTAAACCATCTCTTATAACCGTCGGAGGAACTTTCAACAAAGCACCTTGCAATGCCCCGATATCATTTGTCACTCTGGACATTACTTTGGAAGATGTATGCGTAACATAAAAATTGTGAGATAAAGAAATTAACTTTGTGTATAGTTCTTGTCTTAAATCTTTAATTGCATTTTGTGCAACATAATTTAAAAAATAAGTTTTACCATAGTCGGCAAAACCTTTTATAATATATATTAAAGGCATAGCTATACACAAACTTACCAACATTGTTTTTGCTTTCACAGGATCATCATTAACAAAAACGCCATCCATTATAATTTTTGACAAATATACAAGTAAAGCTGCAACGCCTGAATATATTGTCATCGAAATCATTGCAAAAACAAATCTCCATTTATACGGCATTGCATATCTTATTAGTCTTTTATAATCCATCTGCATCCTCCAAAATTCTTTTTGCTACCCTGTCGTAAACTCCTTCCGGACCTAATTGCTGTCTGAAATTCAAAAGTTCTTTTTTTATAGAGCAATACTTTTCTTTTCCTAAAACATTCAATATATTTTTTGATAAATTTGCGGCTGTAGCTTTATGTTGTATACATTCCGGAATCAATTCTTTATTTAACAAAATATTTGCTAATGTAATATACTTAACTTGAACTATCAGCCTTGCCAACAGATAATTTGCCCACGATAATTTATACATAACTACCATAGGAATTCCCATTAAAGCATTTTCTAAGCTTACAGTTCCTGATGGACATAATGCAATATCTATTTTTTCTCTTTCCGCAAAATCATTTCCTTTTTTAACCGTTATGTAATCCGGAATATCCTGTTCAAAATTATCAACGGAAAACAAAACAAATTTTGCATTTATCTTTTTTCTTAATATCTGAACAGTATCAAGTATTATAGGCAAATGTCTTTTTATAGTACTTTTTCTGCTACCGGCAAAAAGTCCTATACAAACACCTTCTTTTGTATCTTCGTCCTTTTTTCCTGTTACATTAGGTACCAAATCAACTAAAGGATTTCCTTCAAAAAAAGCTTTTACTTTTTCTTTTTCATACATGGGTTTTTCAAATGGAAGTATAGGAAACGCAATACTAACATACTTAGCAATATTTTTTATTCTGTATTTCCTTGAAGCCCAAACTTGAGGTGTAACAAAATAATAAACAGGAATTTTTAATTTATGCGCAAGCTTTGCAACATGAATATTAAATCCATAATAATCAACTAAAATTACCTTGTTTACTTTTTTTTCTATAAGATACTTTTTTACTGTTTTAAAAATTTTCTTTAAGAAGAAAACTTGTCTTATAGGGAAAAAACCGAAGCCGTTAATATTTACTATATCCTGAATAAACTCATCCGCAATTTTTTTTAGCTGATTGCCACCAATAGCATAAACCTTATAATCGCTATTACTTTTTATTGATTTTATTAAATTTGCAGCATGAATATCACCGGAAATATCACCGGCAGAAATAAAGATAGATTTATTATTTTCCATATCTTAAAATTATATTGAAAAACAAAACAAATTTCAATAAAAAAATTGATTTTTTGACAAATTTTTTTGAGAATTGATTTTTATATGAAATGTTATTCGATAAATAATATATCTTCAAGTTTTTTTAATTCAAAAATATCTTTCTGTTCTTGTGTCATTTTTAATAACAAATCTTCTTTTAATTGCGTATACTTTCCGGTTTTATCCAATTCTATTGCTTTTGTATAATCAGTTAAAGCTTCTTCATACATATCCAACTTTTCTTCCATCTCCCCCTTCTTAGCATAAACAAAAGCATTTTCGTATATTTCCAAAGACTTTGCATAATCTTTTACAGCATCTTTATAGTTGCCAAACATAACTTTTATATTTCCTTTATCTGCCATAGCCAGATCATTTTTCAATATTTTTTCATACAAACTTGCTCTCAGTATATAATATATTCTTCTCTCTCTTATTGATAATGCTTTGGTACAATATGTAATGGCTTTATCATATTCTCCTTTCTTCTCCATAAGTTTGGCAAGTGCATGATATGTATCATCTTTATTTGCGTCTATTTGTAAAGATTTATTAAAACTTTTTAGAGCCTCATCATACTTATTCATTTCCATTTGTGTGTTGCCTATATACAAATATGCCATAGGTGATTGTTTTATTTTTAATGCTTTGTTAAAGTCTGCCATTGCTTCTTTATAATCTTGATTTTTAAGTTTTAATTCTCCCCTTGCGATATAAACTTCGGCATTTTGTTTTATTTCCAGTGATTTCGTAAGCTCTGCTATAGCAACATTATTTTGATATGAACCGACAATAGCACTGAAATAACCTTTGTCCGCCTGTGCCAAATCTTTTCTGTCTATCAACATATACAATTCCGATCTTTTTGAATAAAAATTCTTTAAATTTTGTTTTGCTATAAAGCCTACATTTTCTTTTTCTATATCTATAGCAATTGTATAATTTAAAATTGCTTTTCTGTATTCTTTCATTTTCTCATAAATTTCGGCTATTAAAACATAGGTTTCCGTTTTAGGCGCTATTTTCAAAGACCGTTCGGTATCCTTTAAAGCTTCCTTATACATACCGATTTTATATTCCGCTTTAGCCGCTAAATCCCATAACCTAATATCGTTAAATTGTGAAACCACACTCATTTTTTCTAATATTATGCCTTTATAATTACTTAATTCATAAAAGCAATTCCATCTGTTTATTATAGCTTCCAAATTTTGTTCCATCTTGAGTGCTTTATTATAAAATTCTATGGCTTGCTCATACTTTTTAGACAAGAAATATATTTCGGCAATCTCAAAATATGCCGCTGCGGTTTTTTTCATTTTCAACGAAGTATTAAAATCTTCTACTGCCCCGTTATATTTGTTTATTTTTGCTTTTGCTTTTCCTCTTTCAAAAAAAGCTTCGGGTGTTTTTTTTAATTCAATCGAACTTGTAAAATCATTTATTGCACCTAAATTATCACCTGATTTACTTTTCAAAACACCTAATTTGTAATATATATTGTAGTTCTGTTTCTTCCTTAAAACTTCCGTTAATTTTTTTATTGCCGAATCATAATCTTCTTTTATGGCATCAATGGCAGCACTATCTTCATCAACCAAATCAAACTTCTGCATTACCTTATATAACTCATGTCTAAACGTATAGTATTCCAAATTGTCGGCATCCATTTCTATTGCCGTAGTGTAATCATGTAAAGCATTATAGTATTGTTTTATACTTTGATAAGCGATTCCTCTTCTTGAATAAAACAAAGCATTCGGTGAAATCTTTATGGCATTTGTAGTGTTTCTTATAGCTTCAATATAGCTACCTTTTTTGAAATTTACACAAGCTAAAAGCGCATGAACATAAGCAGAATTTTCGATTGTTAAAGCAGCATTAAAATCTTTAATTGCATCCTCATATTGTTCACTTAACAATTCGGCTTTTCCTCTTGACACATATGCTCGAGAAGAAATTTCTATATCCAATGCTGAAGTATAATCACCGATAGAGCCATGATAATTATCCAATAAATATTTTGCATCGCCTCTTTTTAAAAACAAGTCTGCATCTTCTTTTTCTTCTTTTATTAATTTAGTGTACTCTATTACGGCTTTATAATAATCACCGTTTTTAAGCAATTGGTCGGCTTGTACAGATATATCATCATCAATATCCGCAAACAAACCCGTTGCAATAAACATTAAAAAAGTTAATAAAAAAAATCTCTTAAGCATAAACTTACATCACCCAAAAATAGTTTAACACAAAATCTTTAAAACTACACTCATATTTTTTTACATCATTAAAATAATTTTCAAATCTTTTAAAGACATCCCGCCCTTTTTGTACATAACAAAAATATTCATTTATCTCATTAATATCAAGTGAAAAATTTTTATCTCCGTAAGAATTTAATTTTTCCAGAATATTTTTATGTTTATTTATATAACTATTCGGATTAACAACCGAAATTTTCGGAAGATTATTCTTTTTTATTTTCCTTAAATTATAAACTTTCGAAAGGATATAAGAAAAATATCTGTCTGCTTCCGGTAAAGAATAACCAATAAAACACCAGTTATCCGCCTCTTGTAAAATATTTTCGACCTTACTCCATATTTGCATTATATATTTATTATCATAAATTCTACTGTTTGTAGGGTGAACAATATACGGTTCTACCGAAGAAAGACCACAATTATAACATTTCTTCTTTCCTATCAAATCCAACGGCTTGCCTTGTTTTGATATCTTAGAAAAAACTTTACCGCAAGATTTACAAAAAACCCAATTTATAGAACCGTGCGGCCTTAACAAATTTATTTTTCTCTTTCTCGGTCTATGAAACCATTTTTCTTGTTCGTAATTCCCTAAATCTATACCAAAGTCAACATCAAAACTTTTATTTTCATCTTCATTATACATGGATAATAATACTCTATCCAAACATATATCATAATTAAATGTTATAAAAGATAAATTTACTTCTTTTTGGTTTTTACAGCCTTCGTATATTTTTTGCCCCATCATAGTGTAAGGACTTTTAGCTTTTTCATTGAAGATATTATGTTCTTTCAATTTCGCATCCGTTAAAGTTGCAAACATTATTCCCTTTAACAAGCTATCGTAATATTTTTTTATTTTCTCAACCTGTATTTTACCTATATTTTCATTTTTATATATTGCTGTCTCCAAAATATTAAAAATAGTTTCCAAAGATATATTATCTATTGATTTTTTACCCGTAAAAATATTCGTTAAAACAGATTTTATTTCATTGGAAACTTTTTTATACTCTTTTATATGAGAACCTTCTTTATTTTTAAAGGCAAATTCCTGTTTTAATATATTTTTAAGAATTTCATCTTGTATCGGAAGGTTATCGTCTTTACTGGCACCGGCACCCATAATAAAGACATACTTTTCTTTGGGATTTAAAATAAATTTATTCATACACTTATTGTTCCAATATAATATTATAATCTTCTCTTGTAATAGTATCCGTAGGAATAATATCTATATCTTTTTTAAACAATTCATGTAGTCTTTTTTTTCTTTCGGTAAAGTATTGTGCTACATCAGGATGCAATTTTATTTTTATTTTCCCGAAAAACTTTTCTATCTTTAACTGCTCTATTTCCTGACATACGGAAATAAAAACAGATTCTTTTGATAAAATAAGTCCGAGCCCGTGACAAGTAGGACATGTATCACCTAAGAGAGAAAACAAAGACTCTCTTTTTCTTTCTCTGGTCATTTCTATAAGTCCCAAATGGGTTATAGGCCATATTTTTATTTTAGCTTTATCATGTTTTGTTGCTTCTTTTAATGCTTCCAAAACTTTTTTTCTGTTTTTTTCTTTTTTCATATCAATGAAATCTATAACAATAATTCCACCGATATTTCTTAATCTCAACTGTCTTGCGACTTCTTGTGCAGCTTCTATATTGGTTATTGTAACTACTTCTTCTTGTGTATTGTTATTTCCTACAAACTTACCGCTGTTAACATCTATTGCGCATAAAGATTCCGCTTCCTGAATAATAAGATACCCGCCGGATTTCAATCTTGCTTTATTTGACCTTAATCTCTTAATTTCCTCTTCTATTCCGTAAGCTTTAAAAATAGGTTGTTTGCCTTCGTACAAAACAATTCTGTCTTCAAGTTCAGGAGAAACAGTTCTTACAAATTCAACAACATCATTCAATTCCTTTTGACTATCTATCTGCATCATCTTCACATCTTCCGTAAAATGGTCTCTGACAGTTTGAAAAACAACACCCAAATCTTTATGAACACATGTTCCGCATTTTGAATTGTTAAACCTGTTTATTATGGATGCCCATAATCTCGAAAGGTACTTCATTTCTTTTTCTATTTCTTCTTCTGTGGCATCCTCGGCTTCGGTTCTTACGATTATTCCGCCGGCAAGATTCTCTTTTAATTTTTTTACTATACTCTTTAATCTGTTATATTCTTCTTTATCTTCTATTTGTTTTGAAACACCTATCCTTTTACTGAACGGCATATATACCAAAAGTCTTCCCGGCAAAGAAATATCCATTGTAACTTTCGGACCTTTTGTACTGATAGGTTCTTTATAAATTTGAACCATTATATCCTGTCCGACTTTCAACATTTTTTCTATGTTTTTTTCATTTTTAGGTGCAACTATATCTGCAACTCCCAAATATGCACTCTTACCAAAACCAATATCAACAAAAGCTGATGATAAGCCGGATACAATATTTTGAACTTTGCCTTTATATATATTATTTAAGAGTTTTTCGGTTTCTCTTCTCTCTATAAAGATATCTGATAATCTGTCGTTTTCTAAAACAGCAACCCTTGTTTCTTCAAAAGTTCTGTTTACAATTATTTCTTTAGTCATTTGATTTTCGGTTCTCACTTTTTAATTAAAATTCTGTTTCCTTTTAAAAAATCATATATTTTTTTCGCCATGCTATATATCGTAAAATCAGAATTATCCTGATCGTTTATTTTATCATTTTCCATATACATAGCTTTAGAAGAATTTTTTGCATAATCCGAAAGTAAATTATTTATTGGAATATCATCAGGATAACCTGCAAAAACTAAATTTGTATTTGATGTAAATGCCTTATTTCTTAATTTGTCTATATCCGATAAAATCCAATCATTTATTGTTTGTATTTTCTCGTCATAATCTACGGTATTAATTGCCATTATAGCTTCCAAACTTTCACTCGGAAATGTAATATATTGACTTATTCCTCTTGCAAAGAACAACACATCTGCCGTAATTTCACCTTTATACAACATATAAATTAACTCTAAACCTTTATAACATAAATTCAATTTGTTCAGCGGATCAACCAATACCCCGTCTTCAAAACATTGTAAAGCTTTTAGTTCACAACCATCGGATTTTTCCATCAAGTATGTTGAACCCAAAGCATAATATAACATACTTTGTGACGGCTTCTTCTCTATAATGGAAGACAAAAATGTTTTTGCTTCATCAAACCTGCTGTCTCTTATAAGTTGCCATGCCTGTTCGTAAGTTTTTATTGTTGCCATAAAATTATTATCTTCCGTAAAATTGCTGTTAAGAACATAAAAATTAGGAACAACTTTAGGTTTAAAAGTTTTATCCGAACCTCCACCCATTATAGAATTATATACACCGCCTATAACTTTTGTTAAAGTACTTTTACCGGTGCTTCCATATAACTTCAACATTTCATTGTTTATTTCATAGATATTCTTACTTTCTCTTATAACCACAGGTTTATCTCTGTCTCTGTTTTTCATATATGCGGCAAAGCCATATAAATTATGATAGTTAGAATCACCTACATTAAGTATCAGAGTATCTTGATGCTTTTTGTTGAATAAGACATCACAAATTTCCAAACATTGTGTTGTATTCATATCAAACTTTGTAATTTTGCTGACGTTTACTGCACCCTTTCCGAAATCATCATCAATTAAACTTTGTAACATGTCCACATACTTTGTATTAAAATAATCGGAAACATGTATACTGTCACTCATATACAAAATTGACTTATCCGCAAAAATCGCCGATGATAAAAAACAAACAAGCATAAAAACAGCTGTCATTTTAAATTTCATAAACAATTCCTTTGTTTTCAACAAATAACTTATCTCTTTTAGTATACAATATTTTTACATCTTTTTCTTGTATTTTCAACAAGTTTTGCAAAATTTTTTCAAGTTTCATGTTTTTTGCCGGTAAAAATCTGATAAAAATTTTAAATGTATTCGAATCTACAATTTGTATATTTTTTATAAGTTCTTTTATATCTATTATCGTTTGTTTACCTTTTTTTTCTTTCGTAACTAAAATTTTATCCTGTTTTAAATATTCATCTAAATAACTTTGCTCTAATTTAATGCCTTTAACCGTATATTCGGCTAAATTTATAAGGCCTTCTATTGAAGGTAATCGCAAAGGAATGTATTTGGCATCAAGTAAAGTGTATCCTTCCGGCAAAATTCTTGATATTTCCTGTTTTATGGTTTCTATCTCTACTTTGCTTGTTAAAGATAAGTCAACATATTCGCTGTCACTTTCATAACCTACAGCTATTGCCGGCCCGAAAGCGGCTTTCACCTGCGGACTGAAACCGTTTGTATATGCCAATGGTAAATTTGTTCTCTTAAATGCTCTTCTGAAGAAATCTATTTGTTCAAGTTGTGATACATACTTCACATATCCTGTTCTTGAAAATTTTAATAATACTCTAAACTTTGTTTCAAATATTTCTTTCTTTACCGAAGAAATATTTTCGGGAAGTTTTGTTACTTGTTTTTCTTTACCTAAAACGGCATTTGCGGTTTCTTTAATTCCGTTTGTATAATCGTTATAAAGAAATTGTTTGTCTACACCTAAATTAATATGTTGCCACGGTAATACTTCATCAAACCCTCTTCTTCTGTAAACATAAAAGTTTAAATCAAAACCGGCTTCTTTTATGCTTTCTGTCCAAACTTCAAAATTAAATTTATCTTTCCATTGATCAAATCTCATACCTTTTTGCCAGGCAATATATATCGCTTTTGAAACTCTTCTGTCGGCTCTTGCCAAGAAAGCTTCTATTATACTTGATTGATGGTTATGTGCTCTAATATCTGCCGGAACAGTTTTTTTAATATTTGTTATAACATTACTGAAATATTCACTTGAAAACATCGGTTCCCATTGAAATGCTGTCTGGGCTTTTGGAACAAACGGAGATACTGTTATACTGAAATTTAATCTGTTAGCCGTTTTTCTAACCTTATCAATAAGTGTTTTTATTGCAGAAATATCTTCCAATGTTTCCGTAGGAAGCCCTATCATAAAATATAATTTTATTGCTCGCCACCCCATTTGATAAGCAAAGTTAAGAGTATCAACTATTTCGTTTTCGGACAAATACTTTCCTATAACATTTCTTAATCTGTCAGAACCTGCTTCAGGAGCAAAAGTTATCGAGGGCTTTTTATCTCTGTTTAAGTATTCGGCAACTTTTAATGAAAATTTATTACATCTCATTGACGGCAACGTTACATTAAGGTTTTGTTTATAATATTTTTCGTTTGTCTGTAATAAAAGTTCTTCCAAATCTTTATAGTCGGTACAAGATAACGATGAAAAAGAAACTTCTTCATATCCGGTATTTTTTAAACTTTCATCCAACAAATTTAAAAGAGTTTCTACTTTTCTTGCCCGCCAAGGTCTGTAATATTTTGATGCCTGACAGAATCTGCATCTTCCTACACATCCTCTTGCCACTTCAATATTCAATCTGTTGTGAACGGTTTCAACAAAAGGAACAATTTTATTGTTATGAAAAAATACTTTATCTAAATCCACTATTGTTTTCTTTATCGTTTCGGGAACACCTTCAATGTTTGGTTTTATGGATTTTACGGTATTGTTTTCATTATAACTGACATCGTAAAATGCCGGTATATAAATACCTTCTATTTTAGAAAGTTCAAAAAGCGTTTCTTTCCTGCTTAATTTATTTTTCTTGCAAGTTCTGTAAGTTTCCAAAATTTTAACCATGGAAACCTCTCCGTCACCTATGGTAAACAAATCAAAAAAATCCGCAAACGGTTCAGGGTTTGCCATTACAGGTCCGCCGCCGATAATCAAAGGTTCATCTTCTTTTCTGTCCTTTGCAAAAACAGAGATATCAGACAAAGATAACATATTGACAATATTTGTTCCCACAAGTTCGCACTGTAAACTGAAACCGACAATATCAAACTCTTTTAACGGACTTTTGGATTCCAAAGAAAAAAGGCTTAATTTTTCTTGCCTTAATATTTGTTCCAAATCCGTATCCGGAGCATATGCTCTTTCGCATCTTGCAACTTTTTTTTCGTTAACCAAGTGATATAAAATCTCAAGCCCTAAATTTGATGCACCTATCTCATAAATATCAGGAAAACACAAACATATAGAAACATCGTTTTCCATATCCGGTTTATATGAATTTATTTCATGATTTATATATCTTGACGGTCTTTGAACCAAAGGTAATATTTTATCCAAATCAAGCATTTTTCATTTTCCTATTGTTTATTTTCTCTTTAAGTTCCATCATTTTATTTTTATAGTCTTTATTTCTTCTATCGTAATTTAACAGTTTTTCATACATCTTTATTTCTTCATCATAGTTTTCCATTGCATCATATATTGTTGCCAATTGTTCGCAATAACTTGGTTTAAATGTGTAAGCTAAATCATATGCTTTCAGTGCATGTTGTAATGCCTTTTCATAATTGTTTTGTTTATAATAAACTTCACTTAACAAAGAATTGCATAGATCCTTGTTTTTTTTCACATCTTTTTCCATTTCAATCAAAGCTGTTTCTGCTTGCTCTAAATCACCTGTTTTTATCAAAAAGATTGCGTACTGTATAAATGTTGCATAACTTTGTTTCAATTCTACTGTTTTTTTTGCATAATATTCGGCTTCTTTTAACATACCCCTGTCCATATAAATTTTAGATAAGTTTTGGCACACTAAATAAAAGTTTGGGCTATCAATGTATGAATTTACCCAAAAAGCTTCATTGTCTTTATACTTATCCGCTTGTTTATATGAAAGGCAAAAAAGGCCGACAAAAGCTATTATAAAAAAAACAATAAAAAATGGTTTCAACTTATAAACTTTTGTAAACAAGCAATCCAAAACAGAAACAAGAATAATCACAAAACCTATCGAGGAGACAAAGATTCTATGATTCAAATAAACAATTTCTTCTTGTAAGAAAGTAGGTGCTAAAGACAGGAAAACAATTAGAATCGAAAAAACAAATATTTTCACAGGTAATATTTTTTTATACAACACGAAAATCAGTATTAATGTAAATAAACAATTATAAATAATTATTTTTAAACTTAAGCCGGCATTAAACAGCATCATCGGAATATATTCGGGAACGAAAAAGTTATAGAAAAACATAAATGTATATTTAACTAAGTTAACAAATATAACATTAATTTTTAAAAAATAATGTTCGTAACCGAAGGTAACAATGGAAATTTTCCTTAATATAAAAAATATTATTACAAAAGGAATTAAAGATGTAAAAAGGAATAATAGTTTCTTTTTTGAAAAGTCTCTCTTGTAAAAAAGCAAATAAACAAAATATGTAGGAATTAACAATAAGAATGTTTCCTTTGTAAAAAGAGAAAGAATAAAGAAAAAACCGAAAAAGAAAGCATATTTTATTTTTTGAGTATTTAAGTATCTTATAAAAAAAACAAAAGATGAAATAAAAAAAAGTGCTAATAAACTGTCATTTCTACCCGGTATCCACACTACTATAGATGTAAGCATAGGATGAACTGCAACTACAAGTAACACAAACTTTGTTATTATAGAATTAAGTTTTAACTCCATACAAAACAAATAAAAAAGATATAGTGATAAAACAAATAGAATAATATTAGTTACATGATATAGTTTTAAATTATCTCTAACGAAAAAAGCTTCTATTGCAAACGATACCGATAACATAGGCCTATAATACGATGTAGAATTATTATAGTATGGTGACATAGTAAACAATTTAGGTATATTCTCTATGTAGGAAATGAAACCGACGTTGTTTGTTATTAAACCGTTATCGTCCAATTCTGTTAAACCAAAATTAATTGATTTTCCATACAAAGAAAAAGCTACTATTGTTAATAGTATTAAGAAAAATATATTTGTGTTTAAGAATTTTTTTATATTTTTTATCATAACAATTATAGTTTTATATTTTTAAACAAATTTTTCATGTCTTCCGGTAAAGGAGCAATAAACTCCATTTCCTTACTTGTCACAGGATGAGTAAATCTAACTCTGTAAGAATGTAACATTTGTCTTGTAAATTTTATATCTTTTAAATGGTCACTGCCGCCGTAATCAACATCTCCCAAAACGGGATGTCCTATATATTTCATATGACTTCTTATTTGGTGTGTTCTTCCCGTAATAATATGAACTTCAAGCAAAGAAACATCTCTGCTTCTGGACAAAACTTTAAATTCCGTTATTGCCATTTTCTTTGCAAGAGGACCTACTTCTATAATTTTTCTGTTCTGCATGGAACGGCCTAACGGAGCTTCTATTCTACCCTGTTCTTCAACAACCGTTCCTGTTACCGCCGTAACATAAGTTTTATGTATTGCTCTTTTTTGAAATTGTTTCGACAGGGAAACTTTTGATTTTTCGTTTTTTGCAAAAATTATTGCACCTGTTGTATCTTTATCCAATCTGTGAACCATAAACGGGCTGCATTTTCCTTTGAAATGATATAACAAAGCATTAAGCAATGTTCCCGTTTCGTGACCGAAAGAAGGATGAACAACCAAATCCGCTTGTTTGTTTATAACTATTATGTCGTCATCTTCATAAATAATATTTAAAGGAATATTTTCCGGCTTTAAAGAAATTTCAACATTATCTTCAATAGTATATTCTATGTTATCATTCTGTTTTGCTTTATAACTGGAATGAACTTTTTTACCGTTCACCAACAATTTGCCTTCTTTTATCATATTTTGAAAATATGTTCTTGAATATTCTTTGTGTAAATTATTCATAAAACAATCTAATCTTTCATTTGTATCTTTTTCGCAAATAAACTTATTTTTCATTTTTAGCCCCGTTTTTTGTAAACAACAAAATTACCACTGCTATAACAAATATAACTATAGAAATATTTTGTGCCGGAGATAACCCGAGAAAAAATATTCCCCTGTCATCTCCTCTGAACAACTCAACAAAAAATCTTAAAGCTGAATATAGTATCATATACGAAACAAAAACATATCCGTCTTTATGCGATTTTTTTAAAAAGTTATGTAACATAAAAAATATTATAAAATTACCGAAAGCTTCATATAATTGTGTCGGATGTTTATGCGCTATTGCTAAAAAACAATCACTGCTTTTTCCGTAACAACATCCTGAAAAGAAACAACCTATTCTTCCGAAAGCATGTCCCAATGCTAAAGCCGGTGCAAAAACATCTGTAAGTTTTATAATATTTATTTTTTTGTATCTGCAATAAAAAAATGCAAAAATCAATACTGCAACAAAACCGCCGTAATATACAAGTCCGCCTTTCCAAACTTGCAAAATTTCCAAAGGATTAGATTTATAATACGGTAAATCAAGCATCACATAAAATAATCTTGCGCCTATAATACCGATTAAAATCACATAAAATAAAAAATCATATACTTGTTGTTTGTTTACTATATTTCTTGAATATCTAACAATATATTGCATACCTATAAAAAAACCCAGTGCTACAAGAACGCCGTAAGTATATATTGTGATATTACCGATGGAAAAAAGTTCAGGATACATTTATTGATTACCCTTCTTGTTCAACAAATAAAGTTTTACATATTTTGCGAAAGTGTAATATGAACCCAACACCGCCCAAACAAAGCCTTCAAATCCATCTAAAAAACCAAGTTTTAAAATATATCTTTTTGTAAATTCAATCGGTGGTCTAAAAACAATATCAATAATTTTTGATTTTTTGTTTTTCCCGGCCATTTTCAATGCACCGAAAGTGGTATATTGCTCAAATTTATTAAAATATCCATCTAAATTCTGACATGTATAATGATAAAAAACATTGTTTAATTTACCGACTTTCCCGTCAACAACCAATTCTTCATGAATAATTCCACCCACATATTTCGATAAAGATTTTTTTGCAAGTCTAAGTCTGTCTTCTTTTGCTACTCCGGAATATTTCATTTTTCTGCCAAGAAAAAAATTTTCTCTTGTTAACATAAAGCCGTCACATTGTGCTGTTTCTACGGCATTTCTTATCTCTTCTTTTAGTTGTTCCGATAACACTTCGTCGGCATCAAGGTGTAATACCCATTCGTTTAAAGCAAGAGACAATGCATAATTTTTTTGAGCGGAAAAATTATCGAAAGGTCTTTTAAAAATTTTTGCTCCATAAGATTGTGCAATTTTATTTGTGTTGTCCGTTGAACCGCTGTCTACGACAATAATCTCACTTACCAAACCTTTAACACTTTCTAATGATTTGGCAATATTTTTTTCTTCGTCTTTGGTAATCATTACTAATGATATTTTCATTTGTTCTTTATCAACATCCTTATAATAAAATTTTCAAATTTATTTCTGTTTTTATTAAAATATTTTAAAAGTGATTCGTTATACATTTTTTTCTTGTTGAATGTCATTTTATCATCACTTCCAAGACCGCCGTAATGATAAACTTCACTTTCCGGAAGATAACAAATCTTTTTGCCAATCAATTTTAATTGCCTGAACAAGTCAGTTTCTTCCAAATAAAAAAAATATCTTTCATCAAAACCACCGACTTGTTTCATATACTCTTTATTTATTATAAAACAAGCTCCTCTCAACGAATTAACAGTGTAACATTTACCTGCTTTATAAAAATTTTCTTTTATTGAAACGGACAATTTTACTATAGGTTTAAAAATTTCTGTATATAAAGTTGCTTCCGGATAAACCGATTTTTGAATAGTATTATTTTTCCTTAAAAGTCTCGGTCCGATAACCGCAATACTTCTATCTGAAATTATTTTATCATACAATTTTGATATTGAATTTTTTTTAATTTCCGTATCGGTATTTATATAAAGAATAAAATCTGTTTCGGATACATTAAAACCTTGGTTTGCAGCTTTTGCGAAACCTAAATTCTCTTTGTTCTTTATAACTTGTGTTTGCGGATATAAATTTAAAACTTCTTCTATTGAACCATCGGTACTATCATTATCAACTATAATCCATTGAGAATTTTTCGAAGATGTAATTTCGTCGTTATTATCCAATGCTTTAAGGCAATCAAATAACACGGATTTAGAATTTCTCGTAACCAAAACAATTGATAATTTTTTCCCTTTATTCACCAATTATATCCTTACTATTTTTGATGATTTCATTAAATTTGTTGCATTTCTTGTATCAAAAACAAGTTTAGATTTTTTTACTACATCCGCATAGTCTATACAAGTATGATCAGTTAATATCATAACAACATCATACTTTGAAATATTTTTAATATTCTTTTCAGATTTTAATACTTTGTTTCCTATTTTGACTGTCGGAACATACGGATCATAATATGAAAGTTTTGCTTGTTTCTTGTTCAACAAATACATAACATCAATTGCAGGAGATTCTCTCATATCGGAAACATCTTTTTTATATGCAACACCTAGAACAAGCACTTTTGAATTTTTAATCGATTTAGATTTTTCGTTTAATGCATCTGCTAATTTTGTTATTACATATTCCGGCATTTTTGCATTTATTTCACCTGCAAGTTCTATAAATCTTGAATAAAAGTTCAATGTCTTTAACTTCCATGCCAAATAATGCGGATCCAAAGGAATACAATGCCCGCCTATTCCGGGACCGGGAGTAAACTTCATAAAGCCAAAAGGTTTTGTTGCAGAAGCATTTATTATTTCCCAAACACTCAAACCTAATCTGTCACACATTAATGCCACTTCATTAACAAGACCTATATTTACTGCTCTAAAAGTATTTTCCAACAATTTTACCATCTCTGCCGCTTGTGTTGATGATACTTTATGAACCTTTGTAAAACTTCCGTAAACGGCAGCTGTAAGTTCGGTAGACTTATTACATATACCGCCTACAACTTTCGTTGTATTTGCAATAGTAAACTTTTTATTTGCAGGATCTATTCTTTCCGGACTGAATGCCAAGAAGAAATCTTTACTTGCTTTCAATCCCGTAGATTCAAGCATAGGCAAAACTAATTCTGCCGTTGTTCCCGGATATGTTGTAGATTCAAGTATTATTAACTGTCCTTTTTGGAGGTTATCTTTTATTTCTTTTGTTGCGGAAACGATGTATGAAACATCGGGATCTTTAGATTTCCTTAAAGGTGTAGGAACACATATAATAACGACATCTAATTTCGATATCGCTTTAAAATTTGTTGTTGCAGAAAGCTTCTTCGATTCTACTAATTCTCTTATATCTTTTGTTTCTATATCACCTATATAGGATTTCTTATTTTTTATGTCTTCAACTTTTTTGGAATCTACTTCTAATCCAGTTACATTAAAACCTTTCTTCGCAAGTTCTACAGCTAAAGGAAGGCCAACATAGCCCAAACCTATAACTCCTATATTTGCTTTCTTTGAATTTATTTTTTCTAATAAAGTTTTATACATTTTTTTCTCCGCAAACATATATTCTTTTTATTTTCTATATCTCAAATTAAAAATCAACAACCATACAGCTTAATATTTTATAATATTATGTTTTTTTTATCTATATTTCAGTCTGTAATATCATTGATTTTTTTTAATTAATAGTATACAATTTTGACGATAAATAAATTTTTCATCGGTTACAAAAATGAATATCGGAATAGATATAGAAGAAATTAAAAGATTTCAAAAATTGTTAAAAGATAAAAACTTCATCGAACGGGTATTTTCCAGAGATGAAATAGAGTATTGCTCGTCTAAAAAGAAAAATGCTGTTCAACATTTTGCAGTAAGATTTGCAGGCAAAGAAGCTGTTTGGAAAGCAATAAACAAATCAAAAAAATTAGTAATAACGGATATATCATTTAAAAATTCGGTTTTAGGAAAACCTGAAGTTTATATTAAAGGTAAAAAAGCATCTTACATCGATATATCTTTTTCGCATAACAAAACAACGGTTGTAGCTGTTGCCGTATCTTCTAAATAAAATGCAAATAAAAAATATATTTAAAAGAAATCAAAACAGTTTTAAAAATAATTTCGGACATGTACTTGTTATTGCCGGTTCTTACAATATGCCCGGAGCCGGAGTTTTATGTGCTAATTCTGCAATAACTTCCGGTGCAGGTCTTGTAACAATTGCCTTCCCGAAATCCGCATATCCGGTTATAGCAGAAAACATTAAACCGGAAATTATGCTTTTACCTCTTGAAGAAAAAGACGGAACATTTTCAAAATCGGCACAAAACAAAATATTAAAATTTATAGAAAAAAGAAAAATTACTTCGGTAGCTATCGGTTGCGGAACAGGTAAAAGCAGTTCCGTAAAAAATTTAATATTATCGATAATAAAAAAATTTGATATTTATGTAACAATCGATGCCGACGGACTGAATTCGTTGGAAGGCAAACAAAAAAATTCAATAATAAAAGAATTTAAAAATTCAAAATCTAAAATAACAGTTACTCCCCACCCTAAAGAATTTGAAAGGATATCGGGAGTAAAATATAAAGAAGATAATAATTACAGAAAAGAAATAACTAAAACTTTTGCTAAAAATAATGATATAATTTGTTTATTGAAAGGACATAAAACAGTTGTCAGTGACGGTAAAAAAGTATATGTAAACACTACCGGAAATGCCGGTATGGCTACGGCCGGAAGCGGTGATGTTTTAACCGGTATAATTTCCGCTTTTGCATGTATTGAAAACAAAGATTTATTGTTAAAAGTTTCAACTGCGGTTTATGTTCACGGGCTTGCCGGAGATTTTGCAGCTAAGGAAAACTCTCAAGTTTCAATGACGGCAAGTGATATAATCGGAAACATATTTAAAGCAATAAAAAAAATTACAAAGTAATTTTTCGGAGAAAGATATGAACTTATTTAAAACTTTACAAAATATAAGAAGAACCATCCATCAAAATCCGGAACTCAGTAATAAAGAATTTAAGACTGCCGATTTAGTAGAAAAGACTTTAAAAGAACAAGGCATAAAAACATACAGATTATGTAAAACAGGTGTTATCGGAATTTTGGAAGGAACAAAGAAAACCAATAAAAAAACTAAAGTTATTGCTTTAAGAGCGGACTTGGACGCGCTTCCCATAAAAGAAAAAAACAATCATTCATATAAATCAAAAAATCCGGGTGTAATGCATGCTTGCGGTCATGACGGTAACACAACAATGTTGCTCGGTGCGGCAATGATTCTAGCCAAACAAAAAGAAGAGTTTGCGGGTAAAATTCAGTTCACGTTCCAACTTGATGAAGAAACTGCCGGCGGATCCAAAGGAATGATAAAAGAAGGAGTATTATCTGCTAACAAAGTTGATTGCATTATAGGTGCACATGTAAGTCCTTGGACAAAATCAGGTAAAGTTGCTTTAAAATACGGTGCAATGATGGCGGGAGTAGATAAATTTGTTATAGAAATAAAAGGTCTTTTAGGACATGGAGCATATCCTCATTTATCCAAAGATCCTATTGTTGCAACAAGTGAATTTATAATGTCTTTACAAACTATTCCTTCAAGAATAGTAAATCCCGTTGAACCGGTAGTTGTTACCGTAGGAAAAGTTGAAGGCGGACAACAATATAATATAATTGCAGACAAAGTAACCGTTGTGGGAACAGTCAGAACATTCAGTGAAAAAACGAGAGAACTTATAAAAAAAGAAATGATAAAAAGGCTGCAAGGTATTTGTAAAAGTTATTCAATGACATACACTTTTGATTATCAAGTTTTGAACAATCCTTTAATAAATACGGATTCCGTTGTAGATTTATGTTACGAATCAGCGAAACAAGTTTACGGTCCAAAAAATATAGAATTCTTAAAAAACCCGTCTATGGCCGGCGAAGATTTTGCCGAATATTTACATGAGGTTAAAGGTGCTTTTATTTATGTGGGAACTTCTTCAAATGAGAAAACGTCTTATCCTTGGCATCATGAAAAGTTTGATTTGGATGAAACTGCTCTTCCTAAAGGCGCGGAAATTTTAGCTAACACCGCAAAACTTTTCCTCAATAAGTAAAATAAGTATCAGGACAAAAAGCATTTTTTATATGTTCGATTTCCGTTTGGCAAATTGATATAACATCAAATCTTATATCTGCTTTTATTTTGTTTTGTTTAATATAACATAGTGCTGTTTTTATTACTTTATTTTGCTTGGATTTTGTTACAAATTCGGCAGGTGTTCCAAATTCTTTGGTTTTTCTGTACTTTACTTCAACAAAAACTATTGTTTTTTTATCTTTGGCAATAATATCTATTTCCCCTATCGGCAAAAATTTAAAATTTTGTTCTATAATTTTATAGTTTAATTTTTTAAGAAAATTAACTGCTTCGTCTTCGTATTTTTTGCCGATATCCGTAGTCAACTCTTTCATTGTTATACCTTTTAATAGCTTAAAGCTTACAGTTTATGGCTTATAGTTTGAACGACAACTACTTTTAACTACAAGATCCCGCATCAAGTGCGGGATGACAACAATTCTATATCTATATATCTCAAATCTTCTATCAAAGCAATTCAAGTTGCTTGGAATTTAACGGAGCAAATGTCATTCTGTGTATAGGACAAGGACCGTATTTTTCTATTGCCTCAATATGTGCTTTTGTACCGTACCCTTTATGCTTTTCAAAATTATATTGCGGATATTGTTTTGCATATTCATACATCATATTATCTCTTGTAACTTTTGCAAGTATCGATGCACATGCAATGCATGCACTCTTAGCATCACCGGAAACTATTGCCTGTTGTTTATTTTGTAAATTAGGTATTGTATGATTACCGTCAATTAAAACCAATTCCGGTTTTACCGATAACTGTTCCAATGCTTTTCTCATTGCAAGAAATGTTGCCTGCAAAATATTTATTTCATCTATTGTTTTGGCATCAACTATTCCTATACCGTAAGAAAAAGCTTTCTTTTTTATTTCTTCAAACAAAACATTTCTTTTTTTTTCCGTTAATTTTTTTGAATCGTTTACGCCGTCTATGAATATATCTTTAGGAAGGATAACTGCAGCTGCTACCACCGGACCTGCTAAAGGACCTCGACCTGCCTCGTCAACACCTGAGACAAATTGAAGTCCTTTATTATAAAAATCTTTATCAAATTCAAAAAGAGAAATTTTAATTTCCTTTTATTATTACTTTGCTGCAGCTTCTGCTTGTTGTTTGTTTTGTACTTCGGAAATTCTTGCTGCTTTACCTGCTAAATCTCTTAAGTAGTAAAGTTTTGCTCTTCTTACTTTACCTTGTCTTACTACTTGTATTTTATCGATTCTCGGTGAATGAATAGGGAATATTCTTTCTACTCCAACGCCGAAAGAGATTTTTCTTACCGTAAAAGTTTCGGTTAAACCTGTACCTTTTTTCTGTATAACTACACCTTCAAAAGCCTGAATTCTTTCGTTTCCGCCTTCAACAACTTTGAAGAAAACCCTTACTGTATCTCCGGCTTTGAATTGAACTTTAACATCTTTTTTTTGTGCTGCTTCGATTTGGTCTATAAGTGACATTTTACTACTCCTTTAACTTAATTACTTTTTTAACTTTAACAGGTCAGGTCTTCTGTTTTTTGTTCTCTCATAAGACTGCTGTTTTCGCCATTTTTCTATTTCTAAATGATTACCGGATAACAACACTTCCGGTACTTTAAAATTTTTAAATTTTGCAGGGCGGGTATATTGAGGATAATCAAGCATCCCGTCATAAAAAGAATCTTGTTCTACGGAAGATTTATCCTGAACAACTCCCGGTAACATTCTTGCAACGGAATCTATTAAAACCATTGCCGGAATTTCACCGCCGGTCAAGACATAATCCCCTATAGAGATTTCTTCATCCACCCAATTTAAAACCCTTTCATCAACTCCTTCGTAATGACCGCAAAGTAAAACTAAATGTTCATATTTCGAAAGAGTTTTAACCTTTTTAGTGTTTAATAAGTTGCCTTGCGGACTCATATAAATCACATAAGGTTTTTTATAAGGATTTTTGTATAAACGATTTTTCTTTCTTACACCAACACTTTTCAATGATAAATATATCGGTTCAACCTGCATTAACATACCCGGTCCGCCGCCGAACGGTCTATCATCTACTTTTTTGTGTTTATCTTTTGTAAAAGATCTGATATCTATATAGTTTATATCTAAAATTTTGTTCTGTATTGCCCTATTCATTAAACTGCAAGTCATAGGACCTTTAAACATATCTGGGAATATAGTCAGTATATCAATCTTCATAAACAGTAATTCCGGAAAATTCCTCTACAACTACCGCATCTTCCAATTTTACTTTTGTTCCGTAAATATCAACATATCCGTCCGGTAAAGATACAAAAATTCTTTTTGCAGATATATCTACTTTTGTAACTATACTTTTTAAAGCCGGAATTAAAAGCTCTTCCGTATCGGACTTTATTGTCCAAACATCGTTGTTGCCCGTTGATATAACATCTGCCAACAATCCCAACAAATTTCCATCTTGATCAAAAACTTCAAAACCCAAAATATCCGCTACTTTCCAACTTGTTTTAGCGGTTTTTTTACGAATACTGCCCATTTACTACTCTACTATCTCCAATGTTGTTCTCTTATCAAGTTTTGCGGAAGCAGAATTCAAAATTATTCTGATAGCTTTTATTATTCTTCCTTCTTTACCGATAATTTTACCTCTGTCGCCTGCTGCAACTTTGAGTTCCAAAATTGTTGATTTTTCACCTATAACTTCATTTACTTCTACTTGATCAGGATTATCTACTAATGATTTTGCTATAAAAAGGATTAATTCTTTCATCGTTATATCTCCATTAATTTTCTTTTAGTTTTAAACAACAATTAAATACAAATACTATTTACTTTCTTCTGCAGGTGCTGATGCTTTTTTCAATAAATCTGCAACAGTATCAGAAGGTTTTGCACCGGTTTTCAACCAATACTCAACTCTGTCTTGTTTTACATTTAATTTGTTTTCCTGCAATACCGGATCGTATTGTCCTAAAATTTCAATAGGTTTGCCGTTTCTTTTTGCTCTTTGATCAATAGCAACTACTCTATAGTATGCTCTTTTCGGTCTTCCTATTCTCTGTAGACGAATTCTCACACTCATTTACATTTCTCCTTAAATAAAATACTTAACCTGCTTATTAAAAAGCAAGTTAGTATAAGATTTTATATGTTTTTGGCTAATTTGTCAACAACCGGGAAAGGCAATTTATAATTTACAATGTATAATTTAGGTGTGCCTACGGCACAAAGTTTTTAATAGATTCCGGATCAAGTCCGGAATGACATATTGTTTTTCAACCTATAAACCTATCACCCAATAACCTTATAAACTTACTTCATATATTTTTTAAATTCTTTTAAGAATTGTATTATATAATCAATGAAATTTGAATATATTTTGCTTTTTACCAATTTAAAGCTGAAACTATCAGTTCTATTAAATTCCACCAAAGAATTGTAATCCGTTATAAATCTCATTGAGTCTATTTTGTCAAAATTTGTATCCTTCCTGAAATATATGTAACAAAATCTTTTATCTTCGGAAATTCTTTCAACAAAAATCTTTGATGCATTTATTTTAATTTGTGCTATCTTAAACAAATTCTCAACATTTTCAGGGATCTTGCCGAACCTGTCCAAAAGTTCGTTTCTTATTTCATCAATTTCTTCCTGAACATATATGTTCGATATTTTTCTGTAAAACAATATTCTTATATCTTCATCTTCAATATAATCCTGCGGAATAAAAGCATCTATATATAAGTCAACTTCAACATTATGTTTCCTGGCTTCTTTTTGCGGAACACCTCTGACTTTATGACCTTCTTCTTCAAGTAACCTTGCAAACATCTCATAACCGATATCCCTGACAAAGCCGTGCTGTTTTGCACTTAATATACCGCCGGCACCTCTTATTTCCAAATCTTTCAATGCAATTTTGTATCCCGAACCCAACTCACTGAAATTTTTCATTGCTTCAAGTCTTTTAATTGCATCATCATTCATATCTTTTTCTTTATAGAAAAGGTAACAGTATGCTTTTTGTTTTTCCCTGCCGATTCTTCCTCTTAACTGATGAAGTTGTGAAAGCCCGAAATTTTGTGCATCTTCTATTATCATTGTGTTTACCGTAGGGATATCTATACCGGACTCTATTATAGTTGTTGCTATCAACACATCCAGTTCCCTGTGTAAAAATCGCCACATAACTTTTTCTATCTCGGACGGTTTCATTTGCCCATGTATAACATCCAACCTTATATCAGGCAACAACTTTTTTATTTCGGCAGCTTTATTTAATATTGTTTCAACTCTGTTATAAACATAAAATACCTGTCCGTTTCTTGAAAGTTCGGCTTCGATAATATTTTTTATAAGTTTGGAATCATAAAATGCGATATTTGTTTCTATAGGTTGTCTTCCGTAAGGTTGTGTTTCTATTAAAGATAAATCTCTTAACCCGTACAATGCCCCCGATAATGTTCTCGGAATAGGAGTAGCCGATAACATCAATATATCTATATTTTGTTTCATCTGCTTAATTTTTTCTTTCTGTTTCACACCGAACCTGTGCTCTTCATCAATAATCAAAAGTCCCAAATTTTTAAACTCAACATCTTTTTGTAATAATCTATGAGTTCCTACAATAATATCAATATTTCCCGCTTTAAGTTCCTGCAAAATCTTTTTCTGCTGAGCGGGTTTTTGGAATCTGCTTATAACTTCAACTTTTGCGGGAAATGCCGCCAATCTGTTAACAAAAGTGTTGTAATGTTGTTCTGCTAAAACCGTCGTAGGAACAAGAAGTGCAACCTGCTTCGATTGGCACACAACTTTAAATGCCGCCCTTAAAGCAACTTCGGTTTTACCGAACCCCACATCACCGCAAATTAACCTTTCCATAGGGTACGGTTTGGAAAAATCGTTATTTATATCTTCTATAGCTTTTAGTTGGTCTGTTGTTTCTTCATAGGCAAAAGATTCTGCCAAATCTTTTTCCAATAAACTCATTTGCGGGTACGGTTGTCTTTGAGTCTGTGCTCTTTGAGCATAAAGTTTTAATAACTCTTTTGCAAAAGCGGAAGCTTCTTCTCTGGCTCTGTGTTTTACTCGTTCCCAGGCAAATGTATCCATAGAATACAGTTTCGGCTTTACACCTTCAACACCGATATATTTTTGAACCACCCTGAAATCATCGGGAGGGACATAAAGCTTATCCCCTTTTCTGTACTCTATGCACAAATATTCGGCAGTTTTATCGGACTGACTTATCTTCTTTAATCCTTTATATTTTCCTATACCGTACTTTTCATGAACAACATAATCGCCTGCGGATATTTCCCATATTCCTTCAAGTCTTTTACCGCTTTTCATTTTAGGAAAACTTATTTGTTTTCTTTTATAAAGAATTTCTTTTGTGGAAATTATCGCAACTTCGTCTTTCAAATAAAAGCCGTGCCATAACGGCATAATTGTCATAGCCGGTATATCGTCAAACTCCCACCCGTTCTCATAAAACAAGTCCACCATCTTTTGTTTTTCCGGTTCGTTGGAACAATATATTTTTATAGGTATCGCATTATATTTTAAATCTTGTATTAACCCGATAAAATATTTTATGTCACCTTGAAATCCCTGAAAACTTTGATAATTATAATGGATAGATTTTTTATTTAAAGGATCGTTTATTATCAAATTAAATTTATCGAAACGGCTGTCTTTTTCTATTTCATCATCACAATATACAACAAAGTTATTATTTAATTGGTCTAACAATGTCGTTTTTGTATCTACAATTTTATAGGGAAGTATGGTTATTTCGTCCAGATATTGTTGTGATCTTTGCGAGATATAATCAAAAGTTTTTATTGTTTCCACCGTTTCGAAATCAAAAGTTATTCTTATGGGATTTTCGTTATCGCAAGGCCAAATATCAAGTATATCTCCCCTTACGGAAAATTGACCTTTATCTTCAACAAAATTTTCCCTTGAATATCCTATTTTTGATAATGTCGTTATTATACCGCTGTATTTGTATCCGTTATTTACTTTTAAAGTGACGGTATTATCCTGTAAAGCATTAAAAGTTAACACTTCTTTATCTACAGATTCTTTGTCGGCAACAACAACGGTTTGCTGTAATGCCGACATTTTAGATAATGTTATTATTCTTTTAGCTTCGTCATCGGACGGATATTCCAATACCGTTATATCTTTATTATCAAGAAAAGTTTTGATATCTTGGCTTACGGAATCTATTTCGTTATCGTTGAGTATAACAAGCATAGATTTTTCGTTACTTGTTAATATATATTGGGATAAAAAGTGTGCCACCGAACACTCGTTTACCCCTGATATATAAAGCTTTTTTGTATCAAAATTTTTCTTTTCTGTCATCTTATTTTATTGCTTTACCGTCTTCAAAAGCATTACCCACAACTTCACTTACTTTCAAATATTTGTGTCCTACACCGTCATAACTTATAGGTTCTAATTTCAACGGATCTATTTTGCCTTTTTCGTCCAATATTTTTTCATCCGCGCTTACGTTAACGATATCCGCAATAATGTTTCCGTTATCATCAAACTTTATTAATTTACACTCCAAAGTCATCGGTAATTCTTTTATTACAGGAGCATCTACAAAAGAACTTTTTTCAACGGTAAATCCCGCTTTTTCTATTTTGTTCGGAACTTCGTTCCCCGAAACTATACCCAAATAATCACACTCTTTAACATGTTTTGCATCCGCGAAACTTATAGTAAATGCTTTTTTTACTTTTATATTTTGTGTTGTTTTATGACTTTCATCCAAACAAATCATAACTTTTTTGTAATCATATACACTGCCCCAAGCGGCATTCATTGCATTTGCATTACCTTTTTCATCGTAAGCAGCAACGATTAATACCGGCATAGGATAAAACCAAGTTTGTTGTCCGAAATTTTTTCTCATAAAATGCTCCTTAAAACAATATTGTATTTTAATATTATACTATTTTGAACTTTGTTGTTAAAATAAAAAATCCGCATATAAATTATATACGGATTTTATATTCAGTTTATTGTTTTTAACTATATTCTTTTCCAAGGTTTACCGCAAGGTTTGTCTTCCGTGCAGGCACCTTTTACACAGTTAGGACCTGCATCATTAAAAAGTATCGGTGCAACTTCTTTTGCAAGTTTCAACATTCTGCAAGCCATATCTCTTATTTCCCATTGTGCTCTGTTACAACATCTTAATTCAAAGAAATGTCTTAATTCTCTTGCGTTCATTGTAATAACTATTTTTGTCGAAGAAGCATTAGGCAAAACATATCTTGAATCTTCCGCAGGAATACCTGCTTCAATAAACTCGTTATAATATTGTTGCGACAATTTTAAAAACTCGTTATATTTTGCCAACAATTTTTCATCTTTTGATATTGTAGGCGGAATAACAAAATCTACACCTTTCTTGTTAAACTTTACATATCTTTGACTTTGAACGGAAAAAGACGCAATTCTGTGACGTGTCAATTGTGCAAGTAAAGCTCTTGATACACCTTCTATTCCGAAACTGAATGATGCATGTTCCAAAACGGATAAATGTCCGGACTTTATTATTCTTTTTAAAATATCCTCAATTTTTTCTTGTGTCATTTTTTCTTTTAATTCTTCTATACCTACAGCACTGTAACATAATCTTCCCGCTATGGCACAAGTTTTTTCCGGCTCGTTTGTATATTTTAGTAATTCTACTATCATTTTTTACTCCAAAATGTTTTATTTATTATGAAGTATTATAACAAATTTTAAGTTATCTATAAAAGTTGTTGAATATTTGTGAACAAATCAAAATTTTTGTTATCGTTTAACAAATCATCTATAGTTATAGAACCGAAAAATTTGTTTATGATATCATAAAACTTGTTCCACATAAATACGGTTTTGCATTGTGCTTTTCTTTTGCAATGTTCACCCTTTTTTAAGCATGTAACAGGTGCAAGGTCTCCTTCGGTAAGCTTTAGTATATCTATAACTTTATATTTTCTTATATTTTTACCTAATTTGTAACCGCCGCCTTTACCGTGAACACCTTCAACAATTTTATGTTTTGTAAGTATAGGCAAAATTTTTTCCAAATACTTTAATGATATTTCCTGCCTTTTGGCAACATCTTTCATAGGTATAAAATTCCCGTTGGAATTTTGTGCCAAATCTATTATTACTCTAATGGCATATCTGCCCCTTGTCGATATTAACATATTAACTCCTTAAACTTTAATAAGCATTTTTAAAATTTTCGTTTACAAGCATGATTAAAGCCGTCTATGAGTGCAGAAATTTTTAAAGTAAAAAACTATAAATCAAAAAAGTTTTTTAGTGCGAACATGTTTGAAGATTTTTCCGTTACATTAGGTCGTTAGGAAAAATCAAGTTGGAGCACGGCTTTAAAAATTTCAAGCGAATGGCTTTTTTGCTTGTAAATGAGAAATTTTAAAAGAACTATTTTGATAATTTTTGTTTATAATCTTCAATTGCTTTATGTAATGCATCAGCGCCTAGGTTGGAACAGTGCATTTTGTTTGGCGGTAATCCACCCAACTCTTTTGCAACCGCTTCGTTTGTTAAAGCAAGTGCTTCTTCGATTGTTTTACCCATAGCCATTTCGGATACCATTGAAGATACCGCTATTGCCGCACCGCAACCGAAAGTTTTAAACTTAACATCTTTTATTATGTTGTTTTCAACTTTAATATAAAATTTCATCATGTCACCGCATACAGGGTTACCGACTTCACCTACGCCCGATGCATCTTTTATTTCTCCTACATTTCTCGGATTTGCAAAATGATCCATTACTTTTTCACTATAAAAAGCCATACCTTTTCTCCTATATTATTTTAAACAACTTTATTTTTTTAATTCAAACTCTATTTTTATTCTTCATGATGATGGTGGTGCTCATAGTCTGTTCCCGGACCGGCTTTCATTCTTTCACCGGTACTTTTAAAATGGTCATATAACGGCGACATCATTCTTAATCTTTTAACTATTGTCGGAAACTCGTTTATAACATAATCTATTTCTTCTTCCGTATTATATTTTGACAACGTAAACACTATCGAACCCTGTCCTACCGCAACATCAACATTTATTGCCGTCAACACATGCGATATTTTTAAAGATTTGTTTGCACAAGCCGAACCGCTTGAGGCCATTATACCTTTAGCATCCAACAAAAGGAAAAGTGATTCCCCTTCCACAAATTCTATAGAAAAATTTACATTTGTCGGTAACCTGTTTTGTGTAGGTCCGTTAAGATAAATATAATCTATGTTTTTTTGTAATCCGTTAATTAATTTATCTCTTAACTTTATAATTTTTTCATAATTTTGTTGCATTTGGCTTAATGCTCTGCTGCAAGCAACACCGAAACCTACAATTGCCGGAACATTTTCCGTTCCCGCTCTTTTGTTAAATTCCTGTACTCCTCCGTCTATTTGCGGTTTTAAATATATCCCTTTTTTAACATAAAGTGCCGCAGCACCTTTAGGCCCGTAAATTACCGAACTTGAAATTGTAAGCATATCAATATTGGATTTAACAACATCTATAGGTATAACACCCGCTGCGACAACCGCATCAACATGTAACACAACATTTTTTTCTTTAACTGTTTTTGATATTTCATCAATATTTTGAACAGTTCCTATTTCCGTATTTGCATATTGTATCGATACCAAAATCGTATCCTGTCTTATAGATTTTTTTAGTTCATCCAGTACAACAAATCCTTTGTTATCTACAGGAACATAGGTAACTTCAAAGCCGTCTTTTTCCAAAGATTTTACCGCATTTAAAACTGAAAAATGTTCTATTGCGGAAACTATAATATGTTTACCTTTTTTACTGTTCCCGTATGCATACCCTTTGATTGCCAAATTGTTGGATTCCGAACCGCATGAAGTAAAAATTATTTCTTCCGGCTTGGAATTTATCAGTTTTGAAACTGAAATTCTTGCTTCTTCTATTGCATCTTTAGAAATTTGTCCTAAAGAATAAATGCTTTGCGGGTTTCCGTAATATTGTTTAAAATACGGAACCATAGCATCAAAAACGATATCGTCCATTCTTGTATTTGATTGATTATCCAAATATACTTGTTTCATTTTCCCTCCAATCTTCCAATCCTCTGCCTTTCTTGCCGTTCTTGTCGTTGCCAATCTTCCAATCTTCTAATCTTCCAATCCTCTAATCTTCTAATTTGTTGTTCCACACCGGTGACATTTTTCTTACTCTTTCAACAAGTTTCGGTAACACATCCAACACATAATCTATATCTTCTTCGGTGTTGTATCTGCCCAACGAAAATCTTAATGTTCCTTGTGCCGCAAGCGGACTTGCGCCTATTGCAGACAACACATGTGACGGTTCTGCAGAACCTGTTGCACATGCGGAACCTGCAGATGCCGCAATTCCTGCCATATCAAGCATTAAAAGTAAAGATTCCCCTTCTATATAATTAAAACTTACACTTAAAACACTCGGAACGGCATATTTTATATCTGTATTTATCACAACTTCAGGAATTTTTTCTACAATACCGTTCATTAATTTATTTCTTAACTTAAATATTTTTTTACTTTCTTGTTCCATTTCTTCGTTTGCAAGTTCCAATGCTTTTGTCATACCTACAATCTCTGCAACATTTTCCGTTCCAGGTTTCATACCGAATTCGTGGTGACCGCCGTGAAATAAAGGTTCAATTTTTGTACCTTTTCTTATATACAAAGCGCCGATACCTTTAGGTCCGTAAAATTTGTGCCCCGATACAGACAACAAATCCACACCTAACTTTTGAACATCAAGTTTTAATTTACCTGCAGTTTGAACCGCATCCGTATGCAACAATATTTTGTTTTTTCTTGTTTTGTTTATTTCTTTTAAAACTTTAGATATTTCTTCTATCGGTTCTATTACACCGATTTCATTATTTGCGTGCATTATACTTACTATAACAGTATCATCGGTAATTTTACTTTTTAGTTCTTCAATATTTACTCTGCCTGTTTTATCAACGGATATAAAGTCTGCTTTATAACCTTTTTTTGCTAAATTTTGGCAGGTAAAAAGTATAGCATGATGCTCTATTTTACTTGTAATAACATGGTTACCTTCGTTTGCAAGCAAACTGCCGACAATTGCAATGTTGTCCGATTCCGTTCCGCAGGAAGTAAAAATTATTTCCTCGGGAGATTCGGCATTTATAAGTTTTGCAAAAGTTTCTCTTGCTTTGGTTAATGCTGCTTTTGATTGCTGTCCGTAAGTATGAACAGACGATGCATTACCGTAAACATCCGTAAAGTAAGGTAACATCTCTTTTAATACTTCTTCCCTGACCTTTGTTGTAGCACTGCTATCTAAATACACCATTCTTTTTTCCATAATATTCTCCTATTGCGGCCGAAGTTTTTTGGCTACGACTTCGAAAATTTAAAACTTATGTACCATATCACTTCGTTACCATATCAGTACACTGCGTTTTAAATTTTCTTTGTCTCGCCTAAAATCTTTACGGTCACGTCAAAAATTGCAAATTATATTATTGCAATTTTTGAATTGTACTTCGTTTCGTCTCAAATCTTAAGGCCTCTGAAATCGATTCGCGATTTATTGTATTTTTATAATATAAATTCCAACTTACAACCTTTTAAAAATAAATCTTTATCTTTTGCCAGCCGCCTAAAACATTTGTTGCATCATATCCTCTTTCTTCAAGAAGGATAACCATTTCTTCACTGAAATACCCGCTGTTACAAAAAACATAAACTGCTTTTCCTTTCGGTATACTATCAATTCCAGCCCAAAATTTTGAAACAGGAATATTTATACTGCCTTCAAAATGACTATCGGAATACTCCGTTTCTTCTCTCATATCAATTATCGTTATTTTGGTTTTATCAAGTTTAACAAAATCTTGTGCAGAAATTTCTTTAACCATTTTAACCTACTATCGTTCCGCCGCCTAACACAATATCCCCATCATATAAAACCGCTGATTGTCCGGGAGTTATTGCTTTTTGCGGCTCATCAAAAATAATTTTTACATTATTATCATCTAAAACTTCTATATCTGCTTTATGTTCTTTTTGTTTATATCTTATTTTTACCGAACAACTAAATTTTTTTGCAGGAGGTTTGCCTAATATCCAATTAAAGTCTGTTACAACAAACTCTTTTTTATATAAATCTTCCTGATCACCCAACATTACCGTATTATCTTTTGCGGAAATATTGCAAACATAAACATGTTTTTGAAAACAACCTAACCCTCTTCTTTGACCTATGGTATAATAAACTATTCCTTTATGTTGTCCTATAACTTTACCGTTTTTATCTATAAAATTTCCTTCTTTTATTTTGTTTTCGGAAAATTTTTCTATTGCTTTAACATAATTGCCGTCCGGAACAAAACATATATCCTGGCTGTCCGGTTTATCGGCATTAATGAAACCGTTTTCTTTTGCAATGTCTCTGATTTCCGTTTTATGTAAACCACCTAAAGGAAACAAAGTATTTGCAAGTTGTTCTTGTGTTAAATTGTATAAAACATAACTTTGATCTTTGGTGTCATCCACTGCTTTTTTTAAGTAATATTTACCGTTATTTTTTTCAATTCTTGCATAATGGCCTGTAACAATATAATTACATTCCAAATTTTGTGCCATATTATAAAGTTTTTCAAACTTCATATATTTATTGCAATCTATACAAGGGTTCGGTGTTCTTCCGCTTTCATAACTTTTAACAAACTTATCTATAACTTTATCCTTAAAATCCGCAGAAAAATTTAAAACATAATATTTCATATTCAGTTTATAAGCAACAGACCTTGCATCATTTACATCATTCAAAGAACAGCATGTTCTGCTTTTAACACCTATATCTTCATTATTATAAAGTTTCATTGTACAACCGATACAATCATAACCTTGTTGTTTCAACAAAAAAGCCGCAACACTTGAATCTACCCCTCCGCTCATAGCAATTAAAGCTCTTTTTTCCATTTTAAATTACCTGCTTAATTTGCTTAATGGCTTTAATTAATACTTTTTGCGGACAAGCAAGGTTTAATCTCATATACCCTTCTCCGCCAACACCGAATGTTGAACCTTTATGTAACCAAACTCCTGCTTTTTTCAAAAACAATCTTTCTATACTTTCACAACTTAAATTCAGTTGTTTACAATTAAGCCAAGCCAAATATGTTCCTTCCATATCCTGAACGGAAACTTTTGTTCCGGCAAAACTTTTTATCAAAATATCTCTGTTTTGCTGCAAATATTTTAATAATGTATCAAACCACTTTTCGCCGTCTTTATAAACTGCCTTTACCGCCTGTATTGCCGGTTTTGTTAACACATGAAAACCTGTCGCATTAACGGCTTTAACAACTTTTTCTCTTATATTTTTGTTTTGTATTACAAGATGTGCCGCCTGCAACCCTGCAAGATTAAAAGTTTTTGTAGGTGCTATTGCCGTTATTGTATTTTCCGCAATCTTTTTAGAAAGAGTGCATATCGGATAATGTTTATAATTCTCGTAAACGAAATCGGAATGAATTTCGTCCGAAACTATAATAACATTATGTTTAATACATATTTTTGCAACAGATAAAAGTTCTTGTTTTGTCCAAACTCTGCTTACGGGATTATGCGGTGAGCACAATATATACATTTTTACTTTATTTTGTTTTATTTTATTTTCAAAATCTTTAAAATCAAATTCGTATCTTTTACCGTTAAAAACTAGCGGACTAACAACAAGTTTTCTGTTATTATCTTTAACAATATCCATAAACGGATAATATACCGGCTGTGAAATTAAAACAGAATCTTTTTCTTTTGTTAATGCTCTGATTGCAGCAGATATACCGAACATTACACTCGGAACACATAAAACTTCTTCTTTTTTTATTTTCCAATCCATTCTTCTTGCATACCAATTTTGCAATAACGACATATATTCATTATCAATATATGGGTATCCGTAAATGTTGTGACTTGCAACTTTTTTTAATGCATTTTCAACAGCGACCGGACTTTTAAAATCCATATCTGCTACCCACATAGGAATAACATTTTTATTCTTATTCGGTATGAAATCATATTTTACCGAACCGGTATTTTGTCTGTTATTAACTACATCAAAAAAAGATTTTTTTATTTTATTCATTTTATTCTACTCTTAAAATCTGCTATTAACCAACCATCAAGGTAGGTAGGTAAATATATTATAAAAAAAGATTATTGTTGTCAATATAAATTTTGTATAATAACTTAAAACATTATTATAAAAGAGAGGTAAAAAATGAAAAAATTTGTTTTAAGTTTGGTTTTATGTTTGTGTGTTACACCTTTTATTTTTGCAGATACTGTTTCAACCGACAGCAGCGGTTTTCAAAAAATATCTTCAAGAATTCCTGATGCTGTTTATGATATGAGATACTATTCCGACTACAATTTTACGGGACACAGAATAGAAGGATATCATGCTCCTGTTGCTTATATGACAAAAGAAGCTCTTGATGCTTTGGTAGTTGCAGCAGATGATTTGAGGAAACAAGGTTACAGAATTCTTGTTTGGGATACATACAGACCTCAAAAAGCAGTTACCGATTTTGTTAACTGGATAAACGATCCTAACGATCCCGGAAACAAATCTTTTTATCCTGATATAAAGAAAACGGATCTTCTTGCAGAAAATTATGTTGCCGCAAAGTCCGGTCATTCAAGAGGAAGTACTATAGATTTAACAATAATAAAACAAAACGGCGGTTTTGTTGATATGGGCGGAACATTTGATTTCTTCGGAGAAAAATCTCACCCCGACTACAAAAAAATTACAAAACAACAAAAGAAAAACAGACAAATTTTAAGAGATGCAATGTTAAAAGCAGGTTTTAAACCCATTGATTCGGAATGGTGGCATTTCACTTTAAAAGATGAACCGTATCCTGATACATACTTTGATTTTAATGTAGAATACTTTTTACAAAACAGCAGCGGAACAACAAACTCAATAAACTTTTAGTTTTTTTAGATTACCAAGCATAACAAAAAAAGCAGGAAGAAAATATTCTTCCTGCTTTTTTTATAAACTATAAGCTGTAAGCTATAAGCTAAAAATTGCTCTGCAATTTTTTCACATTGCCGATATCCGTAACAACTTTGTAACCTGCAAGAGATACTCTTCTTTCCAAACAACCTCTGCATTCGGCGGCTTCTTCGTTTGTACAGATTTTGTCATCGTATAAAGTGTAAAGATTTCTGTATTTGGCAGGTGATAAGTTTGGCATAACAACATTTGCACCTGATTTAAGTCCGAGTTCTCTGCCGTTCGGATCTATTGTTCCAAGTGCCGTTGTTGAAGGTATTAAAGCATAAGGGAACAACAACCTTAATATTGAAATTATTTTTAATGTTAAATTCAGTTTACCATGCTCAAACTTTTCAAATTTTGTGTTTTGTGCCGGAATAAAAGGTCCTATTCCTATCATATCAGGTTTAAGTTCCTGCAAAAAACGAAAATCTTCAATAATGTTTTCTATAGTTTGGTAAGGTGAACCTACCATAAAACCGCTGCCTACCTGATACCCGATTTCCTTTAAGTTAAAAAGGCATTGCTTTCTGTTTTTTAAAGATAAACTTTCGGGATGCAACTTTTTATAATGTTCTTCGTTTGCAGTTTCGTGCCTTAAAAGGAACCTGTTGGCACCTGCTTTAAAGTAAGCAAGATAACTTTCTTTACTTTTTTCCCCTATCGATAATGTAATTGCACAATCTTTATAATTTTTTCTTATTTCTGATACTATATCACAAATTATATCGTCCGTAAAAAAAGGATCTTCCCCGCCCTGTAAAACAAAAGTTCTGTAACCTAAAGCATAACCGTCTTTACAACATTGTAAAATTTCTTCTTTTGTTAAACGGTACCTTTGAATATTTTTGTTTGTACAATTTATACCGCAATAATAACAACCGTTTTTACAATAGTTTGTAAATTCTATTAAGCCTCTTAAATAAACATCTTTACCGTAAACTTGTTGACGGACAATATCCGCCTGCTTAAACAGTTCGTCTTTATAAGTATCCGTTTCAAGTAACAGTTTAAACTGTTCATCCGAAAGGTTTTTGTTTGATTTTAATTCTTCAATTATGTTCATGAGTTATATTATAACATATACCGGAAATTTTTTTGTTGTTGTCGTTAAAGACCTTAAGATTTTATAAAAAAGCGGGAAGAGAAACCTTCCCGCTTTTTACATTATTTTCTAGCTTTCAAAGGATTTACAGATTTTAAGCTATAACGAAATATTTGCCGCCTGAAGTGTACTGAAACAAAAGCGGAGCGAGTGGTACTCGAAGAAGGCAAATATAAAGTTATAGCTTAAAAGATAAATCCGTTTCGCCAAATAATATTAAAATGTTAGTCTGCAAAAAGAGCTGTCGATAGGTATCTATCCCCCGTATCCGGCAACAACACTACAATATTCTTCCCCTTATTTTCCGGTCTTTTTGCAAGCTGTATACCTGCCCACAAAGCTGCACCTGAAGAAATACCTACAAGCACACCTTCTTTTTTACCGATAAGTTTGCCTGTTATAAATGCATCTTCGTTTTGAACAGGAATTATTTCATCATATATTTTTGTGTTCAAAACATCAGGAACAAAACCTGCTCCGATACCTTGAATTTTGTGTGCTCCTGCAACTCCGGTAGACAAAACTGCCGATGTTGCCGGTTCAACTGCTACAACTTTTACATTAGGATTTTTAGATTTTAAAAATTCACCTACACCGGTAATTGTTCCGCCTGTTCCTACACCTGCAACAAATATATCTACTTTACCGTCGGTATCTTCCCATATTTCAGGACCGGTAGTATTTCTATGAACTGTTGGGTTTGCAGGGTTAACGAATTGTCCCGGAATAAAGCTGTTAGGTGTTTGTTGTGCAAGTTCTGCTGCTTTTGCAATAGCACCTTTCATACCTTTTGCGCCTTCGGTTAAAACAAGTTCTGCACCGTAAGCTTTCATCAACTGTCTTCTTTCTACAGACATGGTTTCAGGCATTACGATAATAATCTTGTATCCTTTTGCTGCAGCTACTGCGGCAAGGCCAATACCGGTATTTCCGCTTGTAGGTTCAATAATTACAGAACCCGGTTTTAATAAACCTTTTTTTTCTGCATCTTCTATCATAGCTTTAGCAATTCTGTCTTTAACAGAACCTGCAGGATTAAAATATTCCAATTTTGCAATTAATTTTGCTTCTAAATTTTCTGCTTTTTCTATGTGTGTGAACTCCAATAAAGGCGTTTTTCCTATTAATTCATCTGCTGATTTGTATATTTTTGACATTTTTTTCTCCTGTTTTATATAGCGACCGCAGATTTTGGACTACAGTTTTGTAATTTCAAAACTTATGTACTTATCCGCTTCGCTAATTTTTTGTACACCGCGTTTTGAAATTACTTCACTTCATCTCAAAATTTACGGTCTTCATCGGTAAAAATCGTTTCACAATTTTTGTTATTTTTTAATTTTCTATTTCTGTGGGCATTCTGCCGTTGAACAAGTTTCACTTGTACTACAACTATCATTACCGCAGTTGCAACACTCTGCAAAACTTACAGAAACAACAACTGCTAAAACTGAAATGATTAGCAATATTTTTTTCATATATACCTCCAAATCACAAGTATTATTTTAACAAATTATTTTCTAAAGACGAAGATTAGAAGATTTGAGGATTGGAAGATTTGAAGCTAAGCTGTAAAATTTTCAAAGCAAATTTTGTTATTTTTATAGATTCTGAATCAAGTTCAGAATGACAAACTACTTTTATGTCATTGCGAACTTGATCCGCAATCTATTCAAACTTTTTCACCTTCACTTCCAATCTTCTACTCTTCCATTCTTCTATTCTTCTGCCGTTATTTAACTGCTTCAAAACCCTGTTTCAAATCATCAATAATATCATCTATATGTTCCGTACCTATAGATAATCTAACCGTTGTGGGTTTTATTCCGCTGCTTAACAACTCTTGTTCTGAAAGTTGTGAATGAGTTGTTGATGCGGGATGTATTACCAAACTTTTAACATCTGCAACATTTGCAAGAAGCGAGAAAAGTTTTAAACTTTCCGTAAATTTCTTTGCCGTTTCCGCGGTACCTTTAATTTCAAATGTGAATATTGAAGCTGCACCTTTCGGGAAATATTTATCGTACAACTCTTTTTGTTTACCCGTTGCTAAAGACGGATGATTAACCTTTGCTACTTGCGGGTGATTTTTTAAGAAATCTACCACTTTAAGTGCATTTGATACATGTCTTTCTACTCTTAAAGAAAGAGTTTCAAGACCTTGCAACAACAAGAAAGAGTTAAACGGAGATATTGCTGCTCCCTGATCTCTTAACAATGTTGTTCTTATTTTTATTATGTATGCTAAATTACCTACTGCTTGTGTAAATACCACACCATGATAAGATGGGTTAGGTTTTGAAAGACCAGGGAATTTATCGTTTTGTGCCCAATCAAATTTTCCGGCATCAACGATAACTCCACCCATTACAGAACCATGCCCACCAATAAATTTTGTTGCCGAATGTACCACAATATCTACACCATGTTCAATAGGTCTTAATAAATAAGGTGTAGCAAATGTACTGTCTACTATAAAAGGTATTCCGTGTTTGTGTGCAATTTTAGATATTGCATCCAAATCTATAACATCGGAATTAGGATTTCCTAAAGTTTCGGCATAAAGAAGTTTTGTATTTTCTTTTATTGCTTTTTCAAAATTTTCAGGATTTGAAGGATCAACAAAGGTTGTTGATATTCCTTGATCTTTTAAAGTATTTGCAAACAAATTGTATGTTCCGCCGTAAAGGTTTGTGGAAGATACTATATGATCCCCTGCAGTTGCAATATTTTGAACTGCATAAGTGATTGCTGATGCTCCCGATGCTGTTGTAAGTGCTGCAGCTCCACCTTCAAGTGCTGCAATTCTTTTTTCAAGAACATCTGAAGTCGGGTTCATCAATCTTGTATAAATGTTTCCGCCGACAGTAAGTCCAAATCTGCCTGCTGCCGTTGCGGAATCTTTAAATACATAAGATGTTGTTGCATAAATTGGTACTGCTCTTGAATCTGTTGCTGAATCCGGTGTTTCTTGTCCTACGTGTACTTGTAATGTTTCAAATTTATATTTTGACATTTTTATCTCCTGTTATAATGATCGAAAGTTTTTATTTTCACATTTGAATTTTCAAGTTTTATGTGTTTTATATTTTCATACATGGCAACTTGAAAATTTTTTGTTTAGCAAAAAAACATCCCGATCCATAAAAAATCATCTTTGACAATTTTTTATCGAATTTTTATTTTTTATTATTTTTTAATTTCTAAGATCTTTACTTTTTAACTACTACTTTCCAACTACTACTTCTTTGCTACCTACACATTCGCTCGTAAAACAAATCACATTCTTTAATACAACATCGTGGAATGATTTTATTTTGACTATCTATTATTATTTGTTTATCTTTTAAATTCATATTTTTAACCCTTTATATACATATCAAATAATTTATTTTTTTACTGTTTTTTCTACCTACCTTTGCGGTAGGTAAATATATTACAAAAAAACTTTTTATTTGTCAACACCAAATTTTTCCGTCGAGAAATTTTAATTTATGATTTATTATAAGTTTATATTTTAACTAAAAAATAACAATCGCAAACTTTCTAAAAAATCAATATTACTTATTGTTTTTCATATAAATTCACTTACTAATCAACATAATATAAATAAAAAAAACAGGGAGAAAACGTATCCCTGCTTTTTTATTCCATTCTTCCAATCTTATATTTCTCTATATCTCAAAAAGAATTGCCTTGCAATTTTTTCTTATGTATAATATCAAGATAAATTATTGTTTTTTAGGAGCAAATATGGAATTAACAAAAAAAGATGTTGATTATGTTGCTTCTCTTGCAAGATTGGAATTTGAAGAGAAGGAAAAAGAAAACTTAGTTAAACAACTTGGCTCTATTTTGGGCTATATCGACAAGATAAAAGAAGTTGATACTTCAACAATAGCACCTACCAGCCATGGAGGAACAAGCGAAAATGTTTGGAGAGAAGATGTTGTTGTAAAAAGCTCTCAAGAAACGATAGATGCTTTATTTAAAAATGCACCGGAACAAGACGGTGACTTTTTTAAAGTTAAAAAAGTTATGGAATTGGAAGACTAAATTTTCGCTTTGCGAAAATTTGAGATATGGATGTATAGAAGAATAGAATAAGAAAGGATATTTAAGATGAGTGAAATAATTAAAATGACTGCAACAGAGCTTGCAGCAAAAATTAAAAGCAAAGAACTTTCAAGTGTTGAAGTAACAAAAGCTTTCCTTGGAAGAATAAAAGAAGTAGATCCTAAAATAAAAGCATATGTTTCCGTATGTGAAGATTATGCTTTAAAGCAGGCACAACAATCCGATGATAAAATTGCTAAAGGTGAGAATGTAGGAGTATTAGAAGGTATACCTATAGCAATTAAAGATAACATTTTAATAAAAGATATCAGAATGACTGCATCATCAAAGATTTTGGAAAACTATATTGCTCCTTACGATGCAACGGTTATTACAAAACTCAAAGATGCAGGTGCAGTATTTGTTGGTAAAGCAAACCTCGATGAATTCGCAATGGGTTCATCAACGGAAAACTCCGCATTTTTTACTACAAGGAATCCTTGGAACACGGAACATATTCCCGGAGGTTCTTCAGGCGGCAGTGCTTCCGCAGTAGGAGCAATGACAGCTCCTTTGGCATTAGGAACAGATACCGGCGGTTCTATAAGACAACCTGCAAGTTGTTGCGGAATAGTTGGTGTAAAACCTACTTACGGCAGAGTAAGCAGATTCGGTGCCGTAGCATTTGCTTCTTCTCTTGACCAAATAGGTCCTATGTCCAAAACGGTTGAAGACAGTGCATTATTATTGAATGTTATTGCAGGACACGATACAAAAGATTCAACATCAATAAATATAGATGTACCAAACTATCTTTCTACAATTAAAGACGGCGTTAAAGGTTTAAAAATCGGTCTTCCCAAAGAGTATTTTATAGACGGTTTGGATGCCGATGTTAAAGCATCATTAGATAAAGCAATAGAAGTTTATAAGAATTTAGGTGCAGAATTTGTAGAAATTTCTTTACCTCACACGGATTATGCAGTTGCAGTTTATTATATTATTTGTTGTTCCGAAGCATCTGCAAACCTTGCAAGATATGATGGTGTAAGATACGGTTTCAGAGCAGATTGTACCAACTTGTTGGATGAATACCAAAAATCAAGAGGACAAGGTTTCGGTGCGGAAGTTAAAAGAAGAATAATGCTTGGAACTTATGCTCTTTCAGCAGGTTATTACGATGCTTTATATGGAAAATCTCAAAAAGTAAGAACATTGATTAAACAAGATTTTGAAAAAGCTTTTGAAAAAGTTGATATTATTTTGACTCCTTCAGCTCCAACACCGGCATTTAAAATAGGTGAAAAGAGCTCGGATCCTTTACAAATGTATTTATCAGATATATTTACAATAAGTTGTAATTTGGCTGCTATACCGGGAATGAGTTTACCTTGCGGTTTTTCGCAAAAAGGTATTCCTATAGGTATGCAATTACTCGCTAAACCGTTTGATGAACAAACGATGTTTAAAACGGCTTATGCTTATGAACAAGCTACAGCTTGGCATAAAGAGTTCCCAAAAATATAATTGTATGAGGATATAAAAAATGAATAACAAATATGAAGTAATTATAGGACTTGAAGTTCACTCACAAATAAAAACAAAAACGAAAATTTTCTGTAATTGTTCTACAGATTTTCATTCACAACCCAACACAAACATTTGCCCTGTTTGCACAGGACAACCCGGGGTGTTACCTGTATTAAATAAACATGCCGTAGAACTTATAGTAAGAACAGGTCTTGCTTTGGATTGTACAATAAATAAGAAATCCGTATTTGCAAGAAAACAATATTTTTATCCTGATTTACCTAAAAACTATCAAATATCTCAATACGAACTTCCTTTCTGCGAGCACGGCAAAATAAATATTTCCGTTGACGGTAAAACAAAAAGTATCGGTATAACAAGAATTCATTTGGAAGAAGATGCCGGAAAACTTATACACGACATCGGTTCAAGACAGTTGGACTATTCTTTGGCAGACTACAACAGAACAGGTGTACCTTTAATGGAAATCGTTTCCGAACCTGATATGAGATCTCCGCAAGAAGCAGCGGCTTATTTGGAATCTCTTAAAAATTTAATTGAATATGTTGAGGCATCTGATTGTAACATGGAAGAAGGTAAATTCAGATGCGATGCAAATATCAGTATAAGACCTTTCGGTCAAAAAGAGTTCGGAACAAAAGCCGAGCTTAAAAATATGAACTCAATTTCAGGTGTTCAAGAAGCTCTTTCTTATGAAGTTGAAAGACAAATTGAAATTGTAGAATCCGGCGGAAGAGTTATACAGGAAACAAGAACCTGGGATCCTAACGAAAAAGTAACAAAATCCATGAGATCTAAAGAAAATGCTCACGATTACAGATATTTCCCGGATCCTGATTTGGTACCTGTAAACTTGGATGACGAATTTATAGATAACATTAAGAAAAATATTCCGGAACTTCCCGAAGCAAGAAAAGCAAGACTTATAAACGATTTGGGACTTTCCGAATATGATACAAACATAATAATATCAGATAAAGCTCTTGCAGACTATTATGAAACCGCACTTAACACTGCTAACAAAGGTGCAAAAGATTGTGCAAAAGCTGTTGCAAACTGGATTATTACGGAATTGTTAGGTAAGTTAAATAACTCAAAATTAACAATAAAAGAATCCCCTATTTCACCTGAAAACATAGGTAAACTTGTAATACTTATTTCTAAAGGAACAATATCGGGTAAAATAGCAAAAACAATATTTGAAGATATGTTTAAAGATAACAAAGATCCTGAAGTAATAGTTAAAGAAAAAGGTCTTGTTCAAATATCGGATGCAGGCGAAATCGTAAAAGTTTGTCAGGAAGCTATAGATGAAAATGCAAAAATTGTTGCAGATTATAAATCCGGTAAAAAATCGGCTATAGGTGCTTTGGTTGGTGCGGTAATGAAAAAATCCAAAGGTAAAGCAAATCCTCAAATGGTAAACAAAACATTAACCGAACTTTTAAACAAATAAAGAATTGTTTAAATATAAAAAAGGAACTATGTTAAAAAGCATAGTTCCTTTTTTATTTTACTTATACATTTTAATTTTTAAAGAAATTCTTTAATATTCTGAAAATTTTAAAAGAAAATGTATTAAAAATTTTTAATAAAAATATTGAAAAATTTATTTTAAATTTATAAATAAAGCTTAAATCCAAAGATATTTCTTTCAAAAACTTTATATGTTCAATCGCAGCAGAATAAATTTTCCGTGCGGTTTGTTCTGAAATTTTTTTACCCATTTTACCGAGTTTATATAAGAATATATCTATACAAAATTCTTTTATTTCGGGTTCATTAAAATTTCTTTCTTGCAAATCTTTTGTCAGTGTAATAAAATTAAAAAAGTCATCTGTTGCGGTTTTTTCAAAATTGCCGGTTATACTCAAACTATGTTTTCTATAAAACAATATTTCATCGGAAACAAAAATTACTTTTTTTGAATATATATACACTAACGATAAAAATGGACAATCTTCGGAATTTTTTCCTTCATAAAACCAAATATTATTATCTTTTATTACAGATGTTTTATATATTTTTGCCCAAACGAAAGCACCTGCATATCCTTTGTATAATCTTTCTATATTGCTGTTAGTATTTATTTTATGAATTTCTCTTATTTTTGCATCTTTGTAAAAATTTTCTTTTTGAAAATAAAATTTATAACTTGCTCTTACAACATCCGCATCTGTTTCTTCTATTTTGTTATATAAAACTTCCAAATAATTTTCTGTTACCCAATCATCTGAATCTATAAAAGTTATATACTTTGTATTTGTATTTCTTATACCTGTGTTTCTTGCTCCGGACAACCCTTTGTTTTCTTGTGTGATTATTTTAAATCTTTTATCTTTTTTTGAATATTCTTGTAATATTGATAACGAATTATCGGTTGCACCGTCATTTACACATATACATTCAAAATCTTTAAATGTTTGATTTATTATACTATCCAAACATTGTGCAAGATATTTTTCTACGTTGTAAACCGGTAATACTATTGTTATTTGTGCCATTTTATTTCCTCATTATATAACATAATGCATAGTACGGAGGCATATTATTATGCGGTTGTGAATTGCCAGCAATTTCAGTTTTTTCGCCATCAACTTTAGGATGCATAAAAGTTTCTCTATCATAATGATTTCCATTAGCAATTCCCGTATTATCATCACCCTTTAATGGACTTGTGTAATTATGACTATGTTTTGGCATTTCATCTATTGTTAAAATATGTTCACTCTCTCCGCCTTTTGAATCAACTGCATAATTATGTCCCGCACCTAAAACAAATCTGTCTGTTAAATTAGGTGTTCCGTTGTTTCCGTCACATAATACCCAACCTTCCGGAATATTATTTACAGAACCTGACCAAATAATTATTCCGCCTTTTGGCACCATAAAATATTCTGTATTTCCTACAATTGTTTTTGCACCGGCAGAATCTACAGCAAACTTTTTATCATTTCCTACTGTTACGGCAAATTCCGCATTTTCTTTAACTGTCGCAGATTCTGTTGTATTTGAATGTAAAGCATAAGGCATTGCTGTCAATTTTTCTCTCGGTTCCAGCTTTTTGCTATCTATTTCAATTTCAAGATAATAATCTTTTCCTCTCCAATCAATATCGGGATTTAAAACTACCGAAAATATTCCGCTCGAAACAACTACAGACATTGTTCCGGATTCCCATTTTGCCGTTCCACCTGAAAGTTGATTATAAATTTTAAAATTCATATTTTTTGTTGCATTAACTTCAGCTCTGTATTCTTTAAGTTTTCCGTTATACCTTATTTCATTTGGGACATCTGCTATAACAAGTTGAAAAACAAAAACAAAAAATATCATTAACAAAACTTTTTTTAACATTTTATTCCGCCTTACCGTTTGCAAAATTCTTTATATTTGAAACTACACTTACTTTATTGTCTTCAATATCTACAATATGAAAGCCGTAAACATTTATAACCATTGTGTTATCAATTTTTGTTATTTGTTCATTTGTTTGACCCTCAAAATGAACATGTCCGTGAAACCAAATTAAAGGATTAAATTTGTTAAGAAACTTTTTAAAACAAATAAAACCTTTATGGCATGTATCTTGTTTATCATGTATTCCGGATATAGGAGCATGAGAAACAACTATTATTTTTTTCTTTTTTTTCCTAAATATAAAATCTTTTATTTGTTGAAATCTTATTTTCCTTGAAACTTTACCTACAATTCTCGCCATTTCTTTTTCGGTATATTGGTAACCTTTCATATTGTATCTCATGGAACCTTCAAAACCAACCAAAATATAGTCGGCATACACTTCCATTCTCGCATGTAAATTTATGCCGCCCAAACTGAATTGTTGTTCATCATCATAAATTTTATCAACTATTTTTTTAAAGTAATCTTTTACGGGATTGTTATTTAATGTGGGATGGTTTCCTTCAACAAAGAAAAAATATTTTCTGACACTATCGACAATAAATTCCAAATAATTTTTAGATAAATCACCGCAAGAAACAATAAAATCAATATTTTTTACTATATCGGGATTCCTAAATATAAAATCCTGAAGTTTTGTATCTTCTTTGTCGGATACGGCAAGAATTTTCATAAACTATCCTTATTTAATTACTTTACTAAATTTTTTATAATATCCGTAAATATCGAAGGAATAATATCAAGAAATTTTTTATCTTTATATTTTGCCATAAAATCATGTGCGGTAAAATCAAAACCTACATCGTGACCGGCCTGTTGACTCAAAAAATATTTATGTTTTTGTATCCATACATATAAATCGGTATATGTTCTGTTTGCAAATTTAGATAAGATTTTTTCCTCTTCCATTAATTCTACCGCAGGTAAAAATCTTTCCGCATACCATTTGTAAGATACAAACATTATTGATCTTTTTACAAGTTCACCATTATTATAATTTTCTTTAAAATCCAATATTTCTTGATTCAATATTGCATAACTTTTTAACTCGGTAACTTTTAAAGGATGTATTAAGATTTTATTATTTAACATTGTTGCTTTTTGAAAAGCATTTTCTTCCAACTTTATTAAAAACTTTTTTGTACTTTCGGAATCAAATGTATAATTTTTATCTTTGGATAGTTCAAAATCGAATTTAATTTCAGTAACATCGGCATCTATATACTTTGCTTTAAATTCATTTTTAGCTACAGCAACTCTGTGATGACCATCTATAATAAAATAGTTATCCAACATTTGGTAAACCTGTATAGGTTCCAAATTAATGCCTTTTTCCATAAGAGCTTTTATATACTCGTATCTGGAACTGCCATCGGTTCTTTTAGGAAGTAAAGTTTCGGAAAAATCCAAATATCTTCCTAAACTACCGATAATTTTATCTATAGGAATAGCTTGTATTCCCTTTCTTTTTAATGTATATACCGGCACATTTTTTTCTATTGCCGAAAAATCTACTAATATTCCGTCTTTATCGCTTGCCATTTTTTTCCTCTGCAAAATAAAAAATATGGGTAGAGAGGGAATTGAACCCTCACGGCTCTTGCGAGCCTCAGGATTTTAAGTCCTGTGCGTCTGCCAGTTCCGCCATCCACCCATATTCACTACACTTATTTAAAAAAACATATTGCAACTAATATTGAGAAATTATACATTTTTTTTATAAAGCTGTCAAAAAATTGCGGAGCAATTTTTAGTTTAAAGTTTAAAGCTTATAGTTTATGGTTTTCGGTAAAATTTTGTGAAGCAAAATTTTCTATTATTTTAAATGCTTTAAAGCATTTATTGCTCTTTGATGATTAGGGTTTAATCTTAATGTAAGTTCAAACATTTTTTCAGCTTCAAAATATTTACCTTTAGCATACAAAATTAAACCTTCTTTATATTTTTCATCCGCTAATTTTTCATCTATTAAAAATTCTTCTCCTTTTTGTTCTTGTATATTTTCTTGTACCGATTTTTTGGTATTTTTCAAAGTTTTCGTTATTTCTTTCACTGATTTATCTATATATTCCTTTGCGTAAGAATAATAATTAAAAGATGTGTTTGTATATTGTGATTTCTTTAAAAATTCCTGCAATTTTTCCATATGTTTTATACATTCAACCCACTGTTTATTTTTATATAAGATTATTCCGTTCTTAAGTAAGGTGTCGGCCTCAAACTCAAATTGTTTTTTCTTTTGTTCTTCAATTGAATTGGTTACAATATCATTTACTTTGTTATAATATTCCGTAATTTCTTTGTTTTTGTTATCAAATTGAAGATATTTCATCCATTCTTTTAAACATTGATCATAATTCCCTTCATAATAATTTTTGTAACCTGCCCAGTAGGCATACTCATCAAAATCCGTATCAAAACTTGAAGAAGATTTTTCTTTCATCATCTTTTTTATTTTTTCAAAATAAACATTCGGAGATTCATATGTAGGATAATCCATTATGATTTTTTGTAGTATATCGGTTGAATATAAATATTGTTTTTTATTATAAAATTCTTTTGCTTTATCAAACATTTCCTGTGCTTGTTGTTGTGAAAGTCTGTCTTGATTTAATGCAGCCTGCGCTTCTTTTTCCAATTCATTTTTCAATCTTTTTTTCTTATTCCATCTATATGCTAAAGAAAACCTGTTTATTAAATCAAGTTCGTTAAAATCTATGGAATAGTTCACGGTAAACGCAGAAATATTTATACCGAAACCGGCTGTAATATGTTCCGGATAATAACCGCACCTTATAGCATATTTTTCTATAAACTTATATTCAAGTCCCGCAAAAAGTTCATTACAGGCATCCTCATTTTTTATATCCAAAGATAAGGTTAAAGTATCTTTTGTTTCAAGCCTGTATATTATCGGTATTTCCATTAATGTTGATAGTCTGAATATACACTGAAAATCTTCTTTGTATTCATCAAGTTTTATACCGGTACCGACAATATTTTGCATAGATAAACCTATACCGAATTTTGCCTGAGTATATTTTATGTCCACATTATCAAAATATTTTGACAAACTTATATCCGTTGCAAAACCGCCATCTTTCTTTTCATATAAATCATAATAAATATACTTTAAATTTATACCTATTGAAGTATCTATAGGTTTTATTGTGGTTGCCGCCGCAAGTATATATGCCCATTGGTTTGTTTGAACTGTTTTTGGACTATCAAAAGGATCTTTTCTTATTTCAATATCTCCGCTTGCCAAATCTATAGCGGAAAAGCCTAAAAACAAATTATCAAAAAGTCTGTAATTGATTGCTGCGGCATTATATGATGTTCCATCAAATAAGTTATACCTTGATAATGAAACATTGTTATAATCAAAATAACTAAGCAATGAACTGTTGTGATATATTATTGATGGATCATCTAAAGAGTTCAATGCTGTTTCCCCTTGAGAAAATGCGGAAACAGACGGTCCGTGAGAAAGAAAATTTTTTCTTGTTCCCGCAGCATATATATTTTGAAAAGCAAATATTGATATTATTAAAACTATAATTATTTTATTATTAATAATCTGCATCTTTCGGTTTTACTTCCGCCGTTTGAATAATTTTTCTTTATCACACACAAATATGTGCCGTTATATAAAATGTTACCCTTATCATCTTTACCGTTATATACAATCTCATTGTTACCTTTTGACAAATTATCTTGCGAAGCATGATAAATTTTATCGCCGTATTCGGAATATATATCAAGTTCAACATTACCGTCTTCCGACATTTCAAAAAATATTCTTGTATTTTGCCCTTTTTGAGGATTAAACGGATTTGGCGCATTATAAACTTTTTTAATTTCGCCTAAAGTAACAAAATCATATGTAATCGGGTTTAATAATTTGACACCATACTGATTTTCAACTTCCACTCTCCAATAGTATCTAGTTCTCGGAGAAAGATTTTCGGCAGTATAATAATTCTGTGTTGCTAAATCATATTCCTGCATTGAATTTTCCGATGAACCTAAAAACAAAGTATATTTTAAGACATCACTTTCAACACCTTTACTTACATTCCAACTAAAATTTAAAACAGTATTAGAATTTCCCCTGCCATCTTGCAAATTCGGATTTAAATTCACAAATGAGTGCGGTCTTTCGGTGACAACAAAAGTTTTTGCGGGAGATATATATTCATCGGGATAGTAAATATTATCGGCAACCACATAATAATCATAACTGCCGTAATCTAATGATAAATTCGTATTGAATATATTGTTTCCGACAGATTCGCAATTTAATTGCGACCAGGAATCGTCTGAATTTTGTTTTTTGAAATAAACTTTCGGATATCCGTTTAATATTTCATTACCGTATTTGTCGTTATATTTAACCTGTATATTAACATTACTTTCACTTTTAATACTTACGATATCTTTTAGACTATCCGTTGCTATTAAAGTATTATCCGTATTTGGAATGTAATCAAAAATATCAAAATAGGATTGTGTTAAAGTTATTTCTTCTTCATTATATTTGAGTTCTGTTATTCCTACAAAATCTATATAAGAGTCAACATTTATCCAATCTTTTTGTTGAGAAAACTCTGCAACTTTTTGATCTGTTTGTAATTCTTTCTCATCGATAGATAAGACATTTGCATATATATCAGAAAATACTATTAGTAACAATAAAACTATAAAACAAAATTTTTTCATATACATAAAAAAATCGGGGTGACTGGACTTGAACCAGCGACCTCTCCCACCCGAAGGGAGCGCACTAGCCAACTGTGCTACACCCCGACCAATTATTCAAGAATATCCAATATTTCTTTTAATTCCTGCTTTATTTCTTCAAGAATTTTTGGGTCGGAAACACCAACTTGCATATTAGACATATTTTTTTTTCTTCTGTCAACAGTAAGGCACTTCTTAACGCCATCTATTGTATATCTCTTATTATACAATAAATCTTTAATTTTTTTAATAAGTTCCACATCTAAAGGAGAATATTTTCTTATTCCGGAATGCCTTTCCGGTTTAAGTTGTTTAAATTCTGTTTCCCAATATCTTAATGTATGAGCAGGAACATTCGTTCTTTCGGAAACTTCACTTATATTTAAATATTTTTTGTCCGGTTCAAACATTGAATATCTCTTTAGATTGTTTAAATTTTATTTTCTTTTTAGGTTCTATAAGTATTGTATCACCGGTTTTAGGATTTCTGCCTTTTTTGGCTTGTGTAACCAACAAATTAAAACTTCCGAAACCTGTAATTACAACCTTTTCCCCGTTTACTATTGCATTTAACATTTCTTCAAATAATTGGTTTACTACTGTTGTTGCCTCTTTTTTTGAAGGCATTATTTTTGCTATTTTTTCTATCAAATCGTTTTTTGTCATTTGCTTTCCTTTATTCAGCTTTCGGTGTTCTTGTCATTAAATCATATACAGCTTGTTTAGCATCTTTATTTTTAAACAAAACTTCATATACCTGGTTAATTATCGGTAATTCTATATTTAAATTTTTACCTAATTGGTAAGCACTCTTACAAGTTTTCACACCTTCGGCAACCATTTTCAGTTCTTTTTCGGCTTGTTCCAATGTTTTACCTTTTGCCAACATTTCACCGAGATTTCTGTTTCTTGAATGTTTTGAAAAACAGGTAACCATCAAATCACCGACACCGGAAAGTCCGTAAAAAGTTTTTTCCTTCCCGCCCAAAGCTACTCCCAAACTTATAAGTTCTTTTAAACCTCTGGAAATTATTGCAGCTTTTGTATTGTCACCAAAGTTAAGTCCGTCTATTATTCCGCCTGCGACCGCAAAAACATTTTTTAAAGATGCACCTAATTCCACACCTACTATATCATCTTGTGTGTAAACTCTGAAATAGTCATTCATAAATAAATCTCTTACTTTTATGGCAAGTTCTTCATCTTTTGATGCGGATGTTACAACCGTAGGAATTTGTTTTGAAACTTCTTCCGCATGACTCGGGCCGGACAATGCAACTATTTTATTTTTTGTTTCAGGATAAATTTCTTCTATTATTTGAGAAACTCTTAACAAAGTTTCATTTTCTATACCTTTAGTTGCACTTATTATAAGTTTTTTACCTAAATCTATATTTAATTTCTTTATGGACATTACGGTTGATCTCAAAAAATGAGATGGCACAACAAATAACACGGCTTCTGTTTCGTTCACAACATTCAAATCACTTGAAATCACAACATTTTCAGGTATAGTTGCTCCGCCTATAAAAGGAATAACTCTTTCTTTATCCAATTTTTCCGCAGCTTGCTTATTTATTTCCCAAAGATAAACGTTATGCCCGTTATTTGCTAATAAACATGCAAGGGTAGTTCCCCAAGAACCTGCACCTAAAACAGATATTTTCATTTTTTGCCTCTTATTATTTTGTAGTTTTAGTTCCGAAAATTTTATTTTCCGTTCCATTTAAAAGTCTTTTTATGTTACCGATGTGACGAATAACAACTAAAATTGCAATCACACCGGAAAATAGTATCAGTTCCGGAACAGCATCCAACCAATATAAACTTATCGGCAACATCATTGCTGCAATTATGGATGCGAAAGAAACATATCTAAATATTGCCAATATAATAGCAAATGTTATAAAACAAATTAATACGGATAAAGGATTTAATGCTAAAAATACTCCGCAACCGGTTGCAACACCCTTTCCGCCTTTAAACTTTAAAAATACAGTAAATATATGTCCGATTATTGTAACAAGAGCAACAGCTATAACTATCCAATAAAATTCCGGATTTATTATTTTTACAAAATATACGGGAATAAAACCTTTTAACATATCCAGAAACAAAGTCAATATTCCTAAAGGTTTACTTATTGTTCTGTAAACATTTGTAGCACCGGGATTTCCGGAACCTACCGTTCTTATATCAACATGCTTAAATATTTTTGCAATTATATATCCGAAAGGTATTGCTCCGCACAAATATGCAAATACCAGATACAAAATTATTTTTAACATTTTAAAAATACTCCATATTTTTTGAAGATTAGAGGATTTGATGATTGGAAGATTGGAATCTCAAATGTAAAATTTGCTTTACAAATTTTGTTACTATTTAAATTTTCCTCTTTCCATCTAATCTTCTATTCTTCCAAATCGCTTTCAGCGATTTTTTACTCTTTAAACTTCTCTTTTGAAATTTCTCTGAATTTCAAAATTATCGGTGTACCTTTAAAAGAGAATCTTTCTCTTAATATATTTTCCAAATATCTTTTATACGAAAAATGTACCAATTCCAAATCGTTTACCGCAATTCTAAATGTCGGAGGTTTGGACACCGGCTGTTCAATATCTTTTATTTTTAAAACTTTACCTTTTCTTGTAAAAGGTGTTTTATCCGTAGCATATCTCATTGCTTCATTAAGTTCTTCTTGCGGAACCATCTTTGAATATTCTTTATAAATTGCCGGTGCAAGTTTAAATATTCTGTCTACTCTTTGTCTTGTTTTAGCGGAAATAAATATAATATCCGCCCAATCTAAAAACTTTAATTTTTCTTCAAGTTGTTGTTGAAACAATCTTATTCTATCTTCTTTTTCTTCTATCAAGTCCCATTTATTTACGGCTATTATGCACGGTTTTTTCTTTTCTATAATCATTCCCAAAATTTTAGCTTCTGTTTCACCTATTCCTTGTTCCGCATCCGCAACAAGAACAGCAATATCAGCTTCATCCATAGCATAGTTCGTGCTTAGTGTAGATAAATATTCCAAATCGTCTTTTTGTTTGTTGCCTCTGTGAAGACCGGCAGTATCTATTAACAAATAGTCAGTATCTTCATAAGTTGCATGAACCGAAAGAGAATCTCTTGTCGTTCCGGGAATATTGTGGACTATACATCTGTTTTGTTGTGTTATGGAATTTACCAACGAAGATTTACCTACATTAGGTTTACCGACAAATATTATTTTTAACAAATTATCCTGTTTTTCAACAACATCGTTATCACCTATCATATCACATATTGCTTCCAACAATTCAACCATATTTCTGCCATGTGTAGATGACACTGATATAATATTTTCAAAACCTAATTGATAAAACTCATAACTTTTTACTTCTTCGGCAAAAGTATCTATTTTATTTACGACAAGTATTACCGGTTTTTTGCTTGCTCTAACCGACTTTGCTATTACCGGTTCAAAAGGATGAATACCTGCTTTACCGTCAACAACAAATAAAATAATATCAGAAGTTTCTATTGCCAAATTAAGCTGTTGACTCATAGATTCGGAAAATTCCGAAACTTCGGTACTCCAACCGGCAGTATCGGTAACGATAAAATGTTTATCTTTCCAAGTTACTTCATAATCATTTCTGTCTCTTGTTGTTCCGGCAATATTATGAACAATAGCTTTTTTCCTGCCGATAAACCTGTTAAACAATGTTGATTTGCCGACGTTCGGCCTGCCGACAATTGCAACTTTTTTATACATTAAAACCTCTACAAATCAAAATTCGATTATTTCTTTTTTGCTTGATTTTGTTTTGCAATATTTTTATAAGCCTCAAACCTTGCAACTTCTTTAAACGGCAACACTTTTTTAGAAAGATCAACTATTTTTTCTCCTTCTACATCCGCATGCTTTATAGTAAATGCGGTTAATGCCTTATTTAAAGCACCGGTTTTCATATTCTCTTCTATAGAAAACAACGGTTTTATTACAAATTTTTTCGGAGTTTTATATATTTCTTTTGCTTTTTCTATTTCCATATCGGAAAAATCATACTTTAATGCAGATACAACAGACTGTTCGGCATTATATAATATTTTTATTTCAAAATATTTTTTATCTGTATTAATAGAACCTAAAGAAAGAATCTTAGCTTTTTCGGAATTTTCGTCATAAGCTTTCTCAGCTTGAAGAGAGTTTAGTTTGTCAATTTTAGGTTGCATAGTTGAAACCAATGTTTGAGCTAACTTTGCTTTGTTCCCGCCTTTTTTTAATGAACTGTCAAGATTATCCAATTCCGGTTTTATTTCATTTTTTATCGTTTCTATTTCCTGTAAAGCTTGTTCTACCGACATTTTTTCTTCTTTAATAACAATTTCTTTAACTTCAACATTATTTGCAGTTTTCTCTGCTTTTACGGTTACCGTATCAACAACCACAACACCGATAGTTTCCGCATCGCTTATAACATTTGCAGTACTTACATTTACTGCTGATGCTGCTGCAATTGTTTCATTTTGAACTTCTTTTTTTGCCTTCTTTTCTGCTTTTTTATCTGCTTTTGCCTTTTTATCTGCTTCTTTTTTTGCTTTCTTTTCTGCTTTTTTATCTTTCTTAGATTTTTTTGTTAATTCTTCTTTAACCGGTTCTTCTTCCGCTATCGCATTTACAACAGGTTCGGCTTTTTCATTTTTTTCTTCTTCCGGTTTTTCAATTTTATCTTTTTCTTTGGTATCCTCTATAAGTTCTTCTTGCTTTTTAGCGTCTTTCTCACTTTGCAACTCATCCAAATAATTTTTTGCAACATCGGGATCCATCTCTAGAACCAACTTAATATTTACAGCTGTTTGGTTACCTTTTTTCAAAAACACTTTTTTATTTTTCACTTCAACTGTAGTGACATCTTTTACAAAGTCGTCATATTCTTTTTTTGACAATTTATAGTTTTTTATTTTAACATCGGATTTTTCTATAGCTTGTTTCGTTAACATTTCTACTAATGATGATACTATTTCATCTTGTGATTTATTTGAAGGAATGTCTTTTGTCGCTTCAACTTTATAATTTTTTACTTGTGCAAAGCAAATACTGCCGACAAATAAAAACATTATAGCTAAGCTAATAATTTTTTTCATTTTTCATCCTCCATTAATCTATATTCTTCAGTTCTTTATAAATAAACTTTATATTTTTTTTAAGTTCTGCTATAGTTCCGGAATTATCTATCGTAATATCTGCCATCTTCATTTTATCTTCTATAGGCATTTGCAATGCTATTCTCTTTGTAGCTTCTTCTTTAGAAAGTTTATCTCTTTTCATAAGTCTTAATACTTGCAAATGATATTTTGCATATATAACAATAACTTTATCACAGATTCTGTCTAATCCTACTTCAAAAAGTAAAGGTGCATCAACTATGATATCGGTAACATTATATTTTTTTGCAATTATCTCGTTTGTTTTTCTTATTATGTGCGGATGGATTATTCTTTCAAGTTCGATTTTTGCTTGTTTATCGTTAAAAACAATCTCACCTAATTTCTTTCTGTTTAATGTGCCGTCATCTTTCAGCACATCTGTTCCGAATGTTCCAACAATATCTTTCAAACATTTACTATCCTTAGTAGTTAATGTTCTTGATATTTTATCGGCATCAATTATATAACAACCGAGTTGTTTAAATATTTTAGATGATTGACTTTTCCCGGTACCTATACTACCCGTAAGTCCGATTATCATTATTACTCCTTAAAAAATCGCTCTGCGATTTTTTGAAGTATGGAGGTATGGACGTATAGATGTATGGAAACGACTTAACTACGAGATCCCGCATCAAGTGCGGGATGACAAATTTTTTTGTTTCTATACTTCCAGTCTTCTATTCCTCTATACCTCAAAATTTTGCTTTGCAAAATTTTGCATTTCTGCCCAATTGGTTCCTGCCTTAACTTCTACCAACAAAGGAACATCTAACTTTATCGCATGCTCCATCTCATATTTTAGCATATTTATAACAATATTTTCTTCCTCTTTTGGAACTTCCAACAATAAATCATCATGAACCTGCAAAAGTATCTTAGCTTTTAAGTTTTGTTCCTTTAATTTTTTAGACACATTTATCATTGCTATTTTGATAATATCTGCCGATGTTCCTTGAACCGGAGTATTTAAAGCCATTCTTTCACCGAAAGATACTATCTGTTTATTGGAAGAATTTATTTCCGGAATATATCTTATTCTGCCGGTAATTGTTTTAACATAACCTTTTTGTTTTGTTTCTTCTATTATTCTGTTAGACCAATTCTTTATGCCTGAATATTTTGAAAAATAGCTATCTATATACTCTTTTGCTTGCTTTACCGGAATATCCAACTGTTTAGACAATCCGAACGAAGATATACCGTAAACTATGCCGAAATTTATGGACTTAGCAGCCATTCTTTGTTGTTTTGTTACATCTTCTTTTTTAGCTATATTAAAAACTTCCATAGCAGTTGCCGTATGAATATCCTGTCCGGAACAAAAAGCTTTAATTAAGTTTGCATCTTTGGATATGTGTGCCAAAGATCTTAAATCTATTTGTGAATAATCCGCAGAAACAAAAACTTTACCCTCGTCTGCCACAAAAACTTTTCTAAATTTTCTGCCATATTCCGTTCTTATGGGAATATTTTGTAAGTTTGGATCGGAAGAAGAAAGTCTGCCTGTTGTTGTTACGGCCTGATTAAAAATAGTGTGTATTCTTTCCCCTTCTATTTCGGTAAACCTTCTAACCGAATCCACATAAGTAGTTTTTAATTTTTGTAATTCTCTGTATTTCAATATTTCGTTAGCAATGTCATACTGAGATAGTTCCACCAAAACAGATTCATCCGTAGAATAACCCGTTTTAGTTTTTTTTACTACAGGCAAATTCATTTTTTCAAACAATATTGTTGCCAACTGTTTAGGTGAGTTTATGTTAAATGTTTCTCCTGCCAAATCATAAATTTTTTGTTCTATAACAGATATTGCATTCGTTAACTCTTTATCAAAATCATTTAAAAATTTTTTGTCTGTTTTTATACCGATATCTTCCATTTCATACAACACTTGAACTATCGGCATTTCTATATCAAAAAACAAAGATATCAAATTGTTTTTATTCAATTCATTTATCAATATATCTTTTAAATTATAAAGACTTACAGACTTAGAACAAGAATATTGTGACAAAATTTCTATATCTATATTGTCCGCTTTTATTTTTTTTGTTCCTTTAGAGAAAATTTCTTCTTCTGTTTTTATATAAAAATTCAAAAATTTCAATGCCAAATTTTCTATTGTGTGTTGTTGTGACGGATTTATACAATAAGAAGCAATCATAACATCAAAATATATGTTTTTAAGTTCTATATTTAGAGTTTTTAATATATGTTTAATAAACTTTAAATCGCAACCGATAAAATTTATATTTTCATTCTCAAATACAGGTTTAAATATTTCAACAAAATCATCTTGCTGTACTTGTTGCAAAATAAAATCATTATGATTTATTGGAATATAATAGTTGTTGTCTTGACCGTAACAAAAAGAAACACCTACTATCAAATCCTGCATTATACCGGAACCGGCAGTTTCAATATTTATCGATATTTCTGTCTGTTGTAAAAGGTCTTTTTTAAGAGCATTTGCTTTATCTATAGTATCAACTATTTTTACAATATTTTTTGTTTCTTTATGAACAATTTGTTGTTCAACAACTTTACTTTCTTGTTTATTCACTTCTTTATTTACTTGAAAAGCTTCTTGCTGTTTATTCGGTATAAAGCTATAGAGTTCATATTCTTTAAAAAATTCTTTTGCCGTTTCCGTGCCGAACAAATTATCATTAAAATTCATTTCCTCTACGGAGACATCTATAGGCACATTAAGTTCAAGTTGCACTAATTTTTTACTTAACAAAACATCGTTTGCACCATCTTTAATTGCTTGTGATATTTTACCTTTAATTGAATCCGCATTTGCGATAATATCTTCAACAGAGCCATAAGTATTTATAAGTTTTACTGCTGTTTTTTCCCCGATACCTTTAACACCGCAAACATTATCGCAATTGTCACCCATTAAAGCTAACATATCTACAATTTTATCGGGATACAAGCCATACTTTTCAAAAACCTTTTGACTGTCAAACATTATATTTTTAGACTCATTCCAAATATGAATATTATCGTTTACCAATTGAAACAAATCTTTGTCACCGGTAACAATAACGACTTTTATACCTTCTTTTTCCGCTTTTTTTGCTACAGTTCCTATAACATCGTCAGCTTCAAAACCTGCCATTTCAAAAGAAGCAAGTTGCATAGCATTAACTGCTTGTCTTGCTATAGGCATTTGCTTTATTAAATCTTCGTCTAACTGTTTTCTGTTAGCTTTGTATATAGGTGAAAGTTGATGTCTGAAATTTTTTGAAGGATGGTCAAAACAAACTGCAATATAATCCGGTTTTTGTTCGTTTTTTACTTTATTGATAAGTTTTATGAAACCGTAAACAGCATTTGTAGGAACACCTTTTGATGTCGTTAACGGTCTTATAGCATGGTATGCTCTGTGAATATATGCACTTGCATCTATGATATATAAAACTTTGTCCATAAAAAATCCTGCGGATTTTTTAGAAGATTAGAAGAATAGAAGAATGGATGAACAGTTGTATTTTTTGCTTTGCAAAAAATCTATTTGTTATCAAAAATTGCATAGCAATTTTTACAGTTTCACTTCCAATCTTCCAATCTTCAAATCCTCCAATCTTCCAAATTGCCTTCGGCAATTTTTATCCCTCTATAAAGTGTTGGGCGGAAATTGCTGCTATGGCTCCGTCACCTGCAGCAGTAACTACTTGTCTCAATATTTTTTGTCTAACATCCCCGCAAGCAAAGATGCCTTCTATTGAAGTATTCATATTGTCGTCGGTTACAATGTAACCTGCTTCATTTAACTTTATTTTTGTGTTTTCCAAAAATTTTGTATTCGGTAACCAACCAACAAAGACAAAAACACCATTAACATTCAAAGGTGATGAAATGTTATTTTTAACATTTTTCAATATCACTTGTTCTACAGAAAGATTACCTGAAATTTTTTCTACTACGGAATCAAATATTATATTTATTTTAGGTTCCGCGAAAACTTTTTCCTGCAAGATTTTTGCTGCTCTGAATTGGTCTCTTCTATGAATTAAATTGACTTTTGTAGCAAATTTCGTTAAGTACAAAGCTTCTTGCAATGCTGAATCTCCACCGCCGACAACCGCAATTTCTTTATTTCTAAAAAAAGGTCCGTCACAAGTTGCACAATAGGACACACCTTTACCTATAAATTCTTGTTCACCTTCAACGCCTAATTTTCTGAAATTTGCTCCGCTTGCTATAATAATCGTTTTTGTAAAATATTCTTTTTTATCAGAGAGTATAACTTTTTTTATTGCATCATCCGTTTCTATAAAAGATGCTTCGCCGTAAGTTATTTCACAACCGAAAGTTCTTGCTTGCTTTTCCATTTTCATCGCAAGTTCAAATCCGTTTATACCTTCTTCAAAACCCGGATAATTTTCAAGATGATCGGTTATTGCGATTTGTCCGCCGCAACCTGCCTTTTCTATAAGTAAAGTTTTAAGTCTTGCTCTTGAAGCATATATTGCAGCCGACATACCTGAAGGTCCGCCACCGACTATTATAACATCATATATCATATTTTATTCTCTCTATTTACAATATTTTTCTATAGTAATTTTTTTATATCTTTTTGCCAAAGTTCTTCTACACCGGGGGCAAACCCGACATATTTGTTATAAACTTCTCCATTCTTGTCTATTATAAAGAATCTCGGTATGGATGTAATTTGGTAGTTGGTTATAACTTTTTTATCACTTAGCAATATAGGATAATTCATTTTCTGTTTTTTCATAAATTTAGCTATTGTATCTTTATCTTCCTGCAAATTTATACCCAATACCACAAAATCTTCGTTATCTTTGTATTGTTCGTATAATTTTTCAACATATGGTATAGACTGTCTGCATGGAGGACACCACGTTGCCCAAAAATCTATAAATACAACTTTCCCTTTGTAATCCGATAAAGATATAGGTTTTCCTTCCAAATCTTGTAAAGTAAAATCATAAGAAAGTTCTGCGCAAGAAAAAGAACAACATGCAACTACAAACAATAACAAGACAAAAAGTTTTTTATAAAACATTATTTAGCTCCTGTTCTATAGCTGTTTTAGGTCTGAATCCTACCATTTTGTTTATTGCTTTTCCGCCTTTAAATATTATAAGACAAGGGATGGATGTTATTTGAAATTGTGACGACAAAGACATATTCTCGTCCGTATTAACTTTACCTATTTTAACTTTTCCTTCATATTCTTTTGCTATTTCATCTACAACAGGCAACAACATTTTGCAAGGTCCGCACCATGGAGCCCAAAAATCAAGCAATACAGGAACATCCGATTTTAAAACTTCTTGTTCAAAATTTGCTTCATTGATAACTATTTCTGCCATCTTATGCCTCCATATTTTATTATTTTTATATTGATTAGATTATACTAAAAACGGCACTAAATTGCCAAAGACAATTTTACAATTAGAAATTAGTAATGAGCTATTAGCAATTTCGGTGTTTCTACGGAACATATTTGTTATAGATCCCGTATCAAGTACGGAATGACACCGTTAAAGCGGTTTTAAAACAATGGATTACCACGGGACTTCGTTCCTCGCAATGACAAAAAAAATCATATATCTTATTATTGACCATCAAAGACTTTTAAGATTTTATATTAGCAAATACAAGAATGTATGGATAGAAAAAACACATTTCAAAAATTGTGAAATCAATTTTTGAGCGACGAAATATTTTGAATTTAGACAAGACAACAGCACGGCAAAGTTTACACTAAAAGGTAAATGAGCCGTGCTGTAACGAAGTATAAATTCAAAAGATAAAGTCGCAATTACTTATCTAATTTATAATGTGTCTGTATACAACAAACTTCCCAATCATAATTTCTTTTTGCTCTTATTGCTTCAATACTTGCTCTTGCTGCGGCAAGTGTTGTTACTATAGGAACATTGTACATTAAAGCCGTTCTTCTGATACTGTATCCGTCATGATGACTCTTTTGGCCGGACGGGGTATTTACTATCAAAGCAACTTCTTTGTTGGAAATTATATCAACAACATTAGGTCTTCCTTCCTGAATTTTGTGAACTTCTTTTACATCAAGACCGTTTTCTTTAAAGAATTCAGCCGTATGTTTTGTTGCTATAACACTAAATCCGAGATCTATAAAATCTTTTGCAATTTCAAGGCCTTTAGATTTATCTCTTTGTCCCAAGCTTATAAATACCGTCCCACTATCCGGTAATATTGTACCTGAAGCAAGTTCGGCTTTAGCAAATGCTTTACCGAAATCTTTATCTATACCCATAACTTCACCGGTACTCTTCATTTCAGGTCCTAAAACGGTATCAACATTAGCAAATCTTATCCATGGCAACACAACTTCTTTTACACATGTATAATCTATATGTTTAAGTTGACCGTTCAAATATTCCGCGGGAATTAAATCTTTAACCGCTTTTCCTATCATAACTTTTGAAGCAAGTTTTGCCAACGGATAACTTACGGCTTTTGAAACAAACGGAACCGTTCTTGAAGCTCTGGGGTTTGCTTCCAAAATATAAGGAATACCGTTTTTAACGGCATACTGAATATTCATTAAACCTTTAACATTAATTTCTCTTGCCAAATTTATTGTATGCTCTTTTATTTTTGTTATAACATCTTTGGATAATGTGTGTGTAGGAAGAACACATGCGGAATCTCCGGAATGGATACCTGCCTGCTCGATATGTTCCATAATACCTGCAATATACACATCTTTACCGTCTGAAAGCGCATCAACATCTATTTCTATTGCATTATCAAGATACTTATCTATAAGGATAGGTTTACCTTCGCTGACATCGGTAGCTTTTGAAATGTATGTTTCAAGATGGTTTTCATCGTACACAATTTCCATAGCTCTACCGCCCAACACATAAGAAGGTCTAACCATTACCGGATAACCGATTTTACTTGCTATAGCTTTTGCTTCTTCAAATGTTGTTGCAGTACCTGAATCCGCTTGCGGGATATTTAACTTTTTCAATACTTTACTGAAAACTTTTCTGTCTTCTGCCATATCAATAGATTCAACGGAAGTTCCCAAAATTTTCAGACCTGCTTTATTTAAAGCGGAAGCCAAATTCAAAGGAGTTTGTCCGCCGAACTGAACAATAACACCTTCCGGTTTTTCTTTATCTGCGATATTTAAAACATCTTCTACCGTTAACGGTTCAAAATAAAGTTTGTCTGCCGTATCATAATCGGTAGAAACTGTTTCAGGGTTACAATTTACCATTATTGTTTCATAACCTTCCTGTTTCAAGGAAAGCACTGCGTGCACACAACAATAGTCGAATTCTATACCCTGCCCTATTCTGTTGGGACCGGCACCCAAAATCATAACCTTTTTCTTTTTATCCGAAACTACTACATCGTCTTCTTCTTCGTATGTTGAATAATAGTATGCGGTATTAGCTTTAAATTCTCCGCCGCAAGTATCTACCAACTTATAAACAGGAATGATCTTTAATTCTTTTCTTAATGCTCTTATCTCTTCTTCTTTTTTGCCTGTAGCTATTGCTATTTGTTTATCCGAAAAACCGAACTGTTTTATTCTTCTTAAAAGAAGTTTTTGATCTTCCCCTTTCAATTTGAATATGTTGGGTATTTCACTTTCCATATCAACGATTTCTTTTATTTGGTTCACAAACCATTGATCTATTTTACATACATTGAAAATATCATCAACGGACATTCCGAGCTTCAAAGCATATCTTATTACATAAATTCTGTCGCAGTTAGGTGTTGCAAGTTTTGCGGTAACAATTTCCAATGCTTTTTTCTTTGCTTCATCCGTACCTAACTCAAGAAGTTTATTTAACTCTTTATCTATACCTACATTTTCAAGACCGTAACCGCTTCTTTTAACTTCCAATCCCCTTATGGCTTTTTGTAATGCTTCTTTGAATGTTCTACCCAAAGCCATTGTTTCACCAACGGATTTCATTGCGGTTCCGAGTGTTTGGTTGGTATCACCGAACTTTTCAAAAGCAAATCTCGGAATTTTTATAACATGATAATCTACCGTCGGTTCGAAACTTGCAGGGTTAGGAGCCGTAATATCATTTGTAAGTTCATCCAATGTGTATCCTACCGCCAATAAACTTGAAATTTTTGCTATAGGAAAACCTGTGGCTTTTGATGCCAAAGCCGATGAACGACTTACACGAGGATTCATTTCTATAACAACAAGTCTTCCGTCTTTAGGATTTTGTGCAAACTGAATATTTGCACCGCCGTGTCTCATACCGATAACTCTTAATATTCTGAAAGAATCTTGTCTTATTTTTGCATATTCTTTTGCGGTAATTGTCATTGCAGGTGCAACGGTAATGGAATCTCCCGTATGAACACCCATAGGATCAACATTTTCTATCGAACAAATTGCAATACAATTATCTTTTCTGTCTCTCATAACTTCCATTTCAAGTTCTTTCCAACCTAAAACGGACTCTTCTATTAAAACTTCACTTATAGGGCTTGCCTGAAGTCCCGCCTGAACAATTTCTTCAAACTCTTCTTTTGTCCATGCAGTTCCCGAACCTACACCGCCCAAAGTAAATGAAGGTCTTATAATAACGGGAAAACCTATGGATTCGGCAATTTCTCTTGCCTCTTTCATGTTGTAAGCATACCCGCTTTTCGGTAAATCAAGGCCTATACTTTCAACCATTTTTTTGAAAAGTTTTCTGTCTTCCGCTTTTGAAATGGTATCAAAGTCTGCACCGATAAGTTCTACATTATGTTTAGCCAAAATACCTTTTTCGGCTAAAGCTACAGCCAAATTTAATGCTGTCTGTCCGCCGAGTGTAGGAAGTATTGCATCGGGTTTTTCTTTTTCAATAATTTTTTCAACAATTTCTGGAACCAAAGGTTCAATGTATGTTGCGTCGGCAAATTCAGGATCCGTCATAATTGTTGCAGGATTGGAATTTACCAAAACAACTTTATATCCTTCTTTTTTTAAGGCTTTTATAGCTTGTACTCCGGAATAATCGAACTCACAAGCTTGACCTATAACGATAGGTCCCGAACCAATTATAAGTATTTTTTTAAGATCTGTTCTTTTAGGCATTTTTTTCCACCATATCAAAGAAATTTTTAAACAAGTATCCGGTTTCGTCTGAATCTAAAGAAGGATAAAACTCTACTGCGAAATTGTTACCTTTTTTATTGGCAAAACCTGCGACCGTACCATCATATAAATTTATATGTGTTACTTGTAAATTTTCGTTTTGTTCTATTGAACTTTTGTCTGTATAATAACCGTTATCCTGAGATGTTATTGCTATTTTGTTTGTATTAATATCTCTAACAGGATAATTTGCACCTCTGTGACCTATTTTATGTTTTACTACTTTTGCACCGTTGGCAAGAGCTAAAACTTGTGAACCGAAACCGATTGCAAATACAGGCATATCCGGACATTTTTTTATTATTTGTTTAACTGCATCAACAGCATAACTTGAATTTGCTGCATATCCCGGACCGCTTGAAAGGAAAATTCCTTTAGGATCTTCTTTCAAGATTTCGTCTGCCGTTGCGGTTGCGGGAAATACCGTAACTTTATAATCTTGAGATGTAAAAGTATCTATAAAACTTTTCGGACAACCGTAATCTATTATTGCGATTTTTTGTTTTTTACCGTTTTCGTTTAAAGAATATTTTTCTTTACATGTTACGGTTTTTACCAAATCCTGCTTATCGTTTGCAACAACTTTTGCAAGTTTGGATTTTAAACTTTCAACATCAAAATCTTTTGTTGATACTATAGCTTTTTGAGTACCGTTTTCTCTTATGTACTTTACTAAAGCTCTTGTATCAAATCCTTCCATTGCAACTACATTGTCTTTAACAATTTGATCCTGCATTGAAAAGTCTGCTCTCCAATTGGAATATCTTCTGCTGTATTCCTTAAAAAAAAGCCCGGTAGCTTGAATAGCTCCGGACTGAAAATCTTGGTTATTAAATCCACAATCACCAACATGCGGATGAGCAAAACATATTAGTTGTTTTGCTGTTGCGGGATCTGTAACAATTTCCTGATACCCGAAAACAGCAGTGTTAAAAACAATTTCCCCTGTGCTTTCTGTGTCTGCACCACAGGAAAACCCTTCAAAAACTTTACCGTCTTCTAAAACCAAAATACATTTTTTTAAAACCATTTTTCTTCCCTACTTATATAAATTTCTTAAAATAATTTTACTTTCTTTCCTGCCGGAATTGTTTCTTCTCTTTTTCTGCCGAGAGAAACTAAATCTATTTTTGCACCTACCAACTGTTCCAATCTCTTTATATATTTCTTGGCATTTGCAGGTAACTTTTCAAACTTTGTTACACCTCTTACAACACCGTTTAAACCCGGCATTTCTTCATATACAGGTTTACAATCTCTTTGAACTATTCTTGAAGCAGGAAAATCTTTCAAGATTTTACCTTTATATTTATAAGCTACACATATCTTTATTTTGTCCAATCCTTCCAAACAATCAAGTTTTGTAAGAATAAGATGTTTTATACCGTTAACTCTGACACTGTGCCTTAAAACAACCGCATCAAACCAACCGCATCTTCTCGGTCTGCCTGTTGTTGCTCCGAATTCCTGACCTTTTTCTCTTAAGAATTCGCCAGTTTTATCAAAAAGTTCCGTCGGAAATGGTCCTTCGCCTACTCTTGTTGTATAAGCTTTAACCACACCCAAAACAGCATCTACATTTGACGGTCCCATACCGACACCCGTGCTTGCTCCGCCTGATGTAGGATTTGATGACGTTACGAAAGGATATGTTCCGTAATCCAAATCGAGCATTGTACCTTGAGCAGATTCGAATAAAACTTTTTTCTTTTTTGCTATTGCGTCTGCAATCATTACCGAAGTATCCGCAACATATTTTTTCAAGAACTTTGATAATACCGCATGATCTTTTAAAATTTCTTTCTTTAATTTCTTTATATCGCAAACTCTTTTAAGCATATTTTCTTTTTCTTTTAAATTTTGGTCTAAAAGTTCAAGAAAAACTTCTTTATCTATATAATCTATAACTCTTATACCGACTCTTCTGACTTTATCGGTATAGCAAGGTCCGATACCCTTCTTTGTTGTTCCGATTTTTGTTTGTGTTGTATCACTTTCAAGCATACCGTCTATAAGTTTATGGTAAGGAAGAATAACATGTGCTCTTTCACTTACGAAAAATCTTCCGTCAACAGGAATTTTTTTCTTCTTTAATACATCTATTTCTTCTTTTAATGCTTTCGGATCTACAACTACACCGTTTGTAATCATACAAACTTTTTTGGGAAACAATATTCCGGATGGTATTAAATGTAAAACAAAAGGTTTGTTCTCATATATTAAAGTGTGTCCTGCATTGTTACCGCCCTGATATCTAACGATATAATCCGCTTCTGCTGCAAGGTAATGAACTACTTTACCTTTTCCTTCATCTCCCCATTGGGTACCTAACACAACTAATGTTGACATGTTTACCTTCCAAAAAATAACCGTTAGAGCTTTTTTAAGCTTAACGGTCTATATTATTTTATTTTTAGTTTGTGGTTTGTTGTTTGTAGTTTTTTTGTTATTGCTTATTATTAGCGGTTTAAACTATAAACTATAAACTATAAACTGCCTTTATTACAGACCTTTGTTATTGTATTAAAACATTTTTTCTTTGTCAACAAAAAATTGCCAAGGGCAATTTTGAGGAATAGATGTATGGATGTATAGAAGGATAGAAATAAAAAAAGTAATCATTATTAAAACAAGAAAGCAATAACATCATTGTTGTTAATTATAAATTTTACATTGTAAATTATAAATTGTAGTTTTAGGGCTTGACATAAAATATTTTTTTTAGTAAAATTTTCTACATTGTTAGTTTTGAGATGGGCCCGTAGCTCAGTTGGTAGAGCACTTCACTTTTAATGAAGCTGTCACGCGTTCAAGTCGCGTCGGGCTCACTTTTTTAAGCTCCCATCGTCTAGGGGTTAGGACACATGATTTTCAATCATGCAGCAGGAGTTCAATTCTCCTTGGGAGCGCTTTTAAAATCACTTTTCAAATATAAAAAAAAGACTTGCGATTTTCTCGCAAGTCTTTTTTTACAATAATTTATATTTTCAGTGCAAAATTAATCTAATCGCGGCACACTATTTTCGTCGACGATATCACCATCGGGACCATTACCCCACAAAGCACCGTTTGCATATTGCGTTGCACATAATGTCCATTCTTTTCCTCGACTATAACCATATACACTAATATAAACA
>JBGUZU010000004.1:0-21074 GCA_045223915.1 Endomicrobiaceae bacterium | reverse complement strand
GAATGAAGTGTACTTGGATCCCGTAAGGGTGTACTCGATTTCCTGAGTTTCAATATTATAACCAAAATATTAAGGTCGCTATAAATTCTTTTGAAATTTATATGCTGTAACACAGTATAAATTCAAAAGATGATGTCGGTACTAATAGAAATCAAATTTGAAACCTAAATTAAACTTCAATCTGTAAGTTGATATATCATATTCAAAATCCGGGTGCGGTCCGGCACACCCCGTAAATTCGGCACTTCCGTAATTAAACGAATATATCAATTCCATTATAAAGTATCTTGCTATTGTTGTTCCCACACCGATTCCCCAATATACACCGTTATAATTTTCCACACTCGCACTCGGAGGATCGTTTCTAAGATCCCAATCGGCATGTAATATACCATAACCCAATTGGAATATAGGATAAATATTATTATAACCGTCATCGTCAAAATCAAAATTATATTTTACTTGGAAATAAATATTGGTATATCCGATTTTATCCTTAGGTTCATTTGGTGCATATTTCAGTTTACTGTTAAAAATATGCTCTGCTCCGACACCTACCGCAATATTGTAATCTACATAATAGAAAAAGTCTGCTCCGACAGACATTGTTGTTTTCATATCATAATCATCATATCCGTCACATTCCAATCTTGTTTCTTGATAAAGAGGAAGCCCTGCTTTTATACCAGCTTCCATTGTCCCTTGTTCTGCCGCAAATACAGGCAAAACAAGTACTGTTGTAAACAATAATATCAGAAAACTTTTTTTCATATTTTCTCCTATAAAAAATTTCAGGTTATAAGGCTATCGGTTGCCTTATCGTTAACCATATAACCCTATAACCTTATAATTTATGACTTAATATTTTTATTAGAAACTGAATTTATAACCTACGTTAACTGCTATTCTTCTTGTTGTATAAGACCAACCTTTTTCCCAACTGTAATCATCATTATGTTCCCAATAGTTTACGGAATACAAAAGTTCAACGATTATATTAGCTTTTTCTATACCTAAACCTGCTCCCCAATATAAACCGTTTTCCGAAAAATTATAATCATCAACATCCGAACTAAATTCTGTAATACCCATACCTAACTGACCTACTAAATATACTCTGTCTACCATTCCGTTTTCTGCCAATACAGGTTTTACGGTAGCATATATATTTGTTGAACCGGCTTTTACATCGTCAGCCCATGAGTGCCAATCATTTCCTGTAAACTCACTGTTAAAAATATAACTTCCACCAATACCTATACCAAGATTATCTATTACGAAGAAATACAAATCTGCTCCGAGAGAATATGACGGATCCTGCGAATAAGTACATTTATATTCATTTGGACCGGTTTCTGTTACTGTAGGTTCGATAATATACCCAGCCTTTACATCAAACTCCATTACTGCAAATGCAGGTGCTACCATTGCTACTGCCAAAAACATTGCTGCTAACAACTTTTTCATTTTTTACTTCCCCCGTTTATAATTTTTTTCTTAATTTTAATTATTTATATATACAATTATTATATTTATATGAGTATTTATTGTCAAACTTTATTCTTCTGTTTCTTTTCTTCCGCTTTGATTTTTTCCCACTCTTTCCTTATTTCTTCTTCGGTTGCAGCTTTGGAATTTCCGAACACATGCGGGTGTCTTCTTATCATTTTTTCGTTTATGGTATCCAAGACATCATATATATCGAACTTGTTGTTTTCTTTTGCTATCTGTGCATGAAAAATTATCTGCAACAAGACATCGCCCAACTCTTCTTTCATATTATCGTAATCTAATTTTTGAACGGCTTCATTATATTCGTTAGATTCTTCAAACAAATATTTCATTAAAGTTTGATGAGTTTGTTTTTTATCCCAAGGGCAACCGTGTTCTCCTCTTAACTTTTCCAAAATATCTACCAATTTAAAAAATTTGTTTGCTTGTTCTTCTTTGTTCATTATAAATTCCTTGTTAAAATCTCAACAAAATGGTATATTTTTCTTAACCTTTTGCCGAGGTGGTGGAACGGCAGACACACAGGTCTCAGAAGCCTGTAGTCGCAAGACTGTGCGAGTTCAAATCTCGTCCTCGGCACATTTTACATTTTATTCTTTTCAATTTCGCCCGAATAATAAGACAACAATCTTGTTTGCCACGTTGTAGTGTCTTTTGTTTCCAAAACTTTTAAAGTTCTTCCTCTGTCCACATGCGATATACCGAAAATCAAATCGGAATATTTTAAACAAACAATATATTCGTTACCTATTTCTTCAACGGATTGAACTTCCGCAGGTATGGGAATCATTGCCTGTTCCTTTTTGGCACCGATTAAATGTCCTATGTAGTGAGCGATATCTCTTGTATCTATTATTTTTGCAAGAACTTTATCGCCCAAAGCTAAATTTTCTACTTTTTTACCGGCGGAATCTTCAAAAATAATTGCCTCAAGTTCTATTACCGAAGAATATTCCGAAGAAATTGTTTCTTTAGGTATGTTGTCCGGAAAATATTTCGGCAATTTTCTGAAATCTCTTAAAGTTAATTCTTCGGCAACAATTTCTATTTGGACATCGTTTTCGGCAAAATATGTTTCCAATACCGTTTTCATATCTTTGCAACTTATAATTTTGTTACTCTTCAAATTCGATACAACAAATTCTTTAAGATCTTTATCTATGGTGTTTGTGTAATTTTCTATAACACCCTCAACCCAACGATACGAATATATTTGTTTTTCAAAAGAAAACCAGTCAACATCAATATTTTGTTCATAAACTATAGGGTTAAATGTCATAACGACACTGAACCTTAACAAATCGAGATTTTTATTGTTTGTTATTATATGGATAAGCCCGAAAATATTATCGTTTTTTAAAATTATTTTTGCTTTATATGCGGTAATATATTTCAGCATTGCACCGACAATGGAAATAGCTTTATAAAAGTTTCCTTCCGCAAGTTCCAATGCTGTTTTTGCTTCCGTTTCTTCACAACCGGTATCATCCATTAAAGCTTTTATTTTTTCTGCCGTAATGTTCATTTTACTTTACCCTCGGGTGTGCACTGTTATAAACTTTTCTTAAACTTTCCAACGTTACATGTGTATAAATTTGTGTAGTAGACAAATTTTTATGGCCCAACATTTGTTGAACACTTCTTATATCACAACCGTGATCCAAAAGATGTGTTGCAAAAGTATGTCTTAATGTATGAGGCGAAACTTTTTTCACAATTCCGGCTTTAATAAACCAGTTATGCAAAACTTTTCTTGCTCCTCTTGAAGTTATTCTTTTGCCGTACACATTTAAAAACATAGGCGAATTTATAGAACAATCCAGGCCATTGGCTCTTCTTTGGTCAATATAATTTTTTATTGCCACCAAACATTTATCGCCTACGGGAACAATTCTTTCGGCAGAGCCTTTACCGAACACTTTTAATGTTCCGGATAATAAGTCTATATCTTTTAAATTTCTGCTCACGAGTTCTTCTATTCTTATGCCGGAAGAATATAACAATTCTATCATAGCTCTGTCTCTTAAATCAATATCTGGTAAATTGAACAAATTTGATATTTCCTGTTCGGTAATAAATACCGGTATTCTTTTATCTTTTTTCGGTGTTGCCATAGATACCGTAGGATTAACTTCTATAACGGATGTAATAACTAAAAATTTATAAAAAGATTTCAGTACCGCAAGTTTTCTTATAATAGAAGATTTTTTTAAATTTTTGTTATACAAAGATGCAAGATAATCTCTTATTATATTTTTGTCACATTTAACCAAATCCATATTTTTGTTTTTGCGAACAAAATCGGCAAAAGCATACATATCAACACTATAAGCTTTTGCTGTATTTGGCGAATAGTTTCGTTCTGCGGTTAAATATTGAATGAATTGTTCTATTTCTTTTATTTGGTTTGCCTGTTCCATACTGTTTAATTATACAAAAAAAAAGCAGAAAGGAGTAGGTAATCCTTTCTGCTTTTATAGATTTCTATTTATTATTTTTTTACCTTTTTTGTTTTTGTTTTCTTTTCGGCGGTTTTTGCTTTTTTAGGTTCTTTCTTTTCTATTATTATGTTACCTTCCGAATCGGTTTTTACCCATTGCAGGTTTCTGCATTTCGGGAAAGCCGAACATGTTAAAAACGGTCCCCTTTTACCTATTCTTTTAAGCATCGGACTTCCGCATTTTTCACATTTTATATCTGTTTTTTCAGGTTCCGGTTTTATAACTTTGTTACCGTTTTTATCTAAAGAATACGTTGTTTTACATTCGGGATAATGTTCACAAGCAAGATACGGACCTCTGAAACCCATTTTCTTTAACATTATTCCGCCGCATTTAGGACACTTTTCTTCCGTTTTTTCCGGTTCGTTGGAAACTTTGTTACCGTCTTTATCTACGGAAAAAGTTGTTTTGCATTCCGGATATCCGGAACATGCCATAAAAGGGCCTCTTCTGCTTTCTCTTATAACCATCGGTTTACCGCATTTCGGGCAAACTTCGTTTGTGGCTTTAGGAGCAATTTTTTGTCTTGTTGCACCTTCCGCTTTTGCTAAATGACTTTCAAACGGAGTATAAAATTTCTTTAATACATCCTGCCATTTAAGTTTGTTTTCCGCTATATCATCAAATTCTTCTTCTATGTCTGCCGTAAACTCATAATTTATAACATCTTTAAAGTTTTCTTTTAAGAATTTGTTTACCACTATACCCAAATCGGTAGGATAAAACTTCTTATTTTCAAGTCTGACATACATTCTATCCAAAATAGTTTTTATTGTAGGGGCATAAGTGGAAGGTCTTCCTATACCGTACTCTTCCAAAGTTTTAATTAAACTTGCTTCGTTATATCTTGCCGGCGGTTCGGTAAAATGTTGTTTCGGAACGATTTTTACTAAATTTAATATATCGTTTTCGGATAATACCGGCAACTTAGGTTCTTTTGTATCTTCATCTTGTATGGAATAAACTTTCATAAAACCGTCAAACTTTAATGTTGAACCGGTTGCTCTGAACATATAATTGTTTGCTTGTATATCTATTGTAACAGTATCGTATACCGCATCTGCCATTTGGCTTGCAACGAATCTGTTCCAAATTGCTTTATAAAGTTTATATTCATCTGCCGTAAGATACGGTTTCATCATTTCAGGTGTTCTTTTAACCGATGTAGGTCTTATGGCTTCATGAGCTTCCTGAGCACCTTTGGATTTTGTTTTATAAAATCTCGGTTTTGAAGGGACAAAACCTTTACCGTAACTTGTTTCTATAAAACTCAAAGCTTCTTTTTGTGCAACTGCAGCAATATTTAAAGAGTCCGTTCTCATATATGTTATAAGACCGACAACTCCCTGATTTCCTATCTGTATACCTTCATATAATTTTTGTGCAACAGACATAGTTTTTGATGAAGAAAAGCCTACTCTTCTTGAAACATCCTGTTGCATTGTAGATGTTGTGTAAGGAGGATACGGACTTCTTTTTCTTTCCTTCTTTTCCACCGAAGCAACTTTATACTGTGCACTTTCAAGTTCTTTTAATATATTATCTGCTTGTTCTTTATTCTGTATTTCAAGTTTTTCGAATTTTTTACCGTCTTTTGAAATAAGATTGGCGGTAAACGATATTTCATTATCTTTTTGAAGTTCTGCCTCTATTGACCAGTATTCAACAGGAACAAATTTTTCTATTTCTTCTTCTCTGTCGCATATCATCATAACAGCTACAGACTGAACTCTACCGGCAGATAAACCTTTTCTTACTTTTTTCCATAATATAGGTGAAAGTTTATAACCTACTAACCTGTCCAAAATTCTTCTTGCCTGTTGGCTGTCAACCAAAGCCATATCCAACTTTCTCGGATTTTTAACTGCTTCTTTTATTGCAGATTCCGTTATTTCATGGAACGTTATTCTGTCAGTGGTATCATCGGAAAGTTTTAACAATTCTTTTAAATGCCAGGCAATAGCTTCCCCTTCTCTATCCAAATCGGTTGCAAGATATACATGACCGACTTCCGCAACCGCCTTTTTCAAATCGGCTATTATTTTCTTGGATTTCGGCATTGCAACATAAGTAGGTTTAAAATTCTTTTCTATATCTACACCGATTTCTTTTTCGGGCAAATCTCTGATATGTCCGAACGAACTTTTTACTATATAATCGCTACCCAACATTTTGGATATAGTTTTTGATTTTGCGGGAGATTCCACTATTACTAAACTTTTCATCTTTACCTCATATAAAAATACTTCGTATTTTTGTTTATAGTTTAAAGCTTATAGCTTATAGTTTATTGTAAAAATTTACTTTGTGAATTTTTGATTAATTATTAGATTTTTTGCAAAGCAAAAAATACATTAACAAGCAACTACAAACTATCAATCACAAACTTTCTTATATACTTCTTATATATATCTGTCCCGGCATGGCTTTTATTAAGCCGTTAAGTTCCAATTCCAACAAAATCGTGGAAACTTCCGAAACATTAACATTTGCCTTCAAACTTATTTCATCCAAAGACATTCCGGCAGCAGAAGATTGTATCATTTTTAGAATATTTATACTACTTTGTGAAATTAAAGGCAAATTTTTTACAATTTCCTTTTTCTTTTTCTTTATATTTTTTCTTACCCAATCACTTAATAAAGGGACCTGTTCACTGACATCTTCCGGAGTTAATGCAACAAATGCTCCTTGCTTTATTAAACTGTTAGGTCCTTGCGAATATTTTGAAAATATCGGACCGGGAACGGCAAAAACATCTTTTCCGTAATCACAAGCAAGGTTTGCGGTTATTAAAGAACCGCTTTTTTCTGCCGCTTCTATCACTATTGTTGCAAGTGACAGTGCAGCAACTATTCTGTTCCTTCTTGGGAAATTCATAGGCAAAGCTTTTCTTGTTAAAGGAAATTCGCTTATAACAACACCTTTTTCACCTATTTCATTTTGAAGTTTTCTGTTACCGGAAGGATAATATTCCAATAATCCGTTACCTAAAACAGCAATAGTTCTACCCGAATTTTTAAGTGTAGAACTGTGGGCTTGAGTATCTATACCGCCAGCCAAACCGGATATTGTTGTTATTGAATTTTGTGCGAAATATTTACAGAATTTTTCCGTTACTATCAACCCGTAATTTGTGGGTCTTCTTGATCCTACTACCGAAACGGAAAGGTTGTCGTTTTTATCAAAGTTGCCTTTCACATATATAACAGGCGGATAATCGCATATATTTTTCAACTGATAAGGATAATCATTATCTAAATATGTTAGTACTTTTATATTATTCTTTTCGGCTAATTCAATTTCTTTGTTTGCAACTTCGAAGTTTGCCAAATTCTTTATTGATTTTGCAACTTTATTTGATAAACCTACAGATTCAAGCTCTTTTATATCTGCATTTATAATACTGTTTGCACTGCCGAAATAATCTGTCAAAGATATAAACTTTTTAGGAACCAAATCAGCAATTGTATTAAGAGAAATTATAGATAATCGTTCATTATCCATTACTTTTTCTTATTAAGAATATCTTTTATTTCTTCGGCATATTTTTTGTTGTTTTTTGCATAATCGACAGCTTTGTAACCATCATAATCTTTTGCATTAACATCCGCGCCGGCTTCTATAATTAAAGATACTATTTCCGGTTTATTATTTTCACATGCCAACATTAGAGCCGTTGTTCCATCATTTGATTTAACATTAACAAGAGCACCTGCTTTTAAAAGTTCTCTGAAAACTTTTTCGTATGTATCGTATTGAGCGGCATACATAAATGCGGTTTTACCTGCATTATCCGTTAAATTTACTTTTGCGCCGTAAGATAACAACAACTGCATCATTTCAACACTGGAATTTCCCTGACAAGCTGCCATTAAAGCAGTTCTTCCTACAAAATCTTTACCGTTTACGTCTTCACCTGCAATTATTGCATCTTTAACTTCGCTGAAAGAAGCAAACTCACACAATTCCTGTAATGTTTGTTCTTCTACCATAGGCTCATTTGAAAATTTATCCCTTGCCTGAACATTGCCTATGCAATAAAAAGATAATCCCAACATAACTATAAAAGTTAAAACAGATTGTTTTCTCATAATTTTGCTCCTATTATACTTATTTTGTATTTTTAAAATATTCTACGGTATTTTTTAATCCTTCAACAATACTAACTTTAGGTTCCCATCCCAAAACTTTTTTAGCCTTGGAAATATTTAAGAAACTTTTAAACAATTCTCCGTTTCTCTTAGGTTTAAATACAGGTTTTTTTTCATAACCTATAATTTTAGACAATTCTTGTGCCAATTTTGTTACGGAAGTTGTCTTATTCGTACCTATATTTATAATTTCATTATTACCTTTTGTTAAAGATTTTATGTTTGCCGAAACAACATCTTTAACATAAACATAATCTCTTAACTGTTTACCGTCACCGAAAATAAACACTTCTTTGTTTGCTGTCATTTTACCTATAAATATGGCAACAACACCTGCTTCCCCGTTTACATCTTGTCTCGGTCCGTAAACATTTGCATATCTTAATACCGTATATTTTAAACCGAACAATGCACTATATGCTTTTATATAATGTTCTACGGAAAGTTTTGCTACTCCGTAAGGTGATAACGGATTGGCAAAAGCCTTTTCATCGGGAGCTTTTGTACCGCATTCGCCGTAAATTGTTCCGCCCGAAGAGGCAAATATTATTTTTTTTACTTTTGTATTTTTGCATGCTTCCAAAATGTTTAATGTACCTTTTATGTTTACATCCGCATCAAAACAAGGATCCGCAACTGATTTCCTTACATCAAGCTGTGCGGCATGATGTATAACAACATCTATCTTTTCTTTTTTAAATATGTCGTCTATTTTTTTCTTGTCACATACGGAAACTTTATAAAATTTTGCTTTTTTGTTCACATTTTTTATGTTTCCCGTAGCAAGATTATCTACAATTACAACCTTATGTTTCTTTTCTATTAATGCATCAACGATATTTGAACCGATAAAACCGGCACCGCCTGTAACTAAAATTTTCATTTTTCCGTCTCCTTATCAGGTTTTTGTAACATATAGTATGCAATAGCAACACTTGATTTATAATGTTTAACCATATTTTTGTGTTCCTCGTTTTGTTCCGCAGGAACTATTTCTCTGTTTTTTTCTTTATTCCATGTATAATATTTTTCTTTACCCGAAGCAAAATCATAAATAACAAAATTATCTTTTGTCATTATGGAACCTAAACAATTTGAAGCAATATTTTGTTCCGCTTCATCCGACAACAAATCGGTTCCCGTTGCCCAATAATTCGTATTTGATAAAGATACATTATACAACGTAGGTAAAATATCTGTATGTGAACCTACTATATTGTTCGTATCAATTGTTTTGTTAGGTTTTAATTTTTTAGGGATATATAAATAAAAAGGTACACTCATTTCATCCAACTTTCTTTCTATCGGATAACTGAAAGTATTCCAAAAATTGTGGTCACCGGTTATTGCAACAATTGTGTTATCTGCATATTTTGAATTTTTTAATCTTGTTAAAAATTCACCTACTTTTTGGCAGGAATATTGATAAGTGGCAAATCTCATTTTCGAAAGAGTTTTGTCTCCTGTAACATTTTTTTCCAACTGTTCGTTTATTTCTAACGGATACGGTTGTTTATATCCGATCGGTAACGAGTACGGAGGATGATTTGAAGTTGTCATAATATAAACAAATTTTCTGTTATCGTTTTCATCCAAATATCTGAATATGTAATCAAACAAATATTCATCAAAAACTCCCCACTGATTTCTTTCGTATTCTTTCGGCATTGAACCTTCACCGATAACTTTATCAAACCCTACATTAGGCATATAAGAAGTACAGTTTCTCCAACCCGCATTTCCGCCGTACATAAATGCCGTTTCATATCCGCTGTTTTTATACGGCACAGGTCCCGTATAAAAATATTTGTTATATGCATACTTCGATTGGCACAAAAATTGTGACAAAGGTAATCTCGCAATATTTGTCATTGCGGATTCCAAAGAACCTATAGTCCCCATATTTGCCGGCAAAAATCTGTAAAAAACAGTATCTTCATCCAAATGCTTTTTGAATTCGCCCAATACATTAAAACTTTCACTGTTATAATGCATTAAGTCTGTCCCCAATGCTTCCATCATTATAAACACAACATTAGGTTTTATTTCTTCTATATCTTTATTATATTTTGTTGTTTTTACTAAAGATTTTTCCGGATTTCTGTTATCTATGGAAGAAATATCAACATTTAAAAAGTCGGCGAAAGCTTTAGCCATATTATCTTTCGAATAACCCATTTTTGCAATATAATCTCTATCTTTTTGCTTTGATCTTGCTTCTATTGCAGCTTGTAAAGTGTATATACCGTTTATTGCAACTTTATTTATAAAAGTGTTTGTGGATATTTCGGCATTATCCACGCCGAGCGGAAAAAGTCCGAACGAGCCTCTTGCTATTATAAAATTGACCAATAATAAAATAAGTGCAAGTATAATTTTTATATAAACTTTTGTTTTTTCAATATAGTAACCGATAACTTTTTTTTCTACCGCCAGTTTTGTTAAAACATATATAAAAACAAAAATTAATATAAAACCTATACCTACCCAAACAACTGGATAATTTTCTGCAATTGTTGAAAATAAAGCTTTTGTATCATCTTCAAAAACACCGAACATTAAAATGTTCATGTGGTTTTGAAAATAAGAATAAAAACCGAAATCAATACATAACAAAGTTACAATACAACCGAAAAATATTGTGTAATAATATTTTAAACATTTAACGAACTTTACAAAAAGTTTTTGACTATGTATAAACCAAAATATTATAAACGATAATGTTACCAAAGAATTGATATATGCAAGAACAGCACAATCGTATCTTACACCTAAAATAAATGCCTGCAGTAAATCACCGAAATATTGTGAAAGCTCCGCCCAATCAGAATAATAAAATGTAAATATTATTCTGTAAATTGTCATTATTAATGCAAATATTATATTAAGTGTAATAATTCTTTTTATAAATTGTTTTACCATTTTCTGCTTATATAAACATAAACAACCATTTCTACCGAATTAACGATAGAAATGGTTGCTGTTTTGTATTTGAAAACTATTTTTTCTTTTGTTCATACTGCAATGTTTTTGTTGTAATATCCGTTACAGATGCAGGTCCGAAAAATTGGATAGGGCCGGGGAACATATATCTGTCGTTCATTGCCCAATCTTGTCTGACTTTAGCAAAAGCTTTAAACGGTGCACCGTTAAGTTTTACCAAAGCTTTTTGTATAACAGGTTTTTCTTTACCTTTTCTTCTTTCTATGTTCATCATCATTGTTAAAGGTATTCCGCCGCATTTCCATTCGGAAGATTTTTTAACAAGATTTTTAACTGATGACAAATAGCCTGACATGTTGTTTAACACCAATGCCGCTGCATTGTATCCTAAAGCATATGTATAGTTTGCATCAAAGTTTGAAGGTACTCCGCATCTTCCTTCGTATCCGAAGAAATGGTTGATTGTAGAGAATTTTCCGGAATATTTTCCAGCTTTTTTCAAATCTTTCAATTTCTTGGAAACCATTTCAATAAGCAACTTTTCCGTTTCGATTAAAGAAACCTGAACGTTACCGTGAGGATCTCTGTCTAACATCAATTGTGATGCAATGTTTTTCGGTAAAGACAATAAAAGTGCCGATAAATTTTTAGGTAATTTTGATGAAATGAATTTTATTTTTTCATCAACACTGCTTAATTTTGCAACTTTAGCTTCGTTTTCCGCCAACAAATCGTTAAGTTCCGCGATAAGAGCTTTCATTTCGGGAATAAATTCAATCAAGCCTTCCGGTACCAAAACTACTCCGTAATTTTTACCGGCTTTGGATCTTTTAACTACCAAATCCGCCAAACTGTCAACTATTTGTTTAAGTGTCATTTTCTTTGCCAACACTTCTTCACCTATTAAAACTACGTTAGGTTGAACTTTAAAACCAACTTCCAAAGTGATATGAGAAGCACTTCTGCCCATAAGTCTTATAAAGTGCCAATATTTTCTTGCCGAGTTAACATCTCTTTCAATATTTCCTACAAGTTCAGCATAAATTTTTGTTGCCGTATCAAAACCGAAAGATGCCTCGATATGTTCGTTTTTCAAGTCACCGTCTATGGTTTTAGGAACACCTATAACACAAACGTTAGCATTTTCTTTTTTCAAATATTCCGCAAGAAGTGCAGCATTTGTATTTGAATCGTCACCGCCGATAAATACCAAAGCGTCCATTTTATTTTTCAATATTGTTGCTTTAGCTTGTGCAAACTGCTCGGGTGTTTCGATTTTTGTTCTGCCGGACTGAATCATATCGAATCCGCCGGTATTTTTATAATTTGCAATAACTTTATCGTTTATTTCCATTGTTTTGTTATCTAATATTCCGGAAGGTCCGCCCAAGAAACCTACTAATTTATTTTTTTTGTTGGCGGATTTTAAACCTTCTAAAAGTCCGAATATTACGTTATGTCCTCCGGGAGCTTGACCGCCTGAAAGAACAACACCTACTTTAATAGCTTTCTTTGCTACAACCGCATTTTTACCTGCTTGAAAACTTACAACAGGCATACCGTAAGTTTTTTCAAAAATAGCTTTTATTTTGTCAAAATCAGCTACTGATTTTGTTGCTTTACCGAGTACAGGTTTTACATTTGCAACACCTTTTTTTAATACTGCAGGTAAAACAGGTTTAAATTTTAATCTTTCTTCATGCAATTCCGAAACACTACATTTTTGTGCCATGACAAAACTCCTTATGAAATTATTGGTCTTTTATTATACTACTTTTTAATAAATATTTTAAGATATTAATTACGAATAAACATATAAAAAGTCTCTTAAGAAATTTATCATCTGTTTACCTGTATAGAAAGCAACATATTTTTTCTTCCATACAGGATCAAATTTAGATTTAAATTCTTTTAAGGCATTCATGTCATATTTAAAATGTTCCGCAAAAACAAAAATTTTTGCTTTACTGTTAAAATCATCATCTATAATTACTTCATCGCTCGGTGTTAACCCTAAATTGAACCATTTATATTCGTTTTCTTTTGCCCAACTTACACAATTAAACAGAATGTATTGTACTATTTTTTCGTCACAATCCGTCGTGTATCTTACATTGGAAACAAAGGCTTCGTATTTGGTATTGGAAAGTAAAAGATATGCATAACCGGAAATGAAATTATCTTTCTTTATTATTACATATTTGTTTGCCGCATTTACGGAAACATCAAACATCTTATTCTTAACATTACCGAAATCTTTTTCCCACTGATAATCGACAAATCCTATATATTTTTTATTTTCTAAAAATTGTTCTTTATTCACTATTTCAAAACTGTATCCTTTTTTGTTAAGGTTATCACAATAATTTTTTACATCCTCAAGTTCTTTAGCTTGTTTCGAAAAGTGTTTCAAAGAAACATTTGCATCTACTCCGAACGATGCAATATCAAGCCCGATATCATCATAAATTTTTAAATTTTTGTAACCTAAATAAACAAATGTCGGAATAATATTTTTTGAGTCGGTCATTTCTTTAAAATCCCAAATTAATTCTTTGCCCGATTTACTGTCTCCTATCGGATCTCCGAAAACTATGGCATTATTATTTATTTGCGAATACATCATAAAAGAATCTGTATTCATATCAAAAAGATTTCTGTTTTCAAAAGCATAATTACTGTAAACATATTTTGAAGAATTTGATATTTTTCTTATATTACCCAAATCTATATTGGATTGTTTATATCTGTATCTTTTCCACATTTCCGATATTATTATTATGGCGATGGTAACAACCATACCGATACAAATTCTTAATGCTCTTCCGGCATCGCTTGCACCGAACAAAACCGACATAAACTTGTTCCAAGAATAAAAGTCCGGTCTATACACAAAAAAGCAAAGCCATGTTGATGCAATAAACACTGCCGATATTAAAGAAACCCATAATGTGTTCATTTTAACGGCTATCAAACTTAAATTTCTGTAAAAATATTTTTTTGCCGGAATTATAAGTGAAAGAAGAGCAAGCAAGAACACCATTTTTTCGTATCCGTATCCGTTAATTAATGCCAGCGGGAATAATAAAGATAACAAAACTACCGCCATGGTGTACGCTCTTTTTATTCTTAAGACAAGACCTCTGGAAATAAATAAAAGCATTATACCTATAACACTTATTGCAAAATGTAACGAGTCAAGAATAACCGGTGAAATATAATTATCCAACCTGTGAATTATGGATGATGATACATCGGTTACTCCGGAAAACAATATAAACGTTCCGCCTATAAAAATACTTACGGACAGTGCCTGAGGCACAAGAGATGCCATTCTTCCGCCGTAAAATCTTGCAAGAACTTTAAATCTTTTTTTCGCTCTGAAAAATTCGTGGCTTGCAAGAAGCAACAAAGCGACTCCCAACGGGAAGAAATAAAATATAGCTCTGTATGCAAGTAATGCTCCCATAACATAAGAGCTTTGTGTTGCTTCCGGCAACATCATAACAATTGCCGTTTCAAAAACTCCCATACCGCCCGGAACCTGACTTAATATACCGAGCATTTGTGCAACCAAAAATATCTGTAACAATGTTATATAAGAAATTTCGCCCTGCGGAAGTAAAACAAATAAAGTACACGATGCTATTACCCAATCGGCAGTGGCAAGAAACATTTGCCATAAAGTAATCTTTATATTTGGAAAAGTGATTGTCCATTTATTGAAAAGTTTTATAGGTTTAGATTTAAACAAACTTAAAAGAGTGTATGAACAAACCAATGTTAAAAACAATATTCCCAACGGGAATGAAGAATGAAAAAAGAATTTACTGTCCGTAAATTCCACGGGAAAGAAAGTAAAAACTATACCGCCGATAATAAGTAACCCGAACCATATTGTTGCCGAAGAGAAGAACAACACTTTTGTAACATTCAACATTGAAACATTGTATAAAGAATAAAGTCTATATCTTATAGAACCGCCGAACAACATTGAATAGCCGGTATTATTACCTAAAGCATTACTTATAAAGCATGTAAAAACAACATTTTTAAATTTTAACGGAACATTTATAAACTTGAATGCTATAACATCGTATCCGCCCAAAATCAAATAGTAAGATAATGCCAATATTAATGCACAGATTATTTTAACGGAAGGTATTGCTCTTAACGTATCAAGTATTTGTTGGTAACTGTAACTTTTCATTTCGTTACTTAACAACATTATGGCAACAACAAATATGATTATTCCCAACGGAGCAATAAGGATTTTTAATATTTTTTTCATTTCGGCACTAATATTTTATTTTATCTTTTTTGTTTTTCCATTCCACAAAAGGCAAATCAGAGTCTTTTGTTTTTACTTCTATAAACTTAACCGACTTTATTTTATTTTTAAGTTCATCATAAATTTTGCCGTCTTTAAATCCGTACTTTGTTGCAATTTCTTTTGTTGCGGAATAATAAACTTTTTTTATATTTGCCCAATATATAGCGGAAAAGCACATAGGACACGGATAACAAGACGAATAAATTTCGCAACCCGACAAATCAAATGTTTTTAACTTTTTAGATGCTTTTCTTATAGCATCTATTTCGGCATGCAAAGTAGGATCTTTTTTTGATGTTACCTGATTATAACCGTAACTTAGAACTTTATTATCTTTCACAACTATTGCGGCAAACGGTCCGCCTTTACCTGCCAAAACATTTTTTTGTGCAAGCTCAATAACCTTATTGATAAATTGTTCTTTATCATTTTTCATATCTAATTATTATACCATTTTTACTATTTAAGTTTAAACAACAAATTGAGGGTTGGAGGGATAGAGGAATGGATGTATAGAGGTATGGAAGAACAGAAAACGACTGGATTGCCACGCTTCGCTCGCAATGACAACAAGATAAAGTATTGCTTTACCAGAGAATGTAACGGACAAAAGAAAAATTCATAACTATTGCCGTTAGTTGCTTTCTAAGGCTTTTGAGATTTTAAATAAGAATGAAGCATTTACCGACTGAAGTGTACAAAAGTGAAAACGGTACATGAAGGAGGTAAATGCAATATTATTATTTAAAAGATAAAGCCGCTTCGCTCAAAAGGAAAAATTAATAGGTGGCAGGATCCCAATCCCAAAGTTCTTCCTGATACGTATAATAAACATTTTTTAATATTCTTTGGAACGGACTGTGTAAACCTTTTCCCTGTGAACAAAAGCCAAGCCACTCATCGTTAAATTCGCCGTCTATGGTTGAACCGGGCCAAGCTCCCAAGTGTGTATCGTGCACTTTAGGTGATCCTATCAACCACCATCTGTCCATCCATGAATAGGCAACTCCGCCTATAGAATTTCCTGCACCGTCACCCCAAAAACTGTTATTTTCTATATCTTTCCATGCACCATAATGATATTTTGCCTGATAAACTTCACAAGTTGATTTCTTTTTGTCGTTCCAAGAATCGCAACCGTATTCCGTAATAAGAACAGGTTTATCATATTCACTCTTTATTCTGTTCCACAATGTTCCGAATCCGTAAGGTCCTGAATACTGGTTAAAGCCCAACACATCTATACTGGGAGTATGCTTTGCATAATATTTAACAAATCTCGTTGTTGCATTACATACACCTACGGGATGTTTATTTTCATCGAGTTTTTTTATTAATTTACAAGCTTCTTCTACAAACTTTGCATATACTTCCGGATATTTCCAAGCATTGGTGTTTGTTACCGTAGAATTTGCGGCATTTCCTGCAACATCATTTTCGTTTCCCAACATCCACATCAAAACATACGGTTCATCTTTATGTTCTTCAACCATATGTCTTACACTTTCCAACATTGCTTGTCTTTGCGCTTCACTTAAATAATTTGTTCCGGCGGACCACGAAGCTCCGCTGCCTTTTGTGTATGCTCCGAAATAGTTCCCCATTATCACCATTATGCCGTAATTTTCATATAAATCTCTTAAGAGCTCTTTGTTCACGTTGTTACTGTGATAAATTCTTATAGTGTTACAACCCATTGCCTTAAGCAATGCAAAATCGCCTGTATTGTTTTCGTAACTGTCTCTGTAATTATCTCTGTTTAAATCAACCCACGATTCATACGGGCCGTCTATCACTCCGTTTTTGTTTACATCCATCCACATCCAATCGTTTGAATTGGTAGTACTGTAACCGACTCTGTCGCAACAATATGCCATTCCTTTTACAAAGTAAGGTTTATGATCAACTAAAAGTTTCCATACTCCGGCTTTGTTTTTTATTATTTTAACAGCAGCAAACATGTTTGTCGTAAATGACAAACATGTTATAAGTGCTATTAAAGTAGTAAATAGTTTTTTCTTAAACATCATATATCTTACATTTTATATTTTTTCCACAAATTTTGTATAGCATAGTATGACTTTCTCAACTGTCTTTTGAAAGGACAATCTTTACCGTCACCTATTGATACAAGACCGAACCACTCTTCGTATCCGCCGCCGTCAATAAAAGGACCTTCCCATTGTGCCGTTTCATCGTGAGCATTAAAATCATATTCGGGAGGAGGACCTGCTTTCCACCATTCATCCGTCCATTCGAATATTATTCCGCCAAGTGCATTTCCTACACCGTAACCTGCAACATTTTCCTGAATATTTTTTATACTTCCTTCATGATAAATAGCTTGTTGCTCTTCTGCTTCTTTTTGATTATGTATCTTACTGAAAGCCGGACAGCCGTATTCCGTAACCACTACAGGTCTTTCATAAAGTTTCATCACATCTTTCCACAATGTAGCAAAACCCTCTTTACCTCTGTATGCATTTGCACCGTATATATCAAGTTCAGGTGCATATTTTGCACATTGATCCATAAACAAGGTATCACCGTTACATATTGCTACAGGTCTTTGTTGCGGATCCAACTCTTTTATTCTTTTTGCACATCTGTTTATAAACTTATAATATGCGGGAACATCTTTTCTTACATTACAACCGGTACCGGCTGCAACACCTACAACACCAACCGTTCCGTAATTATTTTCGTTTCCTAAAACCCACATTAAAACATAAGGTTCATCTTTATATTCGTTGACCATTCTTTCAACACTTGCCAACATTCTTTGACACTGTTCTTCATTAGTATAATCCGTACCTTCGAACCATTCCGCGCCGGAATCAGTACAATACATACCTAAAAAGTTACCTATCATATACATAAATCCGTAATTTTTGTATCCGTCCATAAGTAACTCTTTATTGAAATCGGGATAATGGTACAATCTCAAAGTATTTATACCCATATCTTTCATTAATTTGAAGTCACCTATAACTTGTTCATTTTCATCTTTTCTTTCGTTTCTGTTTTCATCCACCCAAGATTCATACGGACCGTCTATAATTGCATTATCGTTGTAATCGGCAAACATCCAATCTCTTGAAGCATTCAAAGTTCCGTTATCGGGAGATGTCCCTACCGGATTAGGAGAATAACATATTCCCCTTACTATGAAAGGTTTATTATCAACAAACAATTGATAATGTTTATTGTTATATTCTACAAGTTTAACTTTACCTTTACCTACTGTCTTTTTGATACCCGCCTTCTTTAAATCCACGGGTTTTACTATCCAATCTTTACTTGTAGCTCTAACAAGTTTTCCGGGATTTGACACAAAATCATCATTTGATTTTTCATCATCGAATCTGTTTATAACATCAACATATGCATCTACCAACTTTAATCCGATTTCCGGATGCTCTCTTGTAAGATACTTTATTTTTTCTATTGCTACAGGTGCGACATACCAAGGTGTTTTCCAAAATGTGTAACCGATTGCTTTAGGGAAAAATACTACGATAGAATAATAAGCTTTTATTGCTCTTTCATAATTACCGGCATTTTCAAGTGCAAGTGCAACATAATATTGTCTTACACCGGGATCTTCTTGAGCTGTTGCCCATTTATAATAATTTAATTCCGTATTTCTTGTATTAACATAAGTCCATTTATCGCCTTCAAGTTTCTTTTCTCTCATTAATTCTTTATATCTCGGACTTTTGTAAACATCTGCGACATTAGGATAGATTCCTTCACCGGAAGCTTCTTTTAAAGCTTTGAAATCGGACGGAACATATTTGTATTTGTTTGTACCTACATTTTGAAATTCGCCGTACTTTTCATAATCGACAACATCTTCTGTTCCGGGAGTATGTATTTCAAAATAGTCAGGTGCTTTTTTTTCTGGAAGTTTTTCTACTTTTTTACCCGAAGCAACAACAAAGGAACCGAAAAAAACTATCAAGGACATCGTTAAAATTGATAAATATAGCTTATGTTTCATAAATATAAACCTCTCTGTTTTTTTTGATTTTTAATACTTCGGAAGGAATTGAGAAAATGGGCAGTGCAGGGATTGAACCTGCGACCTCCTCCTTGTAAGGGAGATGCTCTCCCTAGCTGAGCTAACTGCCCACACTCTCTAACTGACGGAGTATAATTTACCAAATTTTTTTTGAGATGTCAACAAAAAAAATGCGAAGCATTTTTGGAAGATTGGAAGATTAGAAGATTGGAGGATTGGAAAAACAGAAGAAATAAGGAATGTTTATTTTTTATAGATTCTGAATCAAGTTCAGAATAACAAAAATACCGGCAATTTATAATTATTGTTGAGGTGTAGCGACAAGGATATTTTTTGCGGTTTGTTCCGCAAGTTCGTTGTTACCGATTTCCAAATAAATTGTTTCGGCTTCTTTAAACAATTTTAATGCTTCGTTTAGTTCTTCGCTGTTGTTTGTTGTAAGATAATTCTTGTACAAACTTAAAGCCAAATTGTTTTTTGTTTTTGCAATTAATGTTTTGTTATCCAAGTCGATTTTGGGAAGAGTCTTTTTGTATATTAAAACAGAGTCGGAAAATCTTCCGCCAGAGTAAGCTTTTTCCGCTTTTGAAATGTTCCAAGAAACGGACACTCTGTTGAAAGATTTTCCGACATATTTAATTACATCAAATAAAATTCCTGATATAACTAACCCCGTAATAAAACCTACTATTACGGTTACTGCAATATTCTTCACTTATTATTAAGCAAAGCAGAAGTTGAAGAATACAAATACAGGCAAGAACTGTGTATTGTTCTTGATTATGTTAACCAAACCAATTTGTAAACCCTTCATTGATTCTGTGTAGTTAACAAAACCTAATTGTGCACCTGTCATTTTACCTTTTGTCCAGTTAACAAAACCGAGTTGAGCACCTTTCATTTCTTGTGCTAAATTAACACAACCATACTGAATACCCAAACCATCGTTTGTATTGTTTACAAAACCCAACTGTGCACCTGTAAATTTGTCTGCTTGTGCATAGATTAATGCAAGTTGAACACCTTTAACTTCTTGTGTTTGTGTTCCGATAGCAATTTCCAAACCTGTTGTTGTATCTCCGTTAGGAACACAAATAGGTCCCCACAAAGATAACTTGATAGGTTGTGCTGCTTGAGCTGCTGCACACAACATAACTACTGCAACCAAACTTAATACTACTTTTTTCATTTTACTTCCTCCTGTTTTATTTTAACAACAAATTTCCTATATCGTTTATTAATTTTCCAAACCCTGTTTGTTTTTTCGCACTTACACAATATATATCTTCTCTTTCTACTTCACACATCTCACAGATTGTATCTTTTAATTTTTCCAAATTCAAGTTGCTGACTTTATCGGTTTTATTTGAAACTATTTTGAACGGTATATTTAATTTTCTGACCCAATCCATCATAACAAAATCAAGTTCGGTAGGTCCCACAAAAGAATCTATAAGAATATATATCATTTTCAACGTTTTTCTTGAAGTGATATATGTTTCTATCATGTTTTGCCAAACTTTTTTTTCTTCTTCGGTAACTCTTGCAAAACCGTATCCCGGTAAATCTACTATCCATCTGCCTTTGGCCGGTGTAAAAATGTTTAT
>JBGUZU010000003.1:0-5246 GCA_045223915.1 Endomicrobiaceae bacterium | reverse complement strand
GAATACTTAAAAGATATCATAAATGGAGAATTGACAAAGCACAAAAAGAAGTTGTAGAATTAATGAAATCTGAAGGTTATAGTGATAAAGTTCTTGAAAAACAAGCTGCTATTAACAAAAAAAGAGCGAAACACAATATTGTTGATGAATCTAAAATTGTTCGTGATAAGTATGTGCAATAATTGTATTGAAGAACCAGTAGCTGTTACTGGTCAATCTGTAAAGGAAAAAGAATTTCTTAAGGAAATTCAAGAAAAGAATTTAAGTCGTGTGAGATTACCTAGAGGACCACGAAAATAACTCCTTTTTTTTTTACGATGATATAAAAAAATTGAACTCCTATTTTTTTTTGAAAATTAGATTTCTCATCTGTGAATATACGTAGCGAATACATTGTTTACAATAGATGTAAAACTTATAAAAAAAATAATTTTAATTTAAATTAATTTAAACTTGTGAGGACCACCTTAAATTCATTCTATGTTCTTTAAAAGTTTTAATATATTTTTTTGAATTCTATTTTAAATGAAAATTGTAGGGGTTCTTTTTTTTATGGAGTAAAAGAGGTAATTCACTATTAGGGTCAACTGTACGATATTTTCGTATGGTTTGGCCCATATTTTTTTTTGGGATAATATTGATATAGGAATAAATGGTAAATATATTAATATGTGTTTTTTTGTATATTCCAGAAATGCATAATGAGGTTAGGATAGTTAAATAATGTGGGTTTGACTTTTCCTGGCCTATTTTTTTTATTACTTTTCAGATGCTCTCTTAAAGTTTTTATAGGTTTTTTGATAGATATTATAATTGAAACTAATTTTATTTTGTATATTTGTTTATGCAATTGGTTTCTTTGTCTTTAATGTGGTAGGTCATTACATTTGTAGGGTTAAATGTATTTGATGTAATGGTCTCTTTAAAGACTTAAATTCTTTTTTTTATATAGTCAGATTATAACAATGTTATTATTTGTTCGTTTGAAAATATACGAACATAAAAAAAGCAAGAAAAAACCTACATTTAATAACAAAAGACAACAACTATACTATATGGGAAAAAGAGTCGCATCAATCAGAAAAGATAAGCATCATCTCATATAAAAGATACAACTCATGTACAAAAAAGTACACTGCTATTTCTTTTCAAATGCTCTCTCCCCATACACATAGATATAAAGGAGGGTAAACATAATGTACATGAACGATGAAGAAATTCTCGATGACTTTGTAAAATCAAGAAACCTAAAACCCATCAGCAAAAAAGCATACAAAGCCAGCATAAAACTATACACAGAATACCATCAAATGACATTACAAGACTTAATAAAAGAAGCAGAAATCGAAGAAGACACAGGCATAAGATGGAAAAGAAGAAAACTCAAAAGAAGACTAATAGACTTCAGAACATTCCTAGCAGAAAAATATCTAAAAAACTATGCAAAAAACACATTCAGCAGAATCTTAACAATATACAAACACTACGAAATCGAAATACATGACCTACCACCATTAAGTCAAAAAAACTTTCACCAACCCAATCCCATAAGCTACAAAGACCTACCAGACAAAGACATATTAGGAATTGCATTAGAAATATCAAAACCAGTGATGAAAGCAATAATACTATTCATGAGCTCATCAGGATGTGCAAGAAAAGAAACACTAAACCTAACAATACAAGATTTCATCGATGCAACAATCGATTACCACACACCACCAGCACAAAGAAAACAAAACCATACCAAAAACATATATGAAGTTCTTGAAATACTTAAAGACCATAATGACATAGTGCCAACTTTCAAACTGAGACGACAAAAAACTGACAAATGGTACTACACATTCTGTTCACCTGAAGCAACAACAGAAATCATAAACTATCTATTACAATTAACTAAACCATTAACTAATGAAACCAAATTATTTCAAATACATCAAAGCACATTTTCAACAAAATTCATAAACATGAATACAGTAATGCAATTAGGGAAAAAAGGAACATACAACAGACTACGAAGTCACATGCTCAGGAAATTCCATGCAAGCAGATTAAAAAATGATGGTATGGATAAATATGATGTTAACAGTATGCAAGGCAAAGGGTTAAACAGTACTGATGAAGCATACTTCCTGGACGATCCTGAAAAATTGCGTGAAAAATATATTAAACATATGGCATGTCTCACCATCAATTTAGATATCAATAAAATTGATATTGAGAGTCCAGAATTTAAACAGTTAAAAGAAATGTACAAGGAAAAAGAAGCTGAAGTTAATAATATGAAAGATAGGATAACAAATATCGAAGAAAGATTACTTGAGATAGACCAAAGAAGATATTCAAAGGAAGAATTACTAGAAAAAATATCAAAGAAAAAGTTACAATAACATAAAACCTACACTCATATATAATATTGTCAAATGTGAAGTAAAAAAAAGGGACAAAACACATTCTAAAAAATATAGAAAAATATCATTTCTTGGGGATTTTTTTTATATTGTCACTTATCATTTCCTGATATTTGGAATAAAATCGTTTTTGTTGTTTTTTTGTATTTCATTTAATCTTCGGAAAAGTTTAACTATCTTAAAAAATTTTAAGACCTGCTATTAAAGTAAGTTTTTATACATATATGGTATTTGTTGTTACTGGAACATTACGTATTTTCGAATAAACCTAGTTTAAATCTCCTTTTCTAATTGAGATTTATCATAAATATATTGATTTTTTTTACTTCCATTTGACACCATTCTTCTGCAAAAAAGAAAATATAATACACTACTCTTTTTTTTATAATAAAATATTGTTACAATACACTGACACCACCACCAAATAATACTACTATGAAACGAACAACAATCAACAAATATATTTATAAAACAAAACACGGCAAATACTTCATCCACAGACAAATCAACAATAAAAGAATCACATACAAAACATGTGAAACATTAGATGAAGCAATTAAATACCGAGACAAACTAATAGCCAACAACTGGCAACCATTAGAAGAAACACCTGAAGAAAAACTAAAAAAAGAACAACAAGAATACTATAAATACATTCAAAAAGCACCAAAAGGGCGAAGATACAAAATCGTTAATAATAAAGATGGTTATCTTGGAGCAATAGGTACAATCGAAGAAGCATTATACTTTAGAGACCTATACTCACACCTAGACAAAAAAGACTGTCCAAAACCAAAAGACATAGACCTAAAAACAGACAACCCCTACATTCAAAACGGATTAAAATATCCAATACCAGAACGATTAATCCTAAAAGAAAAAACATCCAATTACGGTAACGGAACAATAACTAAAAAAGGCAAAACCTCCTATCATATCTACAGAGGAGGAAAAGGAAACGGTCGACATGGATACATCTGTGCATGTGCAACATATGAAGAAGCATACTACATCCGCCAAGAATTACAAAAAAATAACTGGAATCTATCAAAATTAGAAGAAATTCGAGAGAATTATCCGAAATATTATACTAAATTATTATATTTTTATCAATATATTACAAAAAACAGTTATATTCCAGGAAAATATATTATAACATTTCCGAAACAATACACTAAAGATTGTACTATAGATCATATAATTTATACAAAAATTGAAGATGCATTATATGAACGAGACTTCCTGAAAGAAAATGAATGGGATTATGATTTACTTGTTGAAACATTAGATGATACTAAAAATCCTTATTATAATATGACTTTACCACCATATCCTGAAAGAAAAATAAGAAATATTAGTGATATTAATTATCATGAAAAAGAATTAACAGAAGTCATTGAGTTTGTTAAATCAGGGATTGAAAATCAGATAATAATATGTGAAAAATTAAATATTCGTGATGCCACTTTAAGAAACTGGTTGCATAAATGGAATACAAACTGGGAGGAATTCAAAAACATTATACATAATGGTGAAAATCCTCTTGAAGTATTAGAGAAAAAAGAACGTATTTATCAACCTGACTTATCAAGAGCATTACCTAATAACTGGAATAACTGGGTTAGTTATTTGAAGAAACTTAACAGATATCAGGTTCGTAAAGGTACTGAAACTTTTGGTGTTTATGAATCTGAAGAATTAGCTCATAAGATAAGTAATGAATTGCAAAAGGTAAATTGGGATAAGTCCAAGTTAAAGGATATTCAGGCGAAATTTGGTTATGTATCGCCTGTTATGAGTAAAAGATGGATTTATAAAGGTGGTCGTAAATGGTATGTTCGCAGAAAAAATAAACAGAGGCGAATGTTAACTTATGGTGGTTGGCATGATAAAAGAATTGCAATTATTGTCCGTGACATGTTAATATTGTATGGTTGGAAAATGGAGAATATGACCTGGATTGAAGACCTTGCAATAATGGCTGTGGATATGGTTGATAATTACCAGTATACTATGTTTGGTAAGGTGACTCTTGAAGATATTGAATACATTGAAACAAGCAATACATTGTATCGACATGAATATAGTCCTGGAAGATATAAAGTTGTGAAAAGTGGCGTATATTATGGAACATATTCTGAAGAAAAAGCTGATGAAGTAGTTGAATTCTTAGAAGAAAATGACTGGAATAAAGAATTATTAGAAGTAATGATAGAAATAGGAGAAATCTAAACATGTTAAGCATTAATAAATGTTATTTAGGATTTGTAAACAAGATATTAAAACATGGGCAAGAGACTTATAAGGACTCAAATCATCATTTAAAAGAGAGTTTAGGGAATTTTTATATAATAGATGATCCTTTTGATTTGAAGTTTAAGGCGAAATATCAAAATTATACAACAGACTTGTTATTAAAGGATATTAAATCTGGTAAATATGATATAGAAAACAATCCAATTAAAAGCGATGCATTATATGAGTATGTGAAATCTGCTGAAAATCCAAGTATTCAAGGATTCGTATACACTTATCCGAATCGTATATATGAGCATTTTGGTATTGACCAATTTGAAACAATGAAAGAACGATTATTAAATAATATTGGTTCTAACAGGGCAGTAGCAGTAACAATTGACCCTAAATTAGATAGTGAACGGGAAGATATTCCATGTCTGCAATTCTTGCAGTTTATTGTTCGTGATGGTAAATTAACAGTTCATTGTATTTTCAGGAGTAATGATATATTCGGAGCATTTTATTCTAATATGTTTTTTATTGGTTATCTTGGTTTGAAAATGACTGAAATTGTTAATAAGGAATTGATTAGGA
>JBGUZU010000002.1:0-115650 GCA_045223915.1 Endomicrobiaceae bacterium | reverse complement strand
GATTGTCGTTTCTGTCGTTGTCGTTCTAAACTATAAGCTATAAGCTTTAAGCGAAAAATCCGCAGGATTTTTCTATAAGCAAAAAATCCGCAGGATTTTTTAATAAGCCATAAGCAAAAATTGCGGAGCAATTTTTTATGTTCGAACTTTTAGACTTTTTTAATTATTCTTTTTTTAACAGAGCAATAATATTATCGATTTTGGCGGGTTTATCCTGCGGAATTATCGGTGTGTGGATATTATTGTTAAATATTCCGTTTATCGGTGTTACTATTGCACATTGTGCGTTTGCCGGTGCAATAGTGGGTTTGTTTCTCGGAATAAATCCTGTTTTATCCGGATTTGTGTTTTGTATATTGGCGGCATTTATGATAAATCCTATATCCAAAAGAATAAAAAGCCAAAATAATATTTCAATAAATTTATTGTTTTCTTTCAGTATTGCTGTAGCTTTCATTTTTGCGGGTTTATTCAAAGAACATATGACCGATTTGTTCAGCTTATTTTGGGGAAACTTATTAATATCTACATTGAACGATGTGTTTTTAAATACCGGTATTACAATAATATTAATATTGTTTGCAATTTTCTTTCACAGGGGAATAATTGCACTGTTTTTCAGCAGAGAAATTTCAAAATCGTGCGGAATACCTGAAAATTTAATTTTTACTTTGATGGTATTATTGTTATGTTCTACGATAAGTATAAACTTAAAATCCATCGGCGGGCTTTTAATATACAGTTTAATATCGTTGCCTGCAGCTACGGCATACCAACTTACTTACAGTTTAACAAAAATGTATTTGTTATCGGTATTTTTTGCCGTATCGGCTTGTGTTACGGGATTGTTTATTTCCACATTTTTTTCTATACCGGTCGGAGCAACGATAATATTGGTTTCCTGCATAATTTTTATTATATCTTTACTTTATAAAAAAAGATAATAAAATGCTATAATAATTAAGATACATTATTAATAATAAATTAAGAATATACGGGAGGATGTAAAGATGTACAAATTAGTTTTGATTAGACATGGCGAAAGTGTTTGGAACAAAGAAAACAAATTTACCGGATGGACAGATGTTGATTTATCCGAAAAAGGAACTCAGGAAGCAATAAAAGCAGGTCAAGATTTAAAGAAAGAAGGTTTTTCTTTTGATTTAGCATATACTTCCGTTTTGAAAAGAGCTATAAAAACTTTAAATAACGTTTTGGAACAAATGGATTTGTTATGGATACCTGTAGAAAAATCTTGGAGATTGAACGAAAGACATTACGGTTCTTTACAAGGTTTGAATAAAGCAGAAACAGCCGCAAAGTTCGGTGAAGCACAAGTAAAAATTTGGAGAAGAAGTTATGATACTCCGCCTGAACCTCTTTCAACAAGTGATGAAAGATATGCAGGTAACGATCCGAGATATAAAAATGTTGATAAAAAAGATATTCCTTTAACGGAATGTTTAAAAGACACGGTAGCAAGAGTTATACCTTTTTGGAACAGTGAAATTGCTCCTAAAATAAAAGAAGGTAAGAAAATAATTATAGCTGCTCACGGTAACAGCTTAAGAGCATTGGTAAAATATTTAGACAATATCAGCGATGAAAATATCGTTAATTTAAATATTCCTACGGCAATGCCTTTGGTTTATGAATTGGACGAAAACTTAAAACCTATAAAAAGTTATTATGTAGGTGATCCTGAAGCAGTTAAAAAAGCTATGGAAGCTGTTGCAAATCAGGGAAAAGTACAGAAGTAGTTTTTGTTTTATTGACTAAAAAAAAATTATAATGTAAAATAATTGGACATTGCCGAGGTGGTGGAATTGGCAGACACGTGAGACTCAAAATCTCAAGTTGCTTAGGCGGCGTGCGGGTTCAAGTCCCGCCCTCGGCACTTCCGAAAAATGTTCAATTAAAAGTTATATAAAGAAACAGCAACTCATATACGAGTTGCTGTTTCTTTTGTTATATAGATAAAAAGTTAAAAATAATGTAAACTTAACTTAAATTAAGTTTAACGGAGTTTTAATATGACAAAGCAGGAACAAGCTCAGGAATATTTTAGAAAAGGATATAATTGCTCACAGTCCGTATTTGCTGCATTTTGCCAAGATTTAGGTATGGATTTGGAAACAGGTTTGAAATTGTCTTCATCTTTCGGCGGCGGTATGGGGGGATTAAGACAAGTTTGCGGTGCTGTAACGGCAATGTTTATGATTGCAGGGCTGAAATACGGTTATATAGACAGCCAAGATATGAATTTGAAGAATCAACATTATAAGTTGATACAAAATTTGGCAAAACAATTTACCGATAAATTCGGAACTATAATTTGTAAAGAGTTGTTAATGTCACTTGCCAATATAAAAAAAGATGTTTCCATGCCGGAAAAAAGAACTCCGGAATATTATAAGGTAAGGCCGTGTGAAAGGTTTGTCGTTTATGCCGCTGAACTAACCGAAAAAATGCTGAATGATAAAAAATAGAATCATTGACAAAAATACTAAAAAAATATAAAATACTTAGATATCAGTTACAGGGAATCGCGGGGTGGAGCAGCCCGGTAGCTCGTCAGGCTCATAACCTGAAGGTCGTAGGTTCAAATCCTGCCCCCGCAACCATTTGAAAAAGACTTGTGTTTTTAACACAAGTCTTTTTTTTGTCATTGCGAGGCGGTACAACCGCCGTGGCAATCCATCCGTTTGCTTTTGTTGTTGCCGTTTCCAATCCTCCAATCTTCTAATCTTCCGCCGTTCCCGCTGGTGCCGTTTCCAATCCTCTAATCTTCTAATCTTCCAATCTTCCATCCCTCAATTTTGCAAAGCAAAATTTAATATGCTAAAATCAAAAATTATGAAAAAACTAAATTATAAGTTATATTCAGACTGTATAAATTTTCCTTTGGACAGGCCGTGCAAATATCAAAAAGAAAACGGTGCTGTCTGTTCTTCATGTAAAAAGTATGTTTCTGTAAACAAAAAATCAAAACAAACAAAAATTTTGATTGTTAAACTGGGTGCAATGGGTGATGTTTTAAGAACAACTTTTATATTGGAAGGATTAAAAGAAAAGTATAAAAATTCCACAATAGATTGGTTGGTAGACAAAAAAAATGTGGATGTTTTGGTTGGAAACAAATATATAGATATTATTATTCCCAACGACAACAAAGTTTTTGAATTCTTGTCTTCAACAAAATACGATATAGTTATAAACTTGGATTTATCACCGGAAAGTTTATCTTTTACTAAACTCGTTTTTGCGGATAAAATAATCGGATATTATCTCGATAAATCAAGAAAAATAGTCGGTTCTAACGAATATGCAAAAAAATGGTTGCCTGCAAGTGCTTATGACAATTTAAAGAAAGAAAACGAACATACTTACCAATATTGGATGGCAAACATTTGTGAAATTAAGAAAGATAATTATGAAATAGTTGTTCCTGTATCAAAAGAAGCGGAACAAAAAGCAAAAAAATTAAAGTCTTCATTAAAATTGAACAAAAACAAAGTTATAGGCATTAACCCGAGTGCGGGAAAAAGATGGGTTATGAAAAAATGGAGAATAGAAAAATATATAAAGCTTATAAAAATTTTGTCATCTAAAGGTTACAATGTTTTATTGCTCGGCGGGAAAGATGATGAAGAAGAAATAAAATTAATACTTAAACAGAAAATTAAAAATGTATATTCTACCGGAACGGATAATTCCGTTCAGGAATTTTTTGCTATGGTGGATTTGTGCGATTTGGTCGTTTGCGGTGATACAATGGCAATGCATGCGGCTTTAGGCTTGAAAAAGAATGTTGTCGCCATTTTCGGACCTACATCATATAACGAAATTGAAATGTATGGCAGGGGAATAAAGATTGTATCAATGGAATGTAATTGCTGTTACAGACCGGATTGCAACAAAAAAGTTAAATGCATGGATAAAGTTTCTGTAGAAAATGTTTTAGATGCTATACAAACTTACATATTTTAGAAGATTGGCAAACTATCAACTACAAACTATAAACAAGGCTTTAATATGAAATATATAATTACAGGAAGTTCAGGACAATTAGCAAAAGCATTCATTAAGAAATTTACCGAATCAAATATTGATTTTATTGCACCGAGCGAACAAGACCTTGATATAACAAACAAAGAAAAAATATCCGATATCTTTTCCGGATATAATCCCGATGTGGTTATAAATTGTGCCGCATATAATAATGTGGAAGCCGCTCAACAAGACAACACAAAAGCTTTTTTAATAAACAAAACTGCCGTAACTAATTTGGTTGATGAAACGAAAAAATATAATGCAAAATTTGTTCATTTCGGAACAGATTATATTTTCGACGGAACAAAAAATGATTTATATGTTGAAACGGATAAACCAAACCCTTTAAACGAATACGGAAAAAGTAAACTTGCCGGTGAACAGGAAGCACTCAAATACAGTAATAGTTTAGTTTGCAGATTAAGTTGGGTTATAGGTGAAGGACAACAAAATTTCTTGTTTAAATTGTCAGGTTGGTTAAAAAATAATAAAACAGTTAAAGTTTCAAGTGATGAAGTTTCCGTGCCGTGTTTTAGTTTTGATATAGCAGATACAACAATGAAAGCATTAGACAACAATTTGTCCGGTTTATTTCATCTTACAAATTCCGGAAAATGTTCAAGATATGAATTAGCTAAAGAATTTGTAAAACTCAATAATTTCGACAATGAAATAGTGCCTGTTCCTATGGCAAGTTTCAATTCCAAAGTTCAAAGGCCGTTATTTACGGCAATGTCGAACGAAAAAATATCAAAAGAATTAAATATAACAATTCCCGAATGGAACATTTCTTTAAAAAAATTGTTACAAAGCAATTTTTTCACTTTATAGTTGTCAGTTTGTCGTTGCCGTTCTAAACTATAAGCAAAAATCGCCTTGCGATTTTTCTAAGCTTTAAGCTGTCGTTCCGTCGTTGCCAATCTTCCAATCTTCTAATCTTCCAATCTTCCAAAATCGCCTTGCGATTTTCTAAGCTAAAATTTGCTTTGCAAATCTAAGTTTGTCGTTTGTAGTTTTTTTGTCGTTAAACCATAAACTATAAGCAAAAAATCCGCAGGATTTTTTAATAAGCCATAAGCTAAAATTTGCTTTGCAAATTTTTAATAAGCTCTAATTAAATAATCTTAATTTTATTACTTTGAAAAGATATTTTATTAAAGTGAACGGCTTTAGTTTTGATTCTCCGGAAGCTCTTTCCAAAAATGCTATAGGATATTCCTTAATACTTGCTTTTGTTTTCTTTGTATAATAGAGCATTTCCGTTACAATAAACGGATCGGAAGCTTTTAACTTATCTATGTATTGTTCTACAATTTCTTTCTTAAACATTCTGTAACCGGATGTAGCATCCGCAACTTTTACTCCTATACAAAATTGTAAATATCTTCTTGAAAGATGACTTACTATTTGTCTTAAGAAACCTCTTTGTGTATCGGAACCGCCTTTAACATATCTTGAACCGATAACGACATCACAACTGTTTATAAGTTCTCTGAAATCTTTAATATATTTAGGATTGTGTGAACCGTCACCGTCCAATTCAACAATATATTTATATCCTTTTTGTATACCCCATTTAAAAGCGTCTATACCGGCATAACCTCTGCCTCTTTTTTCTTTCCTTAACAATAAATGAACTTTAGGATTTTCTTTCTCCATTTCTTCTACAATTTTGTATGTTCCGTCGGGAGAAACATCATCGGCAACCAAAACTTCTATATCTTCAACACCGCAATTCAATATATCGTTTACAACTTTTTTTATATTTGTCGCTTCATTATAAGTACAAACAACTGCCAAAGTATCCATTTCTTTTCTCCCTAAAAATCTTTAAATCTTCCAATCTTCTGCCTTTCCGTTCGTCATTCTGAACTTGATTCAGAATCTATAAAAAATAAAAATTCCTATTTGCTTCCAATCTTCCAATCATCCAATCTTCTAATCTTCTGCTTTTCCGTCTGTCATCCCGCACTTGATGCGGGATCTCGCCGTTGTCGTTATAAACTATAAGCTATAAGCTTTAAGCGAAAAATCCGCAGGATTTTTCTATAAGCTAAAAATTGCTCTGCAAATTTTTAATAAGCTCTAAGCTGACGTTCCGTCGTTGCCAATCTTCCAATCATCCAATCTTCTAATCTTCTGCTTTTCCGTCTGTCATCCCGCACTTGATGCGGGATCTCGCCGTTGTCGTTAAACTATAAACTTTAAGCAAAAAATCCGCAGGATTTTTTAATAAACTATAAGCTTTAAGCGAAAAATCCACAGGATTTTTCTATAAGCTAAAAATTGCTCCGCAATTTTTAAAGTTTGTACTCAAAATTATGTTCCGCAAACTCAAAAGTAGGATAAACCAAATCTTTTTTTGAAAGTTTCGGGTTTATTGTATGCCAATCAATTTTCAAAAAAGGATCATTGTATAAAATTCCTCTTTCGTGTTCGGGGGAATATATGTTGGAACAATAATATTCAAAATCAACCTCATCGGACAAAACTTCAAACCCGTGAGCAAATCCTTCCGGAATAAAAAGCATGTTTTGCCCTTCCGGTGAAAGTTCCGCACCCACCCATTTACCGAAAGTGGAAGAGCCTACTCTTAAATCCACGGCAACATCAAATATTCTTCCGTGTATTACTCTGACCAACTTTGCTTGAGCAAAAGGTGCAAGTTGATAATGTAATCCTCTCAAAACACCTTTGGTGGAATGCGAGAAATTTATTTGTTTTACATTTAAATCTATTCCCAAATTCTTAAAGTCGGGCACTTTAAAAACTTCCTCGAAAAAGCCTCTGTCGTCTTTAAATTTTACCGACTCAATCAATACAACATCTTTAATTTTTAAATTAGAAAATTTAAACGGCATGATATTCACCTTTAAATTGATGTTTAAATGTTTCACCTGTAATTAACTCTATTTCTTCATCGTTAATTTTCATTATTGCGTTTCCGTCAACAACTTCCATAGTTACCGAATTATCTTTTTCGTCATAACTTAAAGAAAATACTGTGTCTGCACTCATTTGAGCTATTGTCGTCGAATTGAAATATATTAAAATCGGTCCCGATCTTGAGTTTTCTATTTTAGAAAACATTAACACACCTGTTATAGGATGCTTTGCAACAAAAAGTCCCTGCTTATTCTTTAAAACTATACCTGCGGAATGATAATTTAAAATCAACATTCCGTTAGCGATAACTTTAGAAGAGTAAGAAATATCCGGAACTTGTTCGGCAACGGTATAAGTTTTAACTTCTCCGTCCGGCGAAATAACTTCCATGGAATTAACAATTACTCTCACATTTAATGTGTCCGAATAACCTATACAAGTAATGCATAACAATAAAAATAAAACTAAAAACTTTTTCATATTCTATCCTAATATTACGGTAACTTTATGTGTTCCTGATTTAAAAGGTTTTATAATATTACCCTCAATTTTTTTACCGTCAACAATTATTTCTTTTGCTGCTGAATTTTTCTTTAATTTCGGATTTTCAAAACTTATATCATAGTTTGCATTTCTGAACTTTATGAACAATTTGCATTTTTGAAAATCTTTATTTGCAGGTAAATGCGGATCTATAGATAAACCTTCAAACACACCTTTTACACCGAAGAAAAAGTTTTGGAAAGCATATCTTGTCCAAGCACAAGAACCTGTAAGAACAGGATATTCACCTCTTCCTGCAATGTTCGGATTATCGTTGGAAATATAATATTCCGGTATCCACGGACCTGTTCTTATTATTTCGTGCTCGTGATTTAAAGGATTTATTCCGGAAAATACTTTATAAGCTAAATCGGGCATTCCTTGTTTTATTAAAGCCCAAACAAAGAACAAGTTTGCATGAGAAAATAAAGCATTATTTTCTTTTGTTCCCGGAGCAAATCCTGTTATTCTTCCTATGGCTTTATTGAATTTCGTATAAGCGGGATAATTTAATTTTAATGCACCGGTTGTTTTATCGAACAAATATTTAAATACTGAATCTATAACGGTTTGTTCCGCACCGATTTTCTTTGCACCGCCTGAAACAAGTGACCACGTTTGCGGCATTAACATCATTTCAAAATCGTTTGATGTAGGATTCTTTTTGTTTAATGCGGATTTATTCCAAATTGTATCTACAGGTTTTCCGTCTGCGAAAATGTATCCGCTGTAATAATATCCGTTGAAAGCTTTTTTGTTTGCATTATCTATAACAAACTGAGCTTTTGTTCTCAAATCTTTCAATATCTTGGAAATTTTAACTTTAACTTTTTTACCGGAAATTGCATCGTTAACTTTACTTAAATATTTTGCCAAAACGGCTTGTCTTTGTTTTGCCGGAATATCTTTTGCTTTGTCGTCAAAGTTTTGGATAAGGTCTGCCAATTCCGCAAAAACTTCTATTTCTTTAATATTCAAATCGTTGGCTGTCTTTTCCAATAAATCTGCAATTTCGTTGCAGTTTTGTGCAAGTGCGAAAGAGAATGTTACATTTTCACCTTTAACTTGGTCAACCGCATCGTTCCAGTCTGCTCTTTTTTGTTTTAAAAGATTGTTGTTTCCTACGTCGTAGAACATTGTTTCTATTTGAACAAGCATATGTTCAATTACTGTTCCGGTATATTTTTTACCGTTTGTTGTTTTTTGATTTTCGATATATCCTTTTTTCCATTTATCGTTTTTGGATTCGCCTCTGTTTTGATAGCAATCTTTAAAGTATCCTATTCCGTCTCTGAATAAGAATTTTTTGTCACCTAAAAAGTTTGCAAGTATCATAACCGTTTGTGCCGTCCAATAAGGATGGTCGCACCATAAACCGTTAACTTCGTCACTGCCGAACTCTTTTGTTCTTGCGAAAAATCTCGTGGCATTTGTTCCGTCAAGGCGGATACCTTCAAGAGTTTTCATCGTTCTTTCTTCAAGACCTTTCGGATCTATAACGGTTGCAGCCATCATGTCCTGCCAGAAATCTCTCCAACCTGCAAAGTCCGAGCCGTAATCCGTTTGAGGATGTGCGGTGTTTCCGAACCAATATCTCATAGATAATTGGTAGCACCACCAATTGTTCCACAAATTATCAAACTCTTTGTTTGCTGTTGTTATTTGAACTCTCGATGCTCTTTCCTGCCAGTATTTATTTAAATCATCAAATGCTTTAACTGCATTCTTATAAGAATATTTTTTTATTAATTTGTCTGCATCTTTACTGCCTGTAAAAGTTATACCGTTTATTACAACAAAACTTACTGTTTTACCTGCAGGAATTTTTATTTTTTTGAATTCTATTGCACCTACCGCTTCTTTACCGTAACATTGTTTTTGCGGAGCAATGTCATTTAATATTGAATCCGGCTTTAACCACATGTTGTTAGGTCCGAGGAATGTTTCTCTGTCGGAATAAAATCTGTTACCTTTTTTACCTGTTTGAGTTTCCGCACTCATAAAGTAACAAATATCACTTGAATCGGTTGAACCTTCTATCCATTCAAGGCCGGGGAGAATTTTTATACTGTTTTTTACTTCGCTTTTATTATAAAGTCTTACAACATCTCTGTGATATTCAACATAAGCTCTGCTTCCGCCGTAAATAGGTACTGTGGGGATAAAATCTATAACTTTATCTTTTTTGGAATTGTTTGTAATATCTACAAGCCACAATTCCGCCATTTCTTCCAACGGAACAAATATTGTAGTTTTAACATCCAAATTTAATTTTTTGGATGAACCGTAAAAGTTTACGTAACCTAAACCCATTTCATATTTCGGATTGGAAGTTTGTTTGTCTGTTAAATCATAATTGTTAACAAGCCAAGTTTGTTTTCCTTCTCTTATCCAAATAAATCTTGCTTGTCCTTTAGGAAAGTTCGGACCGTCGAATTCACCGAACATTCTCGTATAATCAAAACCCGAAAAACCTCTTAAAAAATTATCACATATAGAAAAATATTTCGGGCAGTTTGCTATCATGTGAATTAAAGGTTGTTTTAAACTTCTTGCATCTTTTACTACACATTGTCCTTGCTTATCGTAAGACCATAAATTTTTCATTTTTATCTCCGTAAAAGAAATACATATATAAATAACATATATTCCCAATATTTTACCTAAATAAGAATATTTTGTCTATGCTCGCCGTTGGTAGTTTTCAATCCTCCAATCCTCTGCCGTTCCCGTCTGTCATCCCGCAGACGTTGCGCGGAATGTTGGCTCACCTTGTAAGAGCCAAGCATCCGAACTTGATCCGGAATCTATAAAAATAATAAAATACCAGCTATTATGAATAACGAAAGAATAATCTTTTTAGGAATAATCAACAGTATAGAAGAATTTTATGAACTAACAGGAAAATATCCTGTTGACTTAGAACTTTCCGAAGAACAAGAAATATATAGCGATAAACAAATAATAATAACCGAAGAAGAAATAAAACAAATTTTTGGCGAATATAAAGACATAAAAGAGTTAAGAGAAAAAATTTATAATTATTATAAAAAAAATATACAAGGAAAGATTATAGATATTGGTAAATACCAACATATTAGAATATCAAGACAATCTGCTGAAAGGTATAAATATTATGGTGCAGATGAGAGAAAACTGTTAATAGTTATAAAATTGTTAGAAGTATTAAAATCTTCAAAATATAAAAATTCTGAAAAGCCATATAAAACGAGGAAAGATAGAATAAAAATATTTCATTATTTTACCAATAAAATTATTTTAAGAAATGAAGTGTATGATATTTATATAACAATTGCAGAAGATAATAATGGTAATTTATTTTACGATTTAGATGAAAATAAAGAAAGTCTCAAGGAGTAGACCCCATTACAAGTGAGGTGGTCCTTGAGACAACAATAGTATAATATAAATTCATAAAATTTTCAAGAAATACCTCTCCATTGTTGTCGTCATTGCGACAATCCATTGCCGTTTGTGGTTGTAAACTATAAGCCATAAGCAAAAAATTCGTAGAATTTTTTAATAAGCCAAAATGCTTCGCATTTTGCTAAGCCCTAAGCTGCCGTTAGTAGTTTGTCGTTTGCAGTTGTCGTTAAACCATAAACCATAAGCTAAAAATCCGTAGGATTTTTTAATAAGCTTTAAGCAAAAAAATCTGCAAGATTTTTTTATAAGCCAAAATTGCTTCGCAATTTTTCCGTTTGACAATAGCATTACTTTTTTAGTTTAATCTTTAATTATGGAAAACAAAGAAATAATTACCAGACCGTCTTGGGACGAATATTTTATGAAACTTGCATGGCTTGTTGCCGAAAGATCAACATGTGTAAGACACCATGTAGGAGCAGTTATCGTAAGAGATAAAAGAATTTTAACTACCGGTTACAATGGTGCTGCAGCAGGCACAAAAGATTGTTTGGAACTCGGTTGTTTAAGAAATGAACTGAATATTCCGTCCGGAACAAGACACGAAATTTGCAGAGCTATTCATGCGGAACAAAATGCGATAATTCAGGCCGGAACTCATGGTATAAACATAAACGGCGGAACATTGTATTGCACACATTCACCATGTATATTATGTGCAAAAATGATAGCAAATGCAAAAATTAAAAGAGTTGTTATGAGTATAGAATATCCGGATGAAACATTTAAAAAATTGTTTAAAGAAGCCGGAATAGAATATGTTTCTATGCCGATACCGGATCTTGCAATAACTCAAAAGAAATAATAACTTCAGCTTATAGTTGTTAGTTTGTAGTTGTCATCCCGCACTTGATGCGGGATCTCGCCGTTGTCGTTAGTCGTTAAACTATAAACCATAAACCAAAAACTATAAGCAAAAAATCTGAAAGATTTTTTAATAAGCCTTAAGCAAAAAAATCTGCAAGATTTTTTTTATAAGCCAAAATGCTTCGCATTTTGCTAAGCCATAAGCAAAAATCGCCTTGCGATTTTTCTAAGCTAAAATTTGCTTTGCATTTTTTTAGTAAAAGATGTAGAATAAATAAAACTAAATAATTCTTCGGGGAAGGTGAAATTCCTTACCGGTAGTGATCTGTTGTCATCCCGTACTTGATACGGGATCCCTTAAAAACAGTAAGCCTACGACTTCGCCATAACAGGTGAAATGAATCCGTGAGAATCGGATGCCGACGGTACAGTCCGGATGAGAGAAGATACAATATGTTTGTTGGTTGTTCCCGAAAAATTATTTTATATTTTCGGGGTTTTTTATTTTATGAACAAATTACAAGAATATAAAAAATATATGCAATTGGTATTGTCCTTGGCAAAAAAAGGAAACGGATACGTGTTTCCCAATCCTATGGTGGGAGCAATACTTGTTAAAGACGGCAAAATAATTTCAAAAGGATATCATAAATATTTCGGTGCAGATCATGCCGAAGCACAAGCAATAAAAACTTCACCCGTAAATGTTGAAGGTGCTGTCTTATATGTTAACTTGGAACCATGTAACAATTGGGGAAAATGTCCTCCTTGTGTAGATTTAATAATAAAATCAAAAATAAAAACCGTTGTTTGTGCCATGAAAGATCCTAATCCTTTAACCGGCGGGAAAAGTTTTAAGAAATTAAAATCTGCAGGGATAACGGTAATTAACGGTGTGTTGGAAAAACAAGCAATACGATTAAATAAAGAATATATTAATCGCATAAAAAAAGCTAAACCTTATATTCTTGTAAAATCCGCAGTTTCATTAGACGGAAAAATTGCAGCGTCTACCGGTGATTCGAAATGGATATCCAATGAACAATCAAGAAAATTTTCGCATAAAATAAGAACAAAATTTGATGCTATCCTTGTAGGCACAAATACCGTTTTAAAAGATAATCCTATGCTGTCTGCAAGAGGTTACGGTAAAAATCCTATAAGAGTGGTTTTGGATGAAAAATTAAAAATTCCTTCAAACTACAATGTTGTTGACGGAACAATACCTACAATTATTTTGCACGACGAAAATATAAAAAAAGTTCCGAAACATTTTAATAAAGATTGCATAAAATTGGTTGCAATAAATTTTAAGAAAGCAAAAAAAGATTTTAATGTAGTAATAGAAAAATTAAACAAGATGGCTTTAAAAAGAATTATGATTGAAGGCGGCGGGGAAATAAACGCTTCCGTTTTAAAAACGGGTAAAGTAGACGAAGTATTGTTGTTTGTTGCTCCTGTAATAGTAGGAGGAAGAACCGCAAAAACTTTCGTTGAAGGCGACGGAGTAAAATATATAAAAGATTCCTTGAAATTTAAAGTTTCTGAAGTTAAAAAGCTTGGTTCGGATGTCGTTATTGTCGCAAAGCGAAAATAACTAAGCTTGTAGTTGGTAGTTTGTAGTTGTCATCCCGCACTTGATGCGGGATCTCGCCGTTGTTGTCGTTGTTGTTAAACTATAAACCATAAACTATAAGCTCTAAGCAAAAAATTCGTAGAATTTTTTAATAAGCTTTAAGCTATAAGCTAGTTGTTTATAAACTATAAGCTAAAAATTGCTTTGCAATTTTTTAATAAGCTCTAAGCAAAAAATCCGTAGGATTTTTTCTAAGCTTTAATAAAACCGGAGGTTTTATTCAGTGTTCACCGGAATAATAGAAGATATTGGTAAAGTAACAAATATTACAGATTCACAAATAGAAATAGAAACTTGTTTAGACGATATTAAAACGGGTGACAGTGTTGCTGTTAACGGAGCATGTTTAACAGTAACAAAAATTAACGGCAAAAATCTTTCTTTTGATTACAGCCCTACAACAAGTGATATTACAAATATTTCGTTGCTTAAAAAAAATTCTGTTGTTAATTTGGAAAGAGCATTAACATTACAAACAAGACTTGGCGGGCACATAGTCTCGGGACATATAGATACATCTACAAAAATAGTTGATATAAAAAAGAGCGGCAACTTTTATTTTGTTTCTTTTTCGGTTAACGAAAAAATAAAAAGATATGTAGTAAATAAAGGTTTTATTGCCATAGACGGTATAAGTTTAACCGTAGCGGAAAATAATGAAACTGCTTTTTCTGTTACAATGATACCGGAAACATTTAATAAAACAATATTTCATACAAGAAAAATAGGGGATGTTGTAAATATAGAAATAGATGTTTTCGCAAAGTATGTAGAAAAGTTGTTTGGCAAGAAAAACGATAAAAAAGAAATAACGATGGATTTACTTAAAGAAAACGGCTTTATTTAACTTCTCTCTGTCATCCCGCACTTGATGCGGGATCTCGTAGTTCTTGTTTTTGTAGTTGGTAGTTGTCATCCCGTACTTGATACGGGATCTCGTAGTTAGGTTATAAAATGAAAGAAAGTAAAGAACATAATTATTATGTTTATATAATGACAAACAAAATAAATACGGTTTTGTATGTTGGTGTTACAGATAATTTAATAAGAAGAGTGTATGAACATAAAAACAAAATAATAAAAGGTTTTACTGAAAAATATAATATAAACAAATTAGTATATTTTGAGATAACAAAAGATGTAAACTCTGCAATAGCAAGAGAGAAAGTTTTAAAAAGATGGAAAAGAGACTGGAAAGTAGCATTAATTGAAGAAAATAATAAAGAATGGAATGATTTATATAATTCTGTAATTAAGTAAAAGAAGAGATCCCGCATCAAGTGCGGGATGACATAAAATAGGAGTAAAATATGGTAACCAAAAATTTTGCATCAGTTGAAGCGGCAGTAAAAGATATAAAAGCGGGGAAAATGGTAATTGTTGTTGACGATCCTTCAAGAGAAAATGAAGGGGATTTGGTTTGTGCAGCACAAAAAGTTACACCGCAAATAATAAATTTTATGGCAAAAAATGCACGTGGTTTAATATGTGCGCCTGTTAACGGTAAAACTTTAGACAGACTCGAAATAAATGTTATGGAAAGAAAAAATGTAGTAAGCAATAAATATTCCTGCTCATTTACGGAATCTGTTGACTACAAAAAAGGAACAACAACAGGAATCTCCGCTTACGACAGAGCAAAAACAATTAAAGCATTGTCCGACCATAAAACTGTTTCTTCCGATTTTGTAAGACCGGGACATGTTTTTCCTTTAAGATACAAAGAAGGCGGAGTTTTGGTTAGAGCGGGACATACCGAAGCATCCGTAGATTTATCTTTACTTGCCGGTCTTGACGGCAGCGCCGTAATATGTGAAATTATGAAAGACGACGGTACAATGGCAAGAATGAAAGATCTTCTATCCTTTGCCAAAAAGCATAAACTAAAAATTATTACCGTTCAAGATTTAATTAAGTACAGAAGAGAAACCGAAAAACTAATAAAAGAAGTTGTTACCGTAAATTTTCCCACAAAGTTCGGTACATTTAAACTTTCTTTATTTGAAGATACAATAACAAAAGAAACTCATCTTGCAATAATAAAAGGTGATGTTAAAGGTAAAAAAAATGTGTTGGTAAGAGTTCATTCTTCCTGCGAAACAGGAGATATTTTTCACTCTTTAAAATGTGATTGCGGAGAACAGTTGGAAACGGCATTGCAAATGATAGAAAAAGAAGGAACAGGTGTAGTTTTATATATGCATCAGGAAGGCAGGGGGATAGGACTTGCAAACAAATTAAAAGCATACAAGTTACAGGAACAAGGCCTTGATACGGTTGAAGCAAATGTCGCTTTAGGTTTTGCTCCCGATTTAAGAGATTACGGTATAGGTGCACAAATTTTGTGTGAGCTTGGAATATCGAGTATAAAACTTATGACAAATAATCCTAAAAAAATTATCGGTCTTGACGGTTACGGATTAAAAATAACAAAAAGAGTTCCTATAGAAATGAAACCGAATGCGGTAAATAAAAGATATTTGAAAACAAAAAAAGAAAAAATGGGTCACAAATTGAAACTTATTTAAGTTTCAATTTAGTTTATAGTTTATGGTTTGTAGTTGGTAGTTCGTCATTGCGAACGGAGTGAAGCAATCCAGTCGTTAAAACCGCGAAAGCGGTGTCATCCCGTACTTGATACGGGATCTCGTAGTTGGTTGTTTGTCGTTTAAACCATCAACCACAAGCTATAAGCTAAAAAAATCGCTTTGCGATTTTTAAGGAGAAAGGTATGAAAACAATAAATGGTCAATTAAATTCAGAAGGTAAAAAGTTTGCTATCGTTGTATCAAGATTTAACGAGTTTATAACAAACAAACTTATTTCCGGAGCAGTAGACATTTTGAAAAGACACGGAACAAACGAAGATGATATTACAACGGTTTGGGTTCCGGGCGCATTTGAAATTTCCGCTGTAGCAAAGAAGTTGGCGGATTCAGGCAAATACGATGCAATCATTTGCTTGGGTTGTGTTATAAGAGGAGCAACTCCGCACTTTGATTATGTATCCGCTGAAGTATCTAAAGGTGTTGCTATGATCGGTTTATCCAGCAAAGTTCCTGTATCTTTCGGAGTATTAACTACGGATTCAATAGAACAGGCAATAGAAAGAGCCGGAACAAAAGCGGGAAACAAAGGTTCCGATGCTGCATTAACCGCAATAGAAATGGTAAGTTTATACGAACAGATATAATAAAACACCTTGCGGTTTATATGTTTAATGTGTTATTATATTGTTATAGGTTTTAGCATATTAAATTAACTTGAGGTTTTTATGTTAAAGAACAGAAAAGGTGTTACTTATATTGAGTTGTTACTTACTGTCGTCGCAGTTATAGTATTGGCAGTTATTTCTTTTAGATTGTACGGATACAATATTGAAAGATCTGTAGCCGTTGAAGGTGCTGAAACTTTAAGAAGAATAGCAGATGCCGAAATGATGTATCGTTTAGAAAATAAAACTTGGGCAAATTTTGAAGATTTAACATTGAAATTAGAGGGAGAACTTCTTGACTCCAAGACTTTCAAAAAAGATAATTTTGTTTTTGATATAGATTTTGATGAAAACAGTGATGTTAAAATCCGTGCCAGAAGATATTATAATGAAGGTGAAATAACTTCCGGAAATAAAAGCTATTGGCTTGTTGCATCCGTAGCAAAAATCCCTGCAGACAACGGCAGGTTTTATGATGTTTATGCCAGAGCAGATGACTCTGCTACCGGTAAAGAAAAAACTGTAGTTAATTACATAAACAAAAAGTTCGGCGGAAAAGGTGACTAAAAGTTAAGAAATTGAAATAAGTATATTAAAAAGAGCGGAATCAATCCGCTCTTTTTTTTTGCCTTGCCGTTGTAGTTTGCCATTGGTAGTTTGTTGTTGTCATCCCGCACTTGATGCGGGATCCCGTCGTTTGTCTTTTGCCGTTGCTAATCATCCAATCCTCCAATCTTCTAATCTTCCGCCTTTCCGCCATTTGTCGTTGCCTTAAACTATAAGCAAAAAATTCGTAGAATTTTTTAATAAGCCATAAACTAAAAATGCTTCGCATTTTGCTAAGTCATAAACTAAAAATTTTTAGTATAATAACACCATTATGAATAACGAGAGAATAATCTTTTTAGGAATAATCAACAGTATAGAAGAATTTTATGAACTAACAGGAAAAAATCTTGCTGAGTTAGAACTTTCCGAAGAACAAGATATATATAGTAATAAACAAATAATAATAACCGAAGAAGAAATAAAACGATATTTCGGAGAATACAAAGACATAAAAGAGTTAAGGGAAAAAGCCATAAAATATTTTGCGGAAAATATTCAAGGAAAAACTTTTGATATCGGTAAATTTAAGAATATAAGAATAACAAGAAAATCAAGAAATAAATACGAGAGTTTTAGTGCGGATGATAGAAAATTATTAATAGTTATAAAATTATTTGAAGTGTTGAAAAGTTCAAGATACAAGCATTCTGAAATACCATATAAAACAAGAAAAGATAAAATTATAAAATTCCATTATTTTACAAATGAAATAATTGTAAAGAATAATAAATATAGTGTATACATAACAATAGGTGAAGATATTAAGGGAAATTTATTCTACGATTTAGATGAAAATAAAGAACCCTAAGGAGGAACATCGGTACAAGTGATGTTTCCTTAGGGCAACAATAGTATAACTTAAAAGCTTAAAAATTTCAAGATATAACAATTGGTGAAGATGAGGACGGCAGTTTATAGTTCGTAGTTTGTAGTTGGTAGTTTGTAGTTTGTAGTTCGTAGTTTCTGTCGTTGTCGTTTGTAGTTGCTGTTGCTAATCTTCCAATCCTCCAATCTTCTAATCTTCCGCCTTTCCGCCGTTGTCTTTTGCCGTTGCTAATCATCCAATCTTCTAATCTTCTAATCTTCCAATCTTCTGCCGTTCCGCCGTTGCCATAAACTTTAAGCAAAAAATTCGTAGAATTTTTTAATAAGCTATAAGCTTGTCGTTCTTCCAATCCTCCAATCTTCTAATCTTCCGTCTTTCTGTCATCCCGCACTCGATGCGGGATCTCTCCGTTTGTAGTTGCCGTTGCCTCTGTCGTTGTCGTTAAACCATAAACTTTAAGCAAAAAATTCGTAGAATTTTTTAATAAGCCAAAATGCTTCGCATTTTGCTAAGCCATAAGCAAAAATCGCCTTGCGATTTTTTAAACCATAAACCATAAACTAAAAACTATAAACTGTCGTTAATGTCGTTAAACCATAAACTATAAGCAAAAAATTCGTAGAATTTTTTAATAAGCCAAAATGCTTCGCATTTTGCTAAGCTCTAAGCAAAAATCGCCTTGCGATTTTTCTAAACTTGCCGTTTACAATATATATAATATTTTTGTATAATATTACAAATGTAATATATAAAATAAAACTAAATAATATTAATAAAAAGCATTGACAAAGTGTATCACTTGTGATACACTATTTGTGCGAAAGAAGGTAATGTGATAAGACAACAAACAAAAATATATCAAAAATGGTTTGATAGTTTAAGTGATAACATACAAGATAAAATTGTTGAAAGTATAGATAAAGTATTGTCGGGAAATTTTAGTAATTGTAAGTTTGTTCGCGGCGTATTTGAAATAAAGATAGATTATCAAAAAGGATACAGAGTTTATTATATAATTCATGGTAACAATATATATTTGTTGCTTTTGACCGGTGGAGATAAGAAAACACAACAAAAGGATATTGAAACTGCAATACAAATAAAGAAGTATTTAATTAAACAGGGGGTAATAAAATGAAAAAGAACAAGAATATAGATTATGAATTAGCAAAAGAAGATTTTGATACCTCTTATGCAAAAAAACTAAAAAATAATCCAAAAAGATTAGAAAAGTTTAAAGAGAGAATAAAAAAAGATTTTAATAAAACAAGAAATATAGATGTTTTTTTAATGAACTTAAGAATTCTTGCAATGGCAGGCGGGATAACAGAACTTTCAAAAAAAACAAAAATAAAAAGACCAAATATATATAGAATACTAAAACCGAATTATCAACCAAAATTTGAAACGATATTAAATATATCAAGTGGTTTGGGTATAGAGTTGTATTGTGCTTAAACTCCAAACCCTCAGTTCCTCACAATAGGCAAGAATAATAGGGACCATTTATTTTAGGATTTAGATAAGAATGAAAAATTTAGAGTTTAAGGTAGAATTTATGGAAAAGAAAAAACAATATATTTATACTTTTGAAACATTGGATGTTTGGAAACAATCTATTGATCTTACAAAAATTATTTACAAGATAGCAGAAAATTTTCCTGACAACGAACAATTCGGTTTATCGTCTCAAATTAAAAGAGCTGTTGTTTCTATTTCTTCTAATATAGCAGAAGGTTCTGCTAAACAATCTTTAAAAGAACAAGCAAAATTTACAGAAATAGCTACAGGTAGCTTGTTTGAAGTATTGAATCAAACAATAATTGCTTATGAATTGAAATTTATAGAAGGGAAAGATTATTTAAAAACAAGAGAAATTATTGATAATTTAAATAGAAAAATTAATGCATTAAAATTATCTCAATTAAATAGATACAATAAACCATAAACTCTAAGCAAAAAATCTGAAAGATCTTTTAATAAGCCCTAAGCAAAAATCGCCTTGCGATTTTTCTAAGCTCTAAGCTGTCTTTCCGTCGTTGCCTGTGTCGTTGTCGTTAAACCATAAGCTATAAGCCCTAAGCAAAAAATTCGTAGAATTTTTTAATAAGCCAAAATGCTTCGCATTTTGCTAAGCCATAAGCTAAAATTTGCTTTGCAAATTTTTAATAAGCTATAAGCTTTAAGCGAAAAATCCACAGGATTTTTCTATAAGCTCTAAGCTAGTTGTTAAGGTCGTTAAACCATAAACCATAAACCATAAGCAAAAAATTCGTAGAATTTTTTAATAAGCTATAAGCTAAAATTTGCTTTGCAAATTTTTAATAAGCGCGCTGATAAAAAACTTTATTCTGAAAGTTTTTTATCGCGAATAAACGCTCTCTTCGCCGTCTTCAACATAATTTCCAAATCGAGCATAAACGAAGCATTCTTTACATACCAAACATCGTAGGCAAGTCTAACGAAAGCATCTCTGAAATAGACATTTTTTTGAAAATCGTTTTCAAATGTTGGAATTTCTGCTGCATAATAGTTGCGGGGTGCTTTAAAATTGAGTTGTGCCCATCCGGTTAGTCCCGGTTTTATAATTGTTCTTAATGAATAGGTAGGTATATATTTTTTTAACAATTCATAATCTTCAAACTGTAAAGGTCTTGGCCCTACAAAGGAAATATTACCGTCTAAAATATTTATAAGTTGCGGAATTTCGTCCAACCTGAACTTTCTTAATATCTTACCTAATCTCGTAGGTGTTTCCGTTCCTGTAATAAGTGTTCTGAATTTGCATATCTGTATAGCTTTTTCGCCAACACTGACTCTTTCCTGGAAGAATATAGGGTTTTGTTTATCTATAAAAAGAATTAAAAAATAAATTATTATACCTATCGGGAAAAATATCGGTAATAAACAAATGGCGGTAGATATATCAAAAAGTCTTTTGATTATCGGATATGTTCTTTTTCTTCGTTTGTTACTAATATCTTTTATAAGCCAATTTGGATTTTTTAAAGTTTCTTTAGCTAACCTCGAAAAGATATCTTCGAATAAAGCCAAGTCCGTTAAGCAGATAATACCTTTGGAAACAAAATTATCAAAAATAATTTTTGCCGTGTTGTTATCTTGTTCCAAAATGTTGTTGGATACTACCAAGAAATCAATATCGGATACATCCAAACCTTGCGGAATTTCTTCAACATTTTTAAAATCATAAACAACTTTGAATTTCGGAGCTTTTTTCCAAACTTCTCTAAGTCTGTTTAAAGTTCTGCTTGTTCCTACGGAAACTACATTTATTTTCGAAAAGTGAAGAAGTCTGTAAATGTTTCTCGATAAGAAAATATAGCAATAAAAAACTAACAAAATTAACAGTAAGTTCGTTTTCGGTGTAGGGATATGAAATAGCGTTGCTCCAAAATATATACCTGTTGCAGATATAATAAAAGAAACTATAAATGCCGTTAAAAGTCCTGCAAAACGATTTGAATGTCTTTCGTAAGATCTTCTTAAATCGTAAAAAGAAAAAATCAAAAGTAATATCACATTAACTATAAATACGGGAATCAATACTTTACAGTTATTTAAGAAAAACGAAAAATCCCAAGAGCCGCTTGGGGAACGAAGAGTTAACACAATTGATGCTGTTACAATAAAAACTATAAAATCTAATAAGAAAAATAAAAATCTCATAAATCCTTTTCCTGTATTTTGACTTTGTATTATAGCAATTAAAAAAAAATAATAAAACACTATAATTTGTCATCCCGCACTTGATGCGGGATCTCTCCGTTGGTTGTTGGTAGTTTGTAGTCATTGCGAATGAAGTGTGGCAATCCATTGCCGTTTGTCGTTAAACTCTAATCTGTAAGCTTTAAGCAAAAAATTCGTAGAATTTTTTAATAAGCCATAAGCTAAAATTTGTATTGCAAATTTTTAATAAGCTTTTAGCTGTAAACTGTTGTTCCAATCTTCTGCCGTATTTAGTATAATATAATGATAATTTTTGTTGTTAAAAAGGTCGTTTTAGTTGTTGGTAGTTTGTAGTTAATTGTACATTGTAAATTATACATTGTTGTTTTGTCTGTCATCCCGTACTTGATACGGGATCTCGTAGTTAAACTATAAGCCATAAGCTATAAGCTTTAAGCTAAAATTTTCGGAGAAAATTTTAAATGCCTTTTTCAGTCTTAATGTCTGTATACCATAAAGATAATCCTCAATGGCTTAAACAATCTATTGATAGTGTTTTGAATAGTACTGTAAAACCTAATCAAATAGTGTTGGTTATTGACGGACAAATACCGAATGAATTGGAACAGATTATAACTGAATATAAAGATAGTTTAGATATATTAAGACTTGAACAAAATTCAGGTCTTGGAGTAGCATTACAACAAGGTCTTTTAAAATGTAAATATCCGTTAGTTGCAAGAATGGATAGTGACGATATAAGTTTGCCTAACAGGTTTGAACTACAACTAAAAGAATTTGAAAATAATCCAAATTTAACTATTGTTGGTGGTTATATACAAGAATTTGATTCCCAAAATAATAAAAAAACATCAATAAGAAAAGTTCCTTTGGAAGATAACAAAATAAAACAATATATTAAAACAAGGTCTCCGTTTAATCATGTTACAGTAATGTTTAAAAAAGAAGATGTTTTAAAAGTTGGAAATTATCAAACTTTTTACCAAATGGAAGATTATTACCTTTGGGCAAGACTTGTTAATGCAAAGTTTCAAACAAAAAACATTCCACAATTATTGGTAAATGTAAGAGTAGATACAAAAATGTTTGCACGTCGTGGTGGATATAAATATTTTAAAAGCAACAAAGAAATTTCAAAACAAATGTTAAAAATGAAAATAATAAATTATCCGTATTATTTGTTCAACATAACAATTCGATTTATTACACAAGTTTTAATGCCAAACAACATAAGAACATTGTTTTATAAAAAGGTTTTGAGGTAATAAATAATGTGTGCACTAGATACTAGAACTTTGGTAAATCAGACTAATGGTTTTGAATTGACTGATATTCAAAAAAAACATCTTAGAACTATTTTGTTATCTATGTTACAAGATATTATAGAGTTTTGTAATAGGAATAAAATTCAATATATGTTAGGTGGTGGCAGCGCATTGGGTGCAGTTAGGCACAAAGGTTTTATTCCTTGGGATGATGATTTAGATTTAAATATGTCTCGTGATGATTATCAAAAATTTATTGAATTATTTTCTAAAGAAAAAAAAGATAAGTATGATATTTATGCTCCTTGTGTAGAGAATGAAGCAACTCATTTATTTTTAAAAATATCTCTTAAAGGAACATTATTGCAAGACATACATTCAATAGCAGATAAATTTCCAATGGGCATAAGTATAGATGTATTTCCTATAGAAAATGTTCCAAATAATATTTTTGTAAGAAATTTAAAAGGTCTTTTTATTACATGTCTAGCATACCTTTTTGTATCGGCTAAGTTATATCAAACACACAACAAAGAAGCAGAATATTTATATAGCGGTTCATTAAAAGCAAAGATTATTTATAAATTAAGATGTTTTGCCGGATGGTGTATTTCATTTAAACCTTACTCTTGGTGGTATAAAATATTTGATAAATTAGTCCAGACAAAAGCCAAAAGTAAGTTGTGTACTATACCTACGGGACGCAAACATTATCTTGGGGAAATGATTTCTTGGGAAACTTTTATTCCATGTTCAGAAGGAATGTTTGAAAATATAAATGTTTTTTTACCGGCAAAGCCACACGAGTATTTGAAACAATTGTATGGGAACAGTTATATGCAACTTCCGCCTGAAAACAAAAGGGAACATCATTTTTTTACACAAATAAATTTTGGGGAGTATTAATCATGAATATAGCGCTTATTTTTGCCGGTGGAACCGGTCAAAGAATGAATAGTAATGGTAAGCCTAAACAATTTTTAGATTTATACGGAAAACCAATTTTAATATATACATTAGAAAAATTTCAGAAAAACGAGAAAATAGATAGGATAGTTTTAGTTTGTTTGAAGTCATGGATAGATTATGCTAATGAATTAATCAACAAATACAATATTACCAAAATATCATCTGTTATTGCTGGGGGAAAAACAGGGCAAGAATCTATTTATAAAGGTTTGTTGGAAGTATATAAACAAGATCCTAATTCCGTTGTTCTTATTCATGACGGAGTTCGTCCGTTAATAGATAATAAAACAATTTCAGCTGTAATTGCTAAAACGAAAGAAAATGGAAATTGCATAACAGTTTCACCTGCTATAGAGACGATTATGTTAAAAAGTAAAAATAATCAATCTACAGCATTGTTTGATCGTAAAGATTGCTTGTTGGCTCGTGCGCCACAAAGTTTTTTTACAAAAGATATTTTACAAGCACATGAACAAGCAAAAAAAGAAAAATTAGAGTTTATAGATTCTGCATCTTTAATGCAACATTATGGACACAAATTAAGCACAATTGTTGGTCCTATAGAAAATATAAAAATTACAACTTCGAATGATTATTACTTATTTCGTGCTTTAGTTGAAGCAAAAGAAAATTTACAAATATTTAGTTAGGTATATTTTATGAAAGATATTTTAATAAAAGACTGCGAATATATATCAAAAGCATCTTGTATTCCTTGGGATAGGTTAAAGAATAAAACTATATTAATTACCGGAGCAAGTGGTTTAATAGGTAAGAATTTATTATATGCTTTATTATATACAAATAAATGTTATAGCTTAAATTTAAAAATTTTAGCTTTAGTTCGTAATCCCAATGTATTAAAAGAAGAATCTAAAGATGAATCTTTGTTTGTTATAGAAGGATCAGTAGAAAATTTGCCAGATATTAAAGAACCTATTAATTATATTATTCATGGTGCAAGTCCGACCGCAAGTGCTTTTTTTGTTTCTAATCCGGTAGATACAATTCATACTGCAGTATTTGGAACAGACAAATTATTACAACTTGCAGTTCAAAAACAAATTGAAAGTTTTGTCTATCTATCAAGTATGGAAGTATATGGCAAAATTGAAACTGAAAAATTATTAAAAGAAAACGATTTAGGATCTTTAGACATTTCCTCTGTACGAAATTGTTATCCAATAAGTAAAAGATTATGTGAGAATCTCTGTTTTTGTTATAACAAGCAATATGGAATACAAACAAAAAGTACTCGTTTAGCACAAACTTTTGGCCCTGGTGTATCTTATAATGATGTTCGTGTGTTTGCTATGATGGCAAGATGTGCTATTAATAAAGAAGATATTATTTTACAAACTAAAGGTGAAAGTAAACATTCTTATTTATATACTGCAGATGCAGTGACCGGTATTTTAAGTGTATTATTAAAAGGAGAAAGTGGAAAATCCTATAACTTGGCAAATCCGAATACATATTGTTCTATTTACGAGATGGCACAGATGGTTGCAAAACAATTGACCGATAATAGAATTTCAGTTCGTATTGCAGAAAAAGGAGATGTTTCTAAATATCCAGTGCCAAGTTTTCTAAATTTAGATGTTTCTTTAGCACAGAAACTTGGATGGCAACCTAGTATAGGTTTAATTGATATGTATAAGAGAATGATAATATCAATGCAAGGAGATAAAAATTGAAATTTTTATTCTCTAAATTGAAAGAATTTATTTTAAATAATGCAAATGGTTTTAATTATAAAAAATATTGGACTAGACATGATAAACTTTTTAATCCAAAAGTTCCTAAAATATTAAAATTATATTATTTATATTATTTAAGAAAAGTAGATACTAAACATGGTGCACATATTTATCGTATTTTGAATGGGAAAAATAATTTTGAAAGTTGGCCTATTTTAGGACATGGCCTTAAGGGTATTGTTATAGCTGGTGGAGCACAAATAGGTAAAAGTTGTTATATATCTCATCAAGTAACAATTGGTAGGAGTAGGGGAGGAGTTCCAGTTATAGGAGATGATGTTTATATTGGTCCCGGTGCAAAAATTTTTGGCAATATTAAAATTGGAAATAATGTAAGAATTGGGGCAAATTGCGTTGTTTTTGAAGATGTTCCGGATAATGCAACAATAGTTCTCCAAAAACCTAGAATTATAATTAAAGATCCAAATTATGAATATTTTATATGTAAATAAAATAATTAAAATTTTTGAATAATAAATATTGTAAAATGAAAAAAATTGTATATTGTATATCAACATTAACGAAATCAGGTCCAACTATAATTTTATACAACATAGTTAAAAATTTGGACTTAACAAAATATAAACCAATAATAATAACTTTATCTCCTGAAGTAAAAAATTCAATGATAAAAGATTTTCAAAATTTAAAAACTGAAATAATTCAATTGAATTTAGGTAGAGTAAAAGGTTTTTTGCTAGGTGGTTTACAATTAAGAAAAATAATAAAAAAAATAAATCCAAATGTGATTCATTGTAATGGTTTTAGAGATATGTTATTGGTTGGCTTTTTTATAAATAAGAAATATAAAAAAATAGTTACTATTCATTGTGATTTTCCTATAGAGTATGTTTTAAGATATAAATTCAATATTGGCAAAATGATGGTTCTTCTACAAAAATATTTAATTAAAAATTTTAATTATAGAGTAGCTGTTTCCGAATTATTATCAAAAAAACTAAATGACAAATATTTGAAATTAAAATTTGATTTTATAGATAATGGTATTGATATTAATTATTTTCGGCCTGTAGAAAATAAAACTGAACTAAGATTAAAATTAAATTTACCGACTGATAAAAAAATATTTATTTGGAGCGGTTCTTTTATAGATGTGAAATCTCCATTAACATTGGTTGATGTTATAAAACAAATAAAAAAAGAAAACTTATTTTTTGTTTTTTGTGGTGCAAGAGGAGATTTGTTTGAAATATGTAAAAAAGAACTCGCAAATTACAAAAACATTTTATTTACAGGATATATTCTCAACATAAAAGAATATTTGCAAGCAAGTGATTTTTACATAGCAACATCTCTGTCCGAAGGGTTACCAAATGGAGTATTAGAAGCTCTTTCTTGTGGCTTGCCATGTGTATTGTCAGATATACTTCAACATAAATATATATTAGAAAAAACAAAAGAAAATGGAATTTTTTTTAAAACTCAAGATGTTGAAGATTTGAAAAACAAAATCAGTGAAATCTTAAATATAGATTATAATTTATATTCAAAAAATGCAGTTAGCTTAATAAAAGAAAATTTCTCAGCAAAGCTAATGTGTGAAAAATATATTAATGTGTATAATGAAAATGACTAAAAATTCACTCTTTTTTATTTTCCAAATACTCTTATCTATAATATCACCGCTATTAGCTTTTCCATTAGTATTAGTATCTATTTATAAGGGGGATGAAAAATCATTATATGTCCTTGGATATATTTTGGCTGTTTTAATTTGTATTATTCCTCCAGCAGGAGATGCTTTCCATTATTATTTATACTTTCAAGATGTTGAATATATATCCATAAAATCTTGGTTTACAGAAGAAAAAGATTTGTTGTTTTATTATTTAGCATATATTTTTAAATCTATCGGAATCAATTATTACTTTTTTAGATTTTTCTTAACCCTGTTTTGCTTAATAAGTATAATGTGGATATTTAAAAATATATTAAAAAACAATAAAAATATTAAAGATAATAAAAATTATTATGTTTTGTCTTTTTTAATAATACTTTTTTCTATATATTATATTAATATTTCTTGGGGTATAAGATATGGCTTTATGAGTACTTGTATTTTGTTATCTATATATTTTATAGATAAAAATAATATTTTATTATCATTAGTATTTGCTTTTATTGGCACATCTATGCATTTTACTGCATTAATGTTTATTCCGGCTATATTATTAGGGTATGCCTTTAAAAATAAAACCTTTTCTCTTTCAGAGAAAATAATATTAACACTGATTTGTTTTTTTAGTGGAAAATTTTTGTTTGATTATATATATGGATATGTACCTGAATTTTTACATTCGGACTATTATTTAACAGATTTTTCAGATTCAAATAAAAGTTTTAATGGTCAAATGGAAAGTTTAATAAGAACGAAAATTGTTAGTAGTATTTTAATATTTGTTTTTTTTACATTTAAATATTATAAATCCGTCTTTGTAAATATAACTTTTTTCATAATTCTTAGTTTTTTTACTGTTTGGTGTTACGATGCTTTAAGAGATAGAATTTGGATAACGTTGTCTCTAATTTTAGCTTTCTCGTTCATATCAATAATATCTAATCACAAAAATATTATTTTAAAAAACAAATTAATAATCATCTTGTTCTTATTCTTCTTTTTACAATGTATGACTATTTATTCCAGAAGAGAACAGGTCTTTTCTAAAGAGACATTAAGTGGCTTTTTATGCCCTATAAATTTAATTTATCAAGAGAAATATGATATGACATATTTTTTTAGAAAGGGACTTTATTAAAATGATAACAATATTTACACCAACACATAATAGAGCGTATTTATTACCAAAGTTATATAAAAGTTTATTAACACAAAAAAACAAAAATTTTGAATGGATTATTGTTGATGATGGTAGTTATGATAATACAGATCAACTTTGTAATGATTGGGTTAATATTTGTAAAGAATTTAACATAACTTATATAAAACAGAAAAATCAAGGTAAGCATATTGCAATTAATACTGGTGTAAATGTTGCACAGGGAGAACTGTTTTTTATTGTTGATAGTGATGACTATTTATCGAATGATGCTATAGAACAGGTAGAATATTTTTATAAACAAATAGAAAATAATGATAATTTTGCTGGAGTAAGTGGAATGAGAGCTTACAGAAATGGGAATAGAATTGGAGGTAGGTTTCCGTTTGAAACTGTTGATTGCTCTATGATTGATATAAGAAACAAATATAAAATAAAAGGAGATATGGCAGAAGTTTTTAAAACCAGTGTTTTGAAAAAATATCCGTTTCCACAGTTTGAAGGAGAAACTTTTTTAAGTGAAGGTGCAGTTTGGAATAAAATTGGTTCTAAATATTTGCTTCGTTATTTCAATAAAAATATATATTTTACTGAATATATTTTCGATGGCTTAACTAAAAACAGGCACAAAAAATTTAGGGAAAATCCTAAAGGAACAATGTTCGTTTTTATGCAAAATATAAAAATAAAAAAAGTAAGCATACTGCAAAAAATTAAGTGTGCTATAAAATATTGGAGATATACTTCCTTTTATAAAGGAAACAAAACAAAAGAGATGAAACCTGTTTTGTGGATGTTTTTGTTTTTACCACTAGGTATGATTTTGTATTTTTATGATGGTTTAAAGATAAGAAATGAATAATTTAATTTCAGTAATTATCCCAGTTTATAATGTTGAACAATATTTAAGGCAATGTCTGGATAGTGTTACTAATCAAACTTATAAAAAGTTAGAAATAATACTAATTGATGATGGTTCTACAGATAATAGTGGAAAAATATGCGATGAATATGCATTAAAAGATAACAGAATAAAAGTAATACATCAAAAAAATGCAGGTGTATCTAATGCTCGTAATATTGGTTTAAAAAATACACAAGGAGAATATATTAGTTTTATTGATTCTGATGATACAGTAGATACAAAAATGTATGAATATCTTTTTTATGTTACAAGAGGAATTAATTTTGATTTAATAAAATACAGATATGAAAAAATTGTAAGTGATAGAGTAATAGAAAATAATTTAGATTCTACTAATATAAAAATTTTAGATACTGAAGAATTGATAAATAATTTTGTTATATCTTCCATATCTAAAATGGGAGGTTCTGTATGGACATCTTTATTTAAGCGAGAAATTATTTTTAGAAATAATATTTTTTTTGATGAAAAGATGAGACAAGCAGAAGATTATATTTTCTTTATTAATTATATATTATGTTGTAAGAAAATAGTTCTGTATAATAAAAGTTTATACAATTATAGAAAAAACTTTTCCTCTGCCGTGCAAACAATAACGTATAAAACTTTTATGGAAAATTTACAAATTAAATTAAATTTGTTGGAAAATATTATAAAGAATGTAAATTATGATTATAATAGTATTTTGTTTAAAATAAAATATTTGGAAGTTTTTACTATAGTATTATTATTGGAAAAAGAAAAATCTCTCTATAGTTTAAGTAATAAAATAGATGAGCTAAAAAAAGCTTTAAAAATAATAAATATTTCAACGAATCAAAAATGTAAATTGAATTTCTTGTGGTATCAGAATTTAATTTGTTATTTAGTTATGTTTAGACTGTATAGAACAGCTTTTTTTATAATGAAAGTAATGATCTTTTTAAGGAATTATAAAAATTATTTTTATAATAAATAATTATGAACCAAAGAAAAGCAGGTGTAATACTATCCTATATATCTACAATAACACAAAGCATTGTAATGTTAGTTTATATTCCGATGCTTTTACATTTTTTAACAAAAGAACAATATGGTATATACCAACTAATGGGATCTATTGTTGCATATCTTTCTATTATGGATTTCGGACTTGCAGGAACAACCACTAGATATCTATCGCAAGCAATTGCAAAGGGTGATACAAAAAAATCTCAAGATGTTATATCCACATCTAATACATTATATCTAATAATAGCTTGTATTTTGGTTACAATAGGGATAGTATTTTATTTTTGTATTTCTCCAATATATTCGGGTACGCTTACGGTAGAAGAACTTTCTTTAGCTAAAAAGATTTTCATTGTAATGTTATTTAATTTTACAATAATTATTCCTGCAAATATATTTGTTGCAATAATAAATGCTCATGAAAAATTTATTTTTATAAGGAGTATAAATTTATTAAAAGTAATTTTACAACCATTAGTTGTATGGGCAATTTTATCCTATAAAGCTTCAGCTTTAAATGTGGTTTTGGTTCAAAGTTTTTTTGTCTTGATAGTGGTTACTATAAATTATATTTATTGTAGATATAAACTGAAAATAAGATTTTATATAAATTTAAAAAACAAACAATTGGTAAAATCTTTAACAAAATTTTCTTTTTTTATCTTTTTACACTCCATAATGGATCAAATTTATTGGCGAGTAGGGCAATTAGTTTTAGGCGCTGTATCTGGGAGTTTAGCTGTTGCAAATTATGCTATTGCTATGCAAATTACAATATTTACAATTTTTATACCTGCAAGCATTAGTACTGTATTTTTGCCAAAAATATCAGCAATAATAGCAAGTAGTAAAAATTTAATTGAAGTAGATAAAATATTTTGTAAGTTAGGCAGGTTACAATTTAATATCATTTTACTTTTGTTTTTAGGCTTTGTTTTGTTAGGTAAAACTTTTTTGGTGTTGTGGGTTGGTAATAATACCGGTTATGAAATTTGTTACTTTGTTTGTTTGATAATTATATTTGGTTACATTATAGATGTCACACAATCTGTAGGAATTTCTATTTTACAAGCTATGAATAAGCATGCTTTTAGAGCATATGTATATGTGGTTATGGCTATATTAAATATTATATTATCTATTGTTCTTGCGAAAAAATATGGAGAATTAGGTTGTGCTTTTTCTACGATGTCTTGCCTGTTATTAGGTTCAGGAGTTTTGATTAATTGGTACTATAAGAAAATAGGTTTAAATATAAAAGCTTTTTGGAAAAATTTAATGAATATATTTTTTTCAGCAGTAGTATCTTTTATTATGGCTATTTTAGTATGGAGGATATATCCATTAACAAATACGTGGATAAGTTTCTTGGCGCATGGTATTATTTTTGTTTTAATATATATTTGTTTTTCTTGGATGTTAGCTCTAAATTCTTATGAGAAAGATTTGATTAGAATACCTTTGAATAATTTGTATATAAAAATATTGAATATAAAAAAATAGATTAACTTCCGATGGGAAAAACTAATTCCAACCCTTCTCAACGAAAAACCATTAGTTGTCAAAATTTTTAGAAAGATAGTTAAAAAGATTTTTAAGTAGTAAATTTCAAAATAGTAAATTTTCAAATAGCAAACCTCCCTTGAATTTAGTAAAAACCTAAAAAATCCTTTACAACATATACCAATTTTCTTGGTGAACAACCCTATTCCTACCCACCCCAAATTTTTGTAAATTATATATATAATTTCAAACAACCGGTCACAAATTGTGACCACATCAACAGCGGGATCCCGCATCGAGTGCGGGATGACAACCATAAACTACAAACCATAAACCATAAACTATAAACCACCAACCACCAACCATAAACCAAAATTTTTTTAGTATAATAACATTGATATGAAAATAGAACTTAACAACAAAACTATACTTGTTACAGGTGTTGCGGGGTTTATCGGTGCTGCACTTGCCAAAAGATTATGCAGGGAAAACACTGATGCAAAAATTATCGGTTACGATAGTGTTAACGATTATTACGATGTTTCGTTAAAAGAGTATCGTTTAAACGAATTAACAAAATTCAATAATTTTACTTTTGTTAAAGGGAACTTGGCAGATAAAAAACTTTTGACCGATGTTTTCAATAAATATAAACCTCAAATAGTTGTTAATTTGGCTGCACAAGCCGGTGTAAGATATTCAATTACAAATCCCGATGCATATATAGAATCCAACTTAATAGGCTTTTATAACATTTTGGAAGCATGTCGCCATTCCTACGATAACGGAGCAACCGGTGTGGAACATTTTGTTTATGCATCAAGTTCATCAGTTTACGGTACAAATAAAAAAGTTCCTTATTCCGTAGAAGATAAAGTGGATAACCCCGTATCGTTATATGCAGCAACAAAAAAAGCCGATGAACTTTTGGCACATTCATATTCCAAACTTTATAACATACCGTCAACAGGTTTAAGATTTTTTACCGTTTACGGACCTGCCGGCAGACCGGATATGGCATATTTCGGTTTTACAAATAAACTTGTAAAAGGGGAAAAAATAAAAATATTTAATTACGGTAACTGCAAACGCGATTTTACATATATCGATGATATTGTTGAAGGTGTAATTCGCGTAATGCAAGGTGCACCGGACCGCAAAAAAGGGGAAGACGGTTTACCGATACCGCCTTATGCCCTTTATAATATCGGTAACAATTCACCTGAAAACCTTTTGGATTTCGTTCAAATATTGCAGGAAGAACTTGTTAATGCCGGAATATTACCTTCCGATTATAATTTTGAAGAACATAAAGAGTTGGTTGCCATGCAACCGGGTGATGTTCCCGTAACTTATGCGGATACATCCGCATTGGAAAAAGATTTCGGATTCAAACCTAAAACTTCGTTAAGAGAAGGCCTTCGCAAATTCGTGTGCTGGTATAAAAATTTTTACAAATAATTTTTATACCTTAGCTAAACGGCTTAATCTTTTGAATGCCGGCAACGGCAGCTTAAAGCTTATTAAAAATTTGCGGAGCAAATTTTAGCTTAGAGTTTATAACAACAACGACGGGATCCCGCATCGAGTGCGGGATGACAACCATAAACTACAAACCACCAACCACAAACTACCAACCACAAACTACCAACTACAAACCATTCAACTGTTCAACCGTCGTTTCCAATCTTCCAATCTTCCAATCTTCCAACCTTCCAACTGTGCTTGACGATACTAAAATAAAAATGTAAAATATGTCATCTTAAATATAATTTTGTAATGATTTTTGGAGGAAATATAATGGCAAAGTTAAAAACAGGAAGACACACATCTGCTCTTAAAGAAGCAAGAAAAGCAGAAAAAAGAACAGCAAGAAATGCAGCAATGAAAAGTAAAATAAGAACATTATCAAAGAAAGTTGAAGCTGCAGTAAAAGCTAAAGATTTTGATGCAGCAGTAGCAGCTCTTAAAGCAGCTTTTTCAGAATGGGATAAAGCAAAGAAGAAAAATGTTATTCATAAAAATGCAGCAGCTAACCAAAAAGCAAGATTGTCTAAAAAAGTTGCATCACTTAAGAAGTAATTTTAAAATGAATTTTAAAGCCGATATTTAAAAAGTATCGGCTTTTTTTATTTTACGGACCAAAAAATGATTGAAATAAAAAAAATCATCAAATATGCGGGCAGTGTAAGTGCCGGAACAACAGTATCCAGAGTGTTCGGATACATTAGAGATATGCTTGTTGCTTATATGTTCGGTGCCGGAATGTTTGCGGATGCCTTTTATGCGGCATTCAGAATTCCTAACCTTATAAGAAGAATGTTGGGTGAAGGTTCTTTTTCGGCGGCATTTATACCTGTATTTTCGGAATATCTTCACACAAAAACAAAATCGGAAACACAAAAGTTAATAAATGTTGTTTTTACATTATTGTTCTTGGTATTGTTGGTTATAACCATACTGGGAATGTTTTTTTCGCCGCTGCTTGTAAAAATAATAGCTTACGGTTTTACTTCCGATCCTGAAAAGTTGGCTCTTACCATAGAGCTTACGAGACTTATGTTTCCGTTCCTTTTATTTATTTGTTTGGCTGCTATGCTTTTGGCATTGTTAAACACATTGAATTCTTTTTTTATTCCGGCGATAGCACCTGCAAATTTAAGTTTTGCCGAAATTATTTATATATTGGCTTTAGCACCGTTATTGTCGCCCGGTAACCAAATTAAAGGTCTTGCGATAAGTGTTATTTTCGGCGGGTTGGGACATTTCCTTATGCAGTATCCTACTTTAAGAAATTTGGGTTGGCACCTGCACTTTGATTTTCATTTTAATCATCCGGGCATAAAAAAAATAATTTTTTTAATGATACCTTCCATTATCGGTATTTCGGTAGACCAAATAAACACTTTTGTAGATACGATATGTGCTTCGTTTTTAGGTAACGGTGCGATAACGGCTTTGTATTATTCAAACAGATTAATGCAGCTTCCTCTTGCAATATTCGGGCTTGCGATGGCAACCGTTTCGTTACCGATGATGTCGAAATCGGTTGCTACAAAAAATATAGAAGAACTGAAAGAAACATTAAATTTTTCCATAAGAATTTCCATAATAGCTTTGCTTCCGGCAACGGTTGGTCTTATGGCTATAGGGTTACCGATAATACAAGTTTTGTTTGAAAGGGGAAGATTCGATACTTTTGCATCACTTCTTACAAATAAAGCTCTTTTTTATTATGTGTTGGGACTTCCCGCTTTTGCCATTACAAAAATTTTTGCCAACACGTTTTTTTCGTTTCAAGATACAAAAACTCCCGTTAAGATAGCATTTGTTGTTATGTTTGTTCATGTGATATTGTGTGTTGCTTTAATGAAACCGTTAGGTGTGGGAGGACTTGCTCTTGCAACTTCGGCTTGTGCATATATGAATGTGTTTATGTTGTTTTATAAACTTAAACAAAGAATCGGTAAAATCGGCGCAAGAAGAATTTTAGTATCGTCGATAAAAGCATTGATAGCTTCCACACTTATGGGTATAATAGCATACGAAATAATGCAAATAAAAGTTTTACCTATGATAGTTGCATTGATGATTTCCATAATTTGTTCGATAATCTCTTTTATTATTTTCTTAAAAATATTAAAATCTCAAGAGATGGACCAAATATTGTTGGGAATAAATAAAAAGAAAAATGCAAAAACCAGTTAACGATTATACCGTAAATATTCCGCATCTTCCCGGCGTGTATATAATGAGAGATTCCGCAGCAAACATTATATACATAGGTAAAGCTAAAGATTTAAAAAACAGAATATCATCTTATTTTCATTCCGATACGGACAGTAAAGCTTTCTCGATAATAAGTGCAATGAAAACCATAAACTATATTTTGTGTGCATCCGAAAGAGAAGCTTTTCTTGTTGAAAGACAGCTCATAAAAAAAGTTCAACCTTATTTTAATGCGATGTGGAAAGACGATAAGACTTACCCGTATATAAAGTTGACCGTAGCCGAAGATTTTCCGCGACTTGTTATGACGAGAAAAGTAATAAAAGACGGTGCATTATATTTCGGGCCGTATCCGCAACTTACATACATTAAAAAGTTGATACTTTGGTTAAACAAAATTTTTAAAATAAGACCGTGCAAAATAACTTTTTCCGAAAAAGAGTTACCGAAATTAGAAAAAGTGAAATCCTGCTTGTATTATCATACCGGGTTATGTTTCGGACCGTGTATGGGAAAAATATCTTCCGTTGATTATAAAAACAATTTAAAGGAAGTGGAAACTTTTTTTAACGGTAAATTAAAAAAGTTGGCAGATACCTGGCAAAAAGAAATGTTGGAATTAAGCAATAAACAGGAATACGAAAAAGCAAAAGAAATAAGAGACAGACTTTTTGCAATACAATCCATAAGCCAAAGAGTAGCAATAAGAGAAATAAGTATAGAAGATATTAATCAATATGTTTCAAAAACGGATTCTTTGCAGGAACTGAAACAAGTTTTAAAACTTCACAAACTTCCTGCCGTTATGGAATGTTTCGATATTTCAAACACTTCGGGAACAAATCCCGTTGCATCCATGGTTCAGTTTGTAAATGCAAAACCGAACAAATCCGGTTACAGAAAATTTAAAATAAAAACAGTTAACCAAATAAACGATTTCGCCATGATAAAAGAAGCGGTATTCAGAAGATATTCCGGCATTATCAGAAGAAACGAACAGTTTCCCGACTTGATTGTTATCGACGGGGGAAAAATTCAACTTGCCTATGCACAGTCCGCACTGGATGAAATAGGCATTTACATACCGATGATTTCTTTGGCAAAACAAGAAGAAGAAGTTTTTATGGTAGGAAAGTCAAAATCCTTAATGTTACCGAGAAATTCGTTGGGGTTGAGACTTTTGCAGGCGATAAGGGATGAGGCGCACAGGTTTGCGATAACCTTTCACAAGCAGTTGAGGGCAAAGGAATTTTTAAAATAGAAAAGCACAAGTGCTTTTTTATTTTAAATTCTGAGCGAAACGAGTTTTATTTTTTGCTTATAATTTCACATTTGCCTCCTTTATGTACCGTTTCACTTTTGTACACCGCAGTCGGCAAATGCTTTATTCTAAGCAAAAACTTGAAAACTCTTTGAAGGTCAAGAATAAGGTATTTTATATTTTAGTTTCTTCATTCTAACCGAAAATCTTAAGGTCTTTAACGGCAGAACGACGGGATCCCGCATCAAGTGCGGGATGACAGACTGAATAGAAGCGGCAACACCGCAGTCGTCAAATACTTCGTTATAATTTAAAATCTTAAAATTCTTTGAAAGATAAGAATAAGGTAGCTAAAATCTTAAGGTCTTTGACGGCAGAACGACGGGATCCCGCATCAAGTGCGGGATGACAGGCTGAATGGAAATGACAACACTTCAGTCGTCAAATACTTCGTTATAATTTAAAATCTTGAAATTCTTTGAAAGATAAGAACAAGGTAACCGAAAATCTTAAGGTCTTTGACGACAACTGCAACGACATAAAAAAAGACACTGTATGTGGCCTCCGCTATCCAGCAGTGGCGACATACAATGCCCAAGTCTATATTAATACACTTACCTTTTTATGTCAATCTGTAGCAAAAATCAAACGGGATGCGGCCTCCGCTATTCAGCAGTGGCGACATCCCGTGTCCTGCAAGTGTTATTATAATTAATCTACCTTGAAAAGTCAAGAAATGTAGTAGAATTTTTCTTTATTATTATAATATTTTTTATCGTTTTAATTTTTATAAATTTTTCTTTTATTTGAGAAATAGCTTTTGTCTCATCTATCTTTATTCTTCTTAAATCAATAATAATATTTTTAGATTGTTTCAATGCACATCTTAAATTGTTTTCAATTGTTCTGCTACTGCTACCTTTAGGACTTTTTATTTCCCAAAGTAAACCATCCATTTTTATGTCCGGAGTCCTTGAAAATTTTACACGGCTCGGTAAAATAAATTCTACATCCTTACCTAGCTTATTTAGCACTTTTGCAACATCCAATTCGTGTTGTTCGACAAAAACTCCAAACGGAATTATTGTTTTTCCAAAAACTTTCTCTATGTTATCAGTATTCATAGGTAGCCTTTTTTATTATTTTTAATATAAATGTATTATATAAAACAAATGTAAGTGTGTCAATTTTTTTAAGTGGGATAAAGATTAAATTATAGTTGAGAATTTGTAGTTATAGTTCTTGGCAATACAAGAGTTTCTGAGTTTTTACTTATAAGGAAGCATTTGTCGACTGCGATAACGACGAGATCCCGCATCAAGTGCGGGATGACAAAGATTTTTGCCGTTGTTTGCTCTCAAAGGATTTACAGATTTTAAATTATAACGAAGTATTTGGCAAATGAAGTGTACGTAAAAGAAAGCGGTAGCGATTGGTACTCGATTGAGACAAATACGAAGTTAGAATTTAAAAGAAAAATCCGTTTCGCTCAAAACAAAAAAACACCCGATGATTTATTTCATCAGGTGTCTTTTTGTTATAAGGTAAATTAGTTTTGTTTTTCTTTCAAAACCAAATTATAGAATACACCGGCTAAAGCTCCGCCGATAGCGGGAGCAATTATAAATACCCAAACTTGTGCTAAAGCTTTTCCGCCTTGGAACAATGCAGGGCCGAAAGATCTTGCAGGGTTTACAGATGTTCCCGTGAAAGGAATACCGATTAAATGAATAACAACAAGTGTTAAACCTATAACCAAACCTGCAACAGCTCCGTTTGATGCTTTGTCGGTAACACCGAGAATTGCCAAAACGAAAGCAAAAGTAAGAATTATTTCCATTACTATAGCCATAACAGCCGTAACCGTTACTCCGTTGGATAATGTTCCGCCGAAACCGTTAGCACCTAAAGCGGCAAAACTGCCTAAGCAAACACCCAATACTATTGCACCGCAAATTGCACCTAAGAATTGTGAAATGATGTACTTTACACATTCTCCGACACTCATTTTACCTGCAACACATACTCCGATAGAAACGGCAGGGTTTACATGACAACCCGAAACATTACCGATAGAATAAGCCATAGCAACGATTGTTAAACCGAATGCCAAAGCTGTGGCAATGTAACCTGCTTCCGGAAATTTGCAACCTGATACTGCTGCAACTCCGCAAGCGATGAACACTAAGAAAAATGTTCCGGTAAATTCTGCAACATACTTTTTCATTTACTTTCTCCTTAAATAAATTTTCATAAATTATATATTTTTTATTCTTTATTTTCAAAATTTTTTCGACATACAAAATTTTATTTTAAATAAAATGTATAATATAAAACATGACAACAATATATTTATCATTAGGTTCAAATATCGGTAACAGGAAAAAAAATTTGGAAAAAGCTGTTGCCGAGTTAAATAAGAATAATATAAAAGAAATAAAGATATCTTCTTTATATGAAACAGAACCTGTAGGCCCCAAACAAAGAAACTTTTATAATATTGCCGGAAAATTTAAAACAAATTTAAATCCGCAGGAATTGTTAAAAGTTTTAAAGCAAACGGAACAAAAGTTGGGAAGAACAAAAACTTATCATTGGGGGCCGAGAGTTATAGATATTGATATATTATTTTACGGTAAACAGGTAATAAAAAGTAAAAATCTTATAATACCGCACAAAGAAATAATAAACAGAGCTTTTGTTCTTGTACCGATGAAAGAAATTGCTTCGAATTTTGTTCATCCGACACAACATAAAACAATAAAAACTTTAAATAATGCTTTACAAAAAGATACATATATAAAATGTATTGAAAAAATATAATAATTTTGGTACAATCTTTAAAATTTAGTCAGCAGGCTAAAATACACACACAAGCGGATTAATCAAAAGTCCCTGTAAAAAGGGTTTGAGTTCTGAAACTTGTGGAGGTCATCTCAAAGGATGAAAAAAAACTAGAGAAGGGATAGCCTTCTCGAACAGGAGAGAAGTAAAATGGCAAACGTAACAATGAAGTCGTTGTTGGAATCCGGTGTTCATTTCGGACATCAGACAAGAAGATGGAACCCAAAAATGGGAAAATTCATTTTTGGAAGCAGAAACAAAATTCACATCATTGATCTTCAAAAAACTTTAAAAGAACTTAAAAAAGTTTACAAAGTTGTAAGAGATTATGCTGCAGAAGGAAAAGATGTTCTTTTCGTAGGAACAAAAAAACAAGCTCAAGGACCTATCAAAGAAGAAGCTTTAAGATGCGGTTCTTATTTTGTTTGTGAAAGATGGTTGGGCGGAACTCTTACAAATTTCGAAACATTAAAGAAATCTATCGCAAGATTAAAAGAACTTGAAGCTATGAAAGAAAACGGAATATTTCAAGTTCTCTCAAAGAAAGAACAATCTCAAAAAGAAAAAGAAAGAATTAAACTTGAAAAATCTCTTGAAGGTTTAAAACAAATGAACAAACTTCCTGAAGTTATGTTCATTATAGATCCTGTTGAAGAAGCTACAGCTTTAGCAGAAGCAAGAAAATTAAATATTCCCGTAGTTGCAGTTTGCGACACAAACTGTGATCCTGATTTAATAGATCATCCTATACCGGGAAACGATGATGCAATAAGAGCCGTAAAATTATTCTGCTCTGTTATTGCAGATGCAATTCTCGAAGGTAAAGGAATAGAAAACAAACAAGCTGACGGAACAACAGAAGCTCAAGCTGAAGTAAAAGAAGAAGAAGTTGCCGCAGCGGAAGCAGAAGCAGAAAAAGCAGAAGAAGTTAAAGGAGAGTAATTATGTCAGCTATTGAACTTATAACAAAATTAAGAGAAATGACCGGAGCAGGAATAAAAGATTGCAACAATGCTCTTAAAGAAGCAAATAACAATATAGAAGAAGCAGTAAAAATATTAAGAGAAAAAGGTATCGCATCAGCAGTTAAAAGAGCAGACAGATCCGCAAAACAGGGTGTTGTTGTTGCTCAACTCAGCGACGACAAAAAACAAGGCGTACTTGTTGAATTAAACTGCGAAACGGATTTCGTTGCAAGAACAGACAAATTTAAAGAACTTGCAAACAGTTTGGCATCTTTTGTTATGAAATCTTCTTCCCAGGATAATATCTTGGAACAAAAATTCGATGATACAAGAACAGTTCAAGAAGTTATAAAAGAAGCTATCGGAACAATAGGTGAAAACATTGTTTTGAAAAGAACTGCAAAATATACAACAACCGGTGAAATTGCTTCATATATTCATATGAACAATTCTTTGGGAGTTTTGGTGGATTTCGAAGCTCCTGCAGATGTTATAGCAAGTGATGCTTTCAAAAATCTTGAAAAAGAAATTGCAATGCAAATAGCTGCTGTAAGTCCTCTTTATATAACAAGAGATCAAGTTACCGCAGATGAAATTGCAAAAGAAAAAGAAATTTATGTTAAACAACTTCAGGAAGAAGGAAAACCTGCTAACATAATAGATAAAATTGTTTTGGGAAAATTGAACAAATTCTATTCTCAAATATGTTTGATGGAACAACCTTATATGAGAGAAGAAAAAGAATCTATTAAAAATGTTATAGCAAAAGTAAGCAAAGATATAGTTGTTAAAAATTTTGCAAGATTTAAAATAGGTGAATAATTAAATGAAAAATAATAAGAGAGTTTTACTTAAACTTTCAGGAGAAACTTTATCGGGAAACGGTAAATCCATTTGTTCCGAAAGTCTTCAAAAAGTTGTAGATGAAATAAAATCTGTTTTATCGAAAAAAGTAGAACTCTCTATTGTTGTAGGTGCGGGAAACATTTGGAGAGGTGCCGGAAAAGAAATAGACAGAGTATCGGCGGATAAAATGGGTATGCTTGCTACCGTAATGAATGCGATAGCAATATCCGAAGGTTTAAAATCCAACGGTATAAAATCTGTTGCACTTGCCGCAAGCGGTGTTTCAAATTTCTGCGAAACATTTTCTCAAGCAAAAGCGGATAAATATTTAAAAGAAGGTTATGTGGTTGTATTCGGCGGCGGAACGGGAAGTCCTTTTTTCACGACGGATACCACGGCTGCATTAAGAGCTTGTGAAATAAAAGCCGACATTTTGTTGAAAGCTACACAAGTTGACGGTGTTTATTCCGCAGATCCAAAGAAAGATCCTAAAGCAAAGAAATATGACAGAATAACCTACAGCGAAGCAATAAATAAAAATTTAAAAATAATGGACATTTCCGCTTTTTTGTTGTGCATGGAAAACGATATTGATATTTATGTTTTCGATTTCCACAAAAAAGGCAACTTAAAAAAAGTGTTGAATAAACAAAAAATCGGAACTATAGTATCCAAATAACGGAGGAGTAATGTTACCTAAAGAACTTTTGGCATCCGGCGAAGATGCTATGAAAAAAACAATAGAAAAAACAAAACATGATTTTTCTACAGTTAGAACTGGCAGAGCAAATGCAGCTCTTTTGGACGGAATAAAAGTTGAAAGTTACGGTTCATTATTGGCTTTAAATCAAGTTGCCGGAGTTAGTGTTCCCGACGGAAGAACATTGGAAATAAGACCTTGGGATTTAACTCAACTCGGTGCAATAGAAAAAGCTATATTGAAATCCGATTTGGGACTTACACCTGTAAATGACGGTAAAATAGTAAGAATTTCAATACCGGCACTTACGGAAGAAAGAAGAAAAGAAATCGTTAAAGTTGTTAACAAAATGTCTGAAGATTATAAAGTTGCAATAAGAAACGAAAGAAGACATATTGTTGATGAAATAAAGAAATTGGAAAAAGAAAAAGCAATTACCGAAGACGACAGAAAGAAATATGAAGTTGATGTTCAAAAATTGACGGATACTTATGTAGGTAAAATAGAAGAATTGGTAAAACAAAAAGAAGAAGAATTAATGAAAATATAACCAATAAAAAAGGGGAGGTTGTAAAATGGCTTATTCAATAGATAAGGAAACTTGTGTAGGTTGCGGTTCTTGTGCAGCAAATTGTCCTGTAGAAGCAATAAAAGCAGGTGATGACGGCAAGTATGCAATTGGTGATGCATGTGTTGAATGTGGTGCATGTGCAGCAAATTGCCCTGTAAACGCAATATCTCAAAAGTAATTTTTATAAAGTAGTAAAAAAGTGTCTTTGAAAGAACAAATAGATTTAACAAAGTTACCGAAACATGTTGCAATAATCATGGACGGTAACGGAAGATGGGCAAAGAAAAGAATGTTGCCCAGAATAATCGGTCATACTAATGGGGTCAAGACTGTTAAAAAGATTGTTGAGTTTGCAAGAAAACTCAATATACAGGTTTTGACCCTATATGCTTTTTCTACGGAGAATTGGCAAAGACCGAAAGACGAAGTATCCGGAATAATGACATTGCTGAAAACATATTTGAAAAGTGAATTGGAAAATATGATTGAAAACCAAATTTCGTTCAGAGTGAGCGGTGATATTTCAAGAATGTCGGAAGATATTCAGGCGGAACTTAAAGAAGCTGTAGATAAAACAAAAGATATGAAAAGTCTTGTATTGAACCTTGCATTAAATTACGGTTCCAGACAAGAAATTTTAATGGCCTGCAGGGATTTGATGAGTAAAGGAATAACAAATCCTACCGAGCAAGATTTTTCAGATTGTTTGTATACGAAAGGGTTGCCGGATCCCGATTTGTTGATAAGAACTTCCGGTGAAATGAGAATTTCGAATTTTTTGTTGTGGCAAATTGCTTATACCGAAATTTATGTAACCGATGTTTTGTGGCCTGATTTTAACGAAGATGAATTTTGTAAAGCAATTATCGACTACCAAAAAAGGGACAGAAGATTCGGGAAAATTTAATAACGACGAAACGGCAGAAGATTGGAAGATTAGAAGATTGGATGATTGGAAGAAAATAGGAAATTTTATTTTTTATAGATTCTGAATCAAGTTCAGAATAACAGACAAAAAGGCAATTTGTAATTTATAATTAACAGTGATAATCTAAATAAAAAGGATAAAAAAATGTTGATACCAAGAATATTAACCGCATTAGTAGGAATACCTGTAGTTATTGCATGTATATATTACGGCGGACTTGCATTTTATATTATGTTTTTTGCAGTTATACTTTTTTCCGTTATGGAATTCTTTTCGATTTGCAAAAAGTATAATCCTTTGAGCTTTTTCGGAACATTGGCGGCAATCGTTTTTTATCTTGCTTTATGCACGGGAACTTATGTTCAGGAAACGGTTATAGTATCCGTGTTTTTAATATTCTTTTTTGCAATGTTCAGAAAGTCGATAGAAAATATTTCCGCTTCTTTGGCGGTTACGGCTTTGGGAACGTTTTTTATTACCTGGGCACTTTTTCATATGGTTTTAATAAGAGATATTCCTAAATACGGTATGCACTACATTATATTTTTGTTCGTTAATATTTGGATGTTGGATACGGGAGCATATTTTATCGGTAAAAAATTCGGTAAACATAAACTTGCTTCACTTATAAGTCCCAAAAAAACAATAGAAGGAGCAATTGCAGGTGTTGTTACGGCAGTGCTTGTTTCTTTGGCATACAGACATTTCTTTATGCAGAATATAATAACAAATAACGAAGCAATAATATTTGCTCTTGTTATTTCTTTTGTAGGTCAATTTTCGGATCTTGCCGAATCTTTATTTAAAAGAGATTGCAACATAAAAGATTCCGGCAACATTCTTCCGGGACACGGTGGAATGCTCGACAGATTCGATTCTTATTTATTCTGTGCTCCGATATTTTACTATCTTATTCAATTGATGAAATACTGATAACGACAGCTTAAAGCTTATTAAAAAATTGCAAAGCATTTTTAGTTTATAGCTTATTAAAAAATCCTGCGGATTTTTTGCTTAGAGCTTATAGTTTAACGACATTAACGACAGTTTATAGTTTTTGGTTTATAGTTTATGGTTTGTAGTTTTTAGTTGTCTGTCATTCCGTGCTACGACACGGAATCTATGAAATATCCGTCCGTAGGACACCTTGTTTCTTCCAATCTTCTAATCCTCTAATCCTCCAATCCTCTGCCTTCTTGCCGTTTACAATACCTTTTTAGTTTGCTAAAATTATCTATTATGAATAAACAATCAGCGTATATCAGGAAAACTTTTTTGGACTTTTTTAGTGAAAAAGGTTGCAAAGTTGTACCGTCGGATTCATTAGTACCTTCGGGAGATAAAACATTATTGTTTACTTCCGCGGGAATGGTTCAATTTAAGAAACATTTTTTAGGTCAAAGTAAGGATACTTTTACAAGAGCAACATCCTCACAAAAATGTTTTAGAACTTCAGATATAGATCAAGTGGGAGTAACTAACAGACACTTAACATTTTTTGAAATGTTGGGTAACTTTTCTTTCGGTGATTATTTTAAAGAAGAAGCTATTGCATGGGCATGGGATTTCCTTACCAACTATATGCAATTGCCTAAAGAAAAACTTTATGCAACAATTTATAAAGACGACGATGAAGCGGGACAAATGTGGAAAAAGTTTGTTCCCGAATCAAGAATTATAAAGATGGGCGACGAAACAAACTTTTGGACAATGGGACCTACGGGACCTTGCGGTCCGTGCTCGGAAATCTTGATAGATTTGGGCGAAGATATGGGTTGCCATAAACCTACATGCGGTCCGTGGTGCGATTGTAACAGATATCTTGAAATATGGAATCTTGTTTTCACACAGTTCGACAGACAAGAAGACGGTTCATTAAAACCGTTGGGAAGAAAAAATATAGATACCGGTATGGGACTTGAAAGAATCGTTGCTGCGGCTAACGGTAAAAATAATGTTTTTGATACGGATTTGTTTTTACCTATGATGAATGCAGCATCGGAATTATTGAAAGTTTCATTTAACGATAATATACCTAAATTAAGAATGATTGCAGATCATGCAAGAGCAATAACATTTTTAATTTCCGACGGTATTCATCCTTCAAATGAAGGAAGAGGTTATGTTTTAAGAAGAATTTTAAGAAGAGCGGTTAGACAGGGAAAAGTTTTCGGTATGAACGAACCTTTCTTGTATAAACTTGTAGATGTTGTTCACGATGTTATGAAACCCGCATATCCGGAACTTACCGCAAGACTCGATAACATAAAGTCTATGGCAAAAGTTGAAGAGGAAAAATTCCTTGAAACATTAAATACCGGAACCGATTTGTTGAATAATCTTATATCACAATATAAAGCGAAAAATGTTTCCGTATTGAAAGGTGAAGATGTATTTAAACTTTACGATACTTACGGATTTCCTCACGAACTTACAAAAGAAATTGCACTTGAACAGGGTTTAACAATAGACGAAAAAGGTTTTGAGCAGGAAAAGAAACTTGCTCAGGAAAAATCCAGAGGTGCATGGAGCGGTTCAGGTGAACAAGATATAACATTTTATTCGGTATTACATAAAGAGTGCGGAGATACAACTTTCGAAGGATACACACAAAACAGTTCTTCCGTAAAAGTTATTGCACTCGTAAAAGACGGTAAAAAAGTTGATTCTTTATCCGCAAACGATAAAGGTGAAATAATTTTGTCCAATACACCTTTTTACGGTGAGTCCGGCGGACAAGTTGCAGATACCGGAATAATGTTTAACGAGTCTGTAAATATAGAAGTTACCGACGTAACAAAACCTATCGGAAAACTTTTTGTTCATAAAGTTATAGTTGAAAAAGGACAGGTGAAAGCAGGTGATGTTTTAACTGCATCTATAAATACCGATAAAAGAAATCAAACGGCAAGACATCATACCGCAACACATTTGTTACAAAAAGTGTTGAGATCCGTGTTAGGTAACCATGTTGCCCAGGCGGGTTCTTTGGTTTGTCCCGACAATTTAAGGTTTGATTTTAACCACTTTAAAGCGGTAACAAAAGAAGAACTTAAAAAAATAGAAAAAGATGTAAATAAAGCTATAAGACAGAATTATCCGGTATCTATTACCGAAATGCCTATAGAACAAGCAAGAAAAGAAGGTGCTATGGCTTTGTTCGGTGAAAAGTACGGCGATGTTGTAAGAACAGTCAAAGTTATAGAAACCGACGACAAATATTATTCAATGGAACTTTGCGGCGGAACACATGTTCAAAAAACAGGCGATATCGGAATGTTTAAAATCGTTTCCGAAAGTTCGGTAGGCAGCGGAATAAGAAGAATAGAAGCTGTTTGCGGCAGTGCATGCGAAAAATATGTTGACGGTTTGGAAAACAAGATAGACGAAATCGCAGCATTATTAAAAACTTCGAAAGTTATGGTTGTTCCCGCAATTGAAAAAATGTTGCAGGATGCAAAAAATCTCGATACGGAAATTTCTTCTTTAAAGAGTAAGTTGATTGCAGGAGAAATTGACGAATATATAAAATCCGCAAAAGATATAAACGGTGTTAATGTAATTGCATTTGCCGTTGAAGGTGTTGATGTTAAAACTTTAAGAGAGATGGTAGATAAAGTTAAAGAAAAACAAGCATCGGCAATTATAGTTATAGCATCGAAACTTCAAGATAAAATATCTTTTGTTATATCAGTAAGCCAGGATATAGTTAAACAAGGTTATGCCGCGGGAAAAATTGCAAAACAATTTGCTGCAAAAATTGAAGGTTCCGGCGGAGGAAAACCCGATTTTGCACAAGGCGGCGGTAAAAAAACAGATAATTTAAAATCTGTTATAGAAAATATAGGGGAAATATTAAAATAATGAAAATGTTATCTTTGTCGGCAATAGGAAAAGACAGAACAGGTATTGTAAGTTCAATATCGGAAATTCTTTTTAAGTTAGGTTGCAACATTGAAGATTCCACAATGACATTGTTATCGGGGCAGTTTGCGGTTATATTGTTGCTTGCCTGTCCTAAAAATTCGGATGTTTCCAAAATAAAAAGAAGTTTAAATTCTTCCATGAAAAAGTTGGGATTATCTTATTCGGTAACCGAAGTTGATAAACCTAAAACAAATAAAAAGAATTTCGGCGACTACATTATTGCCGTCTACGGTTCGGACAGAGTAGGTATCGTTTATAATGTAAGTAAATTCTTAGCCGACAAAAAGATAAATATAACCGATGTTCAAACAAAAATTTCGGGCAAAAAAGATAAAGTGTACATAATGTTGTTGGAAGTAAATATTCCCAAAACGGTTAAGATGGACGATTTTAAACATCATTTAAAACATTTGGCACAAGAACTTAATGTTGAAATTTTTGTAAACCAAGCGGATTCCCAGAAAATTTAGAAGAATAGAAGATTAGAGGATTAGAAGATTAGAGGAAAAAAGAAATTTTAAATAATAACAAAAATTGCAAAGCAATTTTTACAGATTTGCTTCCAATCTTCAAATCTTCCAATCATCAAATCTTCAGTAGTTAAGGAAAAAACAGTGCCGATATTAGATATAGTAACAATTCCAAATCCGATACTAAAACAAGTTAGTTTGCCGGTAGAAAAAATAGATTACAAAATAAAAACTCTCATAGGTAATATGAGAGAAACTATGCTTTCTTCCAGCCATTGTGTCGGTATTGCTGCGGTTCAAGTAGGAGTATTATTAAGAATAGTGTTGGTGGACATTTCTTTAAACCCGAAACCGCATCATAATAACGGCTTTTTAATAATGATAAATCCGAAAATAACTTACAGTTCCGGGAAGTTAAAATCGAGAGAAGGTTGTTTAAGTGTTCCGGATTTTACCGGAAATGTTGTAAGAAAAAATAAAATAGAAGTTGAGTATTTGGATATAGAAGGTAAGAAACAATTATTAAAAACTCACGGTTTTGAGTCAATAACAATTCAACATGAAATAGATCATTTAGACGGTTTTATCTTCTTGGATAAGGTATCGTCACTTAAAACAGATGTTTTTAAAAGGTTTTAATTTTGTAGGGCTCTTTAAAAAATAAAAAAAAATTTTGTATAATCTTGAAAAATAAATACATAAAAGTCCAAATTTAATTTTATGTAATGGATTTTTTTTGTTTTTAAAATAAGTAAAAAAATAAAAAAATTTTAGTTTAGGAGAAAAAGATGTTTAACAAGTTTGTTAAGAAGTCAAGTAAGTTTTTTGCTGTGTTGCTTACTGCAACATTGGCATTTACTCCTTTGAGTTATGCTGCAGCACCGACAACGTTTTACGATTTAGGTGTTGCAATTTCGGATGGAACGACAAGTATAGGTCTTGAAAGTAATATTGTTGCTGAAGCGACAGATACAGAATTAGGAACACAAGGTGCGACGGAGTTAACTATTAAAGGTGATAATTTTTCCGTATCCGGTGCAGGTACTGCTTCCGGTTTTGAAATAGGTGAAGGACAGTCTGCAACCGTAGTTGATACAACATTCGAAAAGTTTACTAAAGATGGAGATGGTTCAGTAATAAATAATAAAGGTTCGTTGACAGTAGAAAATTCAACATTTACGTCAAATTCCGCAAGTCAGTATGGCGGAGCGATATATAATGCAGGAAAAATGGTAGTAAATAATTCTTCGTTCACGGCAAATACCGTAACCGGCGGAGAAGCTCCTGTTGCAAACGATGTTTATAATGAAGGAGATTTGTTTTTCTTGAGTGGAATAACAACAATGGAAGGTGGTATTCTCGGTACCGGTAAAGCAACTGTTGATGAAGGTGCACAATTAATACTTTCCGACAATGCAACTTTACAACAAAAATCTTTAGTTATCGGAACAGATTCTCAATTAAATGTTGCTGCAGAAGGTATGACAATAGAAGATGCTATTACAAATAACGGGACATTGGAAATTTTTGGTACCGGTTCTAATACCAATGCAATAGAAGGAGAAGGAACATTGGTAATCAGCGGGGCTGTATCAAATACGGCATCAATAAAACAATCTACAATAACAGTAGCAAGTGGTGTTACCTTTAAAAACGGTGAAGATTCAACTATAACAACAAATGCTCTTTTAGGTGAAGGTGAATTACAAAATAATGGAAAATTATTCTTGAACTTGGATAGCTCAGAAGGTTTTGGAATAAAAGAAATAACAAGTGATGCTTCTTCTGGTAGCCAACAAGGTGAAACAACAATAACAACAAATACAACAGGTATTGAAATAGATTTAACGGGAAGAACATTAAAACAAGGAGTAGTTAATTTTGAAGGAACCGGAACATTATCTTTAACGGCAGATCCTGAAGGAGAAGACTATACTTTATATACGAACATTGTAAACTATTTGCAAACGGAAGACGGAACAGACGGTTTAAATTTGCATATTGATGTATATCCTTCTTTAGATAACAGAGGAGTAGTAAGCATATATGAAGATGGTAGTGCAAGCTATATAATAAATAGTACCGGAACAGTAAACTTTTTGGGTGGTACCAAGTATTCAGATGGTATAGGTACCGACAATGAAGAAGATATATCCAAAAATATACTAAATATCGGTGATGCTGAACATGCTACAGATTTTACATTAAATGGAAGTGCTCAAATTTCTTCTCAAACAATAACAGTATCAAGCGGAAGTTTAACAATGAGCTCGGGAAGAGATGGTGGTGCTATAATAAGAAACTCTTCAATGACTATAACAGCAGATGGTAGCTTAATTGCTTGGAGTGCAGATGCAATAAATACGGTTGATAACGAAATAAGAAGTGACGGACAGATAACATTTGAAAAAGGAGTAAATAAAAATAATATAGTTGGAACCGGAACATTGGTAATTGACGGTGAAGTAGTAAACGGAAACGCTGAAAGCGAAGAACCAATGATAAGTATATCACAATCTACAGTTACGATATCAGGTGTTGATAGTGTATTATCCAATGTTGGTGAAATAACGACAAACTACTTGTCAGGAGACGGAACCTTAGAGAACGAAACTATATTAAGATTGAATGTAAAAGATGATAAAGCTTTTGGTATAACATCCTTAACAGGTGTGGGTGTATCTTCAATAACAGTAACGGCTGATGCACAAGATGAAACAACAATAGGTATATTCGGTGCAACAATAAAGCAGGACAGGTTAGAGTTCTATGGAGATAAAACATTAAGACTTGACGGCAGCACAAATACTCGTGCAGTAGCTCCGATTACAACGGTAGAAGCCGACATATATAATTATATGGCAGGCGACAGCTTACATTTAACAAGTGTAAGACTAGAAGGTGATTTTGTAAACAATACCGATGCGGTAGCATATTTTGAAGAGAATTCATCAGTATCAGGACAAATAATAAATAACGGCGGAACATTAAATATTGTTTCAAGCGGTTTTGTAGTTGAAAACGGAATAACATCAGACGAAGCTTATCAAACCGATATATCTAAAAACATATTGAATATCGGTGATTCTACAAAAGGTGCCGTAGTAAAATCTTCAACAACAATATCTTATCAAACAATAACAGTATCAAGCGGTAGCTTAACAATGAACAATGCAGATGCAGACGGTTCGATTACAAACTCTTCAATAACAGTTGCCGCAGATGGTTTATTATCGGTAAATCCGGCAAATTTAGAAGATTTAACAGCTCCTATAACTAACGACGGAATAATAGAGTATTATGGCGGCGGTGAAGGTAACGATTATGTGTTAAATACAAGTACAATAACGGCTTCCGATAAAGGTACATTGAGAATAAACGGTAATGTTCAAAATGATGAAGCAATAGGAATTTCAAAACAAGAAATAGAAGTTTTACAGACAAGCACATTCACGGTAAATACAAACGATATGACCGACAGCAAAATAGCAAATGCCGGAGATTTAATATTCTTCGGATTGAGCGAAATGACAAACGAAACGGAAGTTACCGGTTTAACCGATGCAGAAAGCGGTGAAACAGTTTACGGAAACTTAAGTATAGATACAGAGTTAGTAAATAAGGCAAAAATAGATCAAAACGATATAAATGTAAATATATACCTTACAAATGATGAAGGCGGAGATATAAATGCAAGAGGAACATTATCAAATGTGTTAGAACTTGATAATAAAGCCGCAATAACAGCAGCAACATTAAGAAACGAATCAGGGACAGGATCTATTATAAATGAAAGCGGGGCAACAATAACAGCAACCACAAAATTGTTCAATATGGGTACTATAGACAATACAGGAAGTATTGCAGCAGAAAATGAAGAAGCTAATGCTTTGTTGGAAAATGATGAAAATGCAACAATAAAGAATAATCAAGACGGTTCAATCTCTGCAGATTCAGTAACAAACAAAGGTGCAATAGTAAGTTCAGGCTCGATTAAAGCAACAGAAATAACCAATGAAGCGGGTGCTACAATAGAAAATTATGTAACCGGTGAAGGTGATGAATATCAAGGCGGAACGATAGAAGCAACCGAAATAACAAATTCCGGAACATTAATATCTAATGCAAGCGGAGTTAAAGCATTAGTATCCAACACCGAAACAGGTGTATATGATGTTACCGGCGGAACTGTTTCTTACAGTGTAAGCGGAGCAGCATCAGGCGGTTCGGTAGTAAATGTTAAAGGTGATGTTTTCGTGGATGAAGATGCTTTTATCAGTCAAAATGCTATTAATTTAGAAGAAGGTAATACTCTTAAATTGGCGGATGAAAGCAATTTAAGAACATCTACATTAAATATAGGTGAAAATGCAACATTGGATATAGCTAACGGCGAAACCAATGATATGAATATCGAGGGAATAAATGTAGCGGAAGGTGTAACTTGGAACTATAACTTTGATGTTGATTTACAAGCAAAAACAGCAGATTTGTTAACAAGTACGAATTTCGGCGAAGGCAGCACAATGAAGATCGGTTTGATAAATGTTTTATCCGATAGCGATAAGGCAACAAAAACAGATCTTCAAATAGCAGACAGTTTTACTCAAACATTGCTTGAATATGCTACTTTCGGTACAACGGAATTGACATATTCAGTAGAACAAGATCTTACAAAAACAGATTCTACATGGTTAAGTATAATGGCAGAAGGTTACGGTGGATTACCAAATGCGGTATATGACGGTTTAGCACTTTATTTGGTAACAGGTGACGACGAAGGTAATGATTTTGTAACCGAATGGATAGATGATGGCGGAGTACAAGACACATTAAAAGCGGATTTAGCTATAAATGCACTTGATTCCGGAAAAGTATTATTAAGTACAAATTCTTTAACCGGATTAAAGACAGATAAATATACATTAAAAATCAATAACGAAGAGGAATCTCAAGAGTTAACCATAAATGGTTTTGAAAATGCTTTGACCGTAAGTGACGTTGACGGAAGACTTGAAGTTAACAACGTTGTATTCAGCAGCAATACGGGAACAGCAATAATAACGAACGAAGGAAAGACTGTTCTTAACGGTGTAACATTTGATGATACAAATGAAGCCACAGCAGATGTTTTAAATAACGGAGAATTGGTATTATCCAAATCTTCATCAACATTTACAAAAGGTATATCCGGAACAGGATCAACAACAATTAACGGTGTTGCAATAGATATGGGTGACGGAGTACTTTCACAAAGCAGAATAGAAATAAGCGATGTTGAAGGCAGCAGTTTAACCGTAAAAGTTGATAATTTGAAAAATTCGGAAGATGTAGCAACCGGTTTAATAATGAATCACGGCGAATTGGTGTTGATAGGTAATACAGCTGCTGATGTTGAGGTAGCCTCATTAGAAACCGAAATTAAAGGTGTAGGGAATACCGAGTTACAAGATAAAATTAATGTTGCAAGTAACATATCTCAGGAAAATATAAATATATCCGAGAATGCGGAAATAACCGTAGATGATGCGGCAAGTATAAAAGCAACAACGATAACAGTTGGGGATTTGGCAATATTGACATCAAATGCGGATAATATTATTACATCAACCGACGGTAAAATAGCAAATGAAGGTATTGTGGAATTTACCGGCGGAACAAATAAAAATGTAATAGAGGGAACAAGAGGATCTTTATATATTTCCGGAGAAGTTGTAAATTCAACCGGAACCAAAATAGAGCAAGCATATGTAGAAATACAAAGCAACGGAGGTTCTTTAGTTGCAAATGCAGATGATATAAAAACAACAACAACATCCGGAATACTAAACGTTGGTGATTTAGAATTTACGGGTGGAACGAACGAGAATGTCATACACGGACATTCGGCAACAGGAGCATCAGGAAACTTAAAAATATCCGGAGATGTTATAAATAAAGACGGAATGATTATTGAACAAAATTCAATAACAATCAATGAAGGTGCAAGTTTACAGGCAAATGCATATGACTTATGGATCAATAACGGAATAGCAAATTCAGGCGAATTGGTATTTGTCGGAAGCGATATGGTAAATGATAACGAAATAACAGGTGAAGGAAACTTAACTGTAAAGAACGATTTGGAAAACAACAGTTTAATAAAACAAACAAATGTAACGGTTGATGAAGATGTAACATTTACAACACATGCTGAAATAAATACATGGGAAAACGGCGGCAAAATAACAAATAACGGTGTGCTTGTTATAGATGTAACCGGAGAAGACGACGAGCCCGGAGATGTTGTAAATAAGAATGTTATAGACGGAAGCGGAGAATTAAAAATAACATCAACAACATTTACAAATGAAGAAGGTACAAGTATAAAACAAAGCAAGGTAACTATAGCAGACGAAGATTCAAGTTTCGAAGTTAATATAAATGATATATCGGTAACAGACGGAATAACGAACGAAGGTTTAATGACATACACCGGAGAAGGTGTAAACAAAATTGAAATAACCGGTGAAGGGAACTTGACTATAGATGGAACAATAGAAAATTCAACAGGAACGGCGATAAGTCAAAATGCTATAGCAATAACCGAAGGGAACGGATTTAAGACAATAGCAGATGATATAACGACAACTGAAGGAATAGAGAATAACGGAACATTGACATTTATAGGCGGAACAAATAACAACGAAATAACAATGGCAGAAGACGGTGAGGGAATATTGGTAGTAGAAAACGATTTAGTTAACCAAGCAAACATTGAACAGAAAGAGATAAATATAACAGGCGGCGAATTTGAAAATGTAAGAGCAAGTTCAATAACGGCAGACAGTATAACCGTAGCAGACGGTTCAACATTAATAACCGATGCGGCAGATTTGGCTATCAGTGACAGCATAACAATAACCGGTGAAGAAACAGTATTGAACTTGAAGGACGAAGAAGCCGCAGAGATAGCAGCAGCAATCACCGGAGCAGGAAAGATAGTAAAAGAAGGTGAAGGAACAGTAACATTGAGTGGTGACAATGCATATACCGGAACAACGACAATAAGTAAAGGAGCGATAGAGATAGAAGAGGCAGGAGGAATAAGTACAAATACGATATATATGGACGGTGGAAAGTTAATAATTAACAGTGATGCTGAAGTTTCTCTCTCAAATGAGATAATGGGAACCGATCATAACGATGTAAATATAGAAGTAGTAGAAAGCACAACGACATTAACCGGTAAAATATTCGGTAACAAAGATTTGGTAAAGACGGGAGAAGGGGCATTAGATTTACAAATGGAGACAAACGGATATGCCGGAGATACAATAATAAGCAGCGGAACAATAATAGGAACAACGAAAAATATTAACGGTAAAGTATCAGGCAGCGGAGCAGAAGATTCAGCAGTTGAGTTCTATGATGCAGAAGGTGAAGTTACATTGAACGAATTTGATACAACAAACTTCATAGGAACATTCGACAAGACCGGCGCAGCAACAATGACCGTAACGGAAAACTTCAAAGCAATAAATGCAAATATTACAAACGGAACATTTATAATAAACAATGATGCTGAAATGGGAAGCGGAAGCACATTTGAAGTTACAAATGAAATGAAAGTAGAAAATGCATTATTGCAAGGATATGGAGATATAACAGCAGGAGATTTAATAATCGGAGCCGGAGCAACATTTGCACCCGGAAATTCAACAGCAACATTTAAAGTAACCGGTAACTTAACATTTGCGGAAGATGGAAACTACGATGTAGAGTTCGGGCAATTCGATATGGATAGCGAAGGTCATTATAATGATAATACTCAAGTATCCGGAACAACGACAATCGGAGACAATGCAAAGATAACATTGAATAACATAGAAGGTAAATATTATGTTGCCGAAACAATAGACTTAATAAATGCAAGTTCATTGGCAGACGGATTCGAATACGATGAAGCAAATGTAACATTCAACGATAACGATGCAAGAGGATTGAGAGAAGGATATGATACAAGAATATCAACCAGAGTATACACCGAAGGAAATGCTTTGAAGATTGAATTGCAGAGAAAACAAAGTGAATATGCCGAAGCAACCGAATTTGACAGAAGCCATAACGAACAAGAAGTTGCAAATGCAATAGATGCAATTTCAACAGGAAATCCCGGAGATATAACAAATTCGTTAGATGCAATGGAACAATTGTATTATTATGAGGAAACGTACGATATAGAAGGTTTGAAAGCTGCATTAAATGATATCGGCGGAGTAATACATTCAAATGCAACTAACTTAACATTCTTTAATACAAAAGCAGAACATGTATACGATAAAGTGAAAGAAAGAACAGCTGATATATTACCTTGCAAGAAAGCTCACAGCAAAGTTTGGGCAGAATATTATTACAATAACTACAGTGTAGACAATGACAAAAATTCACCTAAACATGAAACATCAGTAAACGGATTCTTAGTAGGATACGATATGATATCCGCAAAGAATTTGACATTGGGTGTTACGGCAGGTTACGGAACAAGCGAATTGAAACAAGTAAAAGATAAAGCTACAATGAACGACATTAACTTAGGTTTCTATGGCGGATACGAAACAGATAAATGGTTATTGAAAGGATTATTGTTAGGTGGATATGAACAATATGCAATAGGCAGAACAATTGCATTTATGGACAGAACGGCAAACAGCGAACATAACGGTTACAGTGCAGCATTAGATTTGGAAGTCGGATACAAGATAAGCTTGAATAAGAAAGACAGTCAATCAAAACACAAAATATACTTGAAACCGTTTATAGGTGCAATCGGAAGTTACATGAACAACGAAGGCTACGAAGAAAAGAATGCAGAATCATTGAACTTGAAGATAGAAGATTACAATGCACTTACTGCAGAAGCAAGAGCAGGACTTGAATTGAACGGAAAAGTAAAGAAATTCGGATGGTATGCAAAAGCCGGAGCAAGACAGTTGTTGACCGACAAACAAAATGAAATAGAATCATCATTGTTGGATTTCAAAGATGAAACAAAGATGAAGATATGGAGTGCTGAAAATGCGCAAACAACAATAACCGGCGGAATCGGAGTAGATTATGATTTATCCGAAAACTGGAACGTATTTGCAAACGGATTAGGAAACTTTGCAAATGTTGCAACTAACTACTATGCAAATGTCGGATTGATGTATAAATTCGGATGTGTAAATAACAAGAAAGTTACCGATGAAGATGTAGAAAAAATAACAGCAATGTTGAACGATAAGATAACCGAAGAAGAAGCATTAAAAGAAGAAATGAAAAATAAAGAAAAAGAATTAAATGATGCTAAAGAAAGAGAAAAAGAATTGCAGAACAGAATACAGAAATACGAAGCAAATGTTGTAAGCGAACAAGAAGCGGAAAAAATGAAAAACAAAAAAATTAAAACATTTAAATTAGGCGAAAAACCTACATTCGTATTCGGAACCGATCAGTTGAATAATAACGGAAAAACAAGTTTGAAACAAGTAGCAACGGAATTGGAAAATTATCCTGATGCGGAAGTTTTGGTTGAAGGACATACCGATAACGTAGGAAGCGATGAAGTTAACCAAGTTATATCGGAAAAAAGAGCATCTTCCGTTGCAACATCATTGAAGAAAGATTACGGTGTAAGAAACAATATTGCCGTAATCGGTAAAGGTAAGAGTGAACCTATAGCTTCAAACGATACAGCAGAAGGAAGAGCTCAAAACAGAAGAGTAGAAATAACTATTACCACTGCAGACTAATTCGAAATTGCGGAAAAGTAAATATAAATAAAGGAGATAATGAAAATTATCTCCTTTATTTTTTTATTTTAAATTTTGGTAATAATTATTTATAATATCAAGCATATATGTACTACTTTATTAAAAGAATAATATCATCAATACCGATACTTATAGGAATAACCGTAATAACTTTCTTTATTATGCATATTACTCCCGGCAAACCTACCGATTCTATAACCGATATGAATATGAAGGTTACTGCCGAAGCTAAAGAAAGGTTACAGCAATTGTACGGGTTAGACAAACCTTTTTATGTTCAGTATGTAGATTGGCTTAAAAGATTGGTAGTTTTTGATTTCGGTAATTCTTTTAAAGATTCAAGACCTGCCAGGGACAAAATTTTCGAAAGATTGCCTGCAACGATTTTACTTAATGTCTTATCGTTATTTTTTATTTGCCTTCTTTCTATACCTCTCGGAATATATTGTGCCATAAAAAAGGATTCTTTTGCGGATAAATCGATAACTATTCTGCTGTTCATATCTTATTCGGTGCCGTCTTTTTGGTTGGCTTTAATGTTTATGATTTTGTTCGGCGTTCAATTAGGGTGGCTGCCGATATCGGGACTTGTATCTTTTGATTTTGATACGATGAATATTTTTGAAAAAGTTTTTGATATTAGCAAACATTTAATATTGCCGGTAGCGGTTTCGGTTATAGTTTCATTGGCAACTCTTTCAAGATATACAAGATCGGGAATGCTTGAAGTATTAAAGCAAGATTATATTAAAACCGCATATGCTAAAGGACTAACCGAAAAACAAGTAATATTTAAACATGCATTAAAAAATACACTTTTACCGATGATAACGATAATAGGTCTTTCCATTCCGGGACTTATCGGCGGAAGTTTTATTTTTGAAACGATATTTTCTTATCCCGGTATAGGCAGATTGGGATACGAAGCCGTAATGGCAAGAGATTATCCGATAGTTATGGGGATAGCAACATTAACGGCAATACTTACATTGCTCGGAAATATTATTGCGGATGTTTTATACACTTATGCCGATCCGAGAATTAAGTACAAATAAAAAATTTGTTTGTAGTTTGTGGTTGGTAGTTTGTAGTTGTCATCCCGCACTTGATGCGGGATCTCGCAGTTGTTTTAAGTTTCAACTATAAACCATAAACTATAAACTATAAACTGTATTTTATGAAAAATGTTTTAATAAAATTATTTAAAAATAAGTTTGCTTTAACGGGATTAACGATAATAACTCTGTTAATAGTCGTTGCTTTGTTTGCTCCCGTTATTTCTCCGTACACTCCGTCGGAACAAAACGTGTTCGAAAGATTACAGGCACCGTCATTAACTCATTTTTTCGGAACGGACGATTTAGGCAGGGATGTTTTTACAAGAATGATTTTCGGCGCAAGAATATCACTCGCCGTAGGATTTATTTCGGTATTTATAATTCTTGTTATAGGAACATTTTTGGGAATAGTTTCCGGATATTACGGCGGTAAAATAGATTATATAATAATGAGATTTACCGATATAGTTTTATGCTTTCCTACATTTTTTCTTATTATACTTGTAATCGCTTTTATAGAACCTAACATTTACAATGTTATGATAGTTATAGGTGTTACTTCCTGGCCGGGACTTGCAAGGCTTGTAAGAGCGGAAGTATTATCATTAAAAGAAAGAGAATTTATATTGGTTTCCAAAATGATGGCAATAAGTAACATAAAAATATTTTTCGTTCATATATTACCGAACATTATTTCACCGTTAATGGTATATTCGTCACTTGCGATAGGCGGAGCAATACTTACGGAATCGGCTCTTTCGTTTTTGGGGCTTGGTGTTCAACCTCCGATGCCGTCGTGGGGACAAATTCTTACATCCGGTAAAGATTATATTTATATGGCATGGTGGCTTTCTCTCTTTCCCGGTATTGCAATACTTGTAACGGTGTTGGCATTTAATTTGGTAGGCGAAGCTATAAGAGATATTTTTGATCCCAAGGAAGAAAATGTTAAATAATATTTTATCTGTTAAAAATCTATATGCAGGTTATTATGTAAATTCGAAATATCAACAAGTTTTGAAAAATATTAATCTTGATATTGAAGAAGGAAAAACTTGTGCTATAGTCGGACAATCAGGTTCGGGTAAAAGCACACTTGCCCTTGTTTTAATGGGACTTATTTCCATAGATAACGGTAAAATAGAAAAAGGAAATATATCTTTTTGCGGTAATGATTTAATTTCAAATATAACTAAAATAAGAGGAAAAGATATTTCGATAGTGTTGCAGGATCCGCACTCTTACTTAAATCCTGTAATAACGGTTGGAAAACAGGTTCTGGAAGCTCTGGAAGTGTACAACAAAAATTTAACCAAAGAAGAAAAAATAAAAAGAGTAAAAGAAGTTTTCGAAAAAGTAAAACTCGACGATTTTGAAAGAATATATAATTCTTATCCGCACCAACTTTCCGGCGGGCAAAAGCAAAGAGTTTTAATTGCTATGGCAATAATAAACAATCCTAAACTTCTTATTGCCGACGAGCCGACTTCCGGACTTGATTTAACGGTTCAAAAACAAATTTTGGAATTGTTTGCCGAACTTAAAAAAGAATTAAATTTAACGATGATAATGATTACTCACAATATATTAATAGCAAAAAAATATTCCGACTATGTTGCCGTGATGTATAAAGGGGAAATAGCGGAACAAAAAAATAAAAAAGAAATTTTTGAAAACCCCGAACACGAATACACAAAAAAGCTGTTAAACAGTGTTGAGTTTAAAGGTTAAAAATACAAAATGTTAAAAGTGGAAAATGTAACTAAAATTTATAAAAAGAATTCTTCTCTTTTTCAAAAAGAGGAAGATTTTGTTGCATTGAACAATATTTCTTTCGAGTTGGAAAAAGATAAAGTTCTTTCCGTTATCGGCGAAAGCGGTTCCGGAAAAACAACTCTTGCAAAAATAATTTGTTCTTTGTTGCCGTTTGATGACGGTACAGTAAAAATAGATGACAAAAATATTTTAGATTATAAAAAACGTGAACTTTCAAATACGGTTCAAATGATATTTCAAAATCCGTATGCTTCGTTTAATCCTAAACTTACTATAGGATATTCTTTATATGAAGCTGTTGATGAAGAAATAAAAAATAAAAAAGATTTTATAAATGAAAAACTTGCACTTGTTGATATGAAAGAAGATGATATATTCGACAAATATCCGCACCAGTTTTCCGGCGGGCAAAGACAAAGAATCGCAATCGCAAGAGCATTGTTGAAAAACCCTGAAATTTTGATTGCCGACGAGCCTTTTGCTTCGCTTGATGTTATAAATCAATCTTTAATAATGGATATTTTTTATAAAATAAAAAAAGAACAAAAAACAAATATTATATTTATTACGCACGATATTTCCGCTGCTTTTAAGATATCGGATAAAATTTTGATACTGCAAAACGGAAATATGGTAAAATATGGAAACATTGAAGAAATAAAAAGTGATAAAACTAACGGTTATATAAACGAACTTATTAATGCAACATATTTAATGGAGTAATTTAAAGTGCTTAAAGAAATAAATGAAGTTATAAAACTTGCCAAAGAAACTAAAACCGATGTTTATGTCGTCGGCGGATATTTAAGAGATTTTTTGTTAAAGAAAAAATCTTTGGATGTGGATTTGGCCGTTTCGGGAAAATCCGAAAATTTTGCAAAGAAATTGGCAAAAAAAATAAACGGTAAATGTTTTAAATTGCACGACGATTTACAAACATACAGAGTTGCGGTATTTAATAATCCGGAATTGGAATATATAGATGTTTCGGTTGTGCAGGGGAAAAATATTAAAGAAGATTTGTCGAGAAGAGATTTTACGATAAATGCTTTAGCCGTAAAAATAGAAGATTTTGATGATATTAAGAAAAATATAACAGATTATTTCGGCGGATTAAAAGATTTAAAAAAGAAAGAAATAAAAGCAGTTTCAAAAAATGCTTTTAACGATGATCCGTTAAGAATGTTAAGAGCATTCAGATTTGCCGGTGAATATAAATTTAAAATTTCAAAAGAAACATTAACATTAATAAAAAAGTCGTCTTCGAAAATTACTACTGTTGCAGGTGAAAGAATAAAGAATGAATTGTTCAGAATATTAAACAATGAAAAATCCGCTCAATATATCGCTATGATAGACGAGTGCGGACTTTTGGAAAAGATGTTTCCCGTAATAACAAAAATGAAAAAATCCGCAAAGAATTTTTATTATCACCCGAAAGGTCTTTTTCAACACTGTTTTCAAACTTATGAAGCATTGGAAAATATCTTTATTAAGTTGGATAAATATTTTCCTAACTCAAAAGATATTTTGGAAAAACATTTGAACGAACCGTTTTCCGAGAATGTAAATAAAAAAAATCTGTTAAAGTTTATTGCAATATTTCATGATTGTGCAAAACCGGAATGTGCCAAAAGAATGGATAACAAAATGAGATTTTTGGGTCACGAAGAATTGGGCGCGAAAAAAACCGCACAAATAATGAAAGAATTGAAAATGAGCAACAAAGAAATAGATTTTGCAAAAGCTATAATATCCGAACATATGAGGCCTTCGAATTTGGCAAAATCGGAAGTCATAACAAACAGAGCACAGATGAGATTGTTCAGAGATATAAAAGAAAACACTCCGGACCTTTTAATAATGGCAATGTCGGATTGGCATTCATATAAGACATTAAAGAAAAAAGTGTATCCGAAAAAAGTGTTACAACAACAGGAAAAATCCGTTGCCAAATTGATATTCAGTTATTTCGATTTTATTAACAAAAAACCCAAAGATAAAATTGTAGACGGTAATGTTTTGATGAAAGAGTTTCATCTTAAACCGGGCAAGATTATAGGTGAGTTGTTAAAGTATATAAACAATGCTTACGAAGAAGGCAGAATAAAAGATAAAAAACAAGCATTAAAATATGCTAAATCTCAATTGACAGTACTGAAGAAAAAACATAAAATTATTTAAGTTAACAGATTTGTCATCCCGTACTTGATACGGGATCTCGCAGTTTGTCGTTAATTGTACATTGTAAATTATAAATTGTCGTTATTGCGGGCATAGTCTAGTGGTAAAACCCGAGCTTCCCAAGCTCGTGATGCGGGTTCGATTCCCGTTGCCCGCTTTTTTTTATGCCTTTTTCAATAAATTTCTAAAAAATCGCGACATACTGTTGTCGCTGTGAGGTTGTAAAATATAATCATGAAAATAGTAATTGCGGGCAGCAGAACCATAACCGATATAAATATTTTGTTTGAAGCAATAAAGTTATCCGGTTATAAAATAACACAGGATGACGAAATAGTTTCCGGCGGTGCCAAGGGTGTTGATACATTAGCCGAAATTTATGCCAAGAACAATAATATTCCCGTAACGGTATTTAAACCGGATTGGAATAAATACGGAAACTCGGCCGGAGTTATAAGAAACTACGAAATGGCAAAATATTGTGACATAGGTATTGTTATACATAACGGCAGCAGGGGCAGTATGAATATGATAAGAAACTTGATTAAGTTCAAAAAAGATTTTTTTGAATATAAAATATAAAAATTTATTATAATATAAAAACATACTGACAAGGAGTAAAATATGTTAACAGCATTGATTATTTTAGTTTCATTAAACTTAATTTTAATCTTATTAGTCTTATTAAAAAATAAAAATTCAAATCAAGATGTTATAAATAAAAAATTTGACGATTACGAAAAAAAGTTAGATTCTTACGAGAAAGGTTTTAAAGATGAGTTTGAGAGAAACAGAAGAGAATCAACGGAAAACGAAAGAGCTTCAAGAAAAGAAAATCAGGATACATTGATGAATTTTCAAAATTCCATAAATGCCAAGTTCGATACTCTTTCGAAAAACACGCAAGAATCTTTGGATAAACAAAAAGAAACTGTTCAAACAAGTTTGAAAAATATTCAAGACAGTAACGAAAAAAAATTGGAACAAATGAGACTTACGGTAGATGAAAAATTGCAATCTACGCTAGAAAAAAGATTGAATTCTTCTTTCGAACTTGTAAATAAGCAATTAGAGTCTGTTCAGAAAGGTTTGGGAGAAATGCAGTCTCTTGCAAATGATGTCGGAGGGTTAAAAAGGGCTTTAACTTCCGTAAAAGTTGCAGGCACGATGGGGGAAGTTCAACTTGAAGCTTTGCTTTCACAAATTTTAACTGCCTCTCAATATGAAAAAAATGCTCACCCTAATCCGTCCAATCCTTCCGGTGTGGTAGAATTTGCGGTAAAACTTCCGTCTAAAGAAAGTGAAGAAAAGTTTATTTATTTACCTATAGATTCAAAATTTCCCACGACAGCATACGAAAAATTGTTGCAGGATTATGAGTCGGCGGACAAAAATGCTATTGAGTCCGACAAGAAAAAGTTGGTAACGGATATAAGAAATTTTGCAAAAGATATTAAAGATAAATATATATCTGTTCCTTATACGACGGATTTTGCTGTAATGTTTTTACCTTTTGAAGGCCTTTATTTGGAAATATTAAGAATTCCCGGGCTTATACAACAAATCCAAAACGATTTTTCAATAACAGTTTCGGGACCTACAACTTTGGGAGCATTTTTAAACAGTTTACAAATGGGTTTCAGAACACTTGCTATACAAGAACAAACAGACAATGTTTGGAACATCTTAAGGGCCGTTAGAACCGAATTCGGTAAGTTCGGGGATGTATTGGATGCTACCAAGAGAAAGTTGGAAAGTGCAAGTAAAGAAATAGATAATGCAGGTGTCAGAACAAGAGCAATAGAAAGAAAGTTAAGAGATGTGGAAACGTTGCCGGAACAGCAAGCGGAAAAGCTTTTGGAAAATATTTAAATATTTTATCTTTTTTATTAAATTATAATGATTTATAAGTAGCCGAAAATGTTATTTATAAATCATTATTTTTTTTATATAATATATGACAATATATATTAAGGGAAAGTTATCATGGAAATTTTAAATTCAAAACAGATAGATTCTACAATCGAAAAATTAGCTAACGAAATTATAAAACAGAAAATAGACGATATTATCGTTATAGGTATTCAAACAAAAGGTGTTACCGTTGCCAAAAGATTATCAAGAAAAATAGAAAATATAAAAAATATGAAAGAGCAAATACCTTTCGGAATATTGGATATAACTCTTTACAGAGACGATTTACAGGAAGCCGGTGCCGATATTCCTACAATAAAAGATACCAACATTCCTTGTGATATAAACAATAAAAATATAATTTTGGTTGACGATGTTTTATATACCGGCAGAACAATTCGTTCAGCTTTGGATGTGTTAAAAGATTTCGGAAGACCAAAATCAATTAAGTTGGCTGTTTTGGTTGACAGAGGATACAGAGAACTTCCTATACAACCGGACTTTGTGGGACTTGTACATCATACAAAAAACAGGATTTGCGTTGATATGGATGATGCCGTATCTAATGACGATAAAGTTGTAATAGACGATAAGTAATATATTAAGAAAGGAGGAAATATATGAAAAAACTTATGACAAGTTTGTTTGTGTTTATGTTTTCTTTGATGGCTTTTACTCAAGTATATGCCGTGATAAATGTAGATGCCACTCAAATAGATCCCTCCGAAAAAGAATATATTGAAATCAAACATTTGTTGATGCAGGTAAAAAGACGTCCTCTTATAGAAGAAAATTTTGAACGTTTAGAAAAAGCAATAAGTTTGTGTGACAGAAAATCCAGTAAGGCTGAACTTTATTTTTTAATGTCTCAATTGAGACGACATATACCTCTTGAAGGAGAGTATAAATCTTATACTGATAGTCTTGATTTACAAAGTGCTATGAGTTATATAGATAAGGCAATATCTTTAGATAAGACACAAGCGAAATATTATTTTCAAAAAGCTTCTGTTTACGATGCTCTCAGAGATTTTCATAATGCCGTAATATATTGTGATAAAGCAATAGAGTTGGATTCTAAAAATTCAGACTATTTCCATGAGAGAGCACAGTTCAACTTTTATATGAAGAATTACGAAGATGCTCTTAAAGATGTGTCTAAAGCATTGGAAATCAACAAAAAACCCGAATATTACGGCACTAAAGCATTCTATGAAAAAAAAGTAGGAAAAAAACAAGAAGCATTAAGAGACATTGAAAAAGCAATTGAATTTGGAGATAAAACTCCGAATTACTATGTGTACCTGAGAGAGAGAGCAGAATTAAAATTTGAATTGGGAATTAATGAAGAAGAAGCTTTAAAAGACTTGGATACCGTAATAGAAAAAGAACAAATTAACGATAATAACAGATATTGGGCATATATGACCAAAGGCCAATTTTTAGAAGTGAAAGAAGAGTATGCTAAAGCATTAGAATCATATAAAGCAGCAGAAAAATTAGCAGAATTTAAAACTTTTTTACAAAATAAAATAAAATTTTTAGAAAATAAACTTAATAATAAAAAATAAAAAGAGGCCAAAATGTCTTTTAACAGAAAAGATCTTCTAGGATTAGAACATTTGGACAAAAAGGAAATTCAAACAATCCTTGATGCTGCAAAACCTTTTAAAAGTATGTTTACCAGATCAATCAAAAAGGCGCCTGCCCTTGTCGGGAAAACGGTTGTAACATTGTTTTGTGAACCGTCGACAAGAACAAGAACATCATTTGAAATTGCGGCAAAGAGATTGTCTGCCGATGTTGTAAGTATCGCACCGAAAACGTCGAGTTTTGTTAAAGGTGAAAGCTTGGTGGATACCGCTAAAACTCTTGAAGCAATGAAAGCCGATATTATAATAATACGACATACGTGTGCCGGAGCACCCGAACTTCTTGCAAAAAATTTAAATGCTTCGATTGTAAATGCCGGAGACGGATTTCATGAACATCCGACACAAGGCCTTTTAGATCTTTATACAATGTACGATAAAAAGAAAAAAATCGAAGGCTTAAAAGTTTTGTTGGTAGGTGATATTTTACACAGCAGAGTCGCAAGATCAAATATTTGGGCACTGACAAAATTCGGTGCAAAAGTCAGAGTTGTGGGACCGCCGACGTTGATACCCAGAAGCATATCATCTTTAGGCGTAGAAGTATTTTATGATTTGGACGAAGCCATAAAAGATGTGGATGTCGTAAATATTTTAAGAATACAAATGGAAAGACAGCAAGGCGGATTTTTTCCATCAATTCATGAGTATAACGAGCTTTATCAGGTTACGGAAAAAAGACTTGCAAAAGCAAAGCCCGATGTTTTGATTATGCATCCGGGACCGATGAACAGAGGTATAGAAATAGATTCCGAAGTTGCCGATAGTCCCGCATCCGTTATTAACGAGCAGGTAACAAACGGTATTGCTATCAGGATGGCTGTATTGCATTTGTTGGCACTTGCAAGAAATAAACAGGGGAGAAAACATATATGTTAATTCAAATTAAAAATATAAGAATTGTTGATCCTGCATGTAAAGTCGATAAAGTCGGTGATATATTTATTGAAAACGGTAAGATAGTCGATAAACTTTCCGCTAAACCGGAAAAAATAATTGACGGTAAAAATAAAGTTGCTGTTCCGGGATTAATAGATGTTCATTCTCATTTAAGAGAACCGGGGCAGGAAGAAAAAGAAACGATTAAGACGGGAACGATGGCAGCGGCAAAAGGCGGTATAACAACCGTTTTTTGTATGCCCAACACAAAACCCGTTACGGATAACGCACCTTCGGTGGAATATATCCTTATGAAAGCTCAAAAAGAAGGGAAAGTAAATGTATTTCCTATAGGTTGTATTACAAAAGGTTCACAAGGTGAAGAGTTGGCAGAAATAGGAATATTAAAAAAGGCCGGAATTGTTGCGGTAAGTGACGACGGAGTGCCTGTTGCAAATTCTCAGGTTATGAGAAGAGCGTTGGATTATACAAAAATGTTTGATTTGGCCGTAATATCTCATTGCGAAGATAAACAGTTATCTAAAAACGGTGTTATGAATGCAGGTAAAAATTCCATGATATTCGGTCTTAGAGGAATACCTAACCAAAGTGAAGAAATAATGGTTTCAAGAGATATTATGCTTTGTGAACTTACCGGCGGTAAACTTCATATAGCACATGTTTCGACGGCAGGTTCGGTGGAACTTGTAAGACAAGCCAAGAAAAAAGGTTTAAACGTTACCTGTGAAACATGTCCTCATTATTTTTCTTTAACAGACGATTATGTTCAAAATTACGATACGAATTTTAAAATGAATCCTCCGTTAAGAACACATAAAGACGTTGAAGCAATTAAAGAAGGCTTAAAAGACGGAACAATCGATTGTATTGCAACCGATCATGCTCCTCATACTCAGGAAGAAAAAAGTAAAGAATTCGATAATGCACCGTTCGGAATTATAGGTTTTGAAACGGCGTTATGCTTGGTTTTGAGTGAGCTTGTAGATAAAAAAGTTTTAACACTCGAACAAGCTGTTTCAAAGATGACTGCAAATCCCGCAAAAATATTTTCATTGACGGGAAGAGGAACTTTGAAACCGGGTTCTATTGCAGATATAACAATTATAGATTTGGAACAAAAATACGAATTTAAAAAAGAAGATATTTTATCTAAGAGTAAAAATTCTCCTTTTATCGGAAGAAAGTTTAAAGGTTGTGCCGTAATGACTATAGTGGGAGGAAAAATAGTTTGGACATTAAAAGATGGGATTATCAATTAGAAATAACAGAGAACAAAAATATTTGTTTGAATTTTTATAAATTTTCCGTCGTATCAAAAGAAATTGCATCTGCTGCTTGTGCAGGTCAGTTTTGTATGATAGGTTTGGAAAAAGTTTTTTTAAGAAGACCGTTAAGTATATATTCCGCAGATAAAAAAACGGGAACGGTTTCTTTCTTATATAAAGTTGTAGGTAAAGGGACCGATATTTTGGCAAACTTGCCGATAGGAAGTTTTGTAAAAGTTTTGGGTCCGTTAGGACAGGGATATCCGTTAGATATAAAAGATAACGTTGAACCTGTACTCGTTGCCGGAGGAACCGGAGTTGCATCAATTCACTTTTTGGCAAGCAGTTTAAGTAAACCGGGAAGTTTATATTACGGTGTGAGAAAACAAGAAGAATTGATGTGCTTAACCGAATTTGAAAAGATGGGTTGGAAAATAAATATTTCCACAGAGGACGGTTCTTACGGATACAAAGGTTTTGTTACGGATTTGTTGGCAAAACAGGTTCAGCAAAACAGTGTTATTTATGTTTGCGGACCTACTCCTATGATGAAAAAAGTTGCGGAAATCGCAAAAGAAAAAAATATTTCCGGTTATGCATCTTTAGAACAAAAAATGGCCTGCGGTGTTGGAAACTGTCAAGGATGTGCCGTTAAAATAAAAAACAGTTATAAAATGGCATGTAAAGACGGACCGGTATTTTCCATCGCCGATATATTGTTTGAATAATGTTTGTTAATTTACTTCTTTCAATACTAATCTTTTTTGTGCCTTTGAGTTTTGCAGGGACAGAACCTTGGGCATTTTTTATTTTTCAATTGATAGTTTCTTTTATATTTGTATATCTTTTGTTTACTAAAAGAAAACTTTCTTTTACTTTTCCGGCATTATCGGTGAATATTATTTTTGTAATGTTTATTTTGATTGCCGTTATACAAATATTAAACCATCATACAATATTACAGCAAAAAGATTTTATACCGTTTACGGTTTCACCGTATCATACACTGAAAGAACTTAATTCCATCTTTACATACATGATGTTTTTTATGGTTGTTAATCAACTGTTTTATGAGTCGAAAAAAATAAAAAAACTTTTATATTTAACATTGACCGTTTCTGCTGTCGTGCTGATGATAGGCCTTTGTTTTCCAAAGGGCGAATATATTAAATTCTTTTTGGGAATGGAAAGTCTAGGTAATTTCGGACCGTTTACAAACAGGAACAATGCCGGAGTATTTTTGTCGATGTCGTTTTTCATATCTTTAGCTTTATTGATTTATAATTTTTTGAGATATCAAAAATATTTGGTCGAAAATAAAAAAAATGAATTTTTAGTTATACAAATTGTATTAAGTATAATATCAGTGTTGTTGTTGATAAGTGTTGTTTTAACACGGTCCAGAGGAGCGATGTTAGCGACATTCGTTTCCGTATTTATATTCATGCTTTTATACGTTTATCATTTTTCGGACAACATTAAACAGAAAATTTATAAAATTTTATTTGTGCTTGTTATATTGGGAACATCTTCTTTTGTTATATACAAAAATATAGACGCAATTAATGCTTACAGTCAAAGAACTACCGGTATATCCGAAGCAACCAGGTTAAAGTTATACGATATGTCTTTTGATGTCTTAAAAGATTATCCTGTTACGGGAATAGGTTTTGCTTCTTTTCCTATACTCATAGATAAATATTTGAAAGAAGATTTAAAAGCATATCCCGAATATTTACATAATGATTGGTTGGAATTGTTGTTGGATGTCGGATATCCGGTTTATGCAATATTTTTATTACTTATTTTTGTTCTTATATTTATTTTCTTAAGGAGAATAAAATTTTTATCGTATAAGAAAAAGATTTTATTTATAGGTTTGTTTTCGGCCTGTTGTTCAATTTGTATCGGAAGTTTTGTCGATTTTCATTTTCATATTCCGGCAAATGCAATGTTTTTCCTTATTTGTTTGGCAATACTGTGTTCGGTTTCTTTTTATAAGGATAAAAAAACTTTTAATTTAAGAAACGGGATATTATCTAAGATAGTATTTGGTTTATTGATAATTTTTGTTATATTTATTTCCTGCAGAAATGTTATGGCTTGGAGATATTATACTTTTTCTAAAAATATGCCTAAAGATCAGGAAATAGAATATTTGGACAAAGCGGTTAAGTTGTCCGGAAATCCCAAGTATCTTGAAAATTATATAATAACGATATATAACGATTCTTTAAAAAAGAAAGAAACAGCGGAAAAAAGAGAATACTTATATTCGCTGGCTTATGATTATATCGAACGTTATCCTTACAGCAAAAAAATATCAAAAATCTTCATAAAAATAAACAATTTAAATGCTTGATTATCAGGGGTAAAAGATATTGAAAAAAATGGTTGTTTGTATTATAATATAGTGTGAGTTTAGAGAGATATTTGTTTGTAGAGAGGTTGTAATTATGATAAAAATAAAGGGTTTTACTATGCCGGAAGTTATAATAACGATAGCTATAGTCGGAGTTTTGTCTATGGCTGCTGTTCCTATTTACAGAGGATATGTAAGAAAGGGTATGGCAACCGAAGGTAAGGCTTTGCTTGCGGAAATTCATGCCGCACAGCAGGTATATTATTCAAGAAACGGTCAATTTTATGATACAAACAATAATTTTGAAGATCATACCGCTGTATTAGGTATTGATGCGAGAGCTAATAAGTATTTTACCGGTTACAAAATCACTACAGGTGATAACGATGTTTTTACGGCTGTAATTGAGAGCGGCGGCAGTGATAACAGTTTGACATTAAACGGATCTCTTACGGAAGAGCCGGAAATAATAGATAATTTTTCTAAGGAATAAAAGTTTATTTGAAAATTTTTTAATCTCTTATGGGGAGAGATGGCCGAGTGGTTGAAGGCGGTAGTCTCGAAAACTGCTATAGGGGGAACTCTATCGAGGGTTCGAATCCCTCTCTCTCCGTATCCTTTCAGTGTATTAAATCGAAGAAGTTGTATTTTCGGTGAATAGAAATTATAAGAAGTAGTTTCTTTTTTTTTGTAAAAACATATTTTTTCGGTTATAAATTAAAATATAAAATGAAGTCTTTGAAAATACCTCAAACTTATCAATCTGTAGTTGAAAAGCTTATAAAAATAGCAAAAAATAACAATTTTATTATTTATGCTGTCGGCGGTTTTGTCAGGGATATTATTTTAAACAGAGAACCGAACGATTTGGATATTATGGTTGAAGGCGAAAATGCCGGAATAGAGTTTTCTAAAATAGTGGCCGAAGAATTGAATATCCATCCTCCTGTTACATTCGAAAAATTCGCAACATCAAAATTACTCATTGAGAACAAAGAAATAGAATTTATAATGCCAAGAAAAGAGTATTATGATAAAAATTCGAGAAATCCTCAAACCGAAATAGGAACATTGGAACAAGATGCTTTAAGACGAGATTTTACCGTTAATGCATTATTTTTAAGATTAAATGATTTTGAATTGTTGGATTTAACAAAAAAAGGTTTGGAAGATATAGAAGATAAAATTATAAGAGTTACCGATGAATCCGCTTCCGATATAATTTTTGAACAAGATCCCTTAAGAATATTAAGAGCGGTAAGACAGTCTTTTCAATTAAATTTTACGATAGAACCCAAAACATATCAAAGTATGAAAAATAAAGCGGAAAGAATAAAGATTGTTTCCGGTGAAAGAATTGCCGAGGAAATAAATAAAATGTTGTTGCTGGATAAACCTTCAAAAGCTTTCGATATGTTAGATGATATAGGTTTGCTTGAAATTTTATTTCCGGAACTTAAACAAAATCAAAATATTGAACAACCGAAACCTTATCATGACAAAGATGTTTATGAACATACTATGGATGTTGTCGATAGCATAAAACCCGATTTGCTTTTGAGAATGACAGCTTTGCTTCACGATATAGGAAAAGTACAGACAAAATCCGAAAACAACGGCAAAATTTCATTTATAAATCATGAGTCGATAAGCTCAAAACTGGCAAAAGATATTTTAGCCAGATTAAAATATTCTGCGGATTTTATAAAAAAGGTGTGTTTTCTTATAGAAAATCACATGTATCCTAAAATGTATGATACAAGTTGGAAAGATTCTTCGGTAAGAAGATTTGCAAATAAGTTAGGAGAAGATATAGATAACATAAGATTGTTAACCGTTGCCGATACAAAAAAATTCGACGGTGAACTTTTTGACAGGGTTAAAACTTTGGAACAAAAAAATATGCTGTTGCCTAAAGAAGAATTGTTTAACGGGAATGAATTGATTGAAATATTCAACAAACCTGCCGGGAAATGGATAAATGATGTGAAACAGTACATAAAAAATTTGCAATTCGATGATCCTAAAATAACTAAAGAAGAAGTTTTGGAAAAAATAAAAAACTTATTGAAAATACAATAGGTATAATGGTATAATATAAAGAAAAGTTTACGAGTATAATTTATGGAAAATAACGAAGATATAAATCAAGAAGATATAAATCAGGAAGAAATGAGCAACGATGAGTTGATTCAGGAGGCAGAGGCAGAACCCAAGCAAAAGACATACGATGTTGTCGGTTTATTGGTCGGTGCGGTATTCGGAATTTTTATCGCAATCGTAGGTATTACCGACATTTTGATGGGTATTATTACCGGAATGTTTATAGGATTGGTAGCAGGTACTTTTATTAAAAAGAAATAAGTTACGGGAGAATATAAATGACGGTTGATTACAAGAAAAGCATAAATTCTTTTATAAAAAAACTTGTAGAAGATATGGAGTTTTATCCTGAAAAGTACAAAATAAATATTAACAAAATTTTAACTTCGCAACAAAAAAAAGATTTAGATAAGCAAATACATTTATACACGTCAAAAATAGCATACAACCCAACCGATGCTTCGGTATATTATAACAGAGGCTTAGCATATCACAAAAAGACAGATTACAAAAATGCCATAGAAGATTTTTCAAAAGCCATAGAATTGGATAAAAATTTTACTTTTGCATTTATAGCAAGAGGAGAAACTTATGTTTTCTTAAAAGAGTTCGACCTGTCCGAACAGGATTTTAAAACAGCCATAGAACTTAATCCTCAAAATCCGAGTGTATATACGACATTGGGAAGCATAAGAGTAATTCAAAATTTATTTGAAGAAGCCATAAAATATTTCGATAAAGCAATAGAATTGAATTCTTACATAGAATCCGCATTTTACGGCAGAGCAATGGCACACAGGGGATTGTTTCAATATCAGGAAGCAATAAAAGATTTTACCAAGGCTATAGAATTAAATCCTACGGATGCTTATGCTTTTTGTAACAGAGGTATAACTTACACAAATATAGAATCTTTAGACGATGCCATAAAAGATTTTGAGGTCGCATTAAAATTAAAACCCGAGGACGTTTATATTCTGAATAATAAAGGTCTTGCACACAGAAAACAATTGGAAGAAGATGATGCCGAAGCATGCTTTAAAGAAGCTATAGAAAAAATGCCGGAAGATTGTTATGCGTATTACAATTTAGGTAATTTACATAAAGAGCAGGGCTTGGATGATAAAGCTTTGAAAGATTATTCGGAATCAATAGATTTGGATTATTCTTTCGGTCCGGCCTATATTGAAAAAGCAAGCATTCTCTTATCACAAGATAAAACCCAGAAAGCATACGAAGAAATTTTGCAGGCCGTAGAATTTATGGATAAAAATTTCATAAGTTTTGCCTTTTTGGGATACATGAGTGTTTTAAACGAAGATTATAACAGTGCTATAGATAATTTTAAAAAGGCAATAGAAATCGACGGGAGCAAAACACCTGAATTGTTGTATTGTTGCGGTTTGTGTTACTTTTTTACGGAAGATTATCTTGCCGCGGAGAAATATTTCTTCAAAGCTATAGAACTTTCATACGATTTGTCGGAAATGCTTTTTGCTTATGCCTTAACATTGTTTAAACTCGACAAATATGATGCGGCAATAAAATATTTTACGGATGTTATAGAAAAGGATCCTACGATAATAGAAGCATATTATTGGAGAGGAAATTCTTATGTTAAAAGCAGAGATTATAAAATTGCCATAGATGATTTTAAACAAACACTTAAAGCACAATATCTGTTGAAGGAAACTAATTTCTATTTGGGTGTATGTTATCTTAATACAATGGAAAACACCACGGCACTTGAATATTTCGATAAGGCCGTTTCTTTGGGATATGCCGATGTTGCGGTTTATAAAAAAAGAGCGGTTGCTTTGGTGAAATCCGGTTATGACGACGAAGCATTGGACGATTTAAACAAAATTTTGGAACAAAATCAAAACGATGTTGAATCTTATATTCGAAGATCAAAAATATTTGTAAATAAAAAAATGTATGATGAAGCCGAAAGTGATGTTGCCAGTGTGTTGGAAATCGACAATAAAAATCAAGATGCGGAATTATTGAATATCCAAATTAAATTTTTAAAAGAAGAATATGAATCTTGTATTAATTTTGCAACGGCATTTTTGGATGAAAGGCAAGATAATATACATGTTTTAATTTTAAGAGCGGATTCTTATTTTAAGCTCGGTGATTATCCTAAAGCTCTCATGGATTACACGAGAATAATAACGTTAAATCCGGAAAAAGAAGAATTTTATTTAAAGAGAATAAAAGTATACATTAAAATGAAGGCTTATGCGGAAGCATTGGCGGATATAGAATTTTTGTTAAATACCGAAGATGCTAATCCGAATGTATATTTCTATAAAGGAATAATAAACAGAAATAAAGGTGAAATAATTGATGCGATAAAAAATTATGATATTGCATTGAAAATGTTGAGTGAAAACAATGTGTTGGATTTAGACAGGGAAATATTAGATACGAAAAGATATTTCTATTCCGAGAAGAAAAAGACAAAAGAGAAAAAGAGTAAAGTTTCAACTGTATCTGCTGGAAGAAAACATACAAAGAGTTCGGCAAAGAAAGCAAAAATTGTCGAAGAAAGTATCGAAACCGAAGAGCCGAGAGAAACCGTTGAAAATGAAATTGAAGAAATAGGAAAAACCGTAACGATAGTTAAAGATTTCACTGTCGGAAGAAAAGAAGAAAATACTTTTGCGGAACAGCCTTTACCGGAAGAAAAAATTCAGGAAGAAGTAATACCCGGGAAACCGCAAGAAGTAAACTTTGTCCAAGATGAAGTTAACGGAGTTGTATCGGAACAACAACCTGAAGTTCACAATGAAGTGCAGATTGAAGCACAACCCGAAATACAGCCTCAAGAAGATGTAAGTGTAAATGTAAGTCCTGTTACAGATACTGTTACTGCGGATAATAATACAGATAACAACACAAATACAAGTGTTGATACAAATACCGATAAATATAATGTCGCTGACGAAAATGTTGTTACTTCGACAACTGCGGTTAAAGAAGAAACTGTTGAAGGAAATAACAATGTTAATAATGTTCAACAAAATGTTGTTGAAGATAATGTTTCAAATGTTCAACAAGAGAAACCGGAAGAAGTTACTTTTACAATCAGTCAATTGGATAAACTTATAAAAGAAGATAAAACAAACTCTTTTTATTATCAAAAAAGAGGAGATTTATATTTAGAACAGTCAAAATTCAAAGATGCCGTTAAAGATTATGATATGGCGATTAAATATGATAAAAACGTCGGTCCCGAATTTTACAGAAACAGATCCAAAGCTTTTAACGGATTGAAAAAATATAAAGATGCAATACAATGTATTAATAAAGTTATTGATTCTGATTTGGTGGATGCCGATGTATACTTTGAAAGGGCATTGATGTATCAGGAAATAAAAGATTATACGAATTATCTTAAAGATATAGATTCCGCATTAGATTATGATCCGAGTTATAATCAGGCTTATTTGTCGAGAATAAATTATTATGTTAAACAATCAAAATATTCCGAAGCATACGATGACATGAAACAAGTCAGCGACTTTGAAACCAAGATAGATAATAAATTCTTATTGGCGACAGTAGCTTTTCAATTGAAGAAATATCACGAAGTTATCTCTTTGTTGGTTTCTATATATGAAGCTAAAAAACAAGATAAAGTTACGGATTTCTATTTGGGAGTAAGCTTCGCCGAAACAGGAGATTATGACAGTGCAATAAAATATTTAACAAGGGCTTTGGAAAAAGGTACAAAGAATAAAGTTCTTTTCTATATGTTGGCAAAATCCTGTTTTTATCAACAAAATTTAAAGGCGGCATTAGACTTTTTAAACAGAGCCGTTAATATGGATTCGTCGGATTATAAATGTTATTGGTTAAGAGCAAAAATTTACCACGAGTTAAACAATGTCAAACTTTCTACACAAGATTTTGAAAAAGCTACAAAAATGAATTCCAAAGATAAAGATTTATTTTTGGATAAAATAGCTTTCTTTGAAAAGAATGATAAAATAAGCGATGCTGTAAATAATTGTTCCAAATTAATACAACTTGACGATAAAAACGGCGAGTATTATTTAAAGAGAGCATTGTTATATAAAAAACTCGGAAAGAATAAAGAAGCCGAAAAAGATTTTGCACAAGCGGAATCTTTGGGAGCGGATGTAAAGCAATATATGAGTTCGACAGATAATGTTGTTGAGGAAACAAAAGAACAACCTGAAGTACAACAGGAAGCAGAGAAAGAGGTACAACAAGATATACAACCTGAAGTACAGCAAGAAGTAAAACAAGAGATACAACAGGAAACAAAACAGGAAGTAAAACAAGAAATAAAACAGGAAACAAAACCCAATATAGAACAACCTAAAAAAGAAGCTGTTGCAGAACATAAAGCAGCACCTGTTATCAATGTTAATATTGATGATATAGGTAAGAATTCCGAGATAGCAAAGGAAGACAGAAAAATAAATGTATCTGCCAGTATGATACATTTAAACAGAGGAAACATAAGTTTCAGAAAGCAAAAATATGAAGAAGCTATTTCCGAATTGGATCAGGCAATATCTTTCAATTATAAAGATTCACAAGGATATCTGTTAAGAGCTGAAGCTTATATTGAAATAAAGAAATATGATTCCGCAATAAAAGATTTGATTACGGTGATAGAATTATCTCCTAAGGCAACTTTTGCATATTCCAAGATAGGTGATATATATAAAATAAACAATAATTTCGAACAGGCAAAAGCTTTTTATACAAAAGCAATAGAGATAAATCCAAAATATGCATTGGCATATTTCGGATTAGCCGAAGTTTATGAAAAAAGCCAAGAAGTAGGATTGGCTATTGAAAAATATAAAGAAGCTGCAAGACTTGATGTAAAATTGGCAAAAGAATGTAATATGAAAATTGCCGAGTTAAATTCATAATATGTTAAAAAAAACACTAATACTTTTTTTTATTTTGTTTTCAAATTTTTGTTATGCGGCTACATATAATACCGAAACAATCGTGAATGCCGTAAAACAAAATAATTACGATTTGGTAAGACAATGTATAAGGAAAGGTGTCAGTACAAATTCTCAGGATTCCGTCGGTAATCCCGTCTTATTAACATCCATCAGTATGGGATATTCGGATATTGCACTCATGCTTATAAGAAACGGAGCAAATGTTAATGTTTCGTATAACAGAGGAATGAATTCTTTGATGTTAGCTATAAATAAAGGCATGGACCAGGTTGCAAAATCATTAATAGATCATGGCGTTGATGTCGATACTAAATTACCTAACGGTATGACGGCTTTGATGATGGCTTCCGAAAGAGGAATGTTTGATTTGGTAAAAAGTTTGGTCAAACATAATGCCGATATAAATGCAAAAACAAAAGACGGGCTTACGGCTTCGGTTTTTGCAATGAAAAACGGTTATAACGATATCGTGAAATATTTTAATAAGGTTGGAACGATTCCCGGAACATTGGGAGAATCCATTCTTACTTCAAATATTCGTTTGGCCGAAAGATTTATTGCATACGGTTCGGAAATAGATGAAAGAGGTATTCAGGGAAAAACTCCTCTAATAATTGCTTTTGACAGTAACGATTATGATATGGCTGCTTTTTTAATATCAAAGGGTGCAGATATTAATTTAGCTGATGACAGCGGAATAACACCTATGATATCGGCCTGTGCATCAAATAATATTGATTTGGTGCAACTTGCTTTTACGACGGGAGCCGATATTAATGTTGCAGATTGTAACGGTATTACTCCGTTGATGTATGCCGTATATAAATCAAATTATGATATAGCAAAAATGCTTGTAAAATATGAAGCGGATGTTAATGTTTCCGATAATAACGGAATAACACCGTTGGGAATAGCCGTAAGAATGGGAAGTTTGAAAATAGCTAATTTGCTTGTTAAAAACGGTGCGATGATAAATTATAAAGATGAAAATAATACGAGATTATTAAATGTTGCCGTAGATACGAATAATTTGGATATGGTTTCGTTTCTTATAGATAGCGGTGCAAGGGTTAACGGTAAGGATGCAAGCGGCAAAACTCCGTTGATATTGGCTGCATCGAAGGGATATTTTGATATAGCAAAAAAACTTTTGGATAGCGGAGCAAGATTGCATTCAACCGATAACGATGGCTTTTCAGCAATGTATTATGCAAACAAAAATAAAGATTACAGTATGATAGAACTTTTAAAAAGCAGAAAGAAGAGATAAGCCTTTTTTATATTAAAAAATGTAAATTAAAATATTAATAAAGGATAAAATTATGGAAAATTATGTAAGACCTTTTTCATTGTTTTCAGAGCAGGATATTTATCTTTTTAAAGAAGGAAGTCATTTTCAACTTTATAATTTATTGGGGGCTCATCCCGTAAATTATGAGGGAAAAGACGGAGTTTATTTTGCCGTTTGGGCACCTAATGCAAAACATGTTTCCGTAATAGGTGATTTTAATTATTGGGACAAATATTCGCATCCTTTAAATCCAAGAGGAGATTCTTCCGGTATTTGGGAAGGTTTTATTCCTTTTTTAAAACAAGGTGATACTTACAAATATTTCATAGTTTCCAATTTTAATAACTATTCCGTTGAAAAGGCCGATCCTTATGCCTTTCATTGCGAAACGCCTCAAAAAACAGGTTCTAAAGTTTGGGACCTTTCGTACACATGGAACGATAAAGATTGGATGAATACAAGATATAAAAAGAACAGTATGAAGTCTCCGATGTCGATATATGAAGTTCATTTGGGTTCCTGGAGAAGAAAACCCGAAGAAAATAACAGAATGTTGTCTTACAGGGAAATTGCACCTTTACTTAGAGATTATTGTGTTGAAATGAATTTTACACATGTTGAGTTTTTGCCCGTAATGGAACATCCTTTTTATGCTTCATGGGGATATCAAACTACGGGGTATTTTGCTCCTACCAGCAGATACGGAACACCGCAGGATTTAATGTATTTGGTAGATTTGCTGCACCAGGCGGGTATAGGTGTAATATTGGATTGGGTTCCGTCTCATTTTCCTATGGATCAGCACGGACTTTCTTTCTTCGACGGAACATACTTGTATGAACATTCCGACAGAAGATTGGGCTTTCATCCGGATTGGAAGAGTGCAATATTTAATTACGGAAGAAATGAAGTAAAAGATTTCTTAATATCTTCCGCATTGTTTTGGTTGGATAAATATCATGTCGACGGTATAAGGGTAGATGCCGTTGCATCAATGCTTTATCTCGATTATTCGAGAAAAGACGGAGAATGGGTGGCAAATAAGTACGGCGGAAAAGAAAATATCGATGCAATAGAATTTTTGAAAAGATTAAATCATGTTGTATATGAAAATCATAACGATGTTCAAATGATAGCCGAGGAATCTACGGCATGGCCGATGGTTTCCAAACCTACATATTTGGGTGGTTTGGGATTCGGCTTTAAGTGGAATATGGGATGGATGAATGACACTTTAAGATATTTTAAAACGGATCCTATATTCAGAAAATACAGACATACAAATTTAACTTTCAGCTTGTTGTATGCATTTACGGAACAATTTGTTTTGCCTTTTTCTCACGATGAAGTTACACAAGGTAAAGGTTCTCTTATAGGCAAAATGCCCGGAGATGAGTGGCAACAATTCGCAAATTTAAGATTGTTAATCGGTTATATGTACGGGCATCCCGGTAAAAAACTTTTGTTTATGGGTGCCGAGTTTGGACAAAAAAGAGAATGGTCTCACGATATGAGTTTGGAATGGCATGTTTTGTGCTTCTGGCAACATTCCGGTATGCAAAGATGGGTTAAAGATGTAAATGCCGTTTATAAGAATGAATTGGCATTGTTTGAAGACGATAACAGTTGGAACGGGTTTGAATGGATAGATTGTAACGATTCCGAAAATACGGTTTTAAGTTTCTTGAGAAAATCTCCTTCGACGGGAGACATGATAGTTTGTGTTTGCAACTTTAATCCTGTTCCGAAATACGGTTATAAAGTCGGTGTTCCGAAAGCGGGATATTGGAAAGAAATTTTAAACAGTGATTCCGAAGCTTATTTCGGCAGTAATATAGGTAATTTAGGCGGAGTAAACACAAAAGATTATTCTACACATGCAAGACCGTATACAATAGAAATTGCTTTGCCTCCTTTGGCTGCGGTATTTTTTAAGTACGAAGGATAAGTACTGCGGAAGATTAGAAGATTGGAAGATTAGAAGATTGGCAACGACATTTGAAATGTAAACCTTTCAGCTTTTCAACCCTTCAGCTAAAAACAGTTTGGAGAAAATAAGGTGTATTTAATTATAATAATTGTTTTTTTGTTGTTATCTTTTACAATAAGTTCAATATCGGATTATCTTAATGCAAAGAACTTAAAAGAAAGTTTGCCTGATGAGTTTGTCGGATATTACGACGAAGAAAAATATAAAAAGTCTCAAAATTATTTAAAAGACAGAACAAAATTTTCTTTTATATCATCATCAACATCTCTGATAGTATCGATAGCATTTATTTTGGTCGGCGGATTTAATTATGTTGATTTATTCGCAAGAAGTTTCGGCTATGGGGAAATAGTTACAGGACTTATATTTGTTGCCGTGTTATATTTGTTGCTTGAGATAACAGGAATTCCTTTTTCGGCTTACAGTACGTTTGTTATAGAAGAGAAATACGGTTTCAATAAAACTACTGTAAAAACATTCGTGTCCGACATAATAAAAAATTTAATTTTGACGGCGGTTATAGGTTTGCCGATATTTGCCGTTATTGTGATGTTTTTTGCTAAATACGGTTCTCTTGCTTGGATATATGCTTCGGTAACCGTTATTTTGTTTGAACTTTTAATTACGTTTATAGCTCCGGTATTTATAATGCCGTTATTTAACAAATATGTTCCGTTGGAAGACGGTGAGCTGAAAACAGAACTTGAAAAATATGCAAAAGAACAAAATTTTAAAATGAAGGGCCTTTATAAAATGGACGGTTCCAAAAGATCAACTAAAACAAATGCATTTTTTACAGGTTTCGGAAAATTCAGAAGAATAGTTTTATTTGATACTTTAATAGCAAAACATACAACACAAGAACTTGTTTCCGTATTGGCACATGAGATGGGACATTACAAAAAAGGTCATATTCATAAATTTATGATTATGTCGTTCATAAATACAATAATAATATTTTTCCTGTTATCTTTGTTTATAGGAAACGAAGGCCTTTTTGCGGCATTTAAAATGCAACATATTTCTGTTTACGGAGCATTAATATTTTTCGGATTTTTGTACACACCGATATCGATGTTTTTGTCGGTAATACAAAATGTTATATCGAGAAAATATGAATATGAAGCAGACAGATATTCCGTAACGACTTATAAAAATCCTAAAGCGATGGTAGAAGCATTAAAAAAACTTTCTGTTGATAATCTTTCTAATCTTACTCCGCATAAAATGAAAGTTTTTATGGAATATAGTCATCCGCCTGTTTTGGACAGAATAAAAGCAATTAGAAATATAAATATAGAGGACTAAAATGGATAAAGTATTGAAAGAACTGTTGGAAGCTCCCGGAATTTCCGGCTGTGAAGAAGCTGTTGCGGAAATTATGAAAAGGGAACTGTCAAAATCTTGTGATGAGGTAAAAATCGATAATTTCGGTAATGTTATTGCAAGAAAAGGTAAAGGCGGTAAAAAAATAATGATTGCCGCTCATATGGATGAAATAGGTTTTGCCGTAAAACATGTGACGAAAGAAGGGTTTATATACTTTATAAAAGTCGGCGGTATTGCCGATATGGTTATTCCTGCACAAAGAGTTGTAATAAAAGCCAAAAAAGGTGATGTTGTAGGTGTAATCGGTACAAAACCTCCGCATTTGATGACACCCGAAGAAAGTAAAAAGTTGGTTCCGTACACGAATATGTTCATAGATATAGGTTGCAAAACGAAAGAAGAAGTTTTGGAAAAAGTTGAAATAGGTGATCAAATAATATTTGAACCGAATTCGGGAGAATTAAATAAAAATATATATTACGGTAAAGCCGTAGATAACAGAGCATGTTGTTATGAAATGTTAAAAGTTATGGAAACTCTTGCTCCCGTGGATGCCGAAGTTTATGCGGTTGCAACAGCTCAGGAAGAAGTCGGGTTAAAAGGTGCAAGAACATCATCTTTTGCCATAGATCCGGATTTTGCGATAATTCTCGATACTACAATTGCAGGTGATGTTCCCGGAATAGATGATAAATTGTCCGCTTTAAAAATCGGAGAAGGTGTTGCTATAACAATGATAGAAGCAAGCGGAAGGGGAACAATCGTTAATAATAAAGTCAGAAGGCTTATGATAGATACGGCAAAAGAAAATAATATAAAACATCAGGTGGATATTGTAAGCGGGGGTATGACCGACGGAGCCGTTATATACATGAATCGTTCCGGAATACTTACCGCAATTTTAAGTCTTGCAACAAGATATTTGCATGCGGCAACTTCGGTATTTGATATAAACGATTTAAATGAAGGTGTAAAACTTACACAAAAACTTATAGAAAAAGTTGCTCAAGAAAAAACATTGTAAAATTTTTAAGTTTTTTATATAAATATTCTTTATAAAATAACAAATGAGGTTTTAGTATGATAATTCTTACCGGTGGTGCAGGTTTTATAGGAAGTTGCTTTTTGTGGAAGCTTAATCAGGAAAAAATAGATGATATTTTGGTCGTTGACCATCTTGATAACGGTGAAAAATGGAAGAATCTTGTAGGTAAAAAATTCTACGATTATATGCAGAAAGAAGATTTTATACAAGCCGTAAAAGATAAAAAAATTCAAAAACCGCAGGCAATAATTCATCTCGGAGCATGCAGTTCAACTACTCAAACGGATGCAAATTATTATATTCACAATAATTTCGAATATTCAAAAACTCTTGCATTGTGGGCGATGGAGCTTGGCATTCCGTTTATTTATGCATCATCTGCGGCAACATACGGTAACGGAGAAAACGGATATGACGATCAATGTGATATAGATAAACTTGCTCCGCTGAATATGTACGGATATTCAAAACAACTTTTTGATTTATGGCTGTTAAGAAACAAATATGACGATAAAGTTACCGGAATAAAATTTTTTAATGTGTTCGGCCCTAATGAATATCATAAAGGTACAATGAAAAGTGTTATATGTAAAACATACGACGATGTTGCTCAAAAAGGAATAATAAGATTATTTAAATCTTATAACAGTAAATACGGTGACGGAGATTCTTTAAGAGATTTCGTTTATATAAAAGATGTGGTTGAGGTTATGATGTTCTTGTTAAATAATCCTAAAAATACGGGATTATTCAATATAGGAACAGGGAAAGCAAGAAGTTGGAACGATATTGCAAGATCAATGTTTGCTGCGGTAGGTAAACAAACAAATATAGAATATTTTGATATGCCTGAGATTTTAAGAGGAAAATATCAGTATTTTACCGAAGCTAAAATGGATAAAATAAGAAAAGCGGGCTGCAATCATAAATTTATGGAACTTGAAGATTCTATAAAAGATTATTGCAGTTATTTGAAAAACAAAAGTTACTTGTAAACAGCAGAAGAATAGAAGATTAGAGGAGTAGAAGAGTAGAAGTGAAGAGGAAAGATATATAGTAACAAAATTTGCAAAGCAAATTTTACAAATTAACATCCAATCTTCAAATCTTCTAATCATCCAATCTTCGAGTTTTTAAGGAGTATGTATGGATTTGTTAAAAAAAGTGTTAAGTTTGAAGAATAAGTCAATCTTGGTTGTCGGTGATACAATGGTTGACAGATTTATTTGGGGGAAAGTTTCAAGAATTTCTCCCGAAGCTCCCGTTCCCGTTGTAGAAGTAAAAAGTGAAACCGAAACCTTGGGCGGTGCCGGAAACGTTGCAAGTAATATAACATCTTTAGGGGCAAAAGCATATATTATTACCGTTGTGGGAGATGATCTTAACGGTTTACATATGAAAGAAATGCTCGAAGATAAAAAAATTAACACAAATTATATTGTTGTAGATAAACAAAGACCTACCACATTAAAGACAAGAATAATTGCATCCAATCAACAGGTTGTAAGAGTTGATAAAGAAATAAAAGGTGCTTTCTCCGGTAAAACCGAAGAAAATATTTTGAAAAGTATAGATTATGTTATGAAACAAGTTGACGGAGTAATTATTTCCGATTATGCAAAGGGTATAGTAACGGATAAAGTATTGAAAAAAATCATAGCTATTGCAAAAAAGAAAAGAATTCCGGTAACCGTCGATCCTAAAGTGGAAAATTTCAAAAAATATAAACATATAACTTGTATGACTCCCAATACAAAAGAGGCCATAGAAGGTATGAATGCTCAACATCAGGGAATAAAAACTGATGCCGACATCGCAAATCTCGGTAAGAAAATATTGAAATTGTTACAATCGGATTCAGTTCTTATTACCAGAGGTGAAAAGGGTATGACGGTAATAGAAAAAAGTAAAATTACTCATATTCCGACGAGAGCAAAAGAAGTTTATGATGTTACCGGTGCAGGTGATACAGTTATTGCAACAATGACACTTGCTTTGGCAGCAAAATGGAAACTTGTTGAAGCTGCGGAAATTGCAAACTTTGCTGCAGGCGTTGTTGTAGGTAAGGTAGGTACGGCAACGGTTACGATAGAAGAAATTATAAAGACGATAAAAAATTTTAACAGAAAATAAAAATTGCCTGAGGCAATTTTGAGCTTCCAAAATACGGAGTATTTTTATATGAAGACGGCAGTTGTAATTCCTGCGAGATATGCATCGAGCAGATTTCCCGGTAAACCTTTGTTTTTGATAAACAATAAACCTCTTATACTTCATGTTGTAAGTAAAGTATCAAAATGTAAGGGGGTGGATTGTGTTGCGGTTGCTACCGATGATAAAAGAATTTTTGATACGGTAAAATCCGCAGGATATAATGTTTTTATGACACCGGTAAATTTAAAAAGCGGAACAGACAGAGTTGCTTATGTCGCAAATAAATATTTGAAAAACTACAATGTCTTTATCAATGTTCAAGGTGATGAACCTTTAATAGATAAAAAACTTGTGGAAAAAATGGTTGAAGAATTTAAAAAAGATAAAAAACTTGAATATTTAACGGTAGCTTACAAAATGAAACCGACGGATGATATTGCAAATCCGAACACCGTAAAAGTAATTTTCGATAAGAATCGCTATGCATTATATTTTTCGAGATATCCGATACCTTTTTTAAGAGATGAAAAGAATAAAAGCAAAGCGGATTATTATAAACATATAGGTGTTTACGGTTATACAAAAAAATTTGTTTGTGAATTTACAAAATCAAAGCAAACAAAACTTGAAATTGTTGAAAGTTTGGAACAATTAAGAGCATTGGAACAGGGTAAAAGAATAAAAGTTATTATATCGAGTAAAGATCTTCAAGACGTAAATGTACTTGAAGATGTCGCAAAAGTAAAAAAAGCATTAAAAAAATAAATTGAAGTAGAAATAAAGGAGTTTATCAAATGAAAACGAAGTATATTTTTGTTACCGGAGGAGTAATTTCTTCAGTCGGAAAAGGTATTACGGCTGCATCAATTGCATGCTTGTTAAAAGCAAGAGGATTAAAAGTAAATATTTTGAAATGCGATCCTTATTTGAACATCAATCCCGGACTTTTGTCGCCTATGCAACACGGAGAAGTTTTTGTTACCATAGACGGTATGGAAGCAGATTTGGATTTGGGACATTATGAGAGATTTATAGATCAGGAAACAACAAAAGTAAACACGGTTACATCCGGAAGAATATACCAAAAAGTTTTAAACGACGAAATTGAAGGAAAATTTGCGGGAAAAACAGTTCAGGTTGTTCCTCATATAACAAACGAAATAAAAGAAAGATTAAAAGCTGTTGCCGGTGACAGTGATGTTGTTATGGTTGAAATAGGGGGAACGGTAGGAGATATAGAAGGTTTACCTTTCTTGGAAGCAATAAGACAATTCAGAAACGATATCGGAAGAGAAAATGTATTGTATGTACATGTAACATTAATTCCTTACATAAAGGCATCGGAAGAGCTTAAAACAAAACCTACACAGCACAGTGTTCAAAAATTGAGAGAAATAGGAATAGAACCGTCGATAATTCTTTGCAGAATGGATCAACATTTAACCGATGAAATAAGAGACAAAATATCGTTGTTCTGCAACGTTGAAAGAGATGCCGTAATTGAAGAAAGAGATGTTCAAACATCAATTTATGAAGTTCCGGTTCAATTACACGAGAACAAAATAGATGATTTGATAGTAAAATATTTAAAACTTGATGCAAAACCGATTGATTTGAAACAATGGAATGAGATGATACACAACTGCAGATGCCCGGAACATCAGGTTACCGTTGCTATCGCAGGTAAATTTATAGAATTGAAAGATTCTTATAAGAGTGTTTTTGAAGCATTGAAACACGGCGGAGCAATAAATGTTACCGAAGTTAAAATAAAATATGTTGATACTGATTCTCAACATTTGGAACACGACTTGAAAGATGTGAATGCAATTATTTCTCCCGACGGAGACAGCGGCGGAACATTGGAAGGAAAACTTAATGTAATAAAATATGCAAGAGAGAACAAGATTCCTTTCTTCGGTATATCTTTAGGTATGCAAAGCGTTATTATAGAATATGCAAGAAATGTTTGCGGACTAAAAGATGCAAATTCATTGAATATTGATAAAAATGCAAAAACTCCTGTTATAATACAAACAAATGCAAAAAATAAAGACGGTCATTTTATGAGACTCGGTTCTTGGAAGTGCGATATAGCAAAAGATACCAAAGCTTATGAAATATACAAAAAAGATGTTATCAGCGAAAGACACAGACACAGTTATGAAGTAAATAAAGATTATGTTAAAGTATTGGAAGAAAAAGGACTTAAAGTATCAGGTTATTCAGACGATGAAAATAAATATGTTGAAATTGTTGAAATAAAAGATCATCCTTGGTTTATTGCCGTTCAGTTTAATCCGGAATTCCAATCAAGACCTACAAGACCGCATCCGTTGTTTGCAAACTTCATAAAAGCGGCTCTTATTAACAAAAAATAAAAAGTTTTATAAAAAGCTGAAAAAAGGCACTCTTTTTTACCAAAAAAAGGGTGCTTTTTTATTTTGAAAAAAATATGTGAAAAATCAATAAAAAATATTGATAAAAATGCTTTCAAGTGCTATACTTAAAATGTATGAAAAGTATTTTAAAATGTGCTTTATCGTTTTTTATCCTTTTCTCGACGGTAGATTTATCTGTTATAAATTTATTTGATAAATTTTGTTCGGAGATGGGAAATAAGACATCTATTTCTGAAATTATAGAAATAGAGTGTGATTTGTTCCATCACGCGAAAGATGTAGTAAAAACAGTATGTAATAATATTGCAAAAGATGTAGAGATTTTGTTGTTGCCGACACAAAATAATCAAATGTTTTTTGATATAGATAAAACGGACAGAAGAATATATACGGACACTCTTTTCAGTTATGTTAAACTTGTATTAGCAGTGTCGATATTAAAATCAATTTCCGTCGATAGTAATGGTAAACTGAAATTATTTTTCTTTGGGTTTATATTTATTTTTATATTAAAATATTTGGGATTGCTGTTTACCTTCGGTAAAATAGCTGTCTATGAACAATACAAAAAGGCATACATCATGTAAAAATGATGTATGTCTTTTTTATTTGTTACGGAGAAAAAATATGATAATAAAAATTTTTAAGGAAAGGTTTAATTCAATAAAAATCTGTGCTGTTTTTACTGCCGTTTGTTTTATGGTATCGACATTAGGTGCAAATTTGTATGCTCTTCCTATGGCAGAAAATACAAACAAAAAATATGAAGATGTTTTTAATAAAACAGATTGTATAAACAACGAATACGGAAAAATAACGTCAAGTAAAGACAGTAACAGCAATATAACCGTAATAAATATACAAGATTTGCATTGCCATCCTCAAACACAAAGAAATATATCAAAGATAATTGCTCAGATTGCAGATAAATATAATTTAAAGAAAATTTATGTTGAAGGCGGATACGGAGATATAGATTTAAGTTGGTTAAATTCAATAAAAGATGAAAATATAAGAAAGCAGGTAATAGAAAAATTATTGAGCGAAGGAATGCTTACCGGAAGTGAATATTATAAATTAACAAGTAACAACGATAAAGTTGAGTTAAAAGGTATAGATGAAGAAAGTATCCATAAAGACAATGTAAAAAGGTTGTCCTGGATAATATCCCAACAGAATAAATACGGAAAAATTACGGAAAAAGTGAATAAAGAAATAGAAATATTGGAAAATATACATATAAACGACAGGAACAAAAGATTCAGTAAAAGTATAGAGGAATATTCTTTAAATAAAATAGACAGCAAAAAATTTTACAAACAACTTATAAGGTATGTTAAAGATATAAATACAAATCCCGAAAAGTATAACAATATAACGGCAATAAGGTTGGAAGATTATCCTAATATCACTAAATTTATGACATTGAGGAAAGTGTCAAAAGATATAAACATAAAACAAGTAACTCAACAGTTACAAATAATAGTAAACGAATTTAAAAACAGATTGCCGTATGAAATATATACAAGATTTTTAAAGGAAACCGAGAATTTAAGTAACAGTCAGAAAGTTTTGGAATTAATAACATTGTTGTGCGATAAAGAAAATATAAACTTAGAGAAGTATAAAGCATTAAATGATTTTTTACAAACCAACTCCATAACAAAAAAATTAAATCCTATAGAATTGGTTCAGGAAGAAAGACAATTAATAACAGAAATAAGAAAAGCTCTTTCATATAATGACGAAGAGTATGAAATAACATTCCTGTCCGATTTCAATAAATATTTTCAAGATTATTTGGAATATAAATTAACCGATGCAAGTTGGAAATATTTTGAAAAACATTATTTGGAATTCAGACAAACATACGGGAAATATGCAGTTGTAGACAGAATAAAAGAAATAGAAGATGATTTTAATGAAATAAACAAATACTACGATATAAACGATCAAAGAAATAATATCTTCGTAAAGAATTTGCTGAAAGATGAAAAAATACATTTGATATCAACCGATAAACTGAGACAAGAAGATGAAATGTTAAAAGCTTCAAAAGACGTAATAATTGCCGTAACCGGAGGTTTCCACAGCAGTGAATTGGAACAAATGTTGGCAAAAAATGATGTAAATACCATAGTAATAACTCCCAAGATATATGAAGATATAAAACAGGCAAACGATAAATATATCGAACTTATAGGCTTGCAGAGCAGAGTAAAAAGTCAGGCTTTATCATATACTATTTTATCGTCGGTAACGGATGTTGATAAACAGAAAATACTGGTGTCTGTAGTAAAAGATATTTTTGGCGGAAACGAAGAAAAAATAAAAGAAGTTTTGGGAAAAGATGTAGATTTAAGTCTGTCATATGAAGAACAAAATATAAATACAAAAGAAAAAAGTGAAATAAAAAATATAATAGAAACAACCATAGATCAGGTTTTAGCTGTCATTCCTCAACAGGGTATGAAAGATGTTTTTGTTCCGAATATAGACGATATAATGTTGAATATGGCGGAACAATTGGTCAGACACGGATTTTATTTCAGCGAAGGAATGATATTTGATATAGAAAACTCAAATTTAAACGGGAAAGATTTAAGAGGAATACCTGCGGAAATTTATTCGAGAATGTTACCGAGCTTACAGAAAGCTTTATTTAAAGTTTCCGTACAAGAAAATCTTGAGTCGGATGAAGAAAATCAAGGTATAAAACAATCCGGTGATGCACTAAAAAGTCAATTCTCTATTTTTGCTCCTTTGTCCGACAGTAATAAAGTGTTTAACACATTATCTAAAATACCTCATATTTGGGAAGAAATAGTGTTTAGAGTAATTCCCGTAAGTCTTGCTGTTCTTTCCATGTCTTTTCCCGCAATATCTTTTTTAAGTGTTCCTGTGGGTTTAATATTTTTCACGATATGTCAAAACCAATTTATAAAAGCACACAATATAAGTACATGGATAAAGGAAAATAATTTAGATTGGAAAACTTCGGATATTCTGCTGGCAACTTTATTTAATATTTTCCCTGATAAAGATTCAAAAGAGAAATTTAATACTGATGCAAAAAAAGCAGAAATTAGATCTCAAACAAGATCAAGGTTTTTGCCGACGATTTTATTGTCTGTTCCGTATTTGTATTCCATTCTTTTCGCACCGAGTGTTCCGGTAGTCGGCTTAGCTGCTGTTACAGGTGCTTTTGTTCATAAGTATTTGAATTTAATATTAAAAAATAAATTGAATATATTTGACGAGATAGGTATAGTTACTATGTCGCCCGATGATGATTTTAAAATAGATTCAAATTATACCGTTTCGTTGAAAAACAGTGATGATGCACAAAAATTGTTTTTGGTATTAAACGGCAGAAAACTCTCTAAAGAAGAAGCCGAAATTTTAGTGGATATTATTTTAAGTAATGTTGATCAATACGGATATTTTACAGGCCTTTTGCAACAAATAAGAAACAGGTTTATAGGAAATGCTGAATTGTTAGTTGAAACTCTTGCCGAGAGAATTGATATAACAAACACTAATCAACTTAATCTTTTTAAAGCAATCTCCGAAAATTTGATTTTGAAATGGAACACTGTTTTGCCTGCACTTTTTAAAAGACTGGATTTAAATAATGCTGCAAATGTCTCATTGATAAAATATTTTATATCCAAAAACCCGTACAATTCCGAGTTAAGTACCATAATAGCGGAAAAAGCTGATTTTAATAATAAAAATCATTTGGCAGTATTGAATGATTTACAAAGTATTAATGACGATGTCTTGTCCGCATTGATGAATAAAGCAGATATTAAAAATATAGAACATGTAAACTTGATATTAAATTCATTATTGAAAGCAAGTTACTTGTTTTCTTTTCAAAAAGTTTTGTCCGATATAATGAAAGAAATTAATTTGTCCGATAAGCAAACATTAGAAGTCTTTTCTGCCTTTATGAGAAACAACGGACATATTTTGGACGACAATAATATTAAATTACTCATACAAAAAATAAGTTTTGAAGCAGATGAACAGATTGAATTATTAGAGTCTGTTTTAAAGAAAAATACTGCTAATATTGATCTTGTTTTTGATATTTTGCTCACTAACAATATTAATCTCAATGATACAAGATACAGCAAAATATTTAAAAAAATAATTGATAAAATGTTATCTAAATACAGTTCTTATAAAGATGCAAGGAAATATTTTGACAAAAATATTTTCTTGCTTCCGGCAAATTCCGTTCAGGGAAAATATGCATTTAGCTCATTAATAGATTTATTACACAACGAGTTAATTGCCCATCAAAACAGACACTTAAAAATAGTTAACGGTCGTATGGTTGTTAGAGTAAAAGAAGATGGAACAGATCCTGTTCTTGATAGTATTTTCAGATTTGCACAGGATATTGAAACACGAAAAGAAATGTTTGATTCCGAGTTGAAAGCAAGATTTGATGGCTTTATGAGAGATTTGAATTTCTTAAAAGAAATGGAAAGCAGAACCTCTAAAAGATCATATACAAGAAATCGTAAAGTTACAGATTCCATAGCAGACAATTTAACAATAGAAGAATTTTGTAAAGAAAAAGGTTTTTCTTTAATGAAACAAACACCGAATGTGTTTTTTGACAGCAGAAGATATTCTTTTACCGGAGTATTAAATTTTATTTCCAAAAAACTTTTTGGCTTTAGACCGAGTCATCATAATCCTACATATATTATGACAACAAATACCGTAGATGCCGAAAAATTAGACGGAGTTATTTCTCAGTTTGATGCATACATGAATTTGTTGGATGAAAACTTGTATATATTGAATAAAATTGACGGTTTAACCGCTTTTGATTCTCAATTTGATGATGTGGTAGACCATATAAATTTAATGATAGATTACTTGGAACAAATTAGTTATCATGGAATTTCTTCATTTAGAATGTCTTTGAAAAATATATTGGAAGAAATTAAAAATAATAATACTACAATTGCGGAACAAAAAAAGATTATAGAAGCTCAATCAGGTAATTTAATTAAAAATATACTGACAATAAATACTCTTGTTAACAGAATCCATCAACAGGCAAATATGTCATTCGTAATGACGGTAATGAGTTCTTTGAGTGATTATGAAAATGCCGGTTACAATACATTGGTTTCAAAAAACGATAACTTAATATCCGTATATAATTTGTCATCGAATGATATATCGCCGCAAGTGGAAAAATTTTTATCAGATTTGGCGGAAAACCCCGATTTTTCAACGGATGTAAAAACTCCGATTTTTGTGAAAGATAATATTGTGTTGTGGGTGGCAAGTTTAGGTGTACATTCCGTAAGAATCCTTATGGATTTTAATGAAGAAACAAAATCTATTCTTATAGATTTTCACGAAGGAGCAATAGGCGATGGAAACACTATCAGAATAAAAATGCTTGATGACATTTTAACAAGTATGGGCTTTAAAGTTGAAAAATATATTCAAGAGTTTGAATCAAGACGATTACCTGACGGAATTGTTGCCAAATTAAATAAAGATGTCGGATTAACAAACAGTATGGATTTTAGTAATGCGGCAAAGCAAGCTTTAATTCTTTTTAACAATTCTGCTTCTTTGAATAATCTTATAAGTAATAAATTTCAAATGAAACATAATATTGATGTTGCAAAACTCGCGATAATGGATATATATTCAAATTACTATGCATTGAGTTATATAAGAAGCAATTTCGTTAGAACCAGACTTAATACCAGAAGGAATCTTAATAAAATTTTAAAATCTTTAGAATTGCCCTTAATTCCGAGAAAAGAGCAGGGTTTTTGGACGTTTTTGAAAATAGGAAGAATAACAGTAGGCTTTATAAAAACATACGGTCAAAATACGATAGATAAATATGTAAATAAACCTATAGAGCAGGCATTTGCCACGGGATATTTGAAGATAAACGATAAAGGTGAATTGGAAAGAAATAAGGATTATAATCCTATAGCGAGTATGAGTGATAAAATGAAAGATATTCTTGAAAGTGAAGTCGGACAAGCGGAAGAGATTGATATGTTGGATCAGGGTGCGCTGATATCACAAATGCCCGAAGGGGATATGAATTTTAAAACTGTCGGTCAGGTAGGCGGATATGTTTTAAAAACGGGATATATAAAGTTGAACAACGGAAGATTGGATGAAAACACTAAAGGGGAATTTTTAGCGGTAACTACTTTAACCGACAAGAACGGAATAATAAGGTATACTTCAAGTGAAATTGCAGGATATCCCGAAAACATGGATACAGATTCCGGAAGAAAGAATTTGAATTCACAACAATTGGAACAAATACTTAAAACAGAAAGATATGACATAAGTTCTGCAGAAAAGTTAACAAACTCAGAACTTTTAAATTACAGATCAAAAATACAAGAGAGAATAATAAAGGGTGAGGCTCCGGTTGCATACGGAACAATGATTTCATCACCGAAAGAACAAAAAAATACAATATTTGCAAGATTGGGAGAAAATACCGGTGAAACAAGTTTATATCTTGATAAATATGCAAGTCCCGAAAATGTGACGGAAGCGGCTAAATATGATGTGTCATTATTTGCCGGAGGTTCATATTCAAGCCATGCGGGTATAGTTCTTAGAGAGTACGGAAAAACAGCTATGATAGTAAATGATTCTCAAATAGTTGATAAAAAGATGAGAATAAAGTTTTATCAACCTAAAGGAGCTGTCGTTCATACCGGAAACTTGGAAACTTTAGAGACGGAAGAATATGAAATAGAATTAGAACCCAACGATATCGTATTAATAGATATACGCAATAATAAAATGATATTGTTTGAAAGTAAAATGTTTAAGAAGGGAAAAGTCGGGAATATTTTATTTGAATTACAGAGATATATAGATAAACAAAATGTTGAGAAAGTAAAAGATTTTATTAATAAATATAAAAACAGTACCATAGCAGACAAGATTATAGAATACATATATTATCAATCTGCGGATAATCCGTGGCTTGAGCCTTTGTTGGATGTTGATACCGAAGCATACAGAACACAGCCTTCCGTAATAACTCCGAGAACCATTGTAAAAAAAGTTTTACAAATAACGGACTTTGTTAAACATACAAGTAAAAATGCCGTATATAAATTCGGAGAAAAACATTCTCTCGACGCTTCAAAAGTCGGAACAAAATCGGCAAATCAATCCAAATTGTTTTTAACTTTAGAACAATTGAAAAAAGAAACGGGAATAAAAAATGTTGCTGTCCCCGAAGGTTTGGTAATCGGTTATGACCTTTTAGAGAAGTTATTAGGTGAAAAATATACGGAATTATACGCTGAATTGGAAGCGGTTGTTACAAATGATTTTCTCAACGAAGAAGAAAAAAGTGTAAGTGTTCGGGATATAACGGCAGAAATAAAAATTTTAATACAAAATTTATCCGAAGAAGATATTATAAATTATATAGGAATAGAAAATTTAGTATTGTTTAAAAACAAACTGGCAATAGTAAGATCCTCGGGAGTAGGTGAAGATTCTCAAGAACATTCTGCAGCGGGAATTGCGGAAAGTTTCGGCTCTGTACAGTACGATAATATTTCCAAAGCCGTAAAAGATACTTTATTATCATTCTTTTCTTCAAGAGCCATGGATTACATGGTTAAATCTTCAAATATTATAAAGCCGGCAATACTTATAGAAGAATGGTTAGAGGCTGATAAAGCCGGAATAATGATGAGCGAAGATACAAACGGTATGAGAATAATACAAGCCGTAAACGGACAATGTGACGACGTTGTTTCCGGAAGAAAAACGCCGTATACCTTTACCATAGATATAAAAAGCGGAGAAAAGATAGACGGAAATTATACAAATGCAAAGACATTAACGAATAAACAACTTGAACAACTTACAAGAATAATGGAATGGTTGGAACAAGCTGAAGGAACTCCGGTAGATATAGAATTTTTAATAAATAACGGTGTCATTTATATTGTTCAAGTGAGACCTATAACCACTTTAAAGAAACAAAGTTTAAAAGTATTGCCGAGAAGTTTGTTTACAAGCGTTGAATCTGCTTATGAAGCTTTAAATTTAAAACAAAAAAACAGATTATCCAAAGATATAGAAACAATAAAACAAAAATTTAAACAATATAAATATAATGAATCCGAAATTGAAGGTTTGTTAAGGGATTTTGTTAAAGCGGAAAAGAAATTCTTGGATGCGGATAATAAAAATTATAATGTTGATTTAACTTCTCTTATAAAAAGCAGAGAAGATTTGGTCAGAATAACAACCTTAATAAAAGAATTATTGAGATTGAAAATAACTAAATTGGAAACGGAAAACGAAATGTTGGGATTAAAAATATTTTTGAATCCCTCTTTCAATCGTATTATAAACAGAGAATTAGAAGATTTCTTCGATAAAGGAATATCATTTGTTCAAAAGTATTATATAGCATTGTCGATATCAAGGTTTTTAGGCGGTATTGTTGATATAAGTAAATCGGATTATGATGTTGCTCAATTTAATGACATTGTTAAAGTTGCTACGGGAATGTATATAGCAGCTTTGGAAGATCAAAAGGATAGAGTTGTGGCCGATAAAAATACAAGGTTTATTTCTCTTGCTGCGGTCTCAAGTTATGATCAACCTTTTGAAGATTCCGGACTTAAAAAATTATTGGAAGTGATGGGTATACCTTACAATTCGGATAAGGTTTCTCTTATTAATGCGGATTTTGTTCCCGCAACAGATGCAAAGAGTGAATTTTTAAGACAAATAGCCGCACTACAATCCGAAGAATCTGTTTTCATTTCTTTTGACGGACACGGATTTCCGGATTCTCTTGAAGTAGGATTTAATGCCGAAATATCAAGTGAGGAATTTGCAAAAGCTTTAATTCAGGCATATAACAACGGAATGGACTTAAATAAGATCACAATTAATTTAAGTTCATGTTTTTCGTGGTATTTTGCAAACAATATCTATGATGCTTTAAATAAAGAATTCGACAGGTTGGAACAAAAAGGTAATGTAGTAAATAGACAATTTCCTGTAATTTGGGCTTCTGCCGGCCATGAAACGGTATACGGCTATTCAATATATTACAGAGATAATAATAAATTAACTCCGATGAGTAATGAGTGGAACGGTTTGTTGACTTCGATATCACAATCAAAACCTGAAAATATAACCGTTAAAAATCTGTTACAGGCAATGACTGTTGTGGGATATTCTAATCCCACATTGTTTGTACACAGTGATTTTGTTCAAAATGTTATTGAAAGCGGAACGGATCAAATACTTGAGATAGACAGCAGAAACAAAACATTTGAACAATCTTTAACGATAGGAGAAAGATTAAAAAAACTTTTTAAATTAAAAAATTTACATAATAATCATATTAACTTTTTTGAATTATCCGTATTTGCTCCGTTAAAAGATGAAAACAAACTTTTTAATATATTGGATAAGACAGCTCATATATGGGAAGAAATATTTTTTAGAACACTTCCTATAGCTTTAACCCTTTTACCTGTAACATCGTTCATATCTGTTCCTCTGACTTTGATTTTGTTTTCACTTTTACAAATACAGTTTGTAAGAGCACATAATATAACTTTATGGATAAAACACAATCAACTCGATTGGTCAACATGGAAAATTTTAAAAGCGGTATTATTTAATGCTTTTCCTTCGGAAGACTCCAAACATTTATTTAATTTCGACCAAAAAATGTCTCTTGAAGAGCAAACAAAGGGGAAAATTTTATCTGCGATAGGATTATCTGTTCCGTATTTAGCTTCGTTATGGCTTAATGCAAATATTCCTGTTATAATTTTAGTTTCTGTTATAGGTATTGTTGTTCACAGGGGTTTAAATTATTTTTCAAAAGATAAAAAAGAGTCGAAAGAATACGAAGATTTCTTTGCAAAATTTATGGATGATACCGATAATTCTTTACCGTCTCTACAACAATTTTTGGCAGATAAAGAATTCATTGATTTGGAAAATGAACAACAAAGACAAGAATTAATTGAAATTTTGGATAAACTTGAATTATCCGAAGAAGAAACTTCTGAATTGGCAGGAAAAATAGATTTAAATGATATAAATCAATGTACATATTTGTTGAAAACTTTTTCGGAACAGAAAAGTATTTTAACAAATAACAGAATGCCGATAGTTACCAATTTAGTCCAAAATGCCGATATCAATAATCAAACGCACTTTGACTTTATTAGTAAACTTTTGTTGGAAACTCAATATTATAATGTTGATTTGAAAACGGCATACATACTATTGGAAAAATTAGATTTTAGCAATATTGATCATGTTATGTTATTAACCGATTTCTTAAAGTCAAAAACATATGACGAGAGTTTTCAAAATGTTGCTTTTAACAGTGCTGTTGCAGAAAAACTGGATGTTAATGATCTTAACCAATTAAGGATGTTGGATCTGTTCTCCGATATAAATGATAGTGCTTTATCTTACTTAGTGTCAAATTTTGATTTTACCGTCAAGAAAAATCTGCAACCTTTCTTTACAAAAATTGCGAAATACGATGTTTTAAATAGAGAAAAAATATTGGATTTAATACTTGCCAAGTTGAATTTGAAAAATCCGTACGAATTTAAAATGCTTTTTGGTCTTGTGAAAAAGAAAGAATCTTCTATTAATTATTTTGTCGTAGAGAAAATTTTCAAAGCATTGGATTTTACCGATAGAGACCATTTGGAATTGGTGAAAAACATCGTAAATAAAGAAAATGTAGAAGTGCCCGTCCTTGATTTGTTTGCGCAGTATTTTAATATGTCAAATACTAATCACGTGAATATATTAAGAGAATTGTGTAAAAATATATTTGAAAAAAATCAAAGAGACTCGCATATTGTTTTATACAGAAAAGTAAAAGAAAAATTTGATGAGTTGAATATTGCCGATATGAGCGATAAAGATAAATATATCTTTCAATTCTTTGCAAACGAGTTGATGATAAGTATGCAGGAATTATTGACGGATATACAGAACGAGTATATTGAAGCCGAAGATAATAAAATGATAGTAGATTTGATCGGACCTCAACAATTTGATGCAATAATCTATATGATAATTATTTTGACGAGCTTTGAAAGTATATTGTCAAAAGAAACACTTGACAGATTTACAGGTTTAAAAGAACAAATAGCTTATTTTGAAAGAATGCGGGCTAAAGAAATAACAATAGAAGAATTTGCCGAAAAATACGGATTTAAAGTTTTGCAGGAAACACCGAATGTATATTTGAGTAGTGACAGATATCCGTTTACGAAAGTATTGAGTTTATTACCAACCGGAATTTTAAAACACAGAGTAAAAAAACTTGCACCGACATATTTTATAGAAAAAGAGGAATTGGAAAAACAAAGTTTAAAAACCATATTGAACAAATTTGATTCTTATATGAAACTTCTCGATGAAAATATGAATGTGTTATATAAATTTATGGGCTTAACCGCTTTTGATTCCCAGTTTGATGATGTTATAAAACACATAAATTTAATGATAGATTATTTAGCTGCTTTTAATACTTCGGATGCAAATTATTTTAGAAAAGTATTAAGAGATATTTTGAATGAAATAAAAGCCGGTAAAACGACAGTTGCCGAACAGAAAGCTTTCTCAACGGGCAGAGGTAAGACCGTTAGTGATATTACAACGATACATCGGCTTATTAACCGTATTCATCAACAGGCAAATATTGATTTTGTTATGGCTATAAGACACAGCGCTCGTTCATCTGCGAATAAAGTTCAAAATGTGTTTGTCACAAAGGGTGACAGAACAATAAAAGCTTATAACCTGTCGGAAAACAAAATACATCCGAATATTGAAAGATTGTTATCTTTATTGGCGGAAAACCCCGATTTCTTGATCAGAAGAGATTCTCAAATATTTATTAAAGACAATATATTTTTATGGAACGGATTGTTAGGTGATCATTCGGCAAGAGTTTTAATTGATTTTAACAGAGAAAATGAAAATATATTTATAGATTTTACGGAAGCTGACAACAATTCTGCAAAAAGTCAATCAAGAATTTCAACTTTAGAAAGAATGTTAAACAATTTTGGGTTTATCGCAAAATCATATAACAACAAAGCTAATTTGACTGCAACCGTAAGTAAAGACTCCGGTATAACAAACGATACGGATATTTGCGAAATGGCACAAAAAGCTATGGCTCTTTTAAGCAAAGCTACTTCTTTATACGGGAAAAATACCCCTATAGAGATAATGGAACCTGCAGTTAATGATATCAATTTCTTCAATAATATTTTGGACTATTTACAATTGCCTTTAATTCCAAATGAAGAAGCAAGTTTAAGAGTTAAAAAGATATTTTTGTTTAAAAGAAAAAAATATACACTCAGTCAACAAACAATAGATAAATATGTAAATAAACCGATAGAACAAGCATTTGCCGCAGGATATTTGAAAATAAACGATAGAGGTGAATTGGAAAGAAATAAGGCATATAATCCGATATTAACGATAAAAAATAAATTAAAAGATATGCTTGATACGGATTTGGGACAAACGCAAGAAACGGATATGTTAAATCAAGGAGCAATAATATCTCAAATACCCGAACAAGAGATGAATTTTACCAGTGTCGGTCAAATAGGCGGATATGTTATAAAGACCGGATATATGAAGTTAAGAGACGGAAGACTTAATAAAAACAGAGGAGAATTTTTAGCGGTAACTATACTAACAGATAAGAATGGAATAATAAGATACAGTTCAAGCGAACTTGTCGGATTTGCGGATAATATGAATAATGAAACCGGCAGAGTAAATTTAAATGCCCGACAATTAAAATTAATATTGGAACAGGAAAACTATCCGATAAATCTTGCGGAAAAATTTACAAACGGAGAACTTTTAACATACAGAAACAGATTAAAGGAAAATATAGTAAGTACAACAACACCGACAGCATACGGAACAATGATATCAACATCCGAAGGCTTAAGAAGTGTTTTGGGAATTGTAAACGGTGAATCTGACAGTAAAGGTTTATATGTTGATAAATATGCAAGTCCGGATAATGTTACGGAAGCAGCTCAATATGATGCGTCATTATTTACGGGCGGTTCATATTCAAGTCATGCAGGAATCATCTTGAGAGAATACGGAAAAACAGCCATGATAGTAAATGATTCTCAAATGGTTGGCGGTGCATTTAGAATAAAGGTTTATCAACCTAAAGGAAATGTAGATAATGACGGAATATTTGAAACACAGGAATTGCAGGAAAGCGAAATAGAGTTAGGCCCCAATGATATAGTGTTAATAGACAGTAAAGACAATAAGATGATGTTGTTCGAACAAAAAGTATTTAAGAAGGGAAAAACAGGAAATATTTTGTTCGAATTACAAGAATATATAGATGGGCAAGATGCGAATAAAGTAAAAGAATTTATTAACAAATACAAAGATAGTACCATACTAGACAAAATCATAGAGTATATATACTATCAGTCTGCAGATAACGTATGGCTTAATGATATATTGTCCGATTACGATAAAAAAGGTATAAGTGTTGTTGATTCTGCCGATAAAACAGAAAGAATTATCAACAAAATTCAATTAAACTTCAATTGGTTTTTACCTCATTCCGACAGTTCTAATGTATACAGGTTCGGAGAAAAACAATCTCTCGACGCTTCAAGAGTCGGAACAAAAGCCGCAAACCAATCCAAATTATATTTAGCAGTAGAACAATTAAAAAAAGAAACCGGTATAGATGATGTAAGAGTTCCTAACGGTTTTGCGATAGATTATACAATCCTGGAAGAGTTATTGGGACAGGAATATGTAAATCTGTATTCTCAGTTTAGCTCTATTGTAAGAAAGAAAAACAAAACAGAACAGGATTTACAAAACCTTGATGAAATAAAAGCCCGAATAGTTACCCTTATAAACGGTATCAGTAATAACAAAATAAAAGATTATATTGGTAAAAGAAATTTAAAAACTCTAAAAGATAAAGTATCCATAGTAAGATCATCCGGAGTGGGAGAAGACGGAAAATCGTATTCTGCTGCCGGTATAGCCGAAAGTTACGGAGAAGTTGAAGCTGATAATATTCCTCGTGCTATAAGAGATGTCTTGTCGTCTTTCTTCTCGGATAGAGCAACCGAATATATGGCAAAATCCGGACATATTATAAAACCTGCCGTTCTTATAGAAGAATGGGTTGATTCCGATAAAGCAGGAATTATAATGAGCGAAAATTCCGAAGGAAAAGGAATTATTCAGGTTGTAAACGGAATCGGAGAAGATATTGTTTCGGGGAGAAAGACTCCGTATACTTTTGTAACGGATATTGAAACCGGAGAAAAAATCGACGGTAATTATATCGGGGAAGAATCTTTATCTTCCGCTATGGTTTCAAAACTAACCAAAGTAACGAAATGGTTGGAACGAGTAGAAGGTGTACCGGTAGATATAGAATTTTTAATAAAAGACAATATTATTTATATTGTTCAGGTAAGACCCATAACAACACTTGATGATTATACCGAAGAAACAGAAGTTGAAACCGAACAACAAGAGGAACAGGAAGAACAGCCCGTACCGGCAGATGAAATTGCCGATGATGCAGCTTTTGATGTTTCCGATGAAGATTTCTTCCTTGGAGATTTTACTCCGTTTAGAACCGGTAAGACAGCGGATGCAAAAAAATCAAAATCCGCAGCCAAAAAGATAAAAGGGAAAAAAGGTAAGAAGAAAAAAAATATAAAATCAGCCAAAACAATAACGGGTGTTCATACCGGTGATCATTTAATTAATGATGATATTCGTCAACCGGTAGGATGTTCACAAAGAGATGTGATAGAAAGTAACAAAAAATTGGCACACTCAAAAGATCCTTCAGACAGTTCTTTAAATTTGAATACAGATCAAATAAAAGCTGTACTTATAAGTTTTGGCTTATCAAAAGAAGAAGTGGAAAATATTGATTTCAGTGAAGGGTTACCTGATGATGTTGTTTCATTATTAAAAAATACAAATTCGCAGGTTACGGGAACAACTATAGACCCCACAAAGAAATTAATGGATAATTTAAGAGAACATCCTATATTGTTCTCTTTGGCTATAGAAACATTCCTGAGAGTTTACGAGAAGGCTCTCGGCGGTTCTAATGCAACTTTTGGAGATCTTTTGTCATTTATAGAACAGAGATATTCAAAAAGGCTTTATGAGGCAACGTGTACGGATTTAAGAGGATTTTTTGGCGAATACTATGTGGCAAACACCTTGATTGCAGGTATTATTCCTGATAAAAGAGCCGGCCCCATAATAATAAGACCTATGTTACCTACAGACGGCAGTATAATGGGATATGATGTTTATAATCCTGTAGATAGTATTAAATCACAAGTCAAAACAGGCGGAAGCGAAATTGTTCATAAACATTTCGGTAAATATTGGTTTAATCTGTTGGATATTATAAAAGGTATTTGTGGTATTCCGGTAATAACCACAAAAAATGTGAAAGAAAACAGTTTCAGAAACGATGAAAGAGTTCAAGCCATGGATGTTACTACTGAAACAGTAACAAAATTTGCTCATGAATTTGTATCTGCTTTACACGGAATTGCTTTTAAGACGAAATATTCTTCGGTAAGAAATTTAAAACTTACCGATTTAATAGATAATTTTAAAGGTTTTGATACGGAAAAGAAGATGTCTGTAGACGAACTTATGAACTTGTTAAACAAAAATTATACAGGTGCCGTAAAAAAAGAAAAGAAGACTATGAGAGTTATTCCCGTAAATGAAACAATAGAAGTTGCTCCCATAAGATTAAAAACAGACTTTATTATAAATCAAGATATAGTTGTTAACGTAAATGCCGAACAATCACATGTTCTTTATATTGACGGTGAAAGTATTTTTGTTAATGAAGAAGGAAAAGAAGAAATAACGGAAGAAAATTGTTCTTTATACGGTATACAAAAAGTAGAATATGATGATGACGGATATATTTCATATATAACATTTAATGAAGGCGTTACAATAAGTACTTTAAATTTTGACAAAAAACCAAAAGGCTCGGCTGCAAATAATGTTGATTTCTCCGAACAGGAAATAAAAGAAATGAATTCCGATACGGGAACTGACGGAGTGATTAAAATTTATTTGGATGATGATGTAGATACAATTTGTCATTTAATTAAAGAAGCGGCAAAAAGTAAAAAATTGATAGAATTCCATTTCTTTAAAGAAGGTTTTAAAACATCCGATTTAACACAGAGTCAACTTTTGGATGTATATAAAAATATAGCAACGTTAATTTCCAACAGATTCCAATTGTCCGATATTTTTAAGAGTTCCACGGATTATTCCAGGTATACGGATTACGGTTTGGACTTTTTCTTGACTGAAATATTGAAAAATTCGTTGCTTCACGGAAATTTGGGAAAAGTGGAAGAACCTGTAGCAATGTATATTGATTTGGATGGAAAAGAAGAAGTTAAAGGTTTTTCTGTATATAACAAATCGAAAGAAAATAAAGAAGCCAAACTTGATAAAGGAAGAGAAACTTTAGCAATATCGGCACATTTGATGCTTAACGGTGACAGTAAGAGTACGGAAATAATGACTCTTAACCCGGTAAGAGAGTATGATTTTGATGAAGAATATGAAATAGGTAACAATGAATACAGAAAAGCTACGGTATCTCTAAGAGATGAAATAGATATGCAGTTATATCATTTGGAACGAGATTATAAAAAATCCGAAAAGAATGTTTCGATTACGGATGTCGCATTGCAAACGGATTCTACTGTTGCACAATTGTACAGATTGGGTATTGAAAAATATAAAAAAGAATATTTGGAAGAAACAGGAAAAACAGAAGATGAATTAACTTCCGAAGAGTTGATTGCCATAGACCAAAAAGCAGAAAATTACAGATTTACTTTTGAAGGTGTATTAAAGGGTGTAAAGATTGAAAAATATTCCTTCTTCTCGGAAAAATTCTTGCCGTCTCACAGCAAATTGACACCGTTAATGAAAACCGGTGTTGTGATAACAAAATTATTGGCTGTAAGTATAGGCGTTATGGTAACGGGACTCTCTTTTACCCTATTGTCAATGCTTGTTTATTCATTAATAACCAAATCCGTTGTTATTGTACCTTTAGTCCTTTCTGCTATATCAGCATTTTTCGGAACGATGGCTGCTGTTTATTCGGGTGAATTATTTCATCTTTTATGGAATGCTGTTGCTGTTATAACCAATAATGAAAAATATCTTCTTCAGGCAGATATGAATATAACCGATAATTCCAAAAAAGAAAAAGGTTTCAATCATCCTTTATCTAAAATTTTAAAACCTATAAATTTAAGAAAAGAAATACGAGACAGTGAAATACCGTTAACATTTGTGGAACAGGCAAAACTTAACGGTGCGGAATTTATTTCAATTTACGATCTTGTTAAATATCTCGGAAAATTAAAAAGAAAAGATTTTAGAAATAACGAAGGTATTGAAAAGTATAGATCAAGAACAAGCGGATATACGTTCTTTATGCACAAAGATTATTATGAAAGAGAAAACAGATATGTTGAAGACAGTTTCGGATTTGCATTGGGATTGAGTTATGTTCCCGTTTTTGACGGATCAAAAAGAAAAGTAAATTTAGTCCGCGGTATTTGTGAAAGAAATGATTTGATTTCCTGGGAAAGAGGTTACGAATATTTTTACGGAAAAGAATATTCCGCAAAGACGACCGAAGAGTATATGGACAACGTAAGAAGATTATGTATGGATTATAATAAGAAAATAGTATTCTTCTTACCGAAAAACTTATTTTCACACGATTTTTCGTTTAAAACAAGAGAAGAACTTGAATATATACAGCAACATCCCGAACTTTGGGACAAAATTGTATTCGTTTTCGGAACATACGATTGTTTGAATATACAAAACCAAGAGACTTTTAATCGGTATTTCAATGATAACGGTTCTCTTGAAGATGAAATGAGATTCTTTTCTACAATGAAGAGATTGCTTTCAAATCCTAACCGTTTTATGATGGTAAAAGATAATTTAATTACAAAATTGGAAAGTAAAGGCCTTGTAAAGTTTTTCAAAAATACATTCTCGTTGTCTTTTGACGGAATGGTTAAAACAGCGGAAGTTTTAACACGTTTGGAATATTCTAAGAAACAGGATCGTACCGAAAATACTGATGCCGTATCGCGATTAAGAACGGATATTGAAGAAAATAACAGAAGACAAGTGTGCTTTATATGTACGGCAAATATAAACAGAAGTGCTGTTTCTCATTTGTTGTTTGAAGACAGATTGTCTAAATTAGGTGTGGATAATATTTCGGTAGTATCCGCAGGATTGTTACCTTTATCAGAAAAGAACACCGATGCATCTCTTGCTTTAGGGCAAGATTATGAAAAAATACTTGAAGATTTTGATGTAGAACCGGAACTTATAGAAAGATTCCGTTCGGAAGAATTTTCTAAAAAACATGCCGGTTCCGATTATTTTATAGTTGTAAGTCAAAAGCATAAAAATGTTTTAATGGAACAATATAATATTGATCCCGATAAAATTATTTTGTATTCGGATCTCGATCCTGAATTTACGGACGATGCATTGCCGGATCCTCAAAAATTAAAAATATCCAAGTCTGCTATGGTTAAGTTAGTCAGAGGTATATTTGACAGTTCTTTGTTTAACTTTGTATCTCTCTTGAAGATGGATAAGATTGTAAGTGTTCTTATCAGGACAAAATCGGCGATTGCACAACATGTAGCCGTAAATTATAAAAATGTTAAATCAACAGAAATAGAACAATTAATGGATATTTTGGAAACTGCAGAGCAACAATCGGAAGAATCAAACTTAATAAATATTTATATCTCGGAAGATATAGAACAATTACAAGATAAGTATGAATTGATAAATACCGGTATAAAAGCGGAAGATGCAAGTATATACAAAATAAAGGTTGGCAGAACTTTAGTATACGGAGCAAAAGGTATTTCAAGACTAAAAGTAGTTAATGCAATACACGAAAGTGAACAATTAAAAGAAGAAATAAGATCAATACTCTCCTTATCCGGAGAAATAGAAACCGACGGAATAATAGTAAGAAACGGACAAGGAATAGGTATGAATGAAGGTGTGTTGGAAATAGGTGCCATGGAATTGTACGGGAAAAACGAACGGGAAGAAAAAGATTTTATGTTGTCATGTTTGGAAATAAACAGAGCAATGGGAATAATGTTCGGACAAAAGACGATAATCGGTTTGGAAAGCATGGGTGAAACGGATTTGGATAAATTGAAAACAGCGATAGAAAAAGGAAGAATGAGAAAAGTTATAACGGAAGCACAATTCAAGAAATTAAATTTAAGCGAAGAATTTATATCCGATTTAAGACAGAACGGTATAGAAATCTATTTGGATAAAATAGATAAATCAAAAGAAGATATGCCTGATTATGAAGCAATGGGAATATCCGGAGAAATAATAAGAGATAAAGACGGTATAAAAATAAAAGATTACGGTGTTGGCGATGAAGTGGAAATAAAAGAAATTTTAACGGAACCCGACAGTATAGAAAAAGAGATAATAACTTCCGATAAGCCTATAATGATTGGTGTGGATATTTTAATAGAGCATTTTGTTAAACAAAGAAATATAAAAACCGTTCAAAGAGAATTTGCAGCTTTATTCTTAGGTAAAATTAAAATGAATTTGAGATGGGGAGAGCTTACTACAACGGATATGGAAAGAATAATATACAACATAGATTACAATAAAATACCTGCATTGGAATTATCGAAACCGTTGCAGGAATATTCCAAAGAAGATATACAGGTGAGTTTGAATAATCTTCTTTTGAATATAAATGAAAACAGTGAAATAGGAATAATATTGGATACTATTCGCAGAAGCGAAAAATTGAAAGAGGGATATCTTACGGAAATAATAAAAGAAAGAATATTAGCGAAGACAGCATTATCTCAACAAAACAAAGAGTTTGGATTAACAGATAAAAACTTAGAAAAATTATTGGGACATATGTTGATGTTACAACTTGATAATAACGATAAAAAAGAAGTAAATCTTATGTATAAATCCAAAGAGGATACACAAGAAAGAGAAATGAACGGAAAAGATATTATAGGTAAGATAATGTCGGAAAGAAAAATTGTTGATTCCGAATCCGGTGCAAGAAGAGATGTGGCAATAAATACAATAATAGAAATAATTTTGGTATATGGTGATGATTATAAGAACAGACAAGTTTCTTTAGAGAAAAAAGATGATCTTATTACAGGTTGCAGAGCAATGTTAGCCGCCGCATAACGGCAGAAGATTAGAAGATTGGAAGATTGGAAGATTGGACATAAAACAGGTAAAATGATTCTTTTACCTGTTTTTTTTGTATAATTATTTTATCGTTGCGTCATCCCGCACTCGATGCGGGATCTCTTAGTTAAAACAGTCGTTAAACTGTAAGCTTTAAGCTATAAGCTGTAAGCTTTTTTATTTGGAGTATGAAATGATTACTTTTTTAGTCGGACTTTTAATTTTGTTTGCAGGATATTTTACATATTCGAAATATGTTGAAAAACAGTTTGAACCGGATGACAGACCAACACCGGCTTATGCAATAAACGACGGTGTGGATTTTGTTCCGTTAAGCACAAAAAGAAACCAAATGATACAATTGTTAAGTATTGCCGGTATGGGACCGATTATAGGTGTTATACAAGGAATTTTGTTCGGGCCTATAGCATTTCTTTTAATTCCGCTCGGTTGTATTCTTATGGGGGCGGTTCACGATTATGCCGCAGGTATGATATCGATGAGAAATAACGGAATGCAGGTAACAGGATTAATACAAAAATATTTGGGAAAAAGCTGGTATTACATATTTTTCGGAATAATTGCGATAATGATGCTCCTTGTAGCGGTGGTTTTTGTTTATACTTCCGGAGATTTAATTGCTTCAAAGTTTTTTCATGTTTCTAATTTTTCTTTAAGTAACAATACCATTTTATATATTTACGGTGCGATAATAGTTTATTATATGCTTTCAACAATGTTTTCAATAGATAAAATTATAGGAAATCTCTATCCTATACTCGGACTTATTTTAATTATCGGAACACTTCTTGTTGTTGTCGGCTTTTTTATAAAAGGTGTAAATTTACAGGAAATAGATTTTACTCATCTTAATATGCATCCCAAAAAACTTTATTTGGTACCTATATTTTTTATGACGATATCTTGCGGACTGTTATCAGGTTTTCATTCCACACAATCGACAATAATTGCAAGAACGGTTAAGCACGAAAAAGAGGGAAGAAAAGTTTTTTATGCAATGATGTGTGTAGAATCTTTTATTGCTATGGTTTGGGCTGCAGCATCAATGACAGTTTATAACTTACATATTGTTCCCGAAAAATTTATAGGTCAAATTCCCGCAATACAAATTATTACGGAACATTTTGTTCCTTCGTATTTGGCTTTTATAGTTATAATTGCAATAGTTGTATTGCCTATAACAACAGGAGATACTTCTTTAAGAGCTTTAAGGTTAACATTATCGGATGCATTTAAAATAAAACAAACGAAAGTTACCGGACGATTTTTAATAAATATTCCCGTATTTTGTGCGGTTATGCTTTTACTCTATTTGGTAAAATCTCAACCCGACGGATTTGCTCTTGTTTGGAGATACTTTATGTTTGTTAATCAGTTGATAGTTTTACCGACATTTTTCTATGCAACGATATATTTGTATAAAAATAAAAAGAATTATTTTATTACATTGTTACCGGGCTTACTTTTTGTTTATATAGATATGCTGTTTATATTAAATGCAAAAATCGGTTTTAACTTGAGTTATACTTTATCGAGCATAATTGCATTGATACTTGTCGGAATAAGTATCTTTTGGCTGTCAAAGAAACTTGTAAAATAAGGAAAATGGAATGAATATAACTTTTGAACAAGCAGTTACGGAAAAACAAATAAAAGTTCTGGCGGATACGGCAAATGTCGTTTGGCACGAAGCATATAAAGGAATTGTATCAAAGTCTCAAATAGATTATATGATAGAAAAATTTCAATCATTTAATCCTTTGTTTGAAGTTATAAATAAAAATAATTATCTTTATTTTTTAATAAAAGCAGATAGTAATGTTGCCGGATATACGGGACTTCATGAAGAATCCGGAAAATTGTTCTTGAGCAAACTTTATATTTTAAAAGAATACAGGGGAAAAGGTGTTTCCTCGAAAACTTTTGAATTTATCGAAAACTTAGCAAAGGGAAAAAACTTAAAATCCGTTTGGTTGACGGTAAACAAAAACAATAATCATGCAATAGAAGTTTATAAACATAAAGGTTTTGTTGTGATAAGAAAACAAGTTGCCGATATCGGTAACGGTTTTGTTATGGACGACTATGTTTTTGAAAAAATTATTAAATAATTTTTTCAAAAAACTTCCAATCTTCTAATCTTCCAATCATCCAATCTTCTGCTTGAATCTTGCCTTCACCAATGCGGCTTCTTTTTCCGGTGTTCCTATGGAAATCGTAAAATCTGTTTTTGAATTGTTTTGAACTTTTGCCGTTACAATGTTATCTTGTATAAAAACAGGTTTTTTAAAATTTATTTCCATTTCATCTAAAATATGATCTTGTTTAAATTGTTGAGTAAATGTCTCCATTGCCCACATAGGATAAACACAATTGTTTACATGTCCGTTACTGTCAATATCGTCTTCTCTTATTTGTATTTGCTTTTCCGAATTTATTTGTTGCGGAGATTGGATTTTTGCAAAATCGGATTCCACGGCTCTTTCGGGTAAAATATCGTAAGTAAGATTAAAACTGTCAAGTTTTACAGGTCTCATTTTTGTTGTATCTATCATTGCCCATTGGCTTGAAGCGGCAATCAAAACATTTCCGTTAACATCTTTTATAAAGAAATCTCTTGTTGCAATAAGAGCGGTTCTTATGCAAGGCCATGTTTCAAGAATTACTTTATCGAAAATCTTCGGCAAAGAGTATATTTTTAAGTGGTAAGCCCTGCCTACCCAAGCCAAATGATTTTGTTTGTAAAAAGTGTATCCTACATTAAGTTTTTCGGCATGAGCATCAGCCATATCCTGCAACAAATGAAATATACCTATTATTTTTATACTTCCGTTTCTGTCACATTCGTGATTTGATATTGTATGTTCTTTTATAAGTTTTTCCATAACAAAGCTCCGAATAATTTTCTTGGTATTATACAAAATAAAAAATTTTTTTAATAATAAAGGGTAATATATTGCTGTATATGGTGCATTTAATTATTATTTGATTTTTCAATACAAATTGATTATAATATATGGTAAGAATATTAAAAAAATGTTGTTTATATAAAGGGGGATAGAATGGCTATAAAGTCTTTTGTATTAGATACAAATGTTTTGTTGCACGACCCTGACTCAATGTTTGCTTTTAAGGAGAATAAAGTAGTTATTCCTTTAACTGTAATTGAGGAATTAGATAACTTTAAAAAACTTAACGACGAAAGAGGTAGAGGAGCAAGATTAATTTCCAGAAGATTGGATGATTTAAGAGCAAAAGGGAAATTAACAAAAGGTGTTCCTTTAAAAAACGGCGGTACTCTCGTTATAGAAATGATACATAAAGTAGAATTTCCGGAAGAGTTTACCGTTTCCAAATCAGATCATCAAATATTGTCTATAGCATTATACCTTAAACAAAAAGGCGAAAATGTTATATTTATAACAAAAGATATCAACTTAAGAATAAAAGCCGAAATTTTGGATATTGTAACACAAGATTACGAAAAATCCAAAGTTAAAATAGATGAAATTTACAGAGGCTGGAAAGAAATTCAGGTTTCACCCGAAAAAATAGACAAATTTTATAAAAACGGCAAAGTTGATGTTCCTAAAAATATAGAATTTTATGCAAATGAATTTGTATATTTAAAAGATGAAAACGGAACATCAAAAAGTGCTTTGGGTAAATATGTTGCCGATAAAAAAATTATACAACCTTTATTTCATATAAATTCTCAACCTTGGGGGTTAAAACCTTTAAATATTGAACAAAGATTTGCTTTTGAACTTTTATTGTGCGACGATATTTCATTGGTTACACTTATAGGTTTGCCGGGTGCGGGAAAAACTTTGCTTGCACTTGCTGCCGGTCTTCAAAAAACGGTTGAAGAAAGACAATTCAGAAGACTTTATATCGCAAGACCTATAATTCCTATGGGTAAAGATATCGGTTTCTTGCCCGGAACAAAAGAAGAAAAACTTTCTTCTTGGATGGGTGCAATAAACGATAACCTTGAATTCTTAATGGATAAAGGTCATGAAGATGCAAAAGTGGATGAAAAAATTGATTATTTGTTTGAGTCGGGGCAGATAGAAGTTGATTCTCTTACATACATAAGAGGAAGATCTTTGCCGAAACAATACATAATAATAGATGATGCTCAAAATTTAACGCCTCATGAAGTAAAAACAATTATTTCAAGAGCAGGTAACGGAACAAAAATAGTTTTAACCGGAGATCCTTACCAAATAGACAGCCCTTATTTGGATGCATCGTCTAACGGTTTAACTTATTTGGTTGACAGATTTAAAGGACAATCGGTATTCGGACACTTAATGTTCTCTAAGAGTGAAAGAAGTGTTCTTGCTGCATTGTCATCGGAGTTGTTATAATAAAATGTCTCAAAAAGAATTTTTTGTTGATTTACATATACACACCAATTATTCTGACGGAATTTTTACACCTGAACAGGTAGTGGAATATGCTTCGAGAGTAGGACTTTCTGCAATAAGTATTACCGATCACGATACTGTTGACGGTGTACAAGAGGCTGTTGATGCCGGTAAAAAATACGGGATGGAAGTTATTTCCGGTATAGAGTTGTCTGCCGAATTGGATAATGTAACCAAAACCGAAATGCATATTTTGGGATATTATGTAAACTGGAAATCAAAAACCTTTAATGAAGCGCTTTCCGTATTTAAAAAGGTAAGAATTCAAAGAGCAAAAGATATATTCGAAAAATTAAAGAAATTAAATATTGAGTTGGATCCGGAAGGATTGATTTCAGGTGTGGGCGATAAAGTTATTGGCAGATTACATTTTGCCAAAGCAATGCTTGAAAAAAATTATGTTTCTTCCATATCGGAAGCTTTTCAAAAATATTTAGGGTTGGATAAACCCGCTTATGTCCCGAAACACTATATATCTCCGAAAGATGCCATATCTCTTATTATAAGAGCAGGCGGTATTCCCGTATTGGCACATCCTTACTACGGACATTACAGCAACAAAAATATTTTTAAAGGTCTTATTAACGACGGACTTATGGGAATAGAAGCTTGGCACAGCAGTCACCCGCAACATATAGTTAAGAAATTTTTATCAATTGCGGATGAAATGAACTTAATAGCAACCGGCGGTTCGGATTGTCACGGAGCTTACGGTAAAAATGCTACTCCTCTGATCGGAAAAATGAAAGTTCCTTACACCGTTTTGGAAGCATTGGAAGCAAAGAAAAGACAAATAGAAGAAAAAAACAGTACACTTCTGTAGGTGTTAATCATATAGTTATGAAATCTATAAACAAGAATCTTTTTTTAAAAACTTTGGAATGTCCCGTGTTTGCATGGCATTTGTACAGAGGGCTTATCCCGAAAGACAATTCTTTAACCGACGACTTTTTAATAATGGAAGCAAAAAAAATTCATGATATGGCTAAAATGTTGTTTCCCGACGGAATACAAGTTTCGGGGAAATTCGAAGAAGCATTACAACAAACCAAAGATTTAATTAAAGATAAAACCGTAAAAACAATTTTTGAACCTGTTTTTGAGCATAACGGTTTTGTTGCAAAAGCGGATATCTTGCACAGAAACGAAAACAATTTGTGGGAAATAATAGAAGTTAAGTCGGGCAATAAGTGGAAACATAAATATATATCGGATACCGCATATATAAGTTTGATTGCATCAAAAACAATTCCGTCGATATCAAAAGCAACTTTATATTTGTTGTCGAAAGATTTCAGGTTGGGAAATTCAATTGAGGAACTTTTTAATAAAGTAGATTGCAGTTTCGATGTATTTACCAAAGCCGAAGATTATTCCATTTTATTGGATACCGTAAAAGATGTTTTGTTTGCGGATGAACCTAAAAAGAAAAAGCTTAAAATGCCGTGCAAAAATTGTTCTTTGTTTAAACACTGCACGGGAGAAGGAATAGAATATCACATTTTCGATTTGCCCAGACTTTCTCAACTTGTTTTTAATAAATTGTGCGAAAATAAAATATACGATATCAAAAATTTACCTGAAGATATAGAACTAACACAAATGCAGAAAGTTGTAAAAGATTGTGTTATTAACGATAAAATATATGTAAGTCCCGATTTAAAAACGGAACTTGAAAAAATAGTGTTTCCGTGTTATTATTTGGATTTTGAATCTGTTATGACAATATATCCGTTATATAACAATATTGCTCCGCATACTCAGGTTTTAACACAATATTCAATACATAAATGCGATAAAGTTGAACATATTGTCGACCACTTCGAATATATTGCCGATCATACTCAAGATTGCAGAAAACAAATTGCTAAAAAACTTATAGAAATATTGGGAACTCAGGGCAGTATTATTACTTATTCGTCCGCAGAAAAACAAATAATAGAAAAACTTGCTTTACTTTATCCGGAACTTGCCGAACAATTAAGAGCAATAACTGACAGAATTGTGGATTTTGAAGAAATACTCAGAACAAACTATTATGATAAACGGTTTCACGGCAGAACATCAATAAAAAAAGTTTTGCCTGTAATGATACCGAAAATGAATTATAACGAATTGGAAATAGGTGAAGGGGATGTTGCATTGTCTGCTTTTGCATATATGGCTATGGGTTTATACGACGACGAAAAAGTAAAAGAGACAAAACAAAACCTTTTAAAATATTGCGAACAGGATACTCTTGCATTAGTTGAAATGCACAAGTTTTTATACGAAGCGTCTAAAACTATTAACGTATAAATTTAAAAAAATTATAGCGACCTTAATATTTTGGCTATAATATTGAAACTCAGGAAATCGAGTATGCCCTTACGGGATCCATATACACTTCATTCCTGAGTTTCTTCATTCTAACCTAAAATCTTAAGG
>JBGUZU010000001.1:0-6043 GCA_045223915.1 Endomicrobiaceae bacterium | reverse complement strand
ATAACCAAATAATCTGTTTTTATCATTTTATTTTTGTTCTATTTTAAACCATTGTGTAAGTTCGCTAAGCAAATGTTTAGCTTTATCTTTATCACCGCTGTCTATTGCAACTTTTATTGCGTCTATTTTTTTTCTGTCTTCGGATACTGCTGTTCTAACATTTGAAATTGCTTCGTTCATACTTGTTGCAAGTTCTATTGTTTCATCTTTATGTCTGTGATGAACAATAACGGAAAAATCACCGTTTTTTAATCTTGCCATAACTTTTTCAAAGAAAAATATAGGACCTATAAGTCTATGAAAATAAAATATACTTTCTATCAAAACAATAGCCATAAAGCCAAGTATTGCCCAAAAGAAACCGCTTGTGTATGACCTTACAAAGTTTTTAACAGCTCCTGCACTTAGCTGATCCATTCCGGGAGAATTCAATAACGAATCTAAAAACATATAATAAATCAATATTGATGAAACAATAATAACAGCTGCCAAAATGAGCAAATATTTTATTTGCAATTTCGGCTTAACAATATACTGTCTTCTTTTGATTGTCATTTTTCCCCCAAGAGAAATTTTATTTTTTACAAACTATATTATCTATTAATCTTACATTTGCAACTTTAACGGCAACAGCTATTACTATAGATTTATCTTTGTCTGTTACTTCATTTAAATTTTCGGAATTCCTTAATTCCACATAATCTATTTTGCTTGTCGGTATAGCCAAAATATTTTTTTCAATATTCTTTTTTATATCTTTTAATTTTTTACCTTCTGCAAATTGTTTTTTTGCCAAACATAAAGATTTGTATATTCCACAGGCATCTTGTTTTGCTTTTTCGGATAAATACGTATTTCTGCTCGACATTGCAATACCCGACTTTTCTCTTACTATAGGGCAACCTATAACTTTTATATTGAAGTTCAAATCTTTTGCCATTTGTTTAACTATTACATATTGCTGATAATCTTTCAAACCGAAATATGCTTTTGTAGGCATAGCAATATTAAAAAGTTTCGATACTACCGTACAAACACCTTGGAAATGTATTGGTCTTGTAACACCGCACATTATTTTTGCCAATTTGTTATTGTATATATATGTTGAAAAGTTGTCGTTATACAATGTTTTGTTTGTAGGTAAGAATAAGAAATCAACTTTGTTATCTTTACATACTTTAATATCATGCTCTACAGGTCTCGGATACCTTTCATAATCTTCGTTAGGTCCGAACTGTATAGGGTTAACATATACAGATACAACCGTAACATCGTTTTGTGATACGGACTTTTTCATTAAGGAAATGTGTCCGGCATGTAATGCTCCCATTGTAGGAACAAGCCCTACCGTTTTACCTTTTTTCTTTAATCCTTCAATTGCTTTTTGTAATTCTTCCGGTTTTCTTATAATTTTCATTTGTATGTATTTACCTCTTGCGGAAATTTTCCTTCTTTAACTTCTTTACTGTATTGAGCTGTTGCTTCTTGTATAACTTGTGCCAAGTTTGCATATTTTTTTACAAACTTTGGTGTAAAATCCGTAAACATTCCCAACAAATCGTCACTTACCAAAACTTGTCCGTCGCAATACCTTCCGGCTCCTATACCTATTGTGGGAATATCCAATTTTTCGGTAACTGTTTTTGCTATTGCTTCGGGAATACCCTCAAATACTATCATAGATACACCGGCTTTTTGCAACAACAAAGAATCTTCCAACAATTTTTTTTGAGACTCTTCATCTCTGCATTGAACCTTGTATCCGCCCATCTTTTCTATAGATTGAGGCATAAGACCTAAATGTCCGACAATTTCTATACCTTCATTTATAATAGCTTTTATCGAATCTATTATTTCCAAACCGCCTTCAAGTTTTACCATATCGGCACCGGCATCAATAAGTTTCTTTGCATTTTCCGCTGCCAATTTCGGGTTATCTTCATAAGACTTGTAAGGCATATCGGCAACAACAACAACTTTTTCTTTATTTGTTCCTCTTGCCGTAGCTTTTGTATGATGTATCATATCATCCATCGTAACGGACAATGTATTTTCGTAACCGAGTTTTGTCATACCTACCGAATCGCCAACCAAAAACATATCCACATTTGAGTTAGACATAATTTTTGCCATAGTAGCATCGTAACATGTTACCATTACGATTTTTTCGTTGTTTTGTTTCATCTTCAAAAATTTTTCTAACATACTTTCCCTTCCGAAATTAATTATTAAAAAGTTTATAATTTACATTTTTAACATCAAAATCCAACGGATTAAATGCCGATGTTGCTATCAAATACCAACCTGTCGACGATGACGATGATACCCAACTTCCGTCTTTACCTCTGGGAATTTCCCACTCATTGGCAAAAGTCGTAAATATTTGTTTATCCGTAGGTTTTTTGGATGTATACGGTAACGATTTATCTATTAAATTTATTAAGTTTGAAGCTTTCTCCATATTGCTTAAAATTTCTATTGCTTGATCTTTATATTGTTTAGCCAAACCCCTTCTGCCTTGTTTTAATGCATATTGAGCCATAGTTTGTAAGGCCGTTATATGAAAACCTGTTCCTTCAAACCATACCATTCTGTAATTTTTTCTTCTTCCCTGCTGATTCGTAAAATCATAACCTTTTATTTCAACATCATTTATTGTATCAGTAACCAAGTAATTATCGTCGGCAAATTGCATCATTTCAAAAGGATCTATTCCCAACTCTTCCAATCTTTTGGGAGTAACTGCAGGAATTGTCCATGATACTGTATCTAAAGCATCCGTTCTGTCTATTCCGTTGGAATTGTAACCCATATTAAAAGTACCTTTGTTCTTATCGAGAATAAGTTTTGTAAGCCACCTTTCAATATTTGTCATTTCTTCATTAATATCTTTTAATCCGTAATTTGCTTTTTCAAAATAAGAAGCAACATTTTTATTTGAATTCTTATAGATGTATTTTAACATTCTTAACACGGCATAATAATCTATAACATTTTCGGTAGAATATACGGTAGACCAATCGGGCGGTTGCCAACCGTACCCCATACTCGGAGCACCTTTTTTATTGTTAGGAAATTCATAATGTCTTATCTCTCTTGCCCATTTAACCATACTTATTAAAAACGGAATATAATCCGTTTTACCTGTTATTGCCGTATACTGTAACATTGCAATTGCAATCCACATATTAGGGCCTAAATGAACTCTGTTTCCGTCTATACCGGGTTTTAGTCCCCATCTTGTTCTTTGCATATCGGTTCTGTAAGCATTACATAATCCGTAATAGTCACCTTTTGAAGCATAAAATTCTCTTTTAAAAAGTGTAAACAATTTTTCCGCTTTTTTATATTGTCCGGATAAAATATAACTTAATGATGCTATTGAACTGTCATAAATAAATGCTTGAGCATCAAGTACACCTTTTGAACCGATAATAAATGATCTTGTAAATAAATCATAGGAATAATGAGAAGTTCCCCTGAAACTTTCTACAAGTCCGTTCACCGAAGAAGTTTGTCTGTCATAAAAACTTACGGTTCTCATTTGATGTTTATAAAAATCTTTATTCAGACTATCCGTAGAAAATTGCTCTCGGTAAGACTTATCAACTATGTCTATACCATAAGCTGTAGAAAAAACAAAAATAATTGATACAATTAAAAAAAATATTTTTTTCATAATTTAAAAAAAGACACTATCTCTTAAAAAGAGATTGTGTCTATATTATATCATTTATTAAAAGCAAAAACTAACTGACGGTAACATTCACCGTAAACGTCATTCCCTGGCAAGATAAAGTTATCGTTCCGTCACCGCTTGTTTCACCCGTAAAAACAGTTTTTTTGGAACTGACAGAACTAAACGAACCTAATTCCGAAGGAGAAACAGACCATCTTACAGGCTCATCAACACTTCTCATTTTTGCATCTTTTACAATTGCTTCCAACTCGTAGTTATCACCTATTCCCACTGTAAAATATTCGGCCGGTTCTATTCGCAAAATCATGGCATTATTCAATAATTTACCTCTTTTGGTGCATGCACCAAAACAGGCTATCAAACAAACGAACAATGATAATAATAATATTTTTTTCATATCTTTTCTTCCAAATTAAATAGAAAATCTGGTTCTGTATCTTACCATTACGCCATCTTTTCCATAAGTATCAATATTAAATTTTTCAAAAGCATATTTTTTGGATTCTCTGTTTGCAACCAAATACGCATCTACTACGGCAAATATCCACGTTACAACAGCAACTCCGCCAAAAATTCTTGAAGTATTTAAATCTTTTTCATAGTCATCATAGTAAGAAGATTCTCTTGAACCTAAATGTCTGTATTTACGATGATCACTTTCTGATTTTGAAAGATAATAAAATGTTCCGAAAACAGAAACGGCAAAAACACCGAAAACTATCCAAGCTTTTGTTTTCTGTCCGTTCCAACCTTGTCCCCAACCCGGCATTGCGGCAGAACGAAGTGCAGCATTCATTGCCGTATATTCCGAAAAATCACAAGTCAATGTACATGCACTTACATTTGCACAATTCAACAACATAACCGAAATGATGATTACAATAAATTTTTTAATCATAATTATTCTTTAGTAAACCTTATATCATCCAAATAAACTGTTCCGCCGTTTGTTACACCATCAGCTATCAAGGCCATAGATAAATCATACTCTATTTGATTCATATCTTGAATATTAGTTAACTGAATAGAAACTTCCTGCCAATTTGAAGTAACATCAGAATCGGACATTTCTACATAAGCCCAACTTCCGCCACCTTTTTTAGGAATTTCTATTCTAAATTTACAACCTTGATACAATCTTCCTCTTATCCAAAACTTCATATAAACATAACCGCTTTTTGATAAATCAACAACGCCGCCTACCTGCTCTCTTGCCATTAAACCGAACCCGAAAAAGCTCTTATCCGGATCGGCAGCATTTCCAACCCAAGTAAATTGTACGCATTGTCTTCCGCATTTAGGTTGATAGGTACATGCAAAATCAAGTTTTACTTTATGCCAATCTGCACAGGAAGGATCATCTTCCCATCTTTTGGGTTCCAATGAACCTTTTGTATTTATTTCATCATCGTAAATATACCAAATATCAGGCCATGAATCGATCGGATCCGGAATACCTAATAATGCTCTAACGGGATATCTTTCACATGAAGCAAAACATATCATGCACAACAAGCAAAATGATAATAATTTAATAAGTCTTTTATTCATATCTTATATCATCCAAGAAAACAGTACATCCTTTAGGATTATCTTTTTTAGAAAAAACTATACAAAAACCGCCTGAAATAGAACTCAAATCCGATTTAGATAAATCTATAGTATATTTTTTCCAACTGCCTGTCAATTTTATAGTTTTAAGCCAAGCTACATCGGTATCGCTATAGTCACCCGAAATTCCGCCTATTTTAACTTCGGATATAATTTCATAACCGTTTGCTCCTCTTGCCCAAAAAGTTAACTTGGTTGCCCCGGTTATATTATACCCGCCCTTTTTATCTCCCCAATTGTTTGCCGGATGTTGCCAATAAATTCCAGCCCACTGTTTTAAACCTTCGGCATTATATCTCATTTTTATACAAGTTTTACCATCGTGCATACCCTGACTGCAAGACTGATCCAACTCTAAATTTGCAACATCTCCCATCCAACCGGAAGGAGCATAATGATTTTTCGGTGACATAAAATCTTCATATACATAAAACGGTTCAAAAGCATTCGCCGTTTCAGCAGTCTTATTTGTATCTGCGCCCGCACCGCCATTTACCGCCGTTGAAGGAACACATGCACAAATAAAACAACTTAACAATATGGTTATTAAAGATAAAATTTTTCCGTTTTTGTTCATTTTCTTTTAACATTCGGGGCAGGGCAAAAACCCCGCCCCAAAAAAATATCAATTATTCATAAATGATATCATCTAAGTAAATGATGAATCCGTTAGGATTGTCATCTTTAGATGCTGCGAAGCAGAATCCACCGATTACGTGGCTCAAATCTTTG